>CAZTTY010000061.1:0-26150 GCA_964616815.1 uncultured Gemmatimonadaceae bacterium | reverse complement strand
CAGATCCGCCTCATCCTCGACACCGCCGAGCCGTTCAAGGAGATCAGCGAGCGCGCCATCAAGAAGGTGCCGGCGCTGCGCGGCAAGACCATCGTCAATCTCTTCTTCGAGTCTTCCACGCGTACGCGCATCTCCTTCGAGTTCGCGGAGAAGCGGCTCTCGGCCGATACGGTGAACGTCGCCTCCGTGGGCTCCAGCGTGCAGAAGGGCGAGACGCTGGTCGACACCGCGCGCAATCTGGAAGCGATGCGGATCGACATGGTCGTCATCCGCCACGGCGCCTCCGGCGCGGCGCGCTTCCTCGCCGACCGTATCGAGAGCAACGTGGTCAACGCCGGCGACGGGACGCACGAGCACCCCACGCAGGGATTGCTCGACATCCTCACTCTGCGCGATCACTATGGCGATCTCAGCGGCCGGCGCATCTGCATCGTGGGCGACGTGCTGCACTCGCGCGTGGCACGCTCCAACATCTGGGGCCTCCGGAAGCTGGGCGCCGAGGTGGCGGTGTGCGGCCCGAAGTCGCTCCTTCCCTGGGGAATCGACGAGTTCGGCGTTACGGTGTTCAAGCGCGTGGAGGAGGCGATCGAGTGGGCGGAGGCGCTCAACATTCTCCGCCTCCAGCTCGAGCGGATGCAGGCGGGCTACATACCGTCGCTCCGCGAATACAATCGTGTCTTCGGCATAACGCGCGAGCGCCTCGAGAAGGCGCCGCGCGACATTCTCATCCTGCACCCCGGGCCGATGAATCGCGGCGTCGAGATCGATTCCGATGTCGCCGATGGCCCCCACAGCGTGATTCTCGATCAGGTTACCAACGGAGTAGCGGTTCGGATGGCGGTGCTCTACCTGCTCGCGGGCGGGCGCCCGGAGCTGGCGGAATCGGCCAAGGCGTCGGCACCCGGAGCGGAGAGGTGACCGGGGGAGCTGGGCAGGCCGCGGGCGGAGCGGGTGTGCGCGACATTCTCCTGCGCGGAGGACGCGTGCTGGATCCCTCGGCCGGTCGCGACGAGATCGCGGACGTGCTCCTCCGCGACGGCAGGGTCGAGGCGGTCGCGAGCTCGCTCGGCGCACCGGACGGCGCCGATGTCATCGACTGCTCCGGGCTCTTCGTCTCGCCAGGCTTCATAGACGTACACTGCCACCTCCGCGAACCGGGGCGGGAAGATGTGGAAACGGTGGCGACCGGCGCGCGGGCGGCCGCGGCGGGCGGTTTCACCGCCGTCTGCGCCATGCCGAACACCGAGCCCGTCACCGACAACCAGGCCGCGGTAGGCTTCATCATTCGCCAGGGAATCCGCGCCGAGGCGGCGCGCGTCTATCCCATCGGCGCCATCTCGGTGGGACAGCGAGGCGAAGCGCTCGCCGAGTTCGGCGAGATGATGGGAGCCGGCGCGGTGGCCGTGAGCGACGACGGGAAGCCGGTCGTGAGCGCGCATCTCATGCGTACCGCGCTCGAATACGCGCAGGCCTTCGACATTCCGGTCATCGACCACTGCGAGGAGCCCACGCTCGCCAGGGGCGGGTCGATGAACGAAGGGATGATGAGCGCGCGGCTCGGTCTCCGCGGCATTCCGTCGGAGGCGGAGGAGATCATGGTGATCCGCGACATCCTCCTCGCCCGGCGCACCGGCGGCCACGTGCATCTGGCGCACATGAGCACTGCTGGAAGCGTGGAGCTCATCCGCTGGGGGAAGGATCGCGGCATCAACGTCACCGCCGAGGTGACGCCGCACCATCTCACGCTGACCGAGGCGGCGGTGGGCGACTTCGACACCAGCGCGAAGATGAACCCGCCGCTACGCACCGAGGCTGACGTCGAGGCGCTGCGCGAGGCACTGCGCAACGGGACCATAGACCTCGTCGCCACCGACCACGCACCGCACCACTACGACGCGAAGGAGCGCGAGTTCGCCGATGCGCCGTTCGGCATCATCGGTCTGGAAACGGCGCTCGCGCTGGTGGTGACCGAGCTGGTGGATACCGGCATCATCGATTTCCCGACGCTCGTCGACCGGATGTCCACGCGGCCCGCGCGACTATTCCACCTCGATGGAGGGACACTCGCCGCAGGGTCGGTGGCCGACGTCACTGTGTTCGACCCGGCGCGCGAGTGGGTGGTGGACCCCTCGGAGTTCCTCTCGAAGGGGCGGAACACGCCTTATGCGGGCGTCAAGCTCCGCGGTCGCGCCATCTACACCATAGTCGGTGGCCGGGTGGCCTTCCGCCTGGGGGAGTGAGCGGTCCGGTGGACGATCGCGCGTCGCGCGAGGCGATCGTCGCCGCCTGCAGGCGCCTCTACGAACGTGGGCTGATAGCCGGACCCGATGGCAACGTCTCGGTGCGTCTGGGAGACGACACCGTGCTGGTGACGCCCACGGGGATGTCCAAAGTGGACGTCGAACCGGACGATCTCGTGGTGGTCGACATGGGCGGGCGGCGCGTGTCCGGTTACCGAGAGCCCTCGTCGGAAGTCACTCTACACGTTAGAATCTACTCACGAAGACCCGATGTCGGTGCCGTGGTGCACGCGCATCCGCCGGTGGCCACCGGATTCGCGGTGGCCGGGGTGGGACTGGAGAGCTACGTTCTGCCGGAACTGATCGTGCAGGTAGGAGTGGTTCCCCTGGTGCCGTACGCGACACCTGGCACGCCGTCCTTGCCGGATGAATGTGAGCCGTACATGAGCGCGCACGACGCGTTTCTGCTGGCGAACCACGGAGCCGTGACCACGGGACCCACGCTCCTGGTGGCGCATCAGCGAATGGAAAGTCTGGAGCACGCGGCGCGCATCACGCTGGTGGCGCGCCAACTGGGCCGGGTGAACGAGTTGACGCCCGCGCAGGTCGCCGCGCTTTCGCCGGCGCGCTCGCGCCCGGCCGTACAGGGAGCCGATTCCGAGAGCTCGGCTCGCGAGAGCAAGCGGGGAGAGTAATGACGGAGACAGCAGTCGACACCGAGCAGGTCACCGCGCTTTTCGAGGAGCGCGAGCGTTATCGCGCGTGGATAGCGGCTCTCGAGTCGAAGCGATCGACCACGCCGGAGCACATCTACAATCGGGTGCACGCGGATTACACCGCTCGCCTGCAGCGCGTGGTGGAGCAGTTCGCCACGCACGCCACGGCACTCCAGGAGCACGAGAAGGGGCTCATGGAGCGGCTCGGTACCATCGAGATCGAGGAGGCCAAGCACCGTGACGAGGCTGCCGAGACGGAGCTGCGCGCCACGGTGGGCGAGCTCGGAGCCGAGACGCAGCGCGAGGTCCGCGAGCGTACCAGCGCCGCGATCGAGGAGCTGAACGCGCAGCGCGAGCAGGTGAACCAGGAGCTGGGGCGGCTGCGCACGCTCCTCGAGGCGGGCGCGATCCCATCGGTGGCGCCGAAGCCCGAGCCCGCGCCGCAGGCGGCCTCACCGCTTCCAGCAGCCGCCGCGGAGAGCTTCCCGCCGGCCGAGACTTCCGCTCCGGCCCCGGCCCCGCACGATGCGCCCGCCGTCGCCGCGAATCCGACCGGCGATGGGCGCACCGATGACTGGCAGCTCGCTTTCGAGAAGACGCCCGAGCCGCCGCAGCGGGCCACGCCTCCGGTGTCGCAGGCACAGGAGGCGAATGCCGACCTGTCGGTGGAGCGGTCGCCGGAGCTCGGTCCGTTCGACGATCTCGAGTTTCTGCGCAGCATGACCGACTCGCGCACGAGCGGCGAGAACGCGGCGGTGGGGAGCACGGCGGGCGGGGGCGGGACGGGAAAGCTCGCCGGTGCGGCAGGCGGCTCTGCGTCCAGCGCGTCGCACGGTAGCGGAGCGGCCGATCCCGGCGTGGTTCACTCCTCGGGCGAGGCCGTGAGCCCCAAGGAGTCGATGGCCGCCGAGCAGGTGAAAACGCTCAAGTGTCAGGAGTGCGGTACGCTGAACTACCCCACGGAGTGGTACTGCGAGCGCTGCGGCGCGGAGCTCGCGGCGCTATAGGCGGCGCTTCAGCGGCGTGACGCGGAGGGCGGAGCGATCCTCGCCCTCGCCTCCGCGGGGATGACGGAAAAAGGGGGCGCAGGGCCCGCGAATGCGGCCCTGCGCCCCCTTTCGGCTGTCTCGGTACGGCTGTGCGGCTTACTTGCCGGCCTTGGCCAGGCGGCTCTTGCGGCGAGCCGCCGCGTTCCTGTGGATGAGCCCTTTGCGCGCTGCACGGTCGAGCAGGGTGACCGCGCTGCGGCGCTGATCATCGGTGGCCTCGGGTGCGCTGGCCCGCTTGAGGGCGGTGCGAAGCGCGGAGCGCTGGGCGCGATTGCGAACGGTGGCCGCGCGCGACTTTCTCATGTCCTTCTTGGAGGACTTGATATTCGGCAAGAGTGTCTCCGGTACGGTTTTCCATGTCGCCGAGGAGCACCCCATCCGCTCCCGCGGGGCATCTCCGGCCGCCGCGACCCCGAGGGGCCGCCGCACGGCTTCGACGCAAGCGCGGAAAACTAGAAGTGGCCGGTACGGATGTCAAGGCGCCGCATGGCTTTGACACCGATACCACCCTGCGCTAGCTTTCGCGCCGTCGATGCCGGAGCGCTCCGAGCGCGCGCCCCAGGCGAGGATTTTTTCCGGCCCCTCCCGCCATCCCCACCCACGCCCGGTCGCTTTGGACAAGGTAGGCACTTTCCTCCTGCTCGCACCCGTGCTGCTCTTTTCGATCGTGGCGCACGAGTACGCACACGGCTACGCCGCGCTCAGGCAGGGTGACGCGACGGCCTATCAGCTCGGCCGACTGACGTGGAACCCGATCAAGCACCTCGATCCGTTCATGTCGGTGATTCTGCCGATCCTGACGTTCTACGTCGGCGGCTTCATGTTCGGCGGCGCCAAGCCGGTGCCGGTCAATCCGCGCAACTATCGTAACTTCAAGAAGGGAGACATCATCGTCTCCCTCGCCGGCGTGGCCGTCAATTTCGTCATCGCCCTCGTGTGCGTCGCGCTCGTGGTGATCATCGGGATGGTCGGGAGGAGCACCGGCGGAACGGTGCAGGAGCTCTACCTGCTGCAGACCATGATGCTCTACGGAGTGCTGATCAACATCGTCCTCGCGATCTTCAATCTCGTGCCCATTCCGCCGCTCGACGGTTCGCACGTGATGAAGTACCTGCTCCCGCCCGCGTGGGCGCTGCAGTACCAGCGCGCGGGGCGCTTCGGGCTGATCATCATCTTCGCGGTGCTCTTCTTCGCCCCGGGCCTGGTGTTCGCGCCGATCAGCTTGGTGTCCAACGTGGCGCTCGGCGGACTGCGGCCCTTCCTGCTCCACGGCGGCTTCTGAGCGTCGTGACGGCCACTTCCCTCGAGGCGCCCGACTCCTTCGCTGCAACGGAGTACGCGCCCGACTCGGCGTTCATCGTAGAGCTGGACGAGTTCTCCGGTCCGCTCGATCTTCTCCTCACGCTCATCCGCGAGGAGCAGGTCGAGATCACCGACATACCCATCGCGCGCATCTGCGATCAGTTCCTGCTGCGCATCCATACGCTCGGGCTCGGAGAGGCAGCCGAATATCTCGAGATGGCGGCTCGCCTCCTGCGCATCAAGGTGCAGATGCTGCTGCCGCGGCACGGCGACGACGAGGCGTGGGACGATCCGCGCGCGGAGCTGGTGCGCCGGCTGCTCGAGTACCAGCAGATGCGCGAAGTGGTGGACGTGCTGGAGCGTCTCGGCGACGACCGCCGCAACCGCTTCTCGCGCGGCTATTGCCCGAGCGACCCGGTGCCCCCTCCTCGCGGTCCGCTGGCGCTGGCGCTGCCGGAGCTCTTCGCGGCGGTCGACCGCGTGCTGCGGATCTCGCGCGAGCCGCAGGTGCACGAGGTCGTGGCGCGCGCTCTCGATGTGGACGGAGCGATGACGGTGATCCTCGGCGCGCTGGCCAACCGCGCGTGCGTTCGCTGGGGTGATGTGGTGTCTCCCGAAGCGGCGCCGTGGCAGGTACTCTCGGCGCTGCTCGCCCTGCTCGAGCTGGCGCGGCGCGGCGAGCTTCGCGTCATCCAGCCCAACCCGTTTGCTTCGATGGAGATCAGTCGTGACGCCGCTGGCCAGGCTGCTTGAAGCCGCGCTCTTCGCGAGCGGCCGCCCCGTGCCGCTGGAAGAGCTGGCAGTACTAGATCGCGACGCCTCGCCCGCGGCCCTCGCCATGGCGCTCGACGAGATCCGCGAGCATTACGATCAGGAAGGTCACGGCGTGGAGCTCGTGGAAGTGGCGGGCGGCTGGCAGATCCTCACGCGGCCCGAATACACCGAGACCATCGAGCAGGCGCAGCTCGCGGCCCGCCCGCAGCGACTCTCGGGGGCGGCGCTCGAAACGCTCGCCATCGTGGCGTACCGGCAGCCGATCGGCCGGGCCGAGATCGAGGAGATCCGCGGCGTCTCGGCGGGCAGCCTCCTGCGCACGCTCCTCGAGCGCGGTCTCGTGGAAGTCGTGGGCCGCGCCGAAGGACTCGGCCGCCCGCTCTTGTACGGCACGACATCGCAATTCCTCGAACACTTTGCGCTGCGGCATCTCGGCGAGTTGCCACGTGCCGACGAGCTGGCCGTGGCGCTGCGCGCGGAGCCGCGAGCGCTCTGACCACCATGGCCACGATGCGCATCCAGCGTGCTCTGGCGCGCGCGGGCGTGGCATCGCGGCGTAAGTCGGAAGAGCTCGTCGCCTCGGGCCGGGTCCGCGTGAACGGAACGGTGGCGGAGGTGGGGCTCGTGGTGAATCCGGAGCGCGACGTCATCCTGGTGGATGGGAGGCGCATCGGAGCGCCGGCGAAGGAGAGCTGGGTGGTGCTCAACAAGCCCGCCGGCGTGATCTGCACCCGCTCGGATACGCGCGGCCGTCGCACCGTCTTCGAGCTGGTGCCGGACATCCCCGGCCTCACGTACGTGGGCCGTCTCGATTTTCTCACCGAGGGGGTGCTCCTCTTCACGAACGACGGCACGGCCGCCCACGTTCTGATGCATCCGAGCCATGCGGTGGAACGCGAGTACCGCGCGACGGTGACCGGCGATGCGGAGGCTGCGGTGCGCCGCGCCCGCGGCGGCGTCGAGCTGCGGGACGGAGCCGTGCTCCCGAGCGATATTTCCGCCAGGCCGCTGGCATCGGGGAGGGGCCGCTGGGAGCTCTCGGTGACGCTCACCGAGGGTCGCAACCGCGAGGTGCGGCGGTTGTGCCGGGAGCTCGGGCTCTTCGTGGAGCGGCTCGTGCGAGTGCGTTACGGACCGGTCACCCTCGGGCGTCTTCCCTCTGGTGAGAGTCGCGCGCTCACCAGGAGGGAGCACGACACGATCCGGGCGCTGGTGGGCAAGGGCCGAGCGGAGGGGTAGACGACCATGGAGCTGCGTGATTCGACTGCACTGTTGCTGGGCGGTACCGGGCTCGTCGGGATGGCAGTCGCGCGGCGACTCCTCGCCTTCGAGCCCGCGCGCATCGTGATCGCTGGTCTCACGCGCGAGGAAGTCACTACCGCGCTCTCGGAGCTCGAGCCGCGCGCCGGATCCACCAGCATCGAGGGAGTGTGGGGGAACATGCTCGTTCCCGAGGATCTCGCGGGGCTCTCGCGCGAAGGTCTCCTCTCCGATCCCGACGCGCGCCGGCGCGTGGTGGACGACTACCTCGGCCCCTTCGGCAGCGTGCCGCTGGAGCAGAACCAGCTCTATACGTGGCTCGTGCGATTCGAGCCGGAGCTAGTGGTGGACTGCGTGAACACGGCGACCGCCGTGGCATACCAGGATGGCCACGCCAGCGCGCTGCACCTGCTCGCGGCGGCCGATGCCAACGCCGTGGACCGGGAAACCGTGGAGCGCCACCTGCTCACACTGCCCATCCCGCAGTTGATCCGGCACATGGAAGTTCTCTACGCCGGCATGCGCCGCGTGGGCACCAGGTCGTACGTGAAGATCGGAACCAGCGGTACGGGCGGGATGGGGCTCGACATCCCCTACACGCACAGCGAGCAGAAACCCTCGCGCACGCTCATGTCCAAGTCGGCCGTAGCGGGTGCCCAGACGCTGTTCCTCTTCCTGCTCGGGCGCACGGCGGACGCGCCCGCCACCATCGAGATCAAGCCCACCGCCGCCATCGCGTGGAAGGAGATCGCCTACGGCACGGTTCGCCGCCGCGGGAGGGCGCTCGAGGTCGTGGATTGCGAGCGCCCGCTGCCGCTCGCCACCGCGTTCGCCCCCGACGCGCGCGGCTGGGTGAACACCGGTACTCCCCTCGAGAACGTTTTCATCAACGTGGGCGAGAACGGGGTGTTCGCGCGCGACGAGTTCGAGACCGTGAGCTCGCTCGGCCAGATGGAGCTGGTGACTCCCGAGGAGATCGCCGAGACCGTGGTGATGGAGGTGGCCGGCCGCCCCACGGGGCACGACATCGTCGGTGCACTCGATGGCGCGACGATGGGGCCGACGTACCGCGCGGGCTACCTCCGCGCGGTCGCCATCGAGGGGTTGAAGGCGCTGGAGGCCGAGCACGGTGTGCGCTCGGTGGCGTTCGAGATGCTGGGGCCGCCGCGGCTCACCAAGCTCCTCTACGAAGCGTACATACTGGGCGAGCTCTTTCCCACCGTGCGCGCTCTCTCGGCGGCCGCGCCGGCGGCGCTCTCGCGCGAGGCCGAACGGCTCCTGCGCGAGTCGAACCCCGCGTTGCGGCGGCAGATCCTCTCCGTGGGCCTGCCGATACTTCTGGGCGATGGCGTGTCGGTGCTCCGCGGCGAGAGCGTGGTGGTGGCGCCCGACGGGCGCGGCGCCGACACGGCGCAGCGCGGCTGGGTGGACCTGCGACCCGCGAACATGGAACAGTGGATCCGCCGCGCGGCGGCGATCGCGAGCGCGGGGAAGGATTCCTCCACCGGCTCCGGTGCACGCTGGACCGCGGTCGATGCCGACGCACCCATCGCCCCTCCGCGTATGGCGGTGTGGATCTTCGAGGAGGAGGACCACGGTGTGCGGGTGAAGCGCTGACACCGTTGGAAACGGCGGGGTCAGGCCTTTAATGTAGAGGTGACGAAGCAACCGCTCCGTCACCTCTACATTAAAGGCCTGACCCCCATACCCCGGGAGTGAACGAGTGACGACACGAGTGGCGCCGGCAGCGGATACCGTTCTGGTGCAGAGCATCCTGGAGCAGGTGGGCCGGCGCGTGGTGGGCCAGGAATACATGGTGGAACGTCTCCTCATCGGCCTGCTGACGGGCGGCCATGTTCTTCTCGAGGGCGTCCCGGGCCTGGCGAAGACTCTCACCGTGCGTACGCTCGCCGAGACCATCGCCACCGCGTTCCAGCGCATCCAGTTCACGCCGGATCTCCTTCCGGCCGATGTCATCGGAACGCAGGTGTTCGATCAGCAGACCGGGGAGTTCCGCGCGAAGAAGGGCCCGATCTTCGCGAACATCGTGCTGGCCGACGAGATCAACCGTGCCCCGGCCAAGGTGCAGAGCGCTCTTCTCGAAGCGATGCAGGAGAAGCAGGTCACCATCGGCGGCACCACGTATCGACTCGAGGAGCCCTTCCTGGTGCTCGCGACGCAGAACCCCATCGAGCAGGAGGGCACGTACCCTCTTCCCGAAGCGCAGGTAGACCGCTTCATGCTCAAGCTGCGCGTCGGCTATCCCAGCCGCGCCGAGGAGAAGGAGATCATGCGGCGCATGGCGTCGGGCCAGCCGATCGCGGTGGAGCAGGTGGCGGAGCCGCGCGCCATCCTCGAAGCGCGCGCTCGCATCGCCGAACTCTACGTGGACGATCGAGTGATGGATTACATCGTCGACATCGTGCACGCCACCAGAGAGCCGGAAGAGGCGGGGCTGGGCGAGCTCGGAGCGCTCATCGAATACGGTGCCAGCCCGCGCGCCACGATCTTCCTGGCGCAGGGCTCGCGCGCGCACGCCTTTCTGCGCGGTCGGAACTTCGTCACACCCGACGACGTCAAGGCGATGGCGCCCGACATCCTTCGCCATCGCGTCCTTACCACCTACGAGGCCGAGGCGGAGGAAGTGACCAGCGACGAGATCATCCGGCGCATCCTGGCGGCGATCGAGGCGCCATGACCGGCGGCGCGCGCGCGTCCGCGCGCGCCTACCTGCCCGACCCGGAGATACTCCGCCAGGTCAAGCTCCTCGAGCTCCGCACGCGCGGGCTCGTGAACTCGGTGTTCACGGGGGAGTATCATTCCGTATTCAAGGGGCAGGGAATGGAGTTCGCCGAAGTGCGCGAATATCAGCCGGGCGACGAAGTCCGCGCCATCGACTGGAACGTCACCGCGCGCATGCGCCATCCGTACGTGAAGCGCTACGTCGAGGAGCGCGAGCTCACGGTGATGCTAGCCGTGGATCTCTCCGGTTCGGAGCGCTTCGGCACGGTCTCGCGCTTCAAGAGCGAGCTCGCCACCGAGCTGAGCCTCGTGCTCGCGATGGCGGCCATCCGCAACAACGATCGTGTTGGCGTCGTACTGTTCACCGACATGGTGGAGCACGTGGTTCCGCCGGCCAAGGGGCGCAAGCACGTGCTGCGCCTGGTGCGCGACATCCTCTCGTGGGAACCCGAGGGGCGCGGCACTTCGATAGCCTCGGCCACCGACGCGCTGGCGCGGATGCTTCCCCATCGTTCGATCGTGTTTCTCATCTCCGATTTTCTGGAGTCCGGGATCGAGCGTCCGCTCAAGATCCTCTCGCGCAGGCACGACGTAGTAGCGGTGACGGTGGAAGACCCGCGTGAGCTCTCGCTTCCCGACATGGGACTCGTGCGCTTCGTGGATCCGGAGAGCGGTGCCACCGTGGACGTCGATACGAGCGATCGATTGGTGCGCGAGCGCTTCGAGCGCGAGGTGCGCAGGGAGCGCGACGCGCGTACGCACCTGCTCAGGCAGCTCGCGGTGGACGAGATCGCCGTGCGCACGGATCGCGGCTACACCGAGGCGCTGCTGCGCTTCTTCCGCGGCCGCGAGACGAGGGTTCGCCGGCGGTGATCGCTCCTCTCCTCCTCGCCGCGCTCGCGCTGCAGGCGTCTGCCGGTGGAGACACGCTTTCCTCCGCGGCGCGCGCGGCGTCCGACGGCGGCGTGCCGCGCGTGCAGATGGGCGTTCTCGTTCGGCCCGACACCGTCACAGTCGGCGAGCACTTCCAGGTGGTCGTTCGCGTGCGCGCGCCCCGCGGTTCGGAGATCGCCTTCCCGCCCGGACCGGACAGCGGCCTCGCGGTGGAGGCGGTGGATCCGCGTTCGGTGAGCGTCTCCCCCGACAGCTCCGTGGCGGAAGCGACGGCCGTGTACACCCTCGTCGCCTGGGATACCGGGTGGCAGGCGTCCCGGCTCGGCGAGCTGGTGGTGACATCCGATGGAAGCGACCGTCGCGTGGCGATCGCCGGCGACTCCGTGCGCGTCGGCAGCGTGCTCCCGGCCGACAGCGCGCTCCGCGTCCCGAAGCCGGCGCGCGACATCCTTCTCGCCGGGCGGCCGTGGTGGCACTGGCTGCTCGCGGGCTTGGCGCTGCTCGCGCTCGGCGCGCTTCTCTTCTGGTGGTGGCGCCGCCGCCGGCCCCGGCACGGGCGGGGTGCCGGAGAGGATGCCTACGCCGCGGCGAAGCGCGAGTTCGAACGCATCGACTCGCTCGGCCTCGTAGATGCCGGCGAGCCCGGGCGCCACGTGGCGCTCAGTACCGATGCCGCGCGCGACTATCTCGCGGCGCGACTCGGTCCGTCGGCTCGCCGCTCGCTCACGAGCACGGAGCTTCTGGCGTCCGTGGCGGGGCGCGCGGAGCTCGACGTACGGCGTCTGGCGCCGCTGCTGGCCGAGAGTGACCTGATAAAATTCGCCCGACGTCCAGTCACCGGCGGTCGCGCGCGGGAGCTCGGGGGCGAGGCACGTGCCCTCGTGGACGATGTCGAGAACGAGGTGAAGGCCGAGGAGGAGCGTGCGCGGGCCGCGGCGGAGAGCGCACGCTCCAGCTCCGGGAAGGCGGCATGAGCGGGCTCAACGGGTTCGGTTTCGCCTCTCCCTGGGTGCTCCTGCTCCTGCTGGCGCTCCCCGCGTGGTGGTACCTGAGGCGCAGAGGACGCCCCGACGCGGTCACTTTCTCGAGGACCGACGTGCTCGCGCGCGGCCCGCGCTCGGGCGCGTTCGTGACGCGCGCGCTGTTCGTGCTCCGCAATCTCCTGATCGCGGGACTCGTGATAGCGCTCGCGCGGCCGCGTACCGGCGCGCGCGCCGAGCAGATATCCACGCAGGGGATCAACATCGTGCTCGCCATCGATCTGTCGAGCTCGATGCTCTCCGAGGATTTTCAGCCGCAGAACCGCCTCGAAGTCGCCAAGGAGAAGGTGAAGCAGTTCATCCTCGAGCGGCGGAGCGATCGGATCGGGCTGGTGGCCTTCGCCGGCGAGGCGCTCACCCAGGTGCCGCTCACCGTGGACTACCCCGTGGTGCTCGCCGCGGTGGACAACCTGCAGGCTGGGCAGCTCCAGGACGGCACGGCGATCGGCACCGCGATCGCGACGGCTGCCAACCGTCTGCGCAGCGCACCGGGCCACTCGCGGGTAGTGATTCTTCTCACTGATGGCGAGAACAACCGCGGAGCGATCGACCCGCGCACGGCCGCCCAGGCGGCGGCGCAGGTGGGCGTGAAGATCTACACGATAGGGGCGGGAACGCAGGGTGTCGCGCCGGTGCCGGTGGCGCGCGGGCTCACGGGGCTGCGCTACGAGTACCGCCCCGTGACCATCGACGAAGCGCTTCTGCGCGACGTGGCGCGCGCCACCGGCGGGCGCTACTTCCGGGCGGTGGACGCGGCGGCGCTGCAGCGGATCTACGCCCAGATCGATCAGCTCGAGCGCGAGCCGGTGCAGAGCCGCACCTATGTGCGCTACACGGAACGCTTCCGCTGGCCGCTGGGCGTCGCGCTCGGCGCCCTGGCGCTGGAAGTGCTCCTCCTCGCCTGGCGAGGGCCGCTCCCATGATGCCCTTCTTCGAGCACCGCTGGATCCTCGCGCTCGCGCCGCTCCTGGCGGCGTGCGTGGCGTGGCTGCTCGTGGCGGCATACAGGCGGCGCGCGCGCAGGCTGGAACGGCTGGGCGCGAAGGAGCTCGTGGAGCGGCTCGTCCCGCCGGGCGGCACGCACACGCCGGGGCGCCGTGCGCTGCTTCTGGGAGCGGCGGCACTATTTGCCGGGATCGCGCTCGCGGGCCCGCGCTGGGGAATGGAGCGCAACGTGCAACGCGGGAGCGGCATAGACATAGTGCTGGCGATGGACGCATCTCTCTCGATGCTGGCTGCCGACGTGAAGCCGGATCGCCTCGAACGCATGAAAGACGAGGCACGGCGTCTGATGGCGGAATCGAACGGCGATCGCTTCGGTCTCATCGCGTTCGCGGGCCGGAGCTACATCCTCACTCCTCTCACGGTGGACCAGGGTGCGTTGGCGCTCTTCCTCGACAACCTGGATCCCTCGGTGGTGGGGCAGGCCGGGAGCTCGCTCTCCCGGGCGATCCGTCAGGGCACCGACCTGCTGCTCTCGACGGAGACGGGGAGCGACAGGGCGCTGGTCGTGATGAGCGACGGCGAGGCGTTCGAACCGGCGGAAGATGTAAAGGCCGCCGCGCAGTACGCTGCGCAACAGGGCATCTCGCTGGTGACCGTGGGCTTCGGCACCACCGATGGCGCGACGATCCCGGAGCCCGGCTCGCGCGGCGCGCTGCATCGCGATGAGGACGGTCAGGTGGTGGTCACGCGCTACACGCCGGAGCTCCTCCGCGATGCCGCGCGTGCCGCGGGCGGCACGTTCGTGGATGCGGCGTCAACCGACAAGGCGGCGCGCATCCGGAACGCGCTCGCTTCTCTGAGTCGGCAGGCACGTACGGTGCAGGCGGGTCGCGACCGGCGTCCGCGCTTCCAGCTCTTTCTGATTCCCGCCCTCCTGCTCGTGCTGGCGGATACGTGGCTGCAGGACCGGCGCAAGCGGGCGCGCCGCTCCCCGGCCGCATCGCGCGTCGCCGCGGCGGCGCTCCTTCTCGTGTTCGCGCTCCCGCGCCCAGCGCTCGCGGACGACGGCGCCCGCGGCGACAAGCTCTTCGCCGAGGGGCGCTACAAGGAGGCGGCCGCCGCGTACCAGCGCGCCATCGAAGGCGGCAACGACTCGCCGCGGCTGGCATACAATCTGGGCACGGCGCTGCTCGCGGCGGGTCGCACGGACGAAGCTGTCGCCGCGCTCGAGCGCGCGGCATCGTCGTCCGCCGATCCCGAGCTCCGCTACCGCGCGCTCTACAACCTGGGCCTCATCCACCTGAACAAGGGACGTACCGCGAAGGGAGAGGCTGCCCGGAAGGATTTCCAGGCCGCGGTGGATGCCTACAAGCGCGCGCTGCGCCTCAGGCCCAACGAGAACGACGCGAAGTGGAACTACGAGCTCGCCAATCGCGACAAGGATGGGGGAGGCGGCGGCGGCGGCGGGGGAGGAGGTGGCGGAGGCGGTGCGCAGAGCCAGCAGCAGAACCAGCAGAACCAGCCTTCGCAACCGCAGTCGGGCGGGCTCGATCGGCAGCAGGCCGAGGAGATCCTCAACAGCGCCGCGCGCGAGGAGCGCGACGTGCAGGCGCAGCAGCAGGCGCAGAATCAGCCCGCGCGGCCGCCCGGAGGCAAGGACTGGTGACCGGCGTCCGGACGCTCCGCGCCGCGATCGCGCTCGGCGCCGCGCTCGCCGCGGCGGACTCGCTCGTGCTTCCGGCCGTGCCCCCCGCGAGCTCCGCACTCGCCGCGCAGAGCCCGCGCAGCTTCCGGCCGCGCGTGCGCGGCCCGAATCGCCAGAACACCGCCGACAGCGCCGCGCGAATTCCCGAGATCATCTCCCGGGCGGTGCTCGACACCACCGAGGAGGTCAACTTCCGGGCGCTCGTCCACCCGGACACCGTCTACGTCGGCGAACAGGTGACGTACGAGCTGGGTGTATTCCTCGATCGCAGCGTGCGCGACAGACTGCGCCGGATGGAGGCGATCGCGCCGGAGATGCGAGGGATGATGGCGTACGACCCGCCCGCGCCCATCTCCGGGTTTCCCGCCCGCACCATCGGTGCGCGCCGCTACATAGCGCACGTCTACGAGCGCGCGATCTTCCCGCTGGCAGCGGGCCGCATGGTGATCCCGCCGGCGCGCCTGGTCTACGCGATGCCGCTCTCGTACAGCTTCTTCAGCCGCGAGGAGAGCTTCGAGCTGCAGAGCGACAGCGTATCGGTGGTGGTGCTCGAGCCGCCGCTCGAGGGACGTCCGGCCGACTGGAGCGGTGCCGTCGGCTCGGTTTCCATCGCTGCGAGCGTGGACAGCAGCGGCGCCCGGGTGGGCGATGCGCTCCGCCTGACGGTGAGCGTGGCGGGAGAGGGGAACGTGAAGCTCTTTCCGCGCCCCACGATCGAGCTGCGCGGCGCGAGCGTGGTCGCGAGTGGCGAGCGAGTCATCCTGTCGCCCGATTCGCTCGATGTGAGCGGCGTGAAGGAATTCGACTGGCTCGTGACGCCGCTGAGTGAGGGCCGCTTCGTCATTCCCGAGCTTCGTTACCCGTACTTCGACCCGCGCGAGGAGAGTTACGAGGTGGCTCGCGCGCCCGCGCTCGCGGTGGATGTCGCGCCGGGCTCGCTGGCGGCGAGCGCACCTGACGCGAAGTCGCGCTCGCCCTGGCCGGTACGCGCCGAGTATCGCGGCGCTCTTCCACTCGCGCCGTATCAGCGGCCGGGCTTCTGGTGGCTTCTGGTTCTCGCTCCTCTCCCCGCCGTGGCGCTGGCGGCCGCGCGTCGGCCGCGCCGCCGCCGCTCCGTCGTGCCCTCGCCGCGGCGCGAGCTCGACCGCCTCGCTCGCGCCGCGGCTGCCGACCCGCGCGCGATACGCCGTGTCCTTCTCGCCTCGCTGTCGCAGCGCCTTCGCGTCTCGGTGAGCGCCATCGCCGAGCCGCGCGGCCTGGCGCGTCAGGCGCGCCGCGCCGGCACGGCGCCGGAGACCGCGGATCGCGCCGCCGCGCTGCTCGAGGAGCTGGACGCCGCCGCGTTCGGTACTTCGGTGACGGCGGCGCGCGACCTCGCGAGGAGAGCGGAAGATGTGTACCGCGCCGTGGACGCGGAGTCGCGCCGCTTCCGCGACCGGCCCGCGCGCCGCGGGTGGAAGACGTTCTTCGGGGGGGTCCTCGCGCTCGTTCTCGTGGCGGGCGCGCAGGCCGCCGCGGCGGGCGACGACGCCGTGCAGTACGCGCGCGGCGTGGAGTCGTACGGGCGGGGAGCGTACTCCAGCGCCGCGCGAGACTTCGAGAGCGTGGCGGGGCGCGTACCGCGCGCGGCGGATGCGTGGGCCAATCTGGGTACCGCCGCGTTCGCGGCCGGCGATACCGGACGCGCGATAGCCGGCTGGGAGCGCGCCCTCCGTCTGGAGCCGCGCGCGCACGACGTACGCGAGCGGCTCGATGTAGCGGGCCCGGGAACCGTCGCCGGTCTCGCGAGCGTGCCTTCGTTCTCTCCCGCGCCCATCGCCGCTGTCGCGGTCGTCATCTGGTGCGTCGCGTGGCTGACGCTGGCGTGGCTCATACGTCGACGGGCGCGGGGAAGAGGGATCGCGCTCGCGTTCACGGCGATCGGCGCCTCCGTCGCGCTGGGCCTGGTGGTGGGCATCACCGATGCGCGCCTCGCCGCGCGCGACCTGGTGGTGGGCGTTCGCGAGACGCGGCTCCGTCTTCTCCCGGCGCTCGCGGCGGAGAGTCACGCCAGCCTGCACGCGGGCGACCTGGCGCGCGTGGTGGGCCGCGACGGCGCGTGGCTGCGCGTATCGCTCACGGGTGGGCGCTCCGGCTGGACCGACAGCTCCTCGGTCTATCCCCTGGCGCGCGACCGGGCGCCGGGGCGCGATTGACCCCGATCCGCCGACCCCGGTAGCTTCGCGTATGCCCCGCATTGCGATTCTCCAGAGCGCCGTCGTCGACCAGATCGCCGCCGGGGAGGTGGTCGAACGCCCGGCATCGGTGGTGAAGGAGCTGGTGGAGAACGCTCTCGACGCCGATGCGCGCTCGATCGAAGTGGCGGTGGACGACGGCGGGAAGGCGCGGATTCGCGTGGCCGACGATGGAATCGGGATGGAGCGCGATGATGCGCTGCTCGCCGTTCAGCGCTATGCAACGTCGAAGATCCGCCTGGCGCACGATCTGGTGGGCGTGGCCAGCTTCGGCTTTCGCGGCGAGGCGCTCCCCGCCATCGCGTCCGTATCGGAGATGGAGTTGGAGACCGCCGCCGGGGACGGAGCGGGCACTCTGATCCGCATGAGCGCCGGAGCCGTCACTGAGGTGGCCGATGCCGCCCGTCGGCGCGGCACCTCCGTGACCGTCGCCCGCCTCTTTCACAACTCTCCCGCGCGCCAGGGTTTTCTCCGCTCGGGACGCTCGGAGTGGCGCGCCATCGTCGATGTGCTAACCCAACTCGCGCTCACGCGCAGGGACGTTCGGCTCGCGGTGGTGCACGATGGACGCCCGGTCCTCTCCCTCCCCGTGGCGAGCTCGCTCCGCGCCAGGGTGGGAGCCGTGTGGGGCGCGAGTCGCGCGGAGCGGCTGCTGGAGGTGGACGACGTGAGCGGCGAGCTGCAGATCTCGGGTCTCGTGGAGCGCCCGGCGGATGTCGGTGCGAGCGGGCGGCGTCTCTTTCTGAGCATCAACGGCCGCGCCATCAGGGATCACGGCCTGGTGCGCGCCGCGGAAGCGGCGTACCGCTCCACGATCCCCGCCGGATCGCGTCCCACCCTCATCCTGGAGCTCACGCTCCCGCCCGACTCCATCGACGTGAACGTGCACCCCACGAAGGCGGAGGCGCGCTACCGCGATCGCTGGACGGTGGAGCGCGCCGTGGAGCGGATGGTGCGGCACGCTCTCGGCGGAACGGACTCCTCGGCCGCGCTGGGCGGAAGCTACGCCGCATGGCGCTTCTCGAACGGCGCACCGCCGCGCGATGCGGCGCCCGCGGTGGACATCGAGGCGCTGCGGCAGCCGGCGGGACACGCCGACGGCCCGGTGTTCCAGACTTCCGCTCCCGAGGAGTCGCGGCCGCCGGCGATCGCGGCAGACGCCCCCGGCACCGGTGCGCCTTCCGCACCCGAAGGCGCGTCGCCGGAGCCGATCCCGCCGCTCGTGCAGTTGCATCGCACCTACATCATGCTCGAGCGCGACGAAGGGATCGTGCTCGTGGACCAGCACTCGGCGCACGAGCGCATTCTGTACGAGCGCTTCATGGGCACGCTCGAGAGCGGCGAGTCGCCGTCGCAGCGGCTCCTCTTTCCCCTCACGCTCCATCTCGGGCCCGCCGAGGCCGAGGCCTTCGAGGAACATCGCGTGCTTTTCGAACGGCTGGGGTTCGAGGTGGAGGGATTTGGCGGGCACACGCTCATGGTGAGCGCCGTACCCATGCCGCACCCCCGCTTCGACGCCGAGCGCTGCCTGCGCGACACGCTCGCGTCGCTGACCGGCGACCGGATCGCGGGCTCCGCCGCCCGGCACGAGCGGCTCGCCGCCACGCTGGCGTGCAAGGCGGCCATCAAGGCGGGCGATCGGCTTTCCGAGGGAGAGATGCGCGCGCTCATCGCCGGCCTGCGTGCCACCCGCCTCCCAGCGCACGACGTGCACGGGCGCTCGACCATAGTGCGGCTCGGCTGGGACGAAGTGGAGCGGCGCTTTGGAAGAAGATGAGCTGCGGGTCATCACCGGCCCCACGGCATCGGGAAAGTCGGCGCTCGCCATGCGGCTCGCCGAGCACTTTCCGCTGACCATAGTCAGCGCCGATTCGCGGCAGATCTACCGCGGCTTCGACATCGGCACCGCGAAAGCGTCGGCGCACGAGCTCGCGTCGGTTCCCCACCGCGGCATCGACATCGTGGACCCGGCCGAGCGCTACTCGGCCGCCGCGTGGGCGGCGGCCGCGGACGGCTGGATCTCCGGCAGCCGGGCGGCGGGACGCGAGCCTCTCGTCGTGGGCGGAACCGGCTTCTACATCCGCGCGCTCGTCGCCCCGCTCTTCGAGGAGCCGCCGCTCGATCAGGAGTCGCGCGCCGCGCTCGGAGCGGTGCTCGCAGCTCTCGATACCGGCGAGCTGCGCCGCTGGGTCGCGGCGCTCGACCCGTCGCGAGCGCACCTCGGGCGCGCTCAACTGCTTCGCGCCATCGAGGTGGCGCTGCTGAGCGGCGTACCCATATCCGAGTGGCATCGCCGCGCGCCGGGGGCGCCCGGGCGCCGCGTTCGCTATCTTGTACTCGACCCGGGCGAGATGCTCGCCGGCCGGATCGAGGAGCGCGTATGGCGCATGCTCGAGGCCGGATGGGAGGCGGAGGTCGGGGAGCTTCTCGAGCGCATCCCGCCCGGGGCGCCCGCCTGGAACGCTTCCGGCTACCGGGCCGTTCGCGATCTGGTCGAGGGCAGCATGACCCGAGCGGCTGCGGTAGAGCGAACCGTGAGGGACACCCGCCAGTACGCCAAGCGACAACGCACCTGGATCCGCAACCAACTCCGCACCAATAACGTGACACTGATCGACCCGCGATCGCCTGCCGCCCTCGACGCGGCGCTGGCCTGGTTCACCGGAAGCCGGGAGCCGTGCCGGTGAGGATCGGCATAACGTGCTATCCCACCTACGGCGGCTCGGGCGCCGTGGCCACGGAGCTGGGTATCGCGCTCGCCGAGCGCGGTCACGAGGTGCACTTCATAACGTACCAGCAGCCCTTCCGCCTCCCGGCGTTTCTCCCGCGGGTGTTCTTCCACGAAGTGGACGTGGTGCGCTACCCGCTTTTCGAGTATCCGCCGTACGATCTGGCACTGGCGGTACGGATGCACCAGGTGGTGAAGCTGCACGCGCTGGATCTCATCCACGCCCACTATGCGATCCCTCACGCCACCAGCGCGTGGATCGCGCGCGAGATGCTGCAGGACAGCGGCTCCGACGTGAAGATCATCACCACGCTTCACGGGACCGACATCACGCTGGTGGGCCAGGATCCTTCCTTCAAGCCGATCACCAGATTCTCCATCGAGCGTTCCGACGGCCTCACCGCCGTGTCGCACTTTCTCAGGGAGCAGACATACCGCGCCTTCGGCTGCGCGGGCTGCGCCGTGGAGGTGATACACAACTTCGTGGACCCCGTCACCTTCGACCGTTCCGCCTATCCGCGCCTGCTCAGGGAGCAGTACGGCACGGGGCGGTCGATCCTCATGCACGTGTCGAACTTTCGTCCCGTGAAGCGGGTGCGCGACATAGTCAGGATCTTCGCGCGCGTGCGGCGCGAGCTGCCGAGTATCCTGGTGATGGTGGGCGATGGGCCGGAGCGCGTACAGGCCGAGGAGGAGGCGGCGCAACTGGGTGTGGATCGGGAGGTCTACTTCCTGGGGAAGATCGACGCCGTGGCGCCGCTCCTCGCCAACGCGGATCTCTTCCTGCTGCCGAGCGAGAGCGAGTCGTTCGGGCTCAGCGCGCTGGAGGCGCTGGCGTGCGGCGTACCGGTGGTGGCGTCGCGCGCGGGGGGACTGCCCGAGGTGGTGCGCGACGGAATCACCGGTTCGCTGCGCGAGGTCGGGGACGTGGAAGGGATGGCGGACGCGGCCACGCGAATCCTGCGCGATCGTGCCCGGTGGGCGGAGATGAGCGCCGCGGCCGCCGTGGATGCGCGCGAGCGCTTCTCCACCAGCGACATCGTATCGCAGTACGAGGCGTTCTATGCGCGCACGCTCGATTAGCGCGCTGCTGGAGCTGGCCCGCTGGGAGAACGCGCTGATCGCATCGCTGGGCGTTCTCTTCGGCGCGTGGTGGGTGGGGTGGGGGAGCGAGCTGCCCATAGCCTTCGCCATGCTCGCGGCGCTCCCGCTCACGGCGGCGGCGAACGCCTGGAACGACATCGCCGACATCGGCATCGACCGGCGCGCGCATCCGGCGCGTCCGCTCCCCTCGGGCCGCGTCACGATCGCCAAGGCGCGGCGCTTCGCCGCCTCCTGCGCGTTCGCCGGCGTCCTGCTCGCCTCGGGCGCCGACGCCGAACTCGGGCTCCTCACCGTGCTGGTAGTGGGAGCCATGTACGCGTACAACTCGGGACTGAAGCGCGCCGGGCTCGCTGGAAACGTGACGGTGGCCTTGCTCGCGTCGCTCCCGTTCCTCTACGGCGGCTGGGCCGCCGGAAAGCCGGCGAGTGCGTTCGTGCTCGTGGCACTCGCCGCGCCGCTGCACTTCGCGCGCGAGATAGCGAAGGACATCGAAGATGCGCCAGCGGACGCCGATTCGCGCAACACGCTTCCCGTCGCCGGCGGAAACGAGGTGGCCGCCGCCGTCCTGGTGGCGTCGCTGATCGTCTTCGTGCTCCTGCTCGTCCCCTGGGTGGTGGCGCAGCCGATCCTGGCGCTGGCGCTCATCCCCGCTGCCGGCCTCGTGGCGTACGCCGGCTGGTGCGTGGTGAAGGGACGCCGCGGGAGCCCACTCGTCTTCAAGATCGCCATGGTCTGCACCATGGGGGCCTTCCTGGTAGTGCACCACTGATCGCCCATCCCGACCCGACGCCCCGCTGCGGGGCGTCCGCCTCCACGACCCTTCGCCGCCACAGATGACCATCTTCCAGGCGCTGGTACTCGGCATTCTTCAGGGACTCGCCGAATTCCTGCCCATAAGCAGCTCCGCGCACCTCGCGCTCGTACCCTGGTTCCTGGGCTGGCCGGAGCCGGGACTGTCGTTCGATGTATCGCTGCACGTGGGCACCCTCGTGGCCGTGCTGGTCTACTTCCGTGCGGAGT
The DNA here is from genome assembly GCA_964616815.1 of uncultured Gemmatimonadaceae bacterium. GTDB lineage: Bacteria > Gemmatimonadota > Gemmatimonadetes > Gemmatimonadales > Gemmatimonadaceae > JADGGM01. The sequence goes on along the minus strand of CAZTTY010000061.1, from coordinate 4,397 downwards.
GGCTGCGGCTTCTGGCGGCGTTCGCGAGCATACTGCGCAAGCGGAAAGTCGAGACGGAAACGGAGCGCCGGGTGATCTTCCTGATCATCGCGACGATCCCGGGCGGCGTGGGCGGTCTGCTCCTCGCCGAATACGCGGAGACCGCCTTCCGCTCGCCGGTGCTCATCGCGAGCGCGCTCATGGCGCTGGGCGTGGTGCTGTGGATCGTGGACCGCTACGCGCCCCGCTCCAGATCGCTGGGCGACATGCGCTGGCAGGATGCGCTGATCATAGGCGTGGCGCAGGTGTTCGCTCTCATTCCGGGAGTGTCGCGCTCCGGCGCCACGATCACCGCCGGCCGCGCCGACGCGCTGGACAGGGAGAGTGCGGCCGTGTTCAGCTTCCTGATGAGCATGCCGATAATCCTGGCGGCGGCAGTGCTCGAGGTGCCGAAGGCGCTCGCCGCCAACGGGCTCTCGCTGCCGCTCGCCGTGGGCGTGCTGGCATCGGCGGTGAGCGGGTGGCTCGCGATCGAGGTACTGCTCCGCTTCGTCACGCGCAACAGCTACGGCATATTCGCGATCTATCGGATCGTGCTGGGCCTCCTCGTGCTGGCGGTGTTTTTCGCGCGTGGCTGAGGCGCGCTACGACGGACGGTCGGCCAGCGAGCTGCGATCGCTCCTGGGCGTACCACGCGTGGAGCTGCACGAAGTCGTGACATCCACACTCGACGTGGCGCACGCGCTGGGAGCGCGGGGTGCGCCGGCGGGGACGGTGGTGCTGGCGGAGCACCAGACCGCGGGTCGCGGACGCGCGGGGCGCCGCTGGGTGTCGCGGCAGGGGAGCGGGATCTGGCTGACCATCGTGGAGCGGCCCGAGGACGCCGCGGCCGTGGAGCTCCTCTCGCTGCGGCTCGGGATGGCGGCGGCCGCGGTGCTCGACTCGTGGGCCGGCGGCGCGGTACGATTGAAGTGGCCCAACGATCTTTACGTGGAACGTGGCAAACTGGCCGGAATACTGGTGGAGACGCGCTGGCGCGAGCAGCGCATCGACTGGGCGGCGCTCGGCATCGGCATCAACGCCATCGCGCCGCCCGGGGTGGACCGCGCGGTGGCCGCACTGCGGCAGGGGAGCGACCGCGCCGCGGTGCTGGAGGCGCTCGTTCCCGCGCTGCGACGCGCCGCCGGCGTGCGCGGGGTGCTGGACGCCGTGGAGCTGGGAGAATATGCGGCACGCGACCTCGCGCGCGGCCGCCGCTGTACGTCGCCGGTGCCGGGAGTGGTGCAGGGAATCGACGCGCACGGTGCGCTCCTCGTGCGCACCGCTGACGGCATCACCGGATTCCGCTCCGGCTCACTCGTACTGGAGGATTGCCCGTGATCGCGGCGTTCGATGTGGGAAACACGGAGACTACCATCGGAGTTTTCGAGGGCGCGGAGCTCCACGCGCACTGGCGCGTGACGACCGACGTGGCCCGCACCAGCGACGAGCTCGGGCTCCTGCTGCGCGGTCTGCTGCACGCACGCGGGGTGGCGGCCGAGGAGCTCCACGGCTGCGCGATATGCTCGGTGGTGCCGCCGATCAACGCGCCGCTCGCCGAGGCGTGCGAGCGATGGTTCGGCGTGCGCCCGCTAATCGTGGATGCCGGCTCGCCACTTCCGATCGAGCTGCGCGTCGACGAACCGCTCACGGTCGGCGCGGACCGCATCGTGAACACCCTGGCGGCCAGCCGCCTCCACGGTTGCGACACGATTGTGGTGGATCTCGGCACCGCGACCACCTACGACTGCATCACCGCGGAAGGGGTATTCCTGGGCGGGGTGATAGCGCCGGGGCTGCGCACTTCGGGGGAAACGCTCTTTCGGCGGACATCCAAGCTTCCGGCGACGGCACTCGTTCCGCCGGAGAGGGTGATTGGGACGCGCACGGAGGAGTGCATTCGCGCCGGCGTGGTATTCGGCGCGGCCGACGCCATCGACGGTCTCGTGCGCCGGATCAAGGCGGAATGGCCCAACGACCGTACGCCCAGGGTGATCGCAACGGGGGGGCTGGCGGAGCTGATGGCGCCGCTCTGCCGGGAGGTGGATTGCGTGGAACCATTCCTCACGCTCCACGGTTTACGACTCGCGTACGAGTTGCTGGCGGCCGCCGGTTGAGCTCGTCTAAAGCGAAATATTGCAGGTAGTTACTGGTGCACCGCGGGAGCCGGGACCGGGCTTGACGCCCGGCCAGGCGCCATATAATTTGGCCCTGTGTTAGCACTCTCTAGCTGGGAGTGCTAACAAGCATGGTACCCCAGTATCATCGTGAACCCATACTGAGAGGAGAAACGCGACCTATGGCCACCAAGAGTGCCGCAGCGGTGAAGGTGACGCCGCTGGCCGATCGTGTCGTCGTCAAGCCGCTCGAGGAAACCGAGCAGATGCGCGGGGGGCTCTACATCCCCGATACCGCGAAGGAAAAGCCGCAGCAGGGCGAGATCGTGGCCGTCGGACCGGGCCGCTTCGAGAAGGACAAGCGCGTGCCGATGGACGTCAAGGTCGGCGACAAGGTGCTGTACGGGAAGTACAGCGGCACCGAGGTAACCCTCGACGGCGACCAGTACCTGATCCTCAAGGAGTCGGACGTCCTCGCCGTAGTGGGCTAGTGGACTGAAGCCGCGACGGCGCGCCCACTCGCGCGCGGTGCGGGCACTCGAATTTCAAACACCAACTCGAATACGGTCATATGGCTGCCAAGGAACTTCATTTCAACACCGATGCGCGCGCGGCTCTCAAGCGCGGCGTCGACCAGCTCGCCGAGGCGGTGAAGGTCACGCTCGGCCCCAAGGGACGGAACGTCGTCATCGACAAGAAGTTCGGCGCTCCCACCGTCACCAAGGACGGCGTGACGGTCGCCAAGGAAGTCGAGCTCACCGATCCGCTGGAGAACATGGGTGCCCAGATGGTGAAGGAGGTCGCTACGAAGACTTCCGACATCGCCGGTGACGGCACCACCACCGCCACCGTGCTCGCCCAGGCGATCTACCGCGAGGGCCTCAAGAACGTCACGGCCGGCGCGAACCCGATGGCGATCCGCCGCGGCATCGACGTCGCCGTGAACGCTGTGGTCGAGGAGCTCAAGAAGCTCAGCATTCCCACCAAGGGCAAGAAGGAGATCGCTCAGGTCGGTACCATCTCCGCGAACAACGATCGGGAGATCGGCGACCTCATCGCCGAGGCGATGGAGAAGGTCGGCAAGGACGGCGTGATCACGGTGGAGGAGGCTCGCGGCCTCGACACCACGCTCGAGACCGTGGACGGCATGCAGTTCGACCGCGGCTACCTCTCGCCGTACTTCGTGACCGATCCCGACAAGATGGAGGCCGTCCTCGAGGACGCGCTGGTTCTCATCCACGACAAGAAGATCTCGTCGATGAAGGACCTTCTCCCCATCCTCGAGAAGGTCGCGCAGATGGGCAAGCCTCTGCTCATCATCGCCGAGGACATCGAGGGCGAGGCGCTCGCCACGCTCGTGGTGAACAAGCTCCGCGGCACGCTGCGCGTCTGCGCGGTGAAGGCGCCCGGCTTCGGCGACCGCCGCAAGGCGATGCTCGAGGACATCGCGGTGCTCACCAACGGCCAGGTGATCAGCGAGGAAGTCGGCTTCAAGCTCGAGAACGCGGTGGTGAGCGATCTCGGCAGCGTGAAGCGCGTCGTGGTCGACAAGGACAACACCACGCTGATCGACGGCGCCGGCGATGACGACAAGATCCAGGGCCGCGTGAAGGAGATCCGCGTCGCGATCGAGAAGAGCACCTCCGATTACGACAAGGAGAAGCTGCAGGAGCGGCTGGCGAAGCTCGCCGGCGGCGTGGCCGTGATCGATGTCGGCGCCGCCACCGAGTCGGAGATGAAGGAGAAGAAGGCTCGCGTCGAGGACGCCCTGCACGCCACGCGTGCCGCGGTGGAAGAGGGAATCGTCCCCGGCGGCGGCGTGGCGCTGGTGCGCGCGCAGCGGGCGCTCAAGAAGGTCAAGCTCGACGATGTGGACGAGCAGATCGGCGTGGACATCATCCGTCGCGCCGTCGAGGAGCCGCTCCGCATGATCGTGCTGAACGCCGGTGAAGAGGGCGCGATCGTCCTCGAGAAGGTGCGCGAGTCGAAGGATGATTCCTACGGCTACAACGCCCTCACCGACTCGTACGAGGACCTGATGCAGGCGGGCGTCATCGACCCCACCAAGGTCACTCGCACGGCGCTGCAGAACGCCGCCTCGATCGCGGCGCTTCTCCTCACGACCGAGGCGCTGATCGTGGAGAAGAAGGAAGACAAGCCCGCGCTTCCGGCCGGCGGTCCCGGCGGCGGCATGGGCGGCATGTACTGACCGAAGAGGGGTCGGGTACTGAAATGTGGAGGGGCCGGCAGCGACGCTGCCGG
>CAZTTY010000060.1:0-26196 GCA_964616815.1 uncultured Gemmatimonadaceae bacterium | reverse complement strand
CTCCCTGCTCCCTGCTCCCTGCTCCCTGCTCCCTGCTCCCTGCTCCCTGCTCCCTCCCCCTAAGGCACCGCGAACGGGACCCGCTCCTCCTTCGGGTAGTTGCTGCTGCGGAGGATGGCGACGAGGGTGAAGTCGCCGTGGAGGCCGCGCGGGTTCCAGCGCTCCTCGTAAGTGACCGTTTCGGACGAGTTGAGGAGTTTGTTCTGGAGCGCCTGGGTGAACATCCTGCCGCTGCTCCAGCGCCAGAGCTCGTATCCTGCCGAATCGAGCACGACGAAATCGTGGGTCTGCCCGTTGGGGAAGTCGAGCTCCACGGAGTGCTCGGCGACGTTGGTGACGTGGAGCGAGAGGGCGACCGACTTGCCGACCGAGACGTTCGCCGAGGTGGCGAGGATGAGTCCGTCGTCGTCGGCGTTCGAGGCGGGGGCGGTGGGCGCCGGAGGGGCGTCGGCGGCGCTGGCGGACGACTCGTTGTGGTGAGCGTGGGGGCCGCAGGCGAGGACGAGCGCGCCTGCGCAGAGGAGCCAGATGAGGAGGCGGGAAGTGATCTTCACGAGCTTACCGAACCAGCGACCCGGCCGGGCGGCACGACCGGGCAGACGACGAAGTGAGGGGGAGGCGGATGCGCGAACTTATCAAGGTGGCGACGATTCGTCAAGGCGAAGGTAACGCGTAAGTCGTCGATTTGCAGCGACTTTGGGAGCCGGACTCGGGCCTGGGCAGGGGGGCCGGAAGGCCCTCCCGCGAGCTTGCGAAAAATTTCACAAGCGGGTACATTCCGGCCGGATGGCGGACCAGAATGGCTGGAAGCGGTACGGGAAGAAGGGCCCGGCTACCGGGCTCGGCGGCGCTGGCTCGCCGGCGTCGTTTGCCGGTCTGGGAATCCAGCTCGCCATATCGATCCTGCTCTTCCTTTACTTGGGTCAGTGGCTCGATGGGAAGTTCGGGACCGATCCGCTCCTGCTGATCGTGGGTGTGTTCGTGGGGGCCGCCGTGGGGATCTACAACATGTATCACGTGCTGACGGCCGCGCAGCGAGATGCGCGGAAGGAGAAAGAGAAGCGATGATGAAGCGCTTCGCCATCTTCGCCGTAGCGTCGGCCGTGGTGATCGTGGTCGTGGCCGTCCTTTTCGGAATGATCTTCGGTACACCCGCGGATCACAGGGCGATCAGGATCAGTGCGATCATCGCCTACTGTGTTCAGCTGTTCGGTTTCGTGGTGGTGCTGCTGGTTCGCACTTCGAACATCTTCGCCGCGTGGGGGCTCGGCATGCTCCTGCGGCTCGTGACGTTGGCGGTTTTCGCGTTTCTCGTGGTGCGTGGAATGCGGCTGCCGCCGGAGTCCGCCCTCATAAGCATGGTGGCGTTCTTCTTTCTGACAACGCTGGTCGAACCCGTCCTTCTCAAGAGATGAAGCTCGGCACGCTCGTACTCGCGCTCGTACTCGCCGGCTCGCCGGCCGCGGTCACCGCCCAGAGCGGCGGCACCCATGCCGTCGCTGCGGCGATGGTCGACGATACGCAGATCCAGGTCGGTCCCGCCGGAGAACATCTCCAGGGCGAGGAAGCCGAGCCGGTGGACATCATCACTCCGCACATCGCCGACTCGCACCACCTCGAGCTCCCCTTCCTGGGCGAGGTCGAGCTTCCGCGTTGGGAGCCGGTGCACATCGGCGGTATGGCGATCGATCTTTCGCCCACGAAGCACGTGGTGATGCTCTGCGTGGCGGCCATCCTGTGCATGCTCGTCCTCATCCCCACGGCGATCGCGCACGACCGTCATACGCACGAGAGGGGCGCGCCCAAGGGGTTCGCGGCCGGTATGGAGGCGATGGTGCTCTACCTCCGCAACGAGGTGGTGCTCCCCAACGTCGGCCCGCACGGAAACGCCTTCGTGCCCTTCGCGCTCACTCTTTTCTTCTTCATCCTGTTCGCGAACCTGCTGGGACTCATCCCCTACGGTTCCACGGCAACCGGCAACATCTCCGTCACGGCCACGCTCGCCGCTATCACGTTCGTGGTGGTGGAGATCTCCGGCATCCGCGCGCAGGGGTGGGGATACCTGAAGACGATCTTCTACGTCCCGCCGAAGGACATGCCGCTCCCCCTCAAGCCGCTCATGTTCGTCATCATGACCGTGGTGGAGGTCGCGGGAAAGCTCACCAAGCCTTTCGCGCTCGCGGTTCGTCTCTTCGCCAACATGACGGCCGGCCACGTGGTTCTGCTGGCGCTCATCAGCCTGATCTTCACCTTCCAGAGCTACGCCGTGGCCACCGCTCCCGTGGCTATGGGAGTCGCCATCAGCCTCCTCGAGATATTCGTCGGCTTCCTGCAGGCGTACATCTTCACCCTGCTGAGCTGCGTCTTCATCGGGCTCATCAGGCAGGGGGCGCATTGATCGTGAGAAAGCATGGAGCAGGAAGCAGGAGACAGGAGACAGGAAATGCACACGAGACCTTGTCGTCCCCGCGAAAGCGGGGACCCATGTTGGATGGAGCAGCATGGATTCCGGCTTACGCGGGAATGACGTGGAGGCGTGCGCAGTTCCCTGCCGTCCGCTGTCTGCTTTCTGCTTGCTGACGCTTGGCAGTCGCCGCGCAGCCCCGCTCCGGCTGCGCGACCAGGTACCCGGCCGGGTGGCCGGGGACGCTCGTTGAGGCCCGGGCCTCGTTGACGAGCGGCGTCTTCGGCGGGCGAGTGGTACTGCCCCTGTCGGCGCGGAGCAGAACGGTTTCAACTTCGAACGTGGAGTAACACATGCAACTCTATGCTCTTCTGCAGGCCGCGGGCAGCTTCACGCGCGAGTACGCCGGCGCGTGGGCCATGCTCGGCGCCGGGATCGGCGCGGGGCTCGCCACGATCGGCGCCGGCATCGGCATCGGTCGCATCGGCGGTCAGGTCGCCGACGGAATGGCGCGTCAGCCCGAGGCGGGTGGTGCCATCCAGGTGGCGGGACTCATTCTCGCCGCGCTCATCGAAGGTGTTGCACTCTTCGCTGTGGTCGTGGCGTTCCTGATTCAGAACAAGTTCGCATTCTAGTTCGACGTGCCGCGGCGGGGCCCCGGGGCTCCCGTCGCGCTCACTCTCAATCTTCGCGGGAATCACAATGCTCAAAGCGCTGTTCGGCGTGACTCTCTCCCTTCTGGCCGCTCTTCCGGTGGCCGCGCAGGGAGCCCACGAGGCGCCGCCCAAGCTGCTCTCTCCGAACACGGGGTTGATGTTCTGGACCCTGGTGATCTTCGTCGTGCTAATGCTGGTCCTCACGCGCTTCGCCTTCAAGCCGCTCACGGCGGCCGTGGAGGCGCGCGAGAAGGCGCTGGAGGAAGCGATCGAGGCCGCGCGCCGCGACCGCGAGGAGGCGGCAGCTCTTCTCGCCGAGCACCGCGAGCTCGTGAAGCAGGGTCGCGACGACGCCCAGCGCTTCGTCGTCGAGGGGCGCGCGGCCGGCGAGAAGGTGCGCGAGGAGATCGTCGCACAGGCGCACCGCGAGCAGCAGCAGATGCTCGAGCGGGCGCGCGCGGAGATCGGCGCGGAGCGCGATCGGGCCGTGGCCGAGCTGCAGCGCGAGGCGGTGAACCTCGCCGTGCTCGGCGCCGGCAAGGTGATCGAGAAGGATCTCGACAACGAGACGAACCGCAAGCTGGTCGACTCGTTCCTCGCTTCGCTCACGCCCGCGCACCTGAAGAGCTGATGCGCGACATCACGATTGCCCGGAGCTACGCCGAGACGCTCGTCGAGCTGGCGCGCCGCGCGGGCGACCTCGATGGGTGGGGAGCCATGATGGACGAAGTCGCCGCCGCGGTGGCGGGCGACCAGCGTCTGGTGCGCTTCCTCGAGACGCCGCGCGTCAGCGCCCGCGAGAAGAACGCGGTCATCGGCAAGGCCTTCGCCGACCGCTTCCCACGCCTCTTCGTCCGCTTCCTCCAGGCCGTGGTGACCCAGCGCAGGCAGCATCTCATAGGCGAGATCGCCTTCGAATACCACGCGATCGTGGATCAGCTCGAGGGTCGCGTACACGCCGACGTCACGCTCGCCAGAGAGCCCGATCCGGCGCTGGCCCGGAGCATCACCGATCAGCTCTCCGGCGTGCTCGGCAAGACGGTCGTGCCGCATTTCGTAGTGCGTTCCGACATTCTCGGTGGAACCATCGTCCGCGTTGGCGATACCGTGATGGATGGCTCGGTGCGGCACCGTCTGAACCGGCTGCGGACCAGGATGCTCAGCGGTGTAGCCTCGGCTCGTCGCTGAGGGCGGCACCGCTCGCACGACTGCGCGCCGGCCCGGACGGTGGCGGCGGAGTGGTAATGGACATACAATTGCGCGGCGCCCGGATCCAGGGCGCCGTTCGCGTTTCCCGCCCGACAGAGCTCAATGCTACCGATACTCCCAGTATTCTTCCTCCTCCAGCAGCCCGCCGTTCCGGCGCCCACGACGCCTCCCGCGGGTGACACCGCGGGCTACTGGCAGCAACGGATCGAGTACCGCATCACGGCCACGCTGGACGAGAAGTCGGAGAGCGTGCACGCCAACGGCGAGCTGCTCTACGTGAATCAGTCGCCCGACACGCTGCGCGAGATGTACTTCCACCAGTACCTGAACGCCTTTCGGCCGGGCTCGCGCTGGAGCAGTGTGGACGAGCGCGAGGGGCGGGTCCGCTTTCAGGATCTGCGCGAGCCGGACTACGGATACGAGCGCTTCACCGCGCCGGTGACCGTGGACGGCGAGAGAGTGGCGGTGGAGTACCCCGGCGCACCCGACAGCACGGTGGCGCGGATCGCCCTCCCTCGGCCTCTCGCGCCGGGCGACTCGCTGCGAGTCCGCTTCGCGTGGGACGCGCGCCCCTCCGCGAAGGTGTACAGGCGGCAGGGGCGTCGCGGGCGCGAATACGACTTCGCCCAGTGGTATCCCAAGGTGGCCGTGTACGACCGCGATGGCTGGGAGGACAACCCCCTGGTGCCGGCCGGGGAGCTGTACGGCGAGTTCGGCACGTACGACGTCACGCTGATACTTCCCGACGACCAGGTGGTGGGGGCGTCGGGGGTGCCGGTGGAAGGCGATCCGGGTTGGGCGAGAGTCAACGCGACCGCCGGGTCCACGGCCGGCGACAGCGGCGTGACGCTCGGCGCCGACGCGTACGGCGCCGTGGCGGCCGACACCTCCATCGGTGTGCCACCCGGCTACCGGCGCGTGCGCTTTCTGGCGCGGCGGGTGCACCACTTCGCGTGGGCTACATCGCCCGACTACCGGTACGAGGGCGGGATGTATCGCGGCGAGATACCGATCCACGTGCTGTACACGCGCGGCAACGAGCAGCAGTGGGGGCGCGGCCGCGCTGTCGCGTTCATAGCGAATTCGCTGAGCTGGCTCGAATCGATCTACGGGCCGTACGCCTATCCTCAGGCGACCGGACTGCAGCGCCTCGACGGCGGCGCCACCGAGTTCCCGATGATGGTCATGTACGGGCCGAGGATCTCGCAGGGGTTGGTGCTGCACGAGATGGGGCACATCTATTCGTACGGGTTCCTGGCCAACAACGAGTGGCGCTCGGGATGGATGGACGAGGGGCTCACCAGCTATCAGACCGCGTGGGCACAGAAGCTCACGCTCCCGGAGCGCGCCAGCGGCGAGGCGCCGGAGATCCCGGACAGGGATTCCGGGTATCGGGCGCTCGCCGCCACGCCGCCGGTGCTCGACCTGGGCGACCTGGAGCAGTTCCGGCTCGTGCTCGACGGCGCGGCGCAGCCGATCGGGACGCCCGCGTACGACTTCGCGGACTTCAACGTCTACAACCAGATGGTGTACGGCCGCGCGTCGGTGATGTACGGCGCGCTGCGCGATGCAGTGGGCGACAGCGTCTTCCGGAGCTTCCTGCGCGACTATTACGCGCGGTGGAAGTTCAAGCACGTGGATGAGCTGGCGATGCGCTCGTCCGCTGAGCGTGCCAGCGGCACGGATCTCGGCTGGTTCTTCTCGCAGTGGGTCCACCGCACTGGCCTCATCGACTACGCACTGCGCGATGTAGCCTCGCGGCGCGACGGCGACGGGTGGCTCACGCGCGCGCGCATCGTGAGAGTGGGCGAGTACCGGCACCCGATGCCGGTGGGCGCGCTCACGAGCGGTGGCTGGGTGAGCGCGCGCGGTTCCGCGGCTCTCGACGACCAGTGGGTGGAGATCAGGACGGCCGAGCGTCCTGGCGCCGTGCGGCTCGATCCGCTCCGCCTCACCGTGGACTGGGACCGCCGCAACGACGTGCTTCCGTTCTCCCGGGGAGACTCGCTGCGCGTGGCGCAGACCGTGGTCGACTGGCCCTTCCTCGACCAGTCGAGCCGCGAGCGCGAGATCGTGGCGATCGCCCCGCTCGCATGGTATACGGACCCGGGCGGCGTGACGCCGGCGCTGCGCCTTCGCACGAATTACCAGGGATGGCTGGACAGGTGGGAAGTGGGAATCGCGCTGCCGGTGCGCGGGCCGGAGTCGAGCGAGAGCGGCCGAGGCCGGGTTCAGGGGTGGCTCACCACGCGGAATCCGACGCTTCCCTTCGCGCACCGTCCCGCGATGGGGCTCGACGCCGGTATCTGGATGCTGGATGGGGTGGGGAAGCTGCGCGTGGCGAAGAGCTGGGATCGGAGTCAGTTCCCGCTGGCCAACGGGCAGCGCCGTTTTCTGACTCTCGCGCTCACCGCCACGCTGCCCTACGACACGTCGTGGGTCGATCCCTTCCGGTGGGAGGACGCGCGTGTGCTGGATGCCAGCGCCGAGTATCGCTGGAGCGCGCCGCGGCCGGAGGGGCTCTCGGCTCGCGCCTTCGTCGCGGGCGGGGTCGTGGATCCCCGCACCGGCGGGGATTCGCGCGGCTTCGGTCGCGTCCAGATCGAGGGACGCAAGGTGAAGAGCTTCGGTGCGCGCTCGTTCAACAGTGCCACGCTCCGGCTCTTTGCCGGGGCGAGCCACGACGCGCCGCGCCAGAGGTCCATCGGGCTCTCGTCGCTGGGCCCCACCGAGACGTTCGGCAACCATCTGCTTCGCGGTCGTGGCGCGCCGCTTGCTCGTAGCGATGTGCATTACACGACACCCGGTGACGCTGGACTCCGCGGCTATTCGCCGCTGCTCCGCGTGAAGAACATCGCGGCGGCGAATGCGCAGCTTTCACGGGTGGTATACGCGTCGCGGGCCCGCTCGCCGTGGCCGACCGTATCCGTGTCGGCGTTCACGGATCTGGGCTGGGGAACGCTCGATGCGCCTGGCATGGACGCCAGGTTCCTGGGAGATGCGGGGCTCGGCGCCACGCTGCGCGGATCGCTGTACGATCAGAGCTATACGATACGCGTAGACTTCCCGCTCTGGACGCGCGACCCGGTGCGCGGGAACGACGCGGGAAGCGTGAACTGGGTGGTATCGCTCGGAGAATTCTTCTGAGCGTCCGGGTCCCGGACGTTCGCTTCGGATGAACCTTGGCGGGAGAGCGGATGAGTGGCCGAGCAGAGGTGAAGACAGTTCCCAAACCGTGGGGACACGAGACCATCTGGGCGCACACCGACAGATACGTGGGGAAAGTGCTGCACATAGAGGCGGGCCATGCGCTGTCGGTACAGTATCACGAGCGCAAGGACGAGACCGTGTACCTGCTTTCCGGTGAGCTGATCTACTGGGTGAAGGTAGACGGGGAGATGCGTGACATGAAATTGAAAGTCGGCGAGGCGTTCCGCATCACGCCTGGCACCGTGCATTACATGGAAGCCGTGACCGACTGCGACGTCCTCGAGGCATCCACGCCCGATCTGGACGACGTCGTACGACTCAGCGATCGATACGGACGGGAGGGAACCAGCGCACCATGAAGGTCATAATACCGCTCGCGGGGAAGGGGACGCGTCTGCGTCCGCACACGCACGTCACTCCGAAGCCGCTCCTCGAGGTGGCCGGCAAGCCGGTAATGTCGTACATCCTCGACGACCTGCAGCGCCTCGGCGGCGTGGAGCAGATAGTGTACGTCACCGGCCACCTCAAGGAGCGCGTGGAAGAGTACGTGCGGAAGCACTACGACTTCCCTTCGGTGTTCGTGGAGCAGGTGGTACAGAACGGTACCGCGAGCGCGGTGGAGCTGGCGCGCCCGTACGTCGACGAGCCGGTGCTCATCATCTTCGTCGACACCATCTTCGACGCGGACCTATCCATCATCGAGAAGAGCGATGCCGACGGTATCATCTGGGTCAAGGAAGTGGAGGACTACCAGCGCTTCGGCGTGGTGGTGACGGACGACGCCGGCAACATGCGCAGGATCGTCGAGAAGCCGTCGGAACCGATCTCGAAGCGGGCGAACATCGGCCTCTACTACGTGCGCAACTGGAAGCTGCTCTACGAGGGGATCGACCACGTGATGCGCCAGGCGCCCAACAAGGGGGAGTACTACCTCACGGACGCTTTCCAGTACATGATCGACCACGGCGCACGTATCCAGGTCGTGGACGTGGCCGGCTGGTACGACGCCGGGAAGCTGGACACGCTTCTCGATACCAACCGCGTGATGCTTCAGAAGGGGCGCGCGCACCGGCCGGGCTCCGCCGGGAGCTCGCGCATCTTCGACCCCGTCTACATCCACGACGACGCGATACTGGAGCACGCGACTGTCGGTCCGAACGTGTCGATCGGCGCCGGAACCGTGGTGCGGAATTCCGAGATTCGAGATTCCGTGATCGGCGAGCGTTCCACGATCACCGACTCCACGCTGCGCGAGTCGCTCGTGGGTGACGAGGTGGTTCTGGAGGGTGTGAAAGGCTCGGTGACGGTGGGAGACCACTCCGAGGTCCGCTCGGGGTGACGGCGGGGTAAACGATGGGGTCGGGTAATCGACCCCGTCGTTTACCCCGTCATCGCCGCGCCGACGATGATCCGGAGCGCCCGGACGACGCCTGCCTGGGCGTCGGTGTTGTCGAACCACTCGGCTTCGGTGTGCGCATCTCCACCGCGGCCGCCGGCGCCTATCGCTATCGCGGGGATGCCGAGGCTGATGGGCACGTTCGCGTCGGTGGAAGCCGTGGCGAGCTCCGGCGCGCGTCCGATCGAGCGGGTGGCTTCCATGGCGAGCTCCACCAGCGGGTGATCCATGGGAGTCTCTCCGCTGGGTCGGTCGCCTACCAGCGTCATCGTATCGGTCAATGGCGGCGTACCGTGCGCGCGGCGCGAGTTCTCGTCGAGGGTGGCCGCGCGCACCATCTCGCGCAGCGCCGCGTCGTGCTCCCGCAGCATCGCGGGCGATACCGAGCGCAGGTCCACCTCCAGCCACGCGCTTTCCGGAATGGAATTGAGCGAGAGTCCGCCGCCCGTGCGCACGACGCTCAGCGTGGTCCGAGGCTCGGCGGGGATGGGCGCGCGTGCCACGCTCGCGGCCGCGATGGCCGCCGCGTGCACCGGATTGGGGACGCCGTAGGAAGTCCAACTGTGCCCGCCGCGTCCGTGGAATTCGATGCGGTAGCGCAGGGAGCCGAGTGCGCGGTGGACGATGCGCTCGTCGCCGGCGCCGTCGAGCGCGATGGCCGCCCTGGCGTGGCGCGCCGCGCCGGCGAAGAGAGCTTTCGCGCCGCGGAGATCCCCGGCGCCCTCCTCACCCGTCGTACACACGAAATCCACGGGCGACCGGGTGCGAATCGTGCGGCCGTCGAGCACGCGTGCCAGGGCGAGCATCACGGCGAGCCCGCGGCTGTTGTCTCCTATGCCGGGGCCGCGCAGCCGCCGTCCCGACCGGTGCACCACCAGCGGCGTGTCCGCGGGAAAGACCGTGTCCAGGTGGGCGCACACCACTACCGGCCGGACGTCATCGTCGGCCGGATCCGCAGCGCCGCCCGCGCCGGGCCGCCGCGCCGTGACGTTGCCGGCCTCGTCGATCGTGACATCGGCGATACCCAGCTCGGCGAAGCGCTCCGCCATCCATCGCGCCCTATCGTGTTCGGCGCCCGACGGAGCGGCCACGCGGGTGATGGCGATCTGGTTCGCCAGGATCTCCTCATCCAGAGCGGCGAGCGCGCGGCGAGCTTCCTCCAGCCCGGCGCTCTGCCACAGCTCCGCGAAGCTTCGGTCGGTAGTCTGCATTGCCCTCAATAGACCAGTCGAGCGCGGAAGCGCAAGTGCGGCCGGGAAGCCGCGCCATATTGTCACCCCCCGTTCGGGGTATACATTCCATGAAGCATCTGCCGCGCGAGGCCATACTCCCGCTCCGTCCAGACATGCAAGAGCACGATCTCATCCACGATTGGAACGTTCGGGAGGGCGGATTCGACTGGTCCGCCTGCCGCGTGGATCTGAACGACGAGACGCTGCGTGACGGCCTGCAGTGCCCGTCCGTGACGAACCCCGCGCTCGAGGACAAGCTGCGCCTGATCCACCTGATGGTGGAGCTCGGGATCGCGGCAGCCGACATCGGCCTTCCAGGCGCCGGCGGCCGGGCGGGCGACGATGCCTTGGCGCTGGCCCGCGAGATCGCCGACGCGCGCCTGCCGCTCGCGCCCAACTGCGCCGCGCGCACCGTCGTGAGCGATGTGGAGCCGATAGCGCGCATCGCTCAGGCGGCCGGCATCCCGATAGAGGCCGCCACTTTCATCGGCTCCTCGCCGATCCGCCGCTACGCGGAAGACTGGACGCTCGAGCGGATGCTCTTCGTGAGCGAGGAGGCGGTCACTTTCGCCGTGCGCGAGGGGCTACCGGTGATGTTCGTTACCGAGGATACCACGCGCGCCGATCCCGAAACGCTCGCGGCGCTCTACGGCAACGCGATAAGGTGGGGGGCGAGGCGACTTTGCCTGGCAGACACGGTGGGCCACGCCACGCCGTCCGGCGTGCGCGCGCTGGTGCGTTTCGTCCGAAGCGAGATCGTGGAACCGAGCGGTGAAGATGTGAAGATCGACTGGCACGGGCACCGCGACCGCGGCCTCGGCCTGGCCAACTGCCTGGCAGCCATCGAGGAGGGCGTGGACCGGGTGCACGGCACGGCCCTCGGCATCGGCGAGCGCGTCGGGAACGCGGAGATGGATCTGCTTCTCATCAACCTCAAGCTGCTCGGCGCCCACGACCACGATCTTTCGCGGCTGCCCGAGTACTCCATGCTCGCCTCGCGCGCGTGCGGAGTACCCGTGCCGGCGAGTTATCCGGTACTGGGCGACGATGCGTTCCGAACCGGGACGGGAGTCCACGCGGCGGCGATCATCAAGGCGCGCCGGAAGGGACACGCCTGGCTGGCGGACCGGATCTACTCCGGCGTGCCGGCGGGCGACTTCGGACTCGTACAGCGCATCGAGATCTCGCCGCTGTCGGGACTTTCCAACGTGCGCTACTGGCTGGATGAGAACGGCTTCGACTCCACGGACCAGTCGCTCTGCCAGCACGTCTTCGACGCGGCCAAGCGACTGAGCCGCGTGCTGCGCGACGAGGAGCTGCACGAGATGGTTCGCGACTTCCAGCGCGCAGCGGAGCGCGCACCGGCCGACGCGTGAGTCTTCCGCTGGCCGACGTTCTCGCCGGCTATCTCGACCTCCGCTGGAGACTGGATCCGGTGGAGGCTACCTTCGCGGGTCTGCACGAGCTCGCGGGCGAGTTCGCGCACTACGACGCGAACTCCGTGCGCGAGCAGCTCGCGGCGCTGCGCAGCTACACGGCTGCGCTGGAGGAGGTGGAGGCTGCCACGCTCGACGAGGAGATCGACCGCACGGCGGCGCTGCACGACGCGAGGCACTGGATCCTCGTATTCGAGCGCGAGCGACCCTTCGCCTTCAACCCCGCCTTTCACATCTCGCATGCGCTCAACGGGCTGCATCTGCTCCTCGCGCGCGGGCGGCAGGATCCGGCGCGACGGGCCGTGCAGCTTCTGCAGCGACTGCACGCCCTCCCGGAGTTTCTCATCCGCGCGATCGACGCGCTGACCGAGCCCGCGCGTCCGCTCATCGCGCTCGGGAGCTCGATGATTCCCGGCGGCGTGGCGCTCGTGCGCGATGGCCTGGACGGTGGCGCGGTGGACACTTCCGTGCTCGACCCCTCCGAGTACGCCGAGGCGCGCGAAGCGGCGGTGAAGGCGCTGCTCGAGTTCAACGATGCGCTGGCGCTCATGGAGGAGGATGCCGGGGAGAACTTCGCGATCGGCCGCGAGCTGTTCGATCGGAAGCTGCACACCGCGCACATGATCCGCGACGGCGCGGACGAGCTGCTGCGCTACGGGGAGCAGCTTCGGGGCGAGGCGATCGCGGAGCTCGAACGGATCGCGCGGGAGATCGAGCCGGGCGCCGCCTGGCGCGATGTGCTCGCGGGTCTCGGCGAGGATGTGCCGGCGAACGGGACCGCCATGGATGAGTACTGCGATGCGCTGAGCGCGGCGCGCGACTTCACCGTGGCGCACGGTCTCATGACGGTGACCGAGGCACCGGTGGAGGCGGAGCATACACCGGGTTTTCTCCGCATGATGATCCCGTTCGCGGCCTACCAGGGGCCGGGCGCGTTCGAGGCGGAGCAGCGCGGCCGCTTCTTCGTCACGCTTCCGGCGGCCGGCGAAACGCGTCGCGTCGAAAGTCGCCCGGAGCGGGCGAGCACGGTGCTGCACGAGGGCGTTCCGGGCCATCACCAGCAGATCACCGTGGCGAACCGGCTGCCCGGTGTGATGCGCCGGGTGCTGGCCACTCCGGCCGCGCGCGAGGGGTGGGCGCTCTACTGCGAGTCCCTCATGGCGGAGGAAGGCTTTCTCTCCACCCCGGGCGAGCGTCTCTTCCACGCGCACCACCTGCTCTGGCGCGCGCTCCGTGTGATACTCGACGTGCGGCTGCACACGCTGAAGATGCCGGTGGCCGAGGCGGCACGCATGCTGCGTGACGAGCTGGGCTTCAGCGACGCAGCCGCCGCTGCCGAGGTGGCCCGGTACTGCGCATATCCCACGTACCAGCTCTGCTACGCCGTGGGCCGCCGTGACATCCTTCGTCTGCGCGAGGATGCACGTCGCGCGCGGGGGAGCGAGTTTTCCCTGTCTTCGTTCCATGATGATCTGTTGTCGTACGGCGGCCTCCCGACGGCGCTGGCGAGATGGGGGATGGGATTGGCCGGATAACGAGGCGAGCGACGAACCGGAGGAGAGTGCGATGAGAGGGATGGAAGTGCGAGCTGGAAGGGTGGCCGCGGCGCTGGTTCTCGTCGTCGGCGCGACGGCGTGCGGCGGGGGCGAGCGGGGATCCGGCGCGTCCGATACGGCGGAGAGCGCGGCTTCTCAGCCGGTGAGCGGCCCGCTCGTGTACACGTCGGACGAGTGGGGCGACAGCATCTACGTGATCGATGCGGGGCGCGACAGCGTGGTGGACGTCTTCTACGCGGGACAGCGTCCGCGCGGGATTCGACTCAGCGATGATGGCGAGAGCCTCATCGTCGCGGTGAGCGGCTCGCCGCGCGGCGGCCCGAACGTGGATGAGTCGAAGCTGCCGCCGCCGGATCGGTCGAAGGACGGGATCGCCGTGGTGGATCTCGCCACGAAGGAAGTGCGCAGGCTCCCCGGCGGCAGCGATCCCGAGAGCTTCGACATCAGCGGCGACGGGAAGCGAGTCTACGTGTCGAACGAGGACGCCGGGACTGCCACGGTCGTGGATGTGCCGAGCGGCGAGATCGTGGCGACGGTGAAGGTGGGTGAGGAGCCGGAGGGTGTGGAGACCAACCCCGACGGCAGCGAGGTGTGGGTGACCAGCGAGGAGGAGGGAACCGTCACCGTGATCAACACGGCTACCAACACGGTGGTGGCTACGATCAAGGTGGCGAAGCGCCCGCGCTCCGTGGCTTTCACGATCGACGGGAACAAGGCGTACGTCCCGGCGGAGCTGGACAGCGCCGTGATGGTGGTGGATGCGAAGGAGCATCGGGTGCTGAAGAAGATCCAGATCCCCGGAGCCGGCGCCAAGCCTATGGGCTCCGTCGTCTCGCCCAACGGCAAGTTCGTGTACGTCACGAACGGCCGTGGAAAGACCATGTCGGTGATCGATACCGGCGTGGACTCGGTGATCGCCACGTTCGAGGTGGGTGAACGCCCGTGGGGCGTCGGTGTGAGCCCCGATGGCTCCCGAATCTACACGGCCAACGGCCCCGACGGTTCGGTTTCCATCATCGATGCCGCCGAGCAGCGTGTTCTCGAGCGCGTTCCCGCCGGCAAATCGCCCTGGGGGATCGCGGTGGCGCCTTGAGGAACGGCAAAAGGGAGAACTTCCGAGAGGGGCAAGGAGACAAGGAGAACTGCCCTCAATGCAAGCTCCTTGTCTCCTTTGAAAGATCTTTGCAAGGAAAGCGAAGTGTGATTTGGGGGAACTGCTCCCGGCGGTAGAGCTCTACCCGCGGGAGCAGTTCCCCCAATCTCGGCAGCTCTCCCTCTTGTAGTTCTTTTACGGCACCCCGATCTCCCGTTCGAAGAGGTCGAAGATGCGGGTGTATTCGTCGGTCCACGAGGAGGGGCGAACGAAGGCGTGGCTTTCCACCGGGTAGGGGGCGAGCGTCCAGTCGGTCTTGCCCAGCTCGATGAGGCGCTGCGTCAGCCTGACGATGTCCTGGAACTCGACATTGTTGTCCACCATCCCGTGAGCCATCAGCAGCGGGTCTTCCAGCCCCTCCGCAAAGTAGATCGGCGACGACTGGCGGTACGCTAGACTGTCGTCCTGCGGAAGATTCAGGATGCGCGACGTGTACCAGTGGTTGTAGTGAGCCCAGTCGGTGACCGAGCGGAGGGCGGCGCCGGCGCCGAAGCGCTTCGGTTCGGTGAACAGCGCCATCAACGTCATGAACCCGCCGTAGCTGCCTCCGTAGATCCCGACGCGCTCCGGCGGGATGCCGAATTCGTCTTCGAGGTAGCGTGACGCGTCCACCTCGTCCTGCAGGTCGCGTCCGCCCATGTGGCGGTAGATCGCCACGCGCCAATCGCGGCCGTAGCCGGCGGAGCCGCGGTAGTCGGCGTCGAGCACCACGTACCCCTTGGAAGCGAGGTAATGATTGAACATGTACTCGCGCGGGTAGGGCGACCAATAGTTCACCACGTTGTGCAGGTAGCCTGCGCCGTGCACGAATATCACCGCGGCGCCGTTGGGCTCCGCCCCCATTTCTGATGGCCGGTAGATCCGCGCCGGCACCTGCACTCCATCGGAGGCCGGGATCATCACGATCTCGGGGTCGAGCCACGGGAAGGAGAGCCAGTCCTCAGTGGGCGATGTGGTGAGGCGCGACATCTTCGCGCCCGCGGCGAACGACATCACGAAGATGTCCGGCGGCCGGTTCGACGATGAATACACATCGGCGAGCAACTTCCCGTCGGGCGACACGATGACGTCGTGTCCACCTTTCGCGGTCGTGATCCGTTCGCGCTTCCCGCCATTCACCGACATCCTATAGAAGTGCCGCTCGAAGGGCGACACTTCGCTGCTCTGGAAGTAGAACCAGCGGCCATCGTTCGACACCCGTGCCTCGTCCACTTCCCATTCGCCGCTGGTGAGCTGCCTGCGATCGCCGCCATCGGCGGCCATGGTGTATATGTGCGCCCAGCCGTCCGCTTCCGAGACGAACCAGAAGCGCCGGCCCCCGTCGTACCAACCGCCGCATCCGAAGCATGGGCCGCCCACCCAGGCGGTGTCGCGCAGCACGTCGACTACTTTCAGCCGCCCCGCATCGCCGCTCACGGTCTGCAGGTAGCGCGTCTTGAAGTCGCGCGGAACGGCGAAGATGAGCGCGGCGTCCCCCGTCTCGTTCCAGCCGAGCACCTGTGCCATGGCCGGCGAGTGCAGTGTGTCGTCCGGGATGACCTGCAGCCAGTGTGCGTCGCCGCTTCCCAGGTCTACGTACGCCACGCGTCCGCCGTCCTGTTCGTCGCCCACTTTCTCCCGGGCTCCGCGATCCTCCACGTAGCCGCTCTTCGTCACCCACTGGGGGACCGAAGTCTCCCGCCCCTTCTCCGCCGGAATGCGCGTGCTCAGGATCATGGCGCGCCCATCGGGCGAGACGTCCACGCTCTGCACGCGCTCGTCCTTCTCCAGGTAGAGCGGCGCGGGATACAGAGAATCGCGACGGGCCTCGCGCGCCTTGTCGATGCTGTCGGCGCGGTACTGGTCGCGGACCACTTCGAAGAGCTTTCGCTGATCGGCCTCGAGCGCTCGGCGCTGCGCGCTCTCATCCTTCCGCTTCTGCTCCTCGGTTTTCGGCTTCGGGCCCTTCCGGATGTCGGTGAGCTGCGCGGTCGCGCCGCTCGACGGGTCGAGCGAGAACACGTTGTCATCGCGCACGAAGTAGATCGTGCGTCCGTCGGGGGAGATGCGCGGTTCGCTCTCCAGCGTCCGCGTGTTCGTCAGCCGGCGCGCGGTGGAGCTCCGCGTGTCGACGAGGTAGACGTCGCCGCGGTAGCCGACTGCTCTCAGGCGGTGGTCGCGCGATTCGCTCCCCTCCTGCAGCAGCGGCCCCACGGAGTCCATCGCGGCCGGGTCCACGGCCTCGGGCTTCGATCCGGCCCGGGCGCGCACGCGATACGGCTGGACGTCTTCGCGCCAGTCGGTGCCGGGCGGGTTCCAGTTGAAATAGATCCAGCGGCTGTCCGGAGTCCACCGGACGCGCTCCGGCGGGCGTCCGTAGATCTCAGGGCCGCGCATGATGTTCGCGATCGAGAAATCGAACGCTTTGACGCTGGCCGGGGCGGCCGGTTCGCCGCCGGAAGAGGGCGCCTGCGCCGGAGTCGATTGCTGGGTGTGGGCCGGCGCCGCGAGCATGCCGAGCGCCAGGACGGAGAGGGCAGTGAGTCGCATTCGGAATGTGTCGAGAGTTCGAAGGTGCCCTATACTACGCCGGCGACCACTCGCGCGTCAGAGCCATCCTCGCGCTGCCGCGGACGCCTTCGCGCGCCCGACCGTCGCTCCATCATCGTTCGCTGTCATTCCACGGCCATCTGCGACGGCGTCACCAGCCGATGTCCACACGCATGAGGAGGTAGCGAACCTGGGGCTGCGCGAACAGGTCGTAGGATCCCAACGACTCGTACGGGGCCGTGTTGACCTCGGGGTCGAGCCCACCATATCGCGTCCACGTGGCCAGGTTGCGGGCCGCCAGCGCCAGAGAGAGTCGCTTCGCACCCAGCGCCGCGGCCCAGCGGCCCGGCATCGCGAAGGCGGCCGAGAGCTCGCGAAGCTTCCAGAAGGCGGCGTCTTCGATGAAACCGTCCATCGAGCCGAGCGCCAACGCGGCAACTCGCGCCTGCTCGCCGTGCGAAGCGCGGCGGTCCTGGCTGGCGCCGCACGAATTGGAGCAGCGGAAATAATCGGTCGCATTGAAGAGCTCGTGGCCACCGCGGTAGTCGAACAGTGCCGACAGCGTTACGCGATGTGCCGAGATGCGTGGCCTGAGTGAGAGCTCTCTGGTGGGAGTGGGCGATCCGACGTACGACAGACGTCCGAGTGCCACCTCGCAGCTCGAGCGGGTCGGGAACTCGCCGGAAGAGCAGCCCCTGGTACTTATGACGCCGTCCTGATCGAGGTCCGTGTAACCGAGTATCGGATACGTCCAGTAGCCGCCGACAGGATACCCCGACTCGACTCTCTGCCATTGCGACACGCCGTGAGGATAGCCGCTGTAGCGCGTACGCGGGAATGCCGCCGCGACATCGAGGCCGGCCGAGATGGATCCCGCTTCCACGATGCTCGCCGAAAGTGCCATCTCCACCCCTCTGCTGTGGATGGTGCCGGGGTGGCGAATGTACTGCGTGTAAAAGAGATCGTACCACGCGTCACTTCGGCCGTCGTAGTGAGTGATGGAGAGGGCAATGCGACGGTGCCACGCTTCCATGTCCACACCGAGCTCCGTCTCGCTGGAGCTGGGTTGATGCACTCTCGTGGGGTCGTCCGGGTCGTCGGGCAGGAGGATCATGTCGTTGGATAACAGCGTGCGCGACTGGCCCGCCTCGCCGTACGATGCGCGTACGCGGAGCACATCGAGAAAGCCGGGGTGCGGAAACCACGGCTCCGCGGACAGCGCCCACGATGCATCGACCATGCGATACGTGGCCTCATCGTCGAACCACCGACTCTTTTCGCGTCGCACGCCACCGCCCAGCGCGACGCTGTTTCTCCACGTCAGATCCACACGCCCCGCGAGCCCTTCCACGCGCAGGTTTCTCGCGAACCCGCTGTACGATGTGAGGCCCGCCGCAGAGGGGTCGTCGATCGACCACCGACGGTTTCCGAGCATCTTTTTCTCCACTCTGTCCCAGCCGATGCTCGGCGTGGCGCGAAGCGCGTTGCCGATCTGCCACGACGAGGAAGCTCCGAGGCGCGCGGTCTCGAGGTGCTCGTAATAGCTGGTGCGGTTCCAATGCCTCGTGCCGGGCGCGAAGCTGTATGCCGGGGGATGCTCATCGTCCACCCAGTCGTTACGGTCTTCGCCCAGCGCGCCGCTGACCCGCAGCCATCGAGCGGGCTCCCATGTCGCCGTGCCGCCGAAGATGAAGCGTCTGGCGCCCCTGGAGACGGACAGCATCGCGATCGTGTCCGGCGAGACTCCGTATCCATCGGGATCGTCCGGACCGCCGAGCAGCGCGCTGGAGAAGAGGTTCTCCCCGCCCGGCCGCCAGCCGGAGAGCGACGCGCGGCTGTATCCCGCTCGGGCACCGATCGCGAGCGAGCGGAAGGGATGTATCACACCATGTCCCAGAACGTGTCTCCGCCTCGCATCGTTCGTCGGCACGGTACCGGATTCATTCGCGATGTCGGTGGCGATGTAGATGGAGCCGAGCTCGCCGCCGGCGCTCCCGTTGATTCCGAGCCCGGATCGGACTCCGGTTCTGAACGGAGCCGCGGTGGCGAGCACGTTCGAGCGCAGCAGCGAATCGGGAAGGGCGGTGCAGCGCTCCCACGCCTGCAGCTCCACGCCACAGTAGTCGATGTGTGCTCCGGTCACCGCGTCGATGCCGCGCTGGTCGAAACTCCAGGGGAAGTCGCCGCGCTGCTCGATGGCACCGGACGAGGCGTGCGCGGCCCAGTGAAGACCGTCTCCGGCGCCTCGTCGCGTGGTGACCACTATCGCACCGGCCGCCGCTCCGAACCCGTACCGCGCGGCGGTGGCGGGGCCGCCGAATACCTCGATGCGCTCCACGTTTTCCGGATCGAGTGCATCGAGCTGCGAGCTCCATTGGTCGCCGGGGTTGGCGCCGAAGCCCGACCAGCCCGGCCACGCCGGCCCCGCCATGTCCACTCGCAGGCCGTCCACGATGAGCAGCGGGGTGCTGGATGCCAGCGTGCTCCTGAGCCCTCGGAGCCGGATGCGCGATGCCGAGCCGCTCGCTCCGCTGGCGCGCTGTACGGAGAGTCCCGGTATGCGACCCTGCAGGAGATCGGATATGGAGGTGATCGGAGCCCGGTCCACGGAGTCGGGGGTGATGGTCCGGTGTGCGGGTCGATGCGATTCCTGCGGCGGGGCTGTCGTGCCGGGGCGAGGAGGACCTCCGTCCGCGCTGCTCGCGATCGTATCGATGCGGGCCGTGGTATCCTGGGCCTTCAGCGAGGGCAGTGGCAGGAGGATGAGGGCGAGCGCGATGCCGACTGGCGCCGGCAGCCATCTCAGGGAGCTCCCCTTCGAGATTCGCATTGTCTTCGATTTACCGGAGGCGGGAAGAAGGCGTCTTCAGTGGGAGGACGAGTCTCGGCGCACTCGTGAAACACTCTTTTTCGGACGGCGTCTCCGCAATGATCTGCGTGGCCCGCGCTCGCCGCCATACCCGGCCATTTGGTTCACCGCAGCCCTCCCGACTAACTTCTCCCCTGCCACCGAGGACCGAATACCGTGAGCTATAAAGCCGCAATCCGTGCCGCAGCAATCGTCGCAGCGCTGGGATGCGCCGGCCAGTCCAGCGCGGCTGCCCAGGCGGACCCTGCCTCGCCCCGCCCGCTCGCGCCCTTCGCGTCGCGGCCGGTGCTGGTGCTGCCCGTGCGCTTCGTGGGCGGCGACGGATCGCTCGGCTGGAGCGCCCGGATCGCCGATCCGGATCGCTACCTCGGCGACGTGGATGCCGAGATCGCCTTCGCGCTGCGGCAGCGTGGCGTGGACAAGCAGTGGATCCTGCCGCCGGCCATCGTGCGATCGGTGCGTCGGAATCCGGGATTCGCGGTGGATCCGCACGACATCTCGGCGGACTGGCTGCGGCCGCCGCTCGAGAAGCCGCCCGAGCGGCTGCCCGAGCCGTTCGCCTCACAGGTGAGGTCGCTCGTGGCGCTGCAGGACGGCGCACAGTACCTGTTGTACCCGGTAGAAGTTCGCTTCGAGGCGGTCGATCCCGATGCGAACGGGGCCGCATCGTCGGCCGGTGCGGCGGGCGGTGCCTCCGCCGGCGGCGATGCGGCGCGGCCGCTCGGGTACGCGGTGCTGCGCATCGCACTCGTCGACGCGCGGCGCTCCCGGATAGTCTGGATGGCGGACGTCTCGAGCGATCCCCATCCATCCTTCACACCAGCACTCGCCGCGAGCGTCGCCGAACATCTGGCGGATCTGATCGCGAAACGTTGATTCGACATCGAACGAGATGGCCAATACAGTCACGCTGATACCCGGCGACGGCATCGGGCCGGAAATCACCGATGCTACCCTCAGGATCCTCGACGCCGCCGGAGCGGAAATCGTCTGGGAGCGTCAGACGGCCGGTGTGGCCGCCGTCGAAGCGACCGGCGATCCACTGCCCGAAACCACCGTCGACTCGATCGCCCGCACCAGGGTGGCGCTCAAGGGGCCGCTCGCTACACCGATCGGAGGCGGCTACCGGAGCGTCAACGTGGCGCTGCGGCTCCGCTTCGACCTGTACGCCAACGTCCGTCCATCGCGCACGATGGCCTCGGGCGGCCGCTACGAGAACGTGGACATCGTGCTCATCCGCGAGAACACCGAGGGGCTCTACAGCGGCATCGAGCACTACGTGAAGATCGCGGGCGACGAGCAGGCGGCGGCCGAGTCGGTGGCCATCGTCACGCGGGCCGGCTCGGAACGGGTCATCCGGTACGCCTTCGAGTACGCGCTCTCGCGCGGGCGGCGGAAGGTGACTCTGGTGCACAAGGCCAACATTCTGAAGCTCACCGGCGGCCTCTTCCTCGAAACGGGACGGCTCGTGGCGGCGGAGTACGCCGGCCGCGTGGAGTTCGAGGAGCGGATCATCGACGCGATGGCGATGCAGCTCATCCTGCATCCCGAGCGCTTCGACGTGGTCGTGACCACCAACATGTTCGGCGACATCCTCTCGGATGAGATCGCCGGCCTGATCGGCGGACTCGGCCTCGCGCCGGGGGCGAACATAGGCGAGGGGGCGGCGATCTTCGAGGCGGTGCATGGGACGGCGCCGGACATCGCCGGGAAGGGTCTCGCCAACCCGGGCGCGCAGATACTCGCCGCGTGCATGATGCTCGAGCACCTCGGGCACGGAGCGTGCGCCATGCGGATACGGGAGTCGCTGGAGCGGGTGGTGCGCGAAGGGAAGTCGGTTACCCGTGACCTGGGAGGAACGGCCGGCACGCAGGAGTTCGCCGACGCGGTCATCGCGGGGTTGGAGTGACCACCGTGCTCCACGTCTCCGACCTGCACTTCGGCGAGCCCGCCGTTCCCGCGCAGGTCGATGCGATAGAGGAGTTCATCCAGGAGCGTGGTTTCGACGTGGTGGTCATATCGGGCGATCTCTCGCAGCGTGCACGGCCCGGGGAGTTCCAGCGCGCGCGCGCCTTCATCCGCGATGCCGCGAAGGTGAGCCGGACGATCGTGGTGCCCGGCAACCACGACGTGAAGTGGTGGAGGGCGCCGCTGGGGGTGGGCAGCCTCGGTACTCGCTACACGAACTACGAATCGTACATCTCACCCGAGCTGGAGCCGGTGCTGCGCGTTCCGGGCGCCACCTTCGTGGGGCTCAACACGGCGCACGGTGTCATGCCGTACACCCTCACCTGGAACGTGCGCGACATAGGAGTGGTGGGCGCGCTGAGCCGCGCGCAGGTCGAGCGCGCCCGGGAGAAGTTCGAGCGCTCGCCGGCCGACGATGTGCGAGCGATCGTGATGCACCACAACCCGATGCGCGGCGAGCTTTCGCAGCGACACGGACTGGTGAAGATCGGACGCGTGCTGGACGCCTTCGCGGAGCTCGGTGTGGACCTCGTCATGTGCGGCCACGATCACCAGGAGGCGATCCACTACGTGGAGCACACGCGCCGCGGGACGGTGATCTCGACGGCCGGCACGGTCTCCAACCGTTCGCGCGGAGGGCGGCCGTCATCCTTCAACGCGATCGACCTCGCGCCCGATGAGATAGTGGTGACCACGCACATCTGGGCCGGGGCCGAGAACGGCTTCGGCGAAGGTCCGGTGCGGAGATTCGCGCGGTGAAGCGCGGCCGGCGGCCGGCGGCGCGTGACGACCCTTCGCAGCTTCAGCTTCAGCTCGAAGGCCCCATCGCGAACGCCGAGCAGCTTCTGGAGCGGCTGCGCCGCCTCGGCCTGCGTGGCATCACGCGCTGCAGGCTCACCCGAAATCGCGCGGTGATGGTGAGCTTCGGCGGCAGGGAGCTCCGCGTGCACCGGGCGTACACGGGAGCTCCGCCGGAGGTTCTGCGGGCGATCGCCATCTTCGTGAACGCCAGAACGCGCACCGAGCGGCGCGCGGCGCAGAGAGTCATCCTGAGCTACCCGGTGAACGCGCGGGTCCGGGCGCCCGTGCGGCGGCCGGGGAGGCCGAGCAGCGAGGATGTGGCGCTGCTGAGGGAGCTGGAGAAGGCGCACAGACACTTCAACAGGCGCCACTTCGCCGGCCGGCTGAGCGAGATCGGGATCAGAATATCCGGCCGCATGCGCTCGCGGCTCGGTCAGTACACGGCGGAATCGCCCTACGGCGAGCCGGCGGAAATAGCGATCGGACGATCGCACATCCGGAAACACGGCTGGGAGGAAGTGCTGCATACCCTGCTGCACGAGATGGTGCACCAGTGGCAGGCGGAAAGCGGCTACGAAATCGACCACGGTTCCACTTTCCGGGCGAAGGCGGTGGAGGTCGGGATCGCCCCCAACGCCCGCAGAGAGCTGCGCCCGGCGAAGGTGGGCCGCGTGGTGTCGCCGCACGAGCTGCTGTCGAGGGCCGCGCGGCACGAGTGATGGGGAAGGGAGGAGGAAGCAGGGTTCCCGCTAGCGGCGATGCCCGGCCCCCTTGTACCTTTCTTCCCCATGAACCAGGACTTCTACGACATAGACGGCGCGCTGTCCGAAGAGGAGCGCGCCGTCCGCGACAGCGTTCGGCAGTTCGTCGACGAACGGGTGCTTCCCATCATCGGCGACGCATACATCGAGGGCCACTTCCCCAGGGAGATCATCCCCGATCTCGCCGGGCTCGGCGTGTTCGGCGCGAATCTCCCGGAGGAGTACGGTTGTGCGGGGCTCAACAACGTCGCCTACGGCCTCATCATGCAGGAGCTCGAGCGCGGCGACTCGGGAGTCCGCTCCTTCGCGTCGGTGCAGGGCGCGCTCGTCATGTATCCCATCTTCGCCTTCGGGAGCGAAGAGCAGAAGCGCGAATACCTCCCCAGGATGGCTTCCGGTGAGGTGATCGGCTGCTTCGGCCTGACCGAGCCGGATTACGGCTCCAATCCGGCCGGGATGATCACCATGGCGCGCGAGCAGGCCGATGGGAGCTGGATACTCAACGGTGCCAAGATGTGGATCACCAACGGATCCACAGCGCAGGTGGCGATCGTATGGGCGAAGACCAACGATGACAAGGATCCGAAGTCGATCCGTGGGTTCATCGTTCCCACCGACGCGCCGGGCTTCACGGCCCGCGATCAGAAGGGCAAGCTCTCGCTGCGCGCGTCGGACACGAGCGAGCTCGTGATGCAGGACGTCCATCTCCCCGCCAACGCCATCCTGCCGAAGAGCGGCGGCCTCAAGAGCCCGCTCATGTGCCTCACGCAGGCGCGCTACGGTATCGCGTGGGGCGCCCTCGGCGCCGCGATGGCCTGTTTCGAGGAGGCGTCGTCGTACGCTTGCAACCGCGTCATGTTCGGCAGGCCGATCGCCGCGTTCCAGCTCCAGCAGGCACGCCTCGCCGAGATGCTCAGCGAGATAGTGAAGGGGCAGCTCCTGGTGCTGCATCTAGGCCGCCTCAAGGATGCCGGCAAGCTCACACCACAGCAGGTGTCGCTCGCCAAGCGCAACAACGTGGATGTGGCCACCGACATCGCGCGCGAAGCGCGCAGGCTGCTGGGCGCGAACGGCATCCTCGCCGAGTACGCGTCGATGCGGCACATGGCCAACCTCGAGAGCGTGTACACCTACGAGGGGACGCACGATATCCACACGCTCGTGCTGGGTCAGGCCATCACGGGCCTCAGCGCGTTCTAGACGCTCCTCGTAGGATGGGTTGGCGCGCGCCCTCGGGGCCCGCGGGGCCCCGAGGCGCGCTCGCATCGCGTCAACGCGAGACGGCCCCGGAGCAGCCGATGTGCGCCAGAGAGCTGTCGCCCGACGCCGGCGGGACGAACTCCGTCGCGCTCGTGCGCGGCGGCGCGGCCAGATCGTACAGTCGCAGCTCCGCACCCACGGCGCTCGCGGAGTCGAGGCGCTCTCCCAACGTCGCGAGGTATCCGAGGAAGAGTGAATCCTCTCGTATCCCGGCCCTGCTGAATGGATGCGACATCACGAACCACACGCGCGACCGGCCGCGGAGCTCATCCAGCTCCGAGAGATACACCTGCCAGTCGTCGCGAGAGCAGCTTCCACGCCGGTAGGCGGAGCGGGGAATTCCATCGCGGGCCGCATAATAGTCGAAGGCGGGCGACGCCGCGTAGTACACGTAGATGGCGTCGTGGCTCTGCCGATGCTCCGCGAGGTAGCTCACCAGCGGGCGGAGCTCTTCG
This sequence comes from uncultured Gemmatimonadaceae bacterium, assembly GCA_964616815.1. Lineage (GTDB taxonomy): Bacteria > Gemmatimonadota > Gemmatimonadetes > Gemmatimonadales > Gemmatimonadaceae > JADGGM01. Next base: position 1,301 of record CAZTTY010000060.1, on the reverse strand, counting down.
CGATAGAAGGGGATCTCCACGATCGCCATCGCGCTGCGCAGCGCTACCAGCGCGAGCCCCGTGCAGACCGCTGCGGTGGCGACGAGCGGGCCGCGGCCGGCCGCGACAGCCGCGGCGCCGCGCTCGGCCGGAGCGCCGCGTCCGAAAGGCGAGCGCGTGACGCGTATCAGCCACTCCGCTCCGGCGCCCACGGTGAGAAGCAGCGACGGCGCGGTGAAGAGGAGGAGGCGGTAGCTCACCGGGTAGAGCCGCAGCGCCGAGGCGACGAGCATGAACGCGAGCGGCGCGAGGAGTAGCGATGCGCTGCCGTCGCCGCGCCGGATGAGTACCGCCGCGCCGAGCACGAAGAGAGCGATCGTGATGAGCGCCGCGATGGGGGGGAAGAGCCAGCCGAACACATCGTGCGTGGTGCTGCCGAGCCAGGCGGCCGACGCCACGATGCCGCTGGCGAGCGGCATGAAGCCGTTCTTCCAGAAGTTGTCGAGCGCCGCTCGGGTGGTCGGATCCATCTGCAGGATCGAACGCACGATCGAGGCTCCGCCGCCCACCGCCCAGAGCGCGAAGAGCGGCAGGAGGCGCCGAAGCACGGCCCACCGTTCGCCGCCGCCGCTGGCGCGAAAGAACGGGATGGCGAGATACAGCGCGACGCCGCCCAGCGCGAAGACCGATGGCTGCGAGAACCAGGGGGCGAGCATGCCAGCCACCGCGAGCAGAGCAAAGCCGCGATGTCCATGGCCGTGGCTCGCGTTGCGCGCCCGGCGGGCACCTCGCTCGCTGGAAATGGCCAGCGCGAAGAGACCGAGTGCCACGGCCACGTCGAGAGAGTACTGCTTCGTCTCGGCGGCGAAATAGAGCAGCGGCGTGGCGGTCGCGAACAGCGAGAGCGCGAAGGCCGCGGCGATAGGCCGGAGCAAGCGGCGCGCGACCAGCGCAAAGAGCGGGAGCGACGCGATGCTCGCGAGCAGCGGCACGAGGCGGAGCGCCCTTTCGCTGGTGCCGAAGAGCGTAACGGCCGACTTCTCGAGCCAGAGGAAACCCACCGGCGCCACCTGCTGGACATCGAGAGGCGCCAGCAGCGCGCCGAAACTCCGGCCGATGATGTTTCCGGCGAGCGCGGCCTCGTCGAGCCAGAGCGACGGATTCCCGACCCATGAATAGATGCGAAGCGCGGCGCCGGCGACGACGAGTATCGTCAGCGCGATCGATGCCGCTCTGGTGGCGCGATGTTCCATAACTTGAACCGAACCCGCCCGCCCTTATCTTTGTCGAGAACTCAAAACAGGGAGAATCACGGTGAAGAT
>CAZTTY010000059.1:0-26221 GCA_964616815.1 uncultured Gemmatimonadaceae bacterium | reverse complement strand
ACCAGCCGGGTACGCGCGCTATGGGTGGCGCGTATCAGCTCATCCAGTTTGAGGTGAATCGCCTCAGAATCGCGGTTCTGCGTGTTCTGGATGAGGAACACCATCAGGAAAGTGACGATGGTGGTGGTGGTATTGATCACGAGCTGCCACGTGTCGGAGAAGCCGAATACGGGGCCACTCACGCCCCACGCGACTATGAGGAAGACCGCAAGTACGAAGATCCATGGCGAGCCAACCACGCGTGACGTGCTCGCAGCGAACTTCCGAAAGGCGTCTCGCATCAGTAGTCCCCAGGCGGTCGTATGGTCGCAGGTTCACACCCTCCGCCCGGATGTATGCACGTCTTCGGCCATCGGATCGATGCCCGCTTCCCGGGGCGCCGCAGCCCCGCGCGACGAGAGCGCGCGGGGCAGGCTCAGCATGAAGCACGAGCCCTGCCCCACCTCGCTCTCGGCCGTGATGTCGCCGCCCATCCTGCGCGCCAGATCGCGGGAGATCGCGAGCCCGAGTCCCACTCCCTGCTGACTCACGCTGGTGAGATAGCGGTCCACCTGCACGAACGGCTCGAAGATGCGCTCGAGCTTTCCACGGGCGATGCCGCGGCCCGTGTCCGTGACGCTCAACGTCACCTCGTCCGGTGCGACCCGGCATGACACGGTCACGCCGCCACCCGGCGCGGTGAACTTCACGGCGTTGGTCACTAGGTTGAGAAGAATCTGCCGCACGCGCTCGTAATCGGCGCGCACGCGGACTCCCGGCTCGCCAGTCTCGCAGGAATAACGGACGCCCGCCTTGGCCATATGTGGTCCGACTATCGGTTCCAGGCCCAGGAGCAGGTCGCGCACTTCCACATCGGCCGGCACGAACTCCACCTGCCCCGCCTCGAGCCGGGCGAAGTTCAGGATGTCGTTGATCAGCGCCAGCAGATACCGTCCATTCTTGCGGATGCGGTCGAGATCCTCGACCTGCTGTCCGGTCACCGGCCCCCTGATGCCCATCGCGAGGATGTCGACGTATCCCGAGATCGCGTTGAGCGGCGTGCGGAGCTCGTGACTCATGGTCGCGAGAAAGTCGCTCTTGGCGGCGTTGGCCGCCTCCGCCTGCGCGCGCGCCTCCATGGCCGCGCTCCTCTCGCGCTCGAGATCCCCGACGGCACTCTGGAGCGCGTCGTTCGCCTCCTCCAACTGCTCGGTTTGCGACTCCAGCTCGTTGGCCTGCTCCTGCAGGTGCTGCTGCTGCAGCTCCATTTCGAGCGCCTGCTCGTGAAGCTGCTGGTTTTGCAGCTCGAGCTCCAGCGACTGTTCGCGCAGCCTGCCGTTCTGCCGATCGAGCTCGCGGGCGGCGGTTTCGCGCTCCCGCGCGTGGCGGCTCAGAAGCAGGTTCGTGAGGAGCGAAGCTGCCACCGCCAGCACGCTGCCGAGCACGAGGATGATGCGCACCTGGCGTGCGTAGAGCGTTTCGCGGTCCAGACGCGCCTGGAGGAGGCCCGTCTCCGTCTCCTCGAGCTCGTTGGTGACGCGCCGAGCCTCGTCCATGAGGTGCTTGCCGCTGTCGGTGGCGACCAGTTCGAGCGCCGCCTCCAGCCCGGCGGTGCGCCGGACCATGAGCGAGCGGTTCAACTCGTCGAACTTCGCGTTCGAGAGAGTCGCGAGAGTATCGAGCCGCGCGCGCTGAGTCTCGTCGTCGCGCGTGAGCGTATCCAGGGTCGCGAGGTATTCGCGCACGTCGCGCTCGGCCGCCTCGTACGGCCCCAGGTAGCGCTCATCCCCGGTGAGTAGAAAGCCGCGCTGGCCCGTTTCGCCGTCCGCCATCCTGGAGAGGGTGAGCTCCAGGGTCCGGATGATTCGGCCGGACCTGTCGGCCCTCTCTTGAATCTCCTGCTGCCTGCTCATCCCCACATAGGTGAGTGCGGCAAAGACCAGCACTACGACGCTGCTCCCGACTGTCGCGTAGAAGCGCTGCAGCGCAGTCCACTGCACCAACTTCACCGCCGCCTCCCTCCCGCGCCGGCGGCCGCCGTGCCGATGTGCCGTACGAGCTCACTGGTCGGCGCGGCACCGCGCCGGATGTCGAACGAGGCGGGCGCACCCAGCACCAGCCGCGCACCTCCCGCGCCGCGCGCGATCGACGACCCTTTCGGGTGGATGAAGAGCCCGCTGGCGTCCACGGTGTCGATGGCCACGAGCTCGCGCAGGTCGCCGGCGTCACGCAGACGCGGACCGCGGTGGGCAACCGCATCGTCGAAGTCGATGGCGAGATCGATGATCATCGGCTCCTCGCCCGGGAGCGCGAGCTTCCCGCCAATCACGAGCATGTTGTGCGCGCCGCCGTGGTTGCTCTCCAGCGATTCGTACGATTCCGGGTTCGCGTTGGCGTAGCTGCCGTTGCCGATCGCATCCAGCACGCCGAGGATCGCCGCGGCATTGAGCATCCTCAGCTTCTGCTTCTGCGGATCGTCCGGGAGCGCGCCGCTTTCGATGAGCACTGTGCTCACGCCCCACTTCTGCATGTTGTCGCCGAAGGCGCGCGGGTTGAACGTCTCATCGTACTTCGCGACGCGGCCGGGGATCTGCGACCGGAACATGTCGGAGAGCGTCGCCGCAACCAGCCGGCCGCGCGTCCTCACGTCGTTGTAGGTGCCCGCGTCGGAGTACGCCGGCACCTCGAGCGCGATCCCCGCCTGCTTTCCCCGCGGACCGACGCGCGTGCGGGCGTTCTGGTCGTGCAGGTTGAAGCCGAAGTCCGGCCGAAAGCGCTCCTGCTCCGCCTTCAGGATGCGCGCCTCCGGCGTGGAGAGACGCCGTGCGTCGCGGTTGATGTCGATGGCGGCCGCGTTCCTCCGCTGGAAGAGCTGCGCGCCGTCGGGGTTCAACATGGGGATGAAGACGACGGTGAGGTTCTTCTTCAGACGGTCGCGGAGCGCGTCGCTCCCCGGAGCCGCCAGATAATTGAAGATGTCGGCGAGCGCCATCGTGGCGGTGGACTCGTCGCCGTGCATCTGCGACCACATGAGGACCTTCGTCTTCCCCTCGCCGAAGGCGACGCGGCGGATGGGACGCCCCTGCATCGACTTCCCGAGCTCCTCCACGCGCAGGGCGCCGGACTTCAGCGAAGGCGCCACCACGCGCCAGAAGGTGTCGTGCGTGAAGCGCCGATTGTCGAGGCCAGCCACCCGATGGCGCTTGGCGATCCGCAGCGCGTCGGGGAAGCTGGCGGTGGGCGCGCCCGACGGCACGCCGCTCTGCGCATGGAGGGGATTTACCGTGGCACCGGCCAGCAGGAGGCCAGTCAGCAGCGCCGCCCCGGCCAGGCGGCGAGGCTCGATGTGAGTGGAATGCACGTGTCTGGAAAGTGAGAGCGGAGTACGTCGGATCGACCCGGACACCGGCTGGAGCCCCGGCGGAAACATGTCCATTCAACTTGGCGCGGGGCGACGGTCGACGCCACCCCGACCCCCGGAGCGTGCACGTGATTTACATTTGCGGCTCCCCAGCGATCGCGCGCTCCGCGACGTATTACCCCGGACCCGAACTTCACCCCCGAACATCCTTGCTCGACGTATTCCTTCTGGCGGCCGCGCTCGCATCCGTGCCCGCCGATACGCAACTGGTGTACGATGGCCGCGCCGGACAGCTCGACGTGACGATCCCGCGCATCGACACCTCGATCGTGATCGACGGAAGGCTGGACGAGGCCGTGTGGAAGCGCGCCTCGCTGCTCACGGGCTTCTCGCAATACCGCCCGTCCGATGGCAGGCCCGCCGAGGAGGAAACGCGCGTCCTGGTCTGGTATGCGCCCGACGCGATCTATTTCGGCATCCGCGCCAGGGAGGCGCACGGAAGCGTGCGCGCCACCCTGGCCGACCGCGACAACATCGATGCCGATGACAAGGTGCAGATCCTCCTCGACACCTACAACGACAACCGACGCGCGCTCGTGTTCGCGGTGAATCCGCTCGGCGTCCAGGAAGATGGCGTGAGGAGCGACGGCTCCGGCGGCGGGGCCGGCGGTCAGAACTCCGGAGGCCGCTCCGGCGGCTCGGTCGACCTCAATCCGGACTACGTATATCAGTCGCGCGGCCGCGTGCTGGAGGACGGCTACGAGATCGAAGTCCGCATACCGTTCAAGAGCCTCCGCTACCAGAGCTCCAACCCGCAGAACTGGGGTCTCCAGATCGTCCGCACCGTCCAGCACTCGGGCTACGAAGACACCTGGACTCCGGCGGTCCGCGCGAACGCCAGCTTCCTGATACAATCGGGCACCCTGACCGGACTCACCGACATGCGCCGCGGACTGGTGATGGACTTCACTCCGGAGTTCACCACGCGCCTGGACGGCGCGCCGCGTGCCGACGGCTACCACTACACGAGCGATGCCGACATCGGCGGCACGCTGCGCTGGGGAATCACACCGAACCTCATGGCGGTGGGCACCGCGCATCCCGACTTCTCGCAGGTCGAAGCGGACGTGGGACAGGTGACCGCCAACGAGCGCTTCGCGCTCTTCTACCCGGAGAAACGCCCCTTCTTCCTGGCGGCGCTCGAGCAGTACGACACCCCGAACCGGCTGATCTACACGCGCCGCATCGCGCAGCCCGTGGCCGGCGCGAAGCTGACCGGGAAAGTGGGCGCGATGAACATCGCCTACCTGGGTGCGGTGGACGCGAAGAACGACGCGAGCGGCAGCAACCCCGTGTACAACGTGCTCCGGCTGCGTGGCGACGTGGGTCCCAGCTCGACGGTGGGCCTCGTCTACACCGACCGGGTAGAAGCGAACGACTACAATCGCGTGCTGGGCAGCGACGCTCGCATCGTGTGGGGGAAGGTGTGGTATTCGCAACTGCAGGTGGTCGGCTCGCGAACCCGGAGCGCCGGCACGGTCGACAACGGTGCGTTGTGGGATCTCACGCTCACCGATCGCACGGGACGCGCGTACGGAAACCACTTCCAGTTCACCGGGATCAGTCCCGACTTCGTGGCGGCGAGCGGCTTCGTGAACCGTACGGGAATCGTCTCCGGGCGGATGATGAACCGCTTCAGTTGGTACGGCGCGCCCGGTGCACTGGTCGAGGAGCTGACGACGTTCATCAGCCTCAATCCGCTCTGGACGTACGACGACTTCTTCGACGGCCGGGGCACCATAGAGACGGACATCTCCAATAGCTGGAGCGCGACTCTCCGCGGCGGATGGGAGCTCTCGGCGAACGTGCACAATCGGCAGCAGGTGTTCGACCGCACCGATTACGTGGGCTACAGCGTTCCCGGGCCGACCGACACCGTCGCCTACACGGTACCGCACGGCCTCTACAACCTCTGGTCCGGCCAGGTGGAGGTGAGGACGCCGAGCCGGCCGCTCACGGCGAACGCGAGCCTCGATTACGGCGCCGCCCCGATCTTCGCGGAGGCCTCCGAGGGGCGCGAGCTGTCGATCGAGGCGGAATTGAACTGGCGGCCCACCACGGCGCTGCGCGTCAACGCCCTCTGGACGCACCAGGTGCTGGACCGCGCGAGCGATGGCAGCCGCTTCGCGACCGCCGACATCCCGCGCATCAAGGTCGAGTACCAGCTCACACGCTCGATGTTCGTACGCTACGTGGGACAGTACTTCGCCCAGGAGCAGGCCGCGCCGATCGATCCGCGAACCGGGATCCCGCTGCTCGTGGACTCGCTCGTCGCTCCCGGCGCCACCGGCTCCACCGTGCGCGAGTTCACGACGGACGTACTGTTCTCCTACAAGCCGACGCCGGGTACCGTAGTGCTGCTCGGCTACGGAGCCGCGCTCTCCGAGCCGCGGGCCTTCCGCTTCGCGGATCTGCGCCGCAAATCGGATGGCGTATTCCTGAAGCTGAGCTATCTTTTCCGCATGTGACACGCCGCACCGTGGCCGCCACGGGCTGCCGGGCGGCCCTCCCCTCACGCCACCGGGATCAGAACGTGCGAACTCCAACGCTTCGAACAATCCTCGGCGGTTGCGCCGCGATCGCCGCCATGACTCTGCTGCCGCTCCCCGCGGCGCTGGCCGGGAGCGGGACGTTCGGCGCGGCCGCGCAGCAGAGCCCACAGCGCAAGCCGATCCCGGGCTCGCGCCTCGCCACGTACGGACGGGAAGTGCTGGCGGACGTGGAATCCCGCGCGAGCTTCACGCAGCAGATGATCGATCAGATCTTCAGCTTCGGAGAGCTCGGTTTCCAGGAAGTGGAGACCTCGCGCTACCTCGTCGACATCCTGAAGCGCAACGGCTTCGAGGTGCAGGAAGGAGTGGCCGGGATTCCCACCGCGTGGGTCGCCACCTGGGGCAGCGGCAAGCCCGTGATCGCGCTCGGCTCCGACATCGACGGAATACCGCAGGCTTCGCAGAAGCCCGGCGTGGCCTGCCACGAGCCGATCGTGCCCGGCGCACCGGGGCATGGCGAGGGACACAATACCGGACAGCCCGTGAACATCACCGCGGCGCTCGCGGTGAAGCGCATCATGGAGCGCGAGAAGCTTCCGGGGACCATCAAGATCTGGCCCGGCGTGGCCGAGGAGCAGCTCGGCAGCAAGGCGTATCTCGTCCGCGCCGGCATTTTCGAGGATGTGGACGTGGCGCTCTTCTCGCACGTCGGCAGCAACCTCGCCACTTCATGGGGCCCCGGCGGCGGCTCGGGACTCGTTTCGGTGCTCTACTCGTTCGAAGGTTCGGCGGCGCATTCCGCGGGCGCGCCGTGGCGCGGACGGAGTGCGCTCGACGCGGTGGAGTTGATGAACGTAGGCTGGAACTACCGGCGCGAGCACCTGCGCCTGCAGCAGCGCTCGCACTACGTGATCCCCGACGGCGGAGACCAGCCGAATGTGGTACCCACCACGGCGAGCGTGTGGTACTACTTCCGCGAGCTCACCTATCCGAAGATCAAGGAGCTCTGGGCGGTGGGTGATTCCGTGGCGCGCGGCGCGGCGCTCATGACGGGGACCAGGCTGGTGGGCGAGCGCGTGCTCGGCTCCGCATGGCCGCGGCATTTCAATCGGCCCATCGCCGAAGCGATGGTGGCGAACATCCGGAAGATCGGGCTTCCACAGTGGACCGACGCCGACCAGCAGCTCGCGAAGGCGGTGCAGAAGGAGATGGGCGCCGAGCCGCGCGGCCTCGCCACCGCGCCCGACACCACCGCCGCCCCGCGGGAGACTCCCAACATGGGTGGCGGCTCGGACGACATCGGCGACGTGAGCTGGAACGTGCCGACCATCACGCTCAACTATCCGTCCAACATCCCCGGGCTCCCCGGCCACCACTGGTCCAGCGCCATCGCATCGGCCACGCCGATCGCGCACAAGGGCGCCACCGCCGGTGCCAAGGCCATGGCGCTCACGATGCTCGACATCTTCGGGAAGCCGGCGCTCGTGGACAGCGCGTGGTCCTACTTCCGGAACGTGCAGACGAAGGAGACGAAATACGAGCCGCTCATGCGTCCCGACGAGCAGCCCGCCACTTTCCTCAACGCCGAGATCCTCGAGCGCTACAGGCCGGAGATGAAGAAGTACTATTTCGACTCCTCACGGTACTCCACGTACATGGAGCAGCTCGGGATCAGCTACCCCACGGTACCCGATGCCGCGGGCAAGTGCGGGCCGGTGATGTAGCGAGCGAGCGATGGACTCCCCGCCCGAGCGACGCCCGCCTACGCTCCTCGACATTCTGCGGGCACGCGTCCGCGCCGCGTCGGACGGCCGGCTCGCCGTGGCCGCGTCGCTCGGGGTAGCCGGGCTGATCACGCTCGGTTTTCTTCGGCGTTGGCCGTGGCCGGCCGTCGCTCTCTGCGGCGTGCTGCTGGGCGCCGGCGTCTGGGGGATCCTCGACCGGAGCCGAAGCTCCGGGGGGCCCGGCGCGCGACGCGCGCCGGAGCCGCTCGTAAAGACGCTGCGCGTGCTCTCCGGCAGCGTCGCGCTGATCTCGCTGCTCGCGCTCCTCCTCGGAGCGTTCGGCCTGTGCCTCGGGCCGTGGATTTCGTGAGAGCGCGGCGACGGCGCGCGCGCTACGCTGGCGTCACGAGTCTGGCGACTACGAAGAGCTCCTCGGGATCCATCCACCGCTGATCGATCACCAGCCCGGCACCGTTGGCCAGCGCGGTGAGACCGCCGAGGGTGTACTTGTACGACGACTCGGTCCAGATGCTCTCTCCGCGCTCGAAGGAGAGACACTCCCCGGCCACGTCCACGAGCTGCCGGCGCAGGCTCACGAGATGCATCTCCACTCTCCCCTCCGCCGGATCGTAGAAGGCGTAGTGGCGGAAGCCGTCGATGTCGAAGTTGGCGCCGAGCTCGCGGTTGAGTCGAACGAGGACGTTCAGGTTGAACTCCGCCGTCAGACCCTCGCCGTCGTTGTACGCCGCGTGAAGGAGCAGCGGGTCCTTTCGGAGATCCGCTCCCAGGAGTATCGCGCCGCGCGGCGCGCACGCCGCAGCCATGCGAGCGAGGAAACGGGTGGCATCTTCGGGGTGGAGGTTGCCTATCGTCGACCCCGGAAAGAACGCCACCCTGCGCGCGCTGCGAAGCTCCTCCGGAAGCGGAAGCTCCTCCAGCGACGTGTAGTCGGCGGCGATCGGGAATACGGGGATCTCGGGATAGCGCGCCCGCAGCTCGGCCGCGACCCGCTCGAGCTGCGCGGCGGAAACGTCTATCGGGACGTACGCAGCGGGCGCCGCCGCCCCGCGCATCCCATCGAGGAGAACGCGCACCTTCTCGGCCTCTCCGCTTCCGTATTCCACCAGTACCGACCCCGCTCCGATGCTCGCGGCGATGGCGGCCGAGTGGCGGCGCAGGATGGCGAACTCAGTGCGGGTGAGGTAGTACTCGTCGAGCCGGGTGATGGCATCGAAGAGCGCGGCGCCACGCGAATCGTAGAAGAGCTTCGCGGGGAGCCGTCGTGGAGTCTGGCGCAGTCCGGCGAGCACCTCGCCGCGCAGCCTCTGCGAACTGCCGCGGCCCCCATCGTCACTCGATTCGTCGTGCCCGGGATCCAGCTCCATCAGCAGTCCTTCGCCAGACGGATCCCACTGAACTGCCAGCGCGTGGGAGAGTGGAAGAAATTCCGGTACGTGGGCCGCGCGTGCGAGCGCGGCGTGGCGATCGAGGCGCCGCGCAGAACCCACTGATCGGCCATCCACTTGCCGTTGTATTCGCCGATGGCGCCCGCCGCGGGGCGATACCCCGGATAAGGCGTGTACTGGCTCCCCGTCCACTGCCACACGTCGCCGTAGCACTGCCGAAGCTCGTCTCCGGAAGAGCCGCCGCCGGCGGCCTGGGGGTGGAAGCGCCGCGACTCTGCAAACGCGCCATCCAGAGGCAGAGCCGCCGAGGCGACCTCCCACTCCGCCTCGGTCGGCAGGCGCGCGCCGGCCCAGCGCGCATACGCGTCCGCCTCGAAGAAGCTCACGTGCGATACGGGCTCGGCGGCGTCGACCCGCTCGGTGCCGTGCAGAGTGAAGATGTTCCAGTCGCCGCCGTCGCGCTCCCAGTATAGCGGCGCCTCCCACCCCTGCGTGCGCACCGCGTCCCAACCGGCCGAGAGCCAGAGCTCCGGACGCGCGTAGCCGCCATCCGCGATGAACTCGAGGTACTCGCCGTTCGTCACGAGGCCGGTAGCCACCCCGAACGGCTCGAGAAAGACTCGGTGCGCCGGCGCTTCGTTGTCGTAGGCGAACCCATCGCCCTCGAATCCGATCCGGTATACGCCATCCGGAACTTCCCTCCACGCCGCCGAGGCGCCCACGGACCGGATGCCTTCGGACGACCGCTCGCGCGGTGCGTACACCGGGCGCAACGGGTTCATCCAGAGCACGTGCTTGATGTCCGTGAGCATGAGCTCCTGGTGCTGCTGCTCGTGGTTCAGACCGAGCGTGATCAGCGCGCGGACCTCATCCGGGCTGGCACCGTGTACGATTCCGCTCGAATCCGAGTCGAGAGCATCGATGAGTCGTCGCACGTGCTCGTCCACCCAGCCGCGATATTCGAACACCTGCTCCACGGTCGGACGCGTCACCAGCCCGCGCTGTGCACGACAGTGCCGCTCGCCCGCCTGCACGTAGTACGAGTTGAACAGGAATGCGTAGCGCGAGTCGAGCGGCTGGTAGCCGGCGAAGTGTGGCCCGAGCACGAAGGTCTCGAAGAACCAGCTCGTGTGCGCGAGGTGCCATTTCGTGGGGCTCACATCGGGCATCGAGCTCACCACGTAATCCTCGGTGCTCAGCGGTTCACAGAGCGCACGCGTCCACGCTCGCACATGGCTGTAGCTCTCGGCCAGCGAGCCGGCGTAGATCCGCCCGGCGCCGCCCCCCGCCGTCTTCCCGCGCACCGGCGTGGACTCTCCGCGCAATGCTGTCGTGCTCATTCGTACACCTCCCGTTTCATCTTCCATCGTCTGCCGGGTTCACGCCCCGCGCGCCTCTCGAGCCTCCAGCGTCGTCCTCCGCTCCACCGCGCTCGGCGTTGGGGCGCTCGAGCGCGACGCGGTCCCAGTTCCCGAGCTTCGCGGCAGCCTCGTAGCTGCTCTGCAGGAACGCCATCAGGGAGTCTTCCGGAGACGGTGCGCTGCGCACCGCCTCGTACGGCAGTATGAATTCGCCCATCGTACGATCGTAGTAGGCCTCCCCCGGATGGACTAACGCATCGGCGAAGCCCGGGGGTTCCGGATACGCGTACGAGTAGTAGGCCGGAAAATCGATGGCTCCGCCGCCGGGCCAGAAGCCCGCGCTGCTGAGCTCGCGCGAGTACGCTTCGCGCATTACCCAGTCGCCCACGTTCGGAGCCCCTCCTGGATGCGGTGGTGCCGGGCGGCCGGAAAAACGCGTGGCCGCGAGATCGAAGCTTCCCCAGAAAAAGTGCACCGGGCTCGCCTTCCCCGTGAAGCGCCCGCGAAATGCGCGGAGCACCCGTTCGGATTGCACCAGCACTCGCCAGAATCGATTGACGGCAGTGGCATCGTAGGCGGCGTGGACCCGGTCTCCGGTAAACGGAATGGCGTCCGCGATCTCCACGGGCATGGGCCAGATCTTCACCGGCACGCCGAGCGCCTCGAGCAGCTCGGTGTACTCGGCGTGGAAATCCGCCACGGCGCGCGGCACGAGCGCGAGCGACGCATCGCCGCCGTCGCTGGTGCGTGCCCGCAACTGATGGTCGACGAAGTCGAAGTCCACCTGCAGCGTCCGCGCTCCGTACGGCATCGGCGAGGTGGTGAGTCCGCGCGACGTCAGGTACAGCACCACCTGCCACCAATGGTTCTCCATGGGAGCGAGCGCGAGACGCGTCTTGCCCACGATCTGGGAGTAGAGGTGCAGCGTCGCATAGCTCTCCCGCCATTCGTCGAGCGGGAGCGCTGGCCACGCGTCATGGGGTGCCGGGTGGGTGATCGTGCTCATGGCGTTACGCTAAGGTAGTCGGGCAGTCGCACGAGCTGCAGCGCGCGGCTCGAGTCGCATGGGGGCTACATAGCAGGAATCCTGCCGACGACAGCGGCGGCACGCCGAACTGGTCAGTTCATCACCACCCGCACGCTCTCCATGACATCGCCCTCGAGTATCTCATCGACGACGTCCATGCCGCGCACCACCTCCGCGAAGACGGTGTACTCGTGATCGAGGCGCGGCACGTCGACGAGATCCACGAAAAACTGCGCGTCGCCGGTGTTCCGGCCGCGAGTGGAGATCCCGACAGCTCCACGCCGGTGGGGGCGAAGCCCGACTTCGTCACGCAGAAACGGACCATCGCCCACGTATTCGTTGGCGCCCGGACTCCCGCCCTGTATCACGAAGTTCGGCACCACGCGGTGGACCGTTAACCCATCGTAGTAGCCGCTCCGCGCCAGTCGCACGAAGCGGCTGACCGAGAGAGGAGCATCCCCCGGAAGAAGGTGCATTTCGAAGCTCCCGCCTCCAGCGCTCGCGGCCATCGTCACGCGAACGCGTGCGGACGCGAGCGCGGCCAGGTCGGGCAGGGGCGCGTCCACGTACGGGAGTGGCCGCGGCGCGCTCCGGTAGCTGCGCCCGGTCCACTCCGATACCATGGCCGCTGCGCTGTCGGCTACGACGGGGTCGAAGTCGACCAGGTACGGCAGCAGAGTCTCCGCCAGCCCCGCGGAGCCGAGTCCGTGCAGAGTGTGCAGGATCGCGACCCTCGGGTCACGCGATGTCTCCCGTTTTTCCGCGGTGATGCGGGAGAGGGAGCGCGAGAGCGCGCGCGTAGCGGCGGTAGTATCGGGAGTCCCCTCGAGCGCGCGGGCCGCCTCGCGAACGAGCTGATAGTCGGCCGCCGAGAGCGCCGTCACGTAGATCTCGTCTGCCGCGTGCCCGGCGACGCGCCGGAGCCCCATGACCGCCTCGCTGCGAACGTTCGGCGTGCCATCGCGCGCCAACGCGATGAGCGCGGCCGTATCGGCAAGAACCGCGGCCGCACGCGCCGCGTACACGCGCGCCTGCCAGGCGGGCGCTGCGACCATCTCCGGAAGAAGAGCCCGGGCGCGCGGCGGGGCGATGCGCGCCAGCGTCACTATCGCGTGCGCCGCGCGGTGCATCGCGATCCGGTTCGCGCTCGCGTCCCCGCCGGCACCCGCTCCGCCGGCTGCTCCGGCGTGTACGAGGCGCTCGAGCAGTCGCGCTGCCCGCGCTCTCGCGGTGTGCGGTGCGCTCGGCGCGCACGCGCCTCCGATCGCGTCGAGCGCGGCGAGCGATGTCCGCGGCGAGCTGTCCTCGGCAAGCGGCAGCAGTGGCCCGCATCCACCGAGCTCCGCGCGCGACAATACGCGGGCGACTTCGGTGCGGACCATGGGCGCCGGATCACGGACCAGGACGCGCAACACCCGCGACATGGCGAGCGTGTCTCGCGCGGCCGGCGTACCGCGCGCGACGAGTGAATCCCACACCATCCCCACCCCGCGGGCCGCCAGCATGCGCAGTTGCCGGTCGTCCGAGCGCGACGCGGCGCCGAGCAATCCCGGGTCCGCGGAGTTGGCAGAAAGGAGGGTGAGCATCGCGAGCCGACGCGGCCGGGCGAACGACGTATCGTCCCACCACCGCGGAACATCGGTGCCGCGGGAATCCGCGGCGATCGGCCGCAGCGGCGCCAGCAGGGGATCGGGCAGACCCGACTGCCGCTCCCCTCTCACCAGAGCGAGCAGCCCTCGCGCCGCGCCGGCCGCGATCTCCGCATCGCGCGTGCTGGTCATCTGGCGCACGAGCAGCCGCTTCGCGGCCTGGCGCTCGGAGCTCTCCCCGTAGGGGATCCTGCCGAGCGATTGGGCGAGGGAGGCGAGAACGCGCGGATCGCGCTCCGCCGGGAAGCGCGAGCGCAGCGCCGACGCCACCCGAGACACCATCGTGTCCGCCGCAATGCCCTCGCTCGTAGCACTGGCGACCGGCCGCAGCGACTGCGCCAGCGCGTTGGCCGCTTCGGCGCGGACGTCGGCCGATCCGGCCGAAAGGAAGCGCACGATGACCGGGACCAGGTCGGGGCGCTCGAGACGCCCGAGCTCCCGTACCTCCGTGGCGGTCGCGCCGCCGACCGACTGCGCTGCGCCCGGCGGCGCCGCGAGCGTCAACGCTAGCACGGCGAGCGCGCCGAATGCGGCGCGGGCCGATGGCGGTTTAGATTCCTGCGAGTCGATCACGCCCAACACTACCTCTACGTCCGCTTCTTCGCCAATGAGCGGGCGACAGCGACCCCCGGGGAGGCGACGCCCGATACGATGCCCGACTCGATCTCCAGCGCCGACCCGCGAGAAACGGATTTTCTCGCCACCGCCGCCGCCGAACACGGAGTGCGTCCTCCACCCGCCTCCGAGCCGTACTACCGCCCGCTCTCCAACGAAGTAGAGGTCTTCACCGTGTGCCACGAGCGCGGCCTGCCGGCCATGCTGAAAGGGCCGACAGGGTGCGGTAAGAGTCGCTTCGTGGAGCACATGGCGTGGCGTCTCGGACGTCCACTCGTGACCATCGCCTGTCACGAGGATCTCTCGGCGAGCGACCTGCTCGGGCGGTACCTCGTCCGAGGCGGCGAGACCATCTGGGTGGATGGACCGCTCACCGTGGCCGCGCGCCTCGGGGCCATCTGCTACCTGGATGAGGTCGTGGAAGCACGCCAGGACACGGTAGTGGTGATCCACCCGCTCACGGACGACAGGCGCGTGCTTCCGGTGGACAAGACGGGCGAGCTCGTGAGCGCCGCGGCCGGCTTCCAGCTCGTGATCTCGTACAACCCGGGATACCAGCACGCCACGAAAGAGCTCAAGCCGAGCACACGCCAGCGCTTCGTGACGCTGGAGTTCGACTTCCCTCCCCCGGCCGTGGAAGTCGAGATCGTGATGCACGAGAGCGGAGTCGAGCGAAAGATGGCGAAGGAGCTGGTAGATCTCGCGCGGAAGATTCGCGCGCTCCGCGACCAGGGACTCGCGGAGGCGCCGGGTACGCGCCTCCTCGTTTCCACCGGCCGGCTGATAGCCAGCGGCGTGGCGCCCGACGAAGCATGCGCGGCGGCGCTGGTCGGGCCGCTCACCGACGATCCGGATCTGGCGGGAGCCATCTCCGATCTCGTCGGCGCCACGCTCTGATCGCGTCGAGCCGGGCAGGTACGCAGCGGATGACCATCACCGCGCCGCGGCTGCGAGGTCGGCGGCGGAGTGCCACCCTGGAGCGCATCCTCGCGGCCTCACCGAGCGCGCGCCGGGCGCGCCGGACTCTTCTCCACATGCGGGCCGGTGCCGAAGCGCGCTGGGATGGACTCCTGCAATGGCTCCGACCCGAGGTAGTGGCGCTCGAGAGCGTGCGTCGGCGTCTGGAATTGCTCATCACCGCCTTCTATGGCGCGCCGATCGCCATCGAGGCCATGGACGCCGCCCCGCATGGAGGGTGGATCCGCCGCTACGTGCTCGGACGACACGGGACGCGCGATGTGAGTGAAGCCCTTCCCGGAACGGACGGAGAGCGCGTGCTCCTCCCCCGCTCGCTCGATGCCACCGCGGGAGACAGTGCGTGCGTCGCGCTGTACCGACTCCTGGCGTTCGAGCAGGCCGAGAGGGTCGTTCGTGGTACGGCCGCTTCGCTTCCCGGGCCGGGCGAGCATCCGCTGATTCGAGAGTTGTACCTCATCTCCGAAGCGGCCGCGATCGATCGGCGAATCGCGCGGGAGATCGGCGGGATGGGCTACATCATCGACGCGGCACGGCGAGAGGCGCTTCGTCGGCGTCCGCGCTTCCCGTACCCCACCCGCTCGCGGAGGGCCGTGGAAGCGCTCGTTCGCGCGGTGCTGCGGGCCGGGCGCGAGTCGCAGCCCGAGGGTCTGCCGCTGGCCGGGACGCCCGCCGACTCGCTGGCCTGGGCTACGAGGCGCGCCAGTGAGATCGGTCTCGCGCGGCGCTACGAACCGGTGGAGCCGGTGTGGCACTGGGGCAGGGTCGCGCCGCCGCCGGTGCTGGATCCCGATTTCGCGATGCCGGAAACCGACGAGATCCTGCGCAGCCTCGTGCCGCGCACGCCTCCCCTCCCCTTCACCGGCATCGAGGCGTACGGCGGCGACGGCCGGGGAGACGGCGCACGACTCACGCCGCAGCGCGCCGGCGACAGCGCCATCGACGGCAATGACGATCGCACGGAAGGCGGCGCGCCCGAAAACGGACATGGCGCACCGCGGCGAGATGCGGCACGTACCGCGCGCGACCGCACCACGCTCGACGATCTGCGCGAGCCGTCATCGCGGCGAGACGACCCGGCCGCGACGCTCGCCGCCGCCCGGACCCGGGCCCTCCCGGCGGCAGCCGCCGGAGAGCGGTATCACGAGTGGGACTACGTCACGGCGCGCTACCGCGAGCGTGCGGTGACCGTCCATGGTGGTCGCGTGGCGGATGGGCCCACCGAGTGGGCGACCGCGCAGATGCGAGCGCACGCGAGCGCCATCCGCGAAATCCGCCAGCGGTTCGAGCGACTGCGCGCGCGGCGCCTGCGTCTGCGCCGGCAGCTCGACGGTGAAGAGCTGGACATGGAAGCGTGCGTCCGTTCGCTGGTGGCGATCCGCATGGGGCTGTCGGGCGACGAGCGCCTCTATGCCGCCACTCGCGCCACGCGCCAGCCGCTCGCGATCGAGCTGCTCGTGGACGTGAGCGGTTCGACGGGCGCGCCGGTGAGCGATGGGATGCGGATGATCGACATCGAGAGAAGCGCCCTGCTCCTCGCGAGCGAAGCTCTCTCGGCGCTCGGCGATCGTTACTCGATACTCACGTTCACCGGGAACGGAGCTCACGATGTGCGTGTGCACACCGTGAAGGGGTTCTCGGAAACCAACGGTGAGTTCGTGCGGCGGCGAATAGCCGGGCTTCACCCGGGCGGCTTCACCCGGCTCGGCGCGGCGCTGCGTCACGCCACCGCCGAGCTCACTCGCGAGCGTGTGCGCCATCGCCTGCTGCTGGTTCTCTCCGATGGGCGTCCGAACGACCTGGGCTACTACGCGTCCGACTACGGCGTGGAGGATTCCCGCCAGGCAATCAACGAAGCGAGGGCGCAGGGCATCCACCCATTCTGCCTGAACGTGGACCCCGACGGACCCGAGTATCTCGCTCGCATCTTCGGGCCTGCCGGCTACGTCACGCTCCGCCGCCCGGAGCAGCTTCCCCACGCGCTGCTCCGGGCGGTGCGTACCCTCATCGACTGAATCGCTCCCGTCGCTTACGGCTTCTTCCGCAGCCTGTCGATCAACTTCCTGCCGAGCTTTTCGACTTCGTCGTTCACCTGCTGGCCAGCCGCCGAAGGCGTCCCCACCGTGAGATCGTCGAACGTCAGGCTGTACTCGCGGACGGAGCGCACCTGGCTGCCCGGAAGCACCTCGAGCTGCACGAGCGCCAATGAATAGTTGAACGCGCTCCCGATGGCGTTTCGCCCCGTTCCGTAGCGACGCAGCTCGAACGTGGCGTCTCGCGATTCGCCCGGCGAGAGCGCGAACTGTGGGTCCGCCGCCCTGCTGGTCACGGTGCCTATCCCCGACGCGCTCTGATCGTGGGTGCCGGCCCTTCCCCAGTTGTAGCGATTCCCGTAGTTGTCGATCGCGAGGCCGGAGTTCGACTGGTAGCCGAGCACTATCGGACCGTCGCTCACGTTTCTGATGCGAAGCACTATCCGAAGCATGTGATCGCCCGTGTTGTTGGCACCCCTGCTCCCGGAGACGCGTGCCACTTCGGCCGTGAACGCTCCCGCGCCGTAGCAATGCGGGGTCGCTCCGCAGGGATCCGCCGCGGGCATGGTGGCCGCGGCCGCCGCCGGCGCCGCCGCCATGGCGCCACCCGGCTGCTGCACGGCGGCAGAGGATGTCTCACCCGCCGCCGCGGCGATCGTCGCGTCGCCGAAGCCGCGAAAGTGCAGCGCGTGTTCTCGTCCGAGCCGGAACTGGTTGCCCGCCAGCGGCTCTATCTCTCGTACCGAGAGCTCCACCTCGAACTTCGTCCCGAAGATGTCGTTCCTGCCAGGCGACCACACGAACTCGAAACGCGCATCACCGCTCTCGCCCGGCCGAAGCGTGAACTTCGGGTCGAAGGTGTTGTTCCTGACGAGGCCGATCCCCCTCACCGAGTTGTTGCCGTAGACCACATATCGATTCCCCTGGTCGTCGGTGACGATTCCCGAGTTCTGCACGTAGGCGAGCGTCAGCGGGCGAGTGGTTCTGTTCTCGAATCGCACGGTCGTGGTGACGATGCGGGTGCGGCCCTGCGTGCTGTTGCGGAAGTCGGCCACCTTCGCCGTGAAATTCGTGACCGCCGTGCAGCGGGCATCTCCACCGCACGGGTCGTTCTGCTGGGCACCGAGCGCCGGTGCGAGGACCGCCAGCGCCAGTGCTGCCGTGAGAGTCGGAACTCCTGATGCAGGCTTCATGTCTCACCTCCGTTGCCCGGTGAATCGTTCCAGGAGCGATGGCGGCGCGGCTCGCCGCCACCGCGCGTCACTTTTCCTGCTTCGCCGCCCACGCGGCGTCCACGAGTTGCAGCACCACGCGTATACGCGGAGGGCTGTTCGAGCCGCGGCTCGCGAAGTCCTCGTCGCGCGTGTAGTAGGCCGCCAGCGCCCGGTGCGGTCCGGATCGGTCGTACACGAGGGCGGGATCCACCTCCGCCCCCCACCCCAGCGCGAAGCTGCTGCCGTTCCGCGCATCGGCCACCGGCCCGTACTTCCGGACCAGCGCCTTGCGAAAGAGCTCGCTGTCGAACCAGGCGAAGAGGCGTTCGACGCGTACCGCGCGCACCACATCCTCCGAATCCAGGAAGGCCGTCACGCATACCGCGCCCGGCCCGGGGTTCGAGCGACGCCCCGGGATGGTGAAGCAGCCCATCGAGTTCACCGTCAGTGCGGACGCGAAGCCCGGAAAGGCGTTCTTCCCCGCGCTCTCCCGCCGCGGCTCTCCGAACATTCGCGCCAGCGCCGGCTCGAGCTCCTTCGCATCGACGCCGACGTGAAACCCGGCTACATCGGCGGCCGCGATGTCCAGATCCGTCGGCTCCGGCGAAGGCGTGGCCGCCGCGTGGAGCTCCGGCGTGAACACTACGCGCCCCGCGCGATCCACCAGCCGGGTGGCCGTGATCTCCGCGCGGATCACTCTCTCGCCGGTCACCGCACCGGCCGGATCGCCCTTTCCGATCACTCGAAAACGCAGCTCGTTGAGCACTCCGCGCGCCGTGGAGTTCAGGCGCGCGTCGAAGCTGCGCGCCTGCTCCCTGGGCATGGCGATCGTGCTCGCCGCGGCGGCGTTCGCGAACACGAGCTGGTAGCGCTGGCCGAACGCGTCGATCGGCACGTACGAGCCCGGCGAGAAGAGCTGGATCGCGAACTCGCCGCGGTCGTGGTCGTACTCCGAGATGTGGTCGTTGATCGTCAGCGCGAACTCGGCGGTCGTGTCCGCGTTCGCGAGATCTTCTCCGAGGCGCCTGGCCTCCGCCGCCACGATGTCGGGCCGGTCGAAGTTGGACGCACGCCTGGCCGCTTCGCCGCGCTGCGCTATCGCTTCCGCATCGAGCGGGTCGCCCGAGAGCCGGTGGTAGACGAGAGCCACCTGCCGCTCATCGAAGCCGGTCTCCTGCGCGCTCGCCGCCGGCGCGGGAGCGGCGGCCAGCATCGCCATGAGCGCGAGCCCGAATGCGGCCCCGCCCGACGACGGCGTTCGCGGCGACGCCGCACCACCGCATGCCACTGTGAGTGTCGGCATCAGTCGCCCTCCGTGTCCGCACGCCTGCGCATCCCGATCTCCTCGCCGGTCGAGAAGGCGAGTCGCATCGCGTCACCCGCCGGCCTCAACTCCGCCGACAGACCATCGTCGAGGCGGAGCTCCCAGCCGCCGTCCGGCGTGCTCGTCGCCTTCAGGCGGGTCATCCCCGCGTAGACGTCGCCGCCGTCGACCACTACCACGTGCAGGCCGTTGACGTAGGCGAGCAGCGCGGCCGGCGAGGCCGATCGCGATGCCGCGCTGTCCACCTCCCACACCACGCCGGCGCGCGCCGGTACTCGCGCCACCTCCGGGCGCGATCCGCCTTCCCCACCACCACATCCGGCGAACGCGACAGCCGCCAGCGCGAGCGCGCAGGCAGCAACCCAATCGCGCGAGCTCCGGTCGACTCGCCATCCGGTCGTGAACATCGTCCGTTTCCTCCTCGTGGACCACTCGTTGGTCTTCGCCATTCCCGTCACGTCCGTACCAGCGTGATGCGCCTCGGCAACGAACCCGTGTGCTCGGCGAACCCGGCCTCCACCGCGCGCACGTTCCTCTCCGCCCTCCACAGCGCCCACGCGCCCGCGAGGAGCAACGGCATCCCCGCGACGGCGGCGATCGCCGGCAGCGAGTCGGCCGCGCCCAGCGCGAGCGATGCCATCGCACCGAGCGCGATCGACAGCAGCGCGACCACCCGGAGTCGCTTGACAGCGCCGAGCATCTCGTCCTTCGCCGCCGCCAGCACGATGGGATCGGTGGAGCCGGTAGCTCTGAGCGAGCCGATCACCTCCTGCCTCGTCATCGCCACCATCGATCGCCGCACGTGTGGTATCGCTCCCGGAGAAGTGGGTGTTGCGCCATCGCGCGCTCACATGCTACCGTTAACCCCCGCGGCGCCGGCCCCTCGGGGGCGGCTCCGCACCGTCCGCGGAGCCGGCGGCGTCTCACCCGGCACGACCAGCATTGCGCAGCATCCGGTGGAAAACCGTCATGGAGTCTCGAAGCACCGAACCGATGCGCGAGGGTCACACCGACGAGCCCGCATCGCTGAGCGGCGGGCCGCCCACACTCGATCGGCTCTTCAGCGAGTGCTACGAGGAGCTGCGCAGGCTCGCGGACAACGTGCGACGCGGTGATCCGGGCATCACTCTCAATCCTACCGCGCTCGTGAACGAGGCATGGCTCAAGCTCGCGCGCAGCCCCGGGATCGCCGCCACGTCGCCGCTGCACTTCAAGCGGATCGCGGCGCGCGCGATGCGGCAGGTGCTCGTGGAGGCCGCTCGGCGGCGCAAGTCCGAGAAGAGAGGCGGCGGAGCGATCCCCGTCACGTTCGATGACGCGCTCTCCGGTTCCACCTCGGGCGCCGACGACCTCATCGCGCTCGATGCCGCGCTCGACGCGCTCGCTGTGCTCCACCCGCGGCAGGCGTTGATGGTGGAGAGCCGCTTCTTCGGCGGGCTCGATGTCGCGGAGACCGCGGAGCTGCTGCAGGTGTCGGAGGCGACGATTCTGCGCGACTGGCGCGCCGCCAGGGCGTGGCTGGCCGCAGAGCTTCGCCGTTCCGGCTGAGGCGCCGGCCACACGGATGCAGCGGGAGTCGGAACGCGCGATGGACGCCGCCAGGTGGGAGCGGCTGCAGAGTCTCTTTCACGAGGCCGCCGATCTGCCGCGCGATGAACGGCACGACTTCCTCGCCGCGCGGTGCGCCGGCGATCGGACGCTCGTCGACGACGTACTTCGCCTGCTCGAGGAGGACGATCGCGGCCAGTCGGTGCTGGATGGAGATCTGTCGCTCCTGGCCGCGCGCCTGCTCGAATCCACATCGCCCGCCGCCCGCGTACCGCAGTCGTTCGGACCGTACCGGCTGACGAAGCTGCTGGGCGAGGGCGGGATGGGGATGGTCTATCTGGCCGAGCGCGGAGACCTCGGGAGCGTGGCCGCCGTGAAGATCCTGCGCGATGCCTGGCTTTCGCCGGAGCGCCGCGAGCGCTTCGCCAGCGAACAGCGCACGCTGGCCCAGCTCAACCACCCCTCCATCGCCCGGCTGTACGACGCCGATGCGCTCCCCGACGGGACTCCGTGGTTCGTCATGGAGTACGTTGATGGAGTATCGCTCACGCAGTACTGCGGGACCCATGCGCTGCCGGTGTCCCGGCGGCTGCGACTGTTCCGGTCGGTTTGCGAGGCCGTGCAGCACGCGCACCGGCACGCCGTCATCCACCGCGACATAAAGCCCGGCAACATCCTCGTGAGCCCCGACGGCGCGGTGAAGCTCCTGGACTTCGGCATAGCGAAGCAGATCGAGAGCCTCGATGTCGCGACCGACCGAACGCGCACCGGGATGCGGATGATGACACCGGCCTACGCCGCGCCCGAGCAGATACGGGGCGACAGGATAGGCGTGCACACCGACGTCTATTCCCTGGGCGTGACGCTCTACGAGCTGCTCACCGGGAAGCTCCCGTTCGACCTCGCCAACCGCACCCCGGCGGGGATCGAGGCGATGATCCTGGAGCACGAGCCGGTGAAGCCGTCGGCCGTCGCGAGGAAGATCGCGGAGCAGTCGGACGAGCCGTCCATCTACTCATCGGCGAGCAGCGCGTCGTGGGCCGAGCTGGACGTCCTCTGTCTCACGGCGATGCACAAGGATCCGCAGCGCCGCTACGCCACGGTCGACGCGCTGATTCGCGACATCGACCACTTCCTGAGGCGGGAACCGCTGGAGGCCCGCCCCGAGAGCTGGCATTATCGCCTCGAGAAATTCATCTCGCGCCATCGCCGTACGGTGGCCGTGGGCTCGACGATGCTGCTGCTCCTCGTGGGACTGGTGGCCTTCTACACCGTGCGCCTCGCCGCGGCGCGGAACGCGGCGCTGCGGGAAGCCGAGCGCACCGCGCGAATCCAGAGTTTCACTCTCGGCCTGTTCAACGGCGGCGACGATGGCACGGCGCCGGCGGAGAGCCTCCGGGTGCTCACTCTGCTCGAACGCGGCGTGCGGATGGCGCGAACTCTCGACGCCGACCCCGTAGCGCAGGCCGATCTCTACCAGACGCTCGGCGGCATCTTCCTCCAGCTCGGCGAGCCGACGCGGGCGGACACGCTCGCCAGCGCAGCTCTCGAAACGCGGCGCTCCGCGGGAGGCGCCGATGACGTGTCCATGGCCCGCGCGCTGGTGCTGCTCGGAGCGGTGCGCGAGGCGCAGGCACGGTACGAGGACGCCGAGAGGCTCGTGCGGGAGGGACTCGGGCTCGCCCGCACCTCCGCGTCGCAGGGGAGCGACGACGTGGCCGCGGCCACCATAGCCCTCGGACAGGTGCTCGAGGATCAGGGTCGCTACGCGGACGCCATCCCCCTCTTCACCGAAGCCATCGAGCTCCGAAAAAAAGCGGACGCCCCCGAGAGGGACGTGGCGGAAGCCATGACGGCACTCGCGAATACGTACTTCTACTCGGGTGAGTACGCGATCTCGGACTCGCTGAACAGGCTAGTGCTCGCCATCGACCGGAAAGTGTACGGCGACCACCACGCGGCCGTGGCCAACGATCTCATCAACCTGGGCGCCATCCAGTTCCAATGGGGCCGCTACGACGAAGCGGAGCGCTACTATCGACAGGCGCTCCGCATCAACGAATCGTGGTACGGCGCTGCCAACCCGGCAACGGCCTCCAATCTCACGATGCTGGGGCGTGCCCTGAATTTCGAAGGGCGATACGCCGAAGCGGTCGAAGTGCTCGACAGCGCGCTGGCGATCCAGGAGCGGGTCTACGGTCCGGTGCATCCGCGCGTGGCATCGGTCCTCAACGATCTCGGGTCGATCGCCCTCGCGCGGGAGCAGTTCGATGCCGCCGAGGCCGACTTCGCTCGGATGCGCGACATCTATAGCGAGGTTTACGGCGACCGGCACTATCTGCTCGGCGTGGCGACGTCGAATCTCGGGAGCGTCTACCTGGCGAGGAAGGATTATGCGCGGGCCGAGCAGCTATTCCGCGAGGGAGCGCGGATATACGCGGAGAGCCAGGGGCCGCGACACCTGAACACCGGAATCGCCCGGATCAAGCTGGGCAGGGCGCTGCTGCGCCAGAAGCGTTTCGCCGATGCGGCGAAGGAAAGCGGCGCCGGATACCGGATCGTCTCGGGGCAGACCAGCCCGTCGGTGAGCTGGCTGCAGGCGGCGCGCAAGGATCTCATCGAAGCGTTCACCGCGCTCGGCGAGCCGGACAGCGCCGCACATTACCGCGCGGAGGACGAGGCGGCGATCGCCAAGCCGGAGTCGTCCGGGGTGAGGCTGAAGTAGGCGCCGGCCCCCATGTCGGGTTGCGGGCGCCGAGGGGGCGATGCCGGCGGCATCGCCCCGTCGGCGCCGGCTATTCGAAACGGGGTTAGCGCATCTCCACCACGTGGAAGCCGTGCTGCTCGAGCAGCTCGATGATGGAAACCACGTGGTCGCGTCCGCGCGTCTCGAGCTGCATCGCGATCTCGACGTCCCGTACCGAGATGTCGGCGAACTCGCGCCGGTGGGCTACCTCGAGCACGTTGGCGCCGCACTTCGCGACGAGCTCGGTGAGCCGCGCGAGATGGCCGGGGCGGTCGCGTACGGTCACCGTGAGCCGCGCCAGACGTCCACCCTCGACCAGGCCGCGGTCGATGACCCGCTCGAGCAGGTTCACGTCGATGTTCCCGCCGGAGAGGATCATCGCGGTGACATCGTCGGGTCCGATGGGGAGCATCCCCGCCAGGATCGCGGCGAGTGGCACCGCCGCGGCGCCCTCCGCCAGCGTCTTCTCCTGCTCGAGCAGCAGGTGAACGGCGTCGGCGATGCGCCCCTCGTCGACCGAGACGATGTCCTCGACATAGCGCTCGATGATCGGGAAGGTACGATCTCCCACGCGCTTCACCGCGATGCCATCGGCGATCGTCTCGGTAGTCTCGATCCGCACCGTTTCACCCGCCTTTCGCGACGCGAGAGCCGACGCGGCCGCCGAGGCTTCCACGCCGTAGATGCGAACCTCGGGACGCTGCTCGCGGATGGCGGTGGCGATCCCCGAGATCATCCCGCCTCCGCCGATGGGAACCACCACGGCCGTGAGATCGGGAAGCTGCTCGAGCAGCTCGAGCCCGATTGTGCCCTGGCCCGCGATCACGCGATCGTCGTCGAAGGCGTGGATCAGCACGCGCTGCTCCTCCGCCTCCAGACGGCGCGCCTCGACCATCGAATCCGAGAGCGTCGAGCCGTGAAAGCTCACCTCCGCTCCGAGCCGCCGGGTGTTCATGACCTTGATCAGCGGCGTATGCTCGGGCATCACCACGCGCGCAGCTATGCCCAGCCGGCTGCAGTGATACGCGACCGCCTGCGCGTGGTTTCCGGCGCTGGCCGTTACCACGCCGCGCGCACGCTCCTCTTCATCCAGATCGAGCAGGCGGTTCAACGCCCCGCGGTCCTTGAAGGACCCGGTGCGCTGCACGTTCTCGAGCTTGAGAAAACAGCGGCCGGGCAGGCTCTCCCCGAGTGCCAGCATGGGTACGGCGGGCGTCCTGACCACGGAATCTGCTATGCGCTCGCGCGCGGATCGGATATCGGCGAGATCGACCATGGGTGTATGCTACCGGCCTCGGCCGGGATGAGGGAATCCCCTACATGTCGTGGCGCAATCCACGACGGGGTGTCGGGTTTTGTGCACTGGAAATTTCCAGCATCTCCCGACTGATGCCACGGGCTGAAAATACCAGATTGCTGGCACCAACAAGTAGCAGGCGATGGAGCCTGCCCGACCGGAGAACGACATGCCAGCCATCAAGGTACTCGAGAAAAGGACGCTCGTCTCGCTAGCCACCATCGCCGCCATCGGCATCGGTTCGGCAGCCGCCCTGGGAGCGCGTCATGGCCCCACGGTCGAGAAAATAGATTTCGGCACGACGGTCACTCCCATCGAGCCGGTGTTCGACGCGGCGCTTCCCCCCGCATCGCGAGCGGACATCAAGGAATTCCGCATTCCCATCACCGACGATCGGATCGAGATCGCCGACAACGTATCGTACGATGGCTGGACCTTCGGCGGCACGGTGCCAGGACCGGTGATCCGCGCGCGGGTGGGCGACAAGGTGCGCATCAACGTGGTGAACGAGTCGCCCATGCCGCACTCGATCGACTTCCACTCGGCGCAGATTCCGGCCAACGTCGCGTACCGCACGATCATGCCGAACGACTCGATCTCGTTCGAGTTCACTCCGAAGGTGGCGGGCGCCTTCATGGTGCACTGCGGCACACCGCCAGTGACGATGCACCTCATGCAGGGGATGTACTTCGCCATGATCGTGGATCCGGCGAACGGCTGGGGTACCAAGGCGGACAAGGAGTTCGTACTCGTCCAAAGTGAATTCTACAGCAAGGCGAATCCGAAGCTGGAGGAGCAGGGCGGAGCCGCGCACGAGGGGATGAACCACGGCGGCCCGAGCGCGGGCGACGCCGACGGCGTCCGGACGGTGCAGATCCCGGCGGCCATCCCCGATTTCAACGCGGCGATGAAGAAGGACGCCAGCTACGTGGTGTTCAACGGACGCGCGTTCCAGTACAAGAAGCACCCGCTGAAGGTCGACGAGGGCGACCGGGTGAGGATCTTCGTGGTCAACGCGGGCCCCAGCTTCACGAGCGACTTCCACATAGTGGGCGCCATCTTCGACCGGGTGTACCCCGACGGCGATCCGGCCCACGTTCTCGAGGGAGTGCAGACCTATTCGGTTCCCGCCGGCGGCGGGGTGGTGTTCGAGGCGGTGTTCGACAAGGATGGCAGCGGCACGGGGCTCTACCCCTTCGTGACGCACGCTTTCGCCGACGCCGAGAAGGGCGCGGTGGGAATGTTCCAGGTCGGAACCCCGACGCAGTTCGCGACGATGTCGCACTGAGCGTCGCGCCAACCGGTCGGCATGCGAATCGGCGTCGGGGCACCGGGCCCGGCGGCGCTTAGCCGGCCGCCGCGGTTGGCGGGGCACGCCGGGCGCCCCGCACGGCGAGTAGTTGAAGGCCG
>CAZTTY010000058.1:0-26428 GCA_964616815.1 uncultured Gemmatimonadaceae bacterium | reverse complement strand
CCGGGACCTCTGCATCGCGGGGAGCTGATCGCGCCGAACGTCTCGTGACGCTCAAGTTCCGCTCGCTCCTTGCCTTCCCCCTACTGATCTCCTAGGTTACTTCAGGCCTTGGAGCCCTCGGGGGCGGGGGTGCGCGAGGCTGAAAATGGTGGGGGAAGACCGGCGCTCGAGGTCTTCCCCCGCCGCGCACTGAACCGAGGAGTCGCAGGAGCCATGATTCGCGTCAGCCGGGTGCTCCCGGAGAGCATTGCCGACGAGATCGGGATCGTTCCGCTCACCGAGCTCCACTCGGTGAACGGACGCGAGCTCGCCGACTTTCTCGATTGGGAATTCCTCACGGCCGACGACGAGCTGGTGATCGAGGCGCGCCTCCCCGGCGGCGATGACGTGATCTTCGAGCTCGACCGTCCGGAGGGGGAGTCGCTGGGGGTCGAGCTGGAGCAGCCGCGCGTCAGGCGGTGCGCCAATCGCTGCGAGTTCTGCTTCATCGAGGGGCTGCCCACCGGTCTGCGCAAGAACCTCTACGTGCGCGATGACGACTACCGCCTCTCCTTCGCCTACGGGAACTTCGCGACGCTTTCCAACGTGAAGGAGCGGGACATCCAGCGGATCATCGAGTACCGTCTCTCGCCGCTCTACGTATCGGTTCACGCCACGCCGTGGGAGGCGCGCAAGGTCCTGCTCAACAACCCGCGCGTGCCCGACATAATCGCGCAGCTCTCGCGCCTGGCAGAGGCGGGGATACAGTTCCACGGTCAGATGGTGGTGGTGCCCGGGCTCAACGACGGCGAAGTGCTCGAGCAGTCGCTCGCCGATCTCTGGAGCTTCGGCGACGCCGTGATCTCCGTGGCCGTGGTGCCGGTGGGGCTCACCCAGTTCTCGCATCTCTACACGGGCAAGTCGATGGATGTCGAGACGGCCGGGTCGCTCCTCGCCCATGTGGAGCGCTGGGCGGAGCGGTCGCTCGCCGAGCGCGGTCATCGCTGGGTGTACGGCTCCGACGAGCTCTACCTCCTGTCGCGACACGAGCTTCCCGACGCCGGGCACTACGGAGACTTCCCCCAGATCGAGAACGGAGTGGGCGCGGTGGCGCACATCCGCGACCGCGTGGCCCGAGCGCTCCCTTCGTTTCCCCGTCTCGACGGGCGGCGCATCGGAATCGTGACCGGGGCTTCCATGGGAGCCGGGATCATGCAGCGGCTCCTGCGCGACATCACCGACGTAACCGGCGCCAACTTCCAGCTCATCGTGCGTGAGAACTCGCTCTTCGGCCCCACCACGACCACCGCGGGGCTCCTGGTGGGCGCCGACATGCGCGCGGCGCTCGCCGAACGTCACGATC
This sequence comes from uncultured Gemmatimonadaceae bacterium, assembly GCA_964616815.1. Classification (GTDB taxonomy): domain Bacteria; phylum Gemmatimonadota; class Gemmatimonadetes; order Gemmatimonadales; family Gemmatimonadaceae; genus JADGGM01. The sequence goes on along the minus strand of CAZTTY010000058.1, from coordinate 25,086 downwards.
TCGACTTGGCGCTCATCCCCGCCGAATCGATCAACGAAGATGGCCTCTTTCTCGATGACGCGAGCTTCATCGCGCTGCGCGAGGATCTGCCGATGCCGGTGTATCCCTCGTACGACTTCATAGACGTGCTCGAGTCGGAGGGAGTCGCCTCCCTGGCGACGGCGCGATGAACATCCCCGTCGTCGCGCTCATAGGCCGGCCCAACGTGGGGAAGTCGGCGCTCTTCAACCGGCTCGGTGGAGGCGATGCGGCCATCGTCACACCGCAGGCCGGAACCACCCGCGACCGCAACTTCGCGCGCGCCGACTGGAATGGGCGTACGTTCTGGCTGGTGGACACGGGGGGGCTCACCGACGATCCGGCCATTCCCATGGACGTCGAGATCCGCCGGCAGGTGATGCAGGCCATAGCCGAGGCCGACGTGCTGATACTCGTGGTGGACGCGCAGACGGGGATACACCCCCAGGACGAGCGCGTGCTGGAGATCCTGCGCGGATCGGGGAAGCCGTGGCTCGTGGCGGCGAACAAGGTAGACGATCCGCGCACGGCGGACTACTTCGAGTTCTTCAACCTCGGCGCATCCGAGGTGCATCCCGTTTCGGCGCGGAACGGGAAGGGCTCCGGCGACCTGCTCGACGCGCTGGTGGCGCGGTTCCCGGAAGGGATGCCCGAGCCCGACGACATGCTCGACGTCGCCGTGGTGGGGCGCCCGAACGTGGGGAAATCGTCGATCGTCAACCGCCTGCTCGGCGAGGAGCGCCTCGTGGTGTCGGCCACGGCGGGGACCACGCGCGATGCCATCGATACGCCCATGCAATACCACGGGCGCACGTTGAGGTTCATAGACACGGCCGGGCTTCGCCGTCAGTCGAAAGTGGACGAGGGGATCGAGTTCTACTCGACGCTGCGCACGCGTCGCGCCATCGAGCGCGCCGACGTTTGCGTCCTCGTCATCGACGCCACCGAGGGGCTGGAGAATCAGGATCTCCGAATCGCCACCCTCGCGTGGGAGCGCGGCGCGGGGCTCATAGTGGTGGTCAACAAGTGGGATCTCGTCGAGAAGAGCGACAAGACCGCCGATGAGTTCAGGAAGAACGCCGGCGAGAAGGCTCCCTTCCTCCGCTACGTTCCGTTCCTGTTCACGTCCGCGCTCACGGGTCAGCGAGTAATGAAGCTGCTCGACACGATCCTCGCGGTGCAGGGCGAGCGCGAGCGGCGCATCGCCACCGCGCGCGTGAACGAGCGGCTCGGCGAGCTGCTGGCGCGGCTGCAGCCGCCGCAGGCGGCGGGACACGAAGTGAAGCTCAACTACGCGGCGCAGGTCGAGGTCAAACCGCCTACCTTCGCGATCTTCGGGAACCATCCCGAGCTGGTGGCGGAGAACTACCTTCGCTACCTGCACAACGGATTCCGGGAGTCGTGGGGCTTCGTCGGGAGTCCGCTGCGCATCGTCCTCCGCCGCAAGGCCGCCTGAATGCCGCCGGCGGTCGGGGTACTCGCGGCGTACCTGCTGGGCGGCATCCCCGCCGCGTACCTGGCGGGACGGATCCTCGAGGGGATCGACCTGCGCAGGCACGGCTCGGGGAATCTCGGCGCCACCAACGTGTACCGCGTGCTGGGCGCGAAGGCCGCGGTGCCCGTCTTCGCTTTCGACATCGCGAAGGGGGCCGTCGCGGCGTCGCTATTTCCGCTCTTCACCAGCTCGCCGCACGCCGCGATCTGGACGCTCGCCTACGGCCTTGCCGCCATCGCCGGACACATACGCTCGCCGTGGCTCGGCTGGAGCTCCGGCGGCAAGGGCGTGGCCACCGCGCTGGGCGTCTTCGGCGCGCTCGTTCCCTGGGCCACGCTGGCCGCGCTCGCCGCGTGGCTGCTCGTGTTCGGGCTGTCCCGCATCGTCTCGCTGGCCTCGCTCGCCTCGGCAGTGGTTCTCCCCGCGGCCATAGCCATCGTGGACGGCTCGCGCGCGCCGGTGTTCTTCCTCGGCGTGGTCGTCAGCCTGGTAGTGGTATGGATGCATCGAGCCAACATCGACCGACTGCGGCACGGCCGGGAGCGCCGGGTCGGGGAGGGAAGGACTGCGACGTGACGTACATCGCGACGGTGGACCGCGTCTCGAGCGCGGCGCAAGGAGGGGAGCGGCGGGGGGCGGCAACGTGATGCGCTGCGCCGTGATAGGCGCAGGCGCCTGGGGTACCGCGCTCGCGGACCTCCTCGCGCGCAATGGACACGAGGTGCTGCTCTGGGCGTACGAACCGGACGTGGCGCATGCCATCAACACGCGCCACTCCAACCCGCGCTTTCTCCCCGGCGCATCGCTCTCCCGGTCGCTCCGCGGAACCTCCTCGCTCGCCGAAGCGCTGGACGGCGCCGGGATGGTGACCTACGTGACCCCGTCGCACGTGCTGCGCGGCATCTCGCGCGAGGCGACGCCGCACGCGAGCCGCGACGCCATTCTCGTTGTCGCCAGCAAGGGGATCGAGCGCGAGACGCTGCGCATGATGAGCGAGGTCGTCCGCGAAGAGTCGGGGGCAGGCGCGGTGGTGGCTCTCTCGGGGCCCAGCTTCGCCGCCGAGGTGGCGCAACGGCAGGCGACCGCGGTGGTGGCCGCATCGGCGGATCAGGAGCGCGCGATCGCGGTGCAGCTCGCCTTCAGCAACGCCTGGTTCAGAGTGTACACGCACGACGACGAGCTCGGCGTCGAGCTCGGCGGCGCGCTCAAGAACGTCATGGCGATCGCGACCGGACTGGCCGAGGGACTCGGCCTGGGACACAACCCGCGCGCGGCGCTCATCACCCGCGGGCTGGCGGAGATAGCGCGGCTCGGAGACGCGCTTGGCGCCGACCCGCGCACGCTCGCGGGGCTCGCCGGTCTCGGAGACCTCGTGCTCACCTGCACGGGTGCGCTCAGCCGCAATCGCGCTCTCGGCGCGGAGATCGGACGGGGGGCCACCCTGGAGGAGGCGCTCGCCACGCGCGACACCGTGGCCGAGGGAGTGTTCACCACGCAGAGCGCGCACGCGCTCGCGGCACGGGAGGGAGTGGAGATGCCGATTGTTTCGGCGGTGCACCGCATTCTTTTCGAGCAGCAGCCGCCGCGCGATGCCATGGATGACCTCATGTCGCGCGAGCTGCGGGCGGAGAGCGACTGATGCCAGACAACGAGCCCGTTCAGGAGTTCTATTCGATCGGCGAGGTGTGCGAGCTCACCGGCCTCAAGCCCCACGTCCTGCGTTACTGGGAGAGCCAGTTCCGCTTTCTCAACCCGGCGAAAAACCGTTCCGGCAACCGGGTCTACCAGCGGCGCGAGATCGAGCTCATAACGCTCGTGAAGCATCTGCTGTACACGGAGAAATACACCATCGACGGCGCGCGCCACAAAGTCGACCAGCACCGCAGGAAGGGCGATATGCGTCCGGCCGCACGCGCCGCGCTCGATCTGGAGACGATCGACATGCTGGAGTCGGAGCTGAAGGAGCTGTACGCCCTCCTGGGCGGCGCGGGCCGGGAGGAATGATGGACTCGCCGATCGCGTGCGTCATCCCGGCCCTCGATGCCGAGGCCACGCTCGGTCCGGTGGCGGGCGAGCTGCGCGTGGCGCTCCCGCGCGCCACCCTGGTGATCGTCGACGACGGCTCGCGTGATGCCACCGCGGCCGTCGCGCAGGGGTGCTGCGACGTGCTCGTGAGGTTCCCGGCCAACCGGGGGAAGGGGGCCGCTCTGCGCGCGGGAATTGCCGAGGCGCTCGTGCGGGGCGCCGACGTGGTGGTGACCATCGATGCCGATGGGCAGCATCCGCCCGGTGCTGCGCCCGCGCTCGTCGCGGCGCTCGAGCGCGCCGATGTCGCCATAGGGACGCGCTCCCGCGAGGCCGGCGAGATGCCCTTCGGGCGTCGAATGACCAACGCGCTCGCGAGCGCGGCGGTGGGCGCCATCATAGGCGGCAGCGTCGCCGACTCGCAGTCGGGCTACCGCGCCATACGGCGTCGCGTGTTCGACGCAGTCTCCGCCAGCGGCGACCGATTCGAGTACGAGACCGACTTCCTGATACGCGCCGGCCGCGCCGGCTTCCGCCTCGAGGCGGTGCCCATCGCCACCATGTACGGCGCACCGAGCCACTTCAGGGCGCTGCGTGATTCGTCGCGCGTGGTACGCACGATATGGCGTCATCGTCGCGGAGCGCTCGGCTGAGATGAACCTCCTCTGTACCAACGACGACGGCATACTCGCGCACGGCCTCGACTGCCTCGTGCGCGCCGCATCCACGCTGGGCGAGGTGACGGTGGTCGCTCCCGACAGGGAGCAGAGCGCCACCAGCCATTCGCTCACGCTCCATCATCCCATCCGCCCCGTACCGCGCGGCGAGCGGCGCTACCAGGTGGATGGCACGCCGACGGACTGCGTGATGGTGGCCGTGGAAGCGCTCATGCCCGAGCGTCCGGCGTTCGTGCTGAGCGGGGTCAACCACGGTCAGAACATGGGCGAGGACGTGCTCTACTCCGGTACCGTGGCGGCGGCGATGGAGGGCGTCACGCTCGGCATCCCATCCATCGCCATCTCCTTCGCGGGAGGGGAGCTGCGCGCACAACCCGACATCCTCACCGCGCAGATCGACACCATCGCGCGGCTGCTCGCGCATCTCACCTCCCTCGACGCGATGCCGCGCGACACACTCCTGAACGTAAATCTCCCTCCACTCGAGCCCGACCGGATACGCGGCGTGCGCCTCACCCGTCTCGGCCGACGCGTCTACTCCGACTCCCTCGTGCGTATGCGCGACCCGCGCGGTCGCGAGATATTCTGGATCGGAGGCGGTTCCGCGGAGTGGAGCGGCGCGGCCGACTCCGACTTCAGGGCCGTGGATGAAGGCTACATCTCCGTGACCCCGCTCTCGCTGGACCTCACCCACACGCGCATGCTGGCGGACGCGGACACCTGGTGGATGGAGTTGCCTTGATCACCACGCACGCGATGCGCGGCGCGCGGCGCCGGCTGGTCGAGGCGCTGCAGGAAGGCGGCGTGCGCGACCTCGCCGTGCTGCGGGCGTTCGACGAGGTCCCGCGGCACATCTTCGTCCCCACCGGGATGCGCCACCGGGCGTACGAGGACAGCTCGCTCCCCATCGGTCAGGGGCAGACCATCTCGCAGCCTTCGATGCACGCGCGCTATCTGGAGCTGCTCCAGCTCACCGGCAACGAGAAGGTGCTCGAGATCGGCACCGGCTCCGGCTACCAGACCGCGCTCCTGGCCCACCTGGCTTCGCAGGTCTTCTCCATCGAGCGCGTGGCGCCGCTCCTGGAACGCGCGCGCGAGGCGATCCGTCAGACGGGCGCGCGCAACGTGTCGGTTCTGGTGGGCGATGGGACGCTCGGCTGGCGCGACTACGGCCCTTACGATGCGATACTGGTCACCGCCGGGGCGCCCGACGTTCCGCGCCCGCTCGCCGAGCAGCTCGCCGAGGGCGGCCGGCTGCTGATTCCGCTGGGCGGGCGGGAGGAGCAGACGCTCACGCTCGTCACGCGGCGAGGCGACGCGCTCGAACGTCGTGACATCGCGCCGGCGCGATTCGTCCCGCTTTTGGGCACGTTCGGCTGGGCCGTGTAGTCCGGCAGCCAGGCGGGCGTGGCAGGGCGGGCGCGCCGGCGGCGGGACCCTTCCCCGAGCGGCCGCCCCAGTCCAGTATTCCGCATCCAGTTCTCGAAGCGCTCCCGCGATGCAGCGGGCAAAGTGGAGAGTCGATGACCGACCAGCCCGACGACGCCCGAAAGCGGCAGCAGCGCGGCGTCTTCCCCCCGTTTTTCGCGCCGCGCAACGGCGGCGGCCGCGCCGACGGCTCGGCAGCCGCGCACAGCGGCTCCTGGCGGCGCGTCTCGCGCCTTTTCACGCCTCCCGAAGGGGCGAAGGTACGCCGGACCCCCGCGGTCCAGCAGACGCCGTATACGCCGCCCCTGACGCCCGCCGCGACGCCTCTCGCGACTGAGTGGGAGGGGGAGGCGCCGGAGACTGTGGCGGCGGAGCCCGTGATATCGGAGCCCGTAATATCGGAGCCAGCGACGGCGGAGTCCGTGGCGGCGGAGTCCGTGGCGGCAGCGGGGCCCGATCTTTCGCCGCCGCCGGCGGAGTTGGAAACGGGGTGGCCGCCGGCCGCTCCGGCTCTGGAGCCAACGGAGGAATCGCGCCGGGCCCTCGAGGATCTCGCGGATCCGGCGTTCGGGGACGCGGACACCTTCACGGTGGAATCCCTCGAAACGGAGCCGATCGCCCTCGATGCGTCCGACGCCCGGGGGCTCGGCGCGGCCGTCGACCCGATGGAGGAGCTGGCTTCGCCAGCGTTGCCGGATGTCATGGGAGAGTCGTTCGCGTCCGACGCGATCTACGACGAGATGTACGGACCTCTACCGCACTCCGGGATGGACGAGCTCCACGCTGAGGCTGGGCACGGTGACGCGGAGCAGACGTACGCCGAAGTCGTGCTCGATGGTGATCGGGATCCGCTCGCCGCCTACGTGGAGCAGCCTTACGCCACCCCCGAAGTGGCGGAGCTTCCGACGCGCGAAGAGGCGCCGGCTCCCGCCGAGGTGTGGGACGGGCAGGGCCTGCGCGTCGAGGGCACGCCGGTCGTTCGAGATGAGACCCCCGCGTCCCCGCCGGAATCGACGCTCCCGGCCTCGAACGAGGAGCTCGAGGAGCCGTCTATCGAGGCCGACCCGTGGGCCGGCACCGAGCTGCCCGAACCGGCCTTCGGCAGCCTCGGTTGGCCGTCCATGGATGGGCCAGCCGCGGCCTCGAAGCCGCTGTCGGACGAGGCGGACGAGATGGGCGCCGCGCTCGCCTGGAACGCTGGCGAGGCGGAAGACCTCCCGGATGCCGCATCGCCCACGCTCGCCGGCTCGCCCGGCGGCGAGGACCAGGCGGGAGACGACGCCTTTTCGGCCGTGGCCGACGAGCTCCGCGACAGCTCGTCGGCGTGGCGCGCCGAGGGAAGCGTGCTCGGCGACGACTACGATGACCTCACGGCACGAGCGCGATTCTACGGTGGCGGCGACGGAGGAGCATCGCGCGTGGAGGCGCTGGCCGGAGACGGGGTCGAAGCGTACGAGGCGGCCCGGGTGTCGGGCACGGAGTCGTCGGATCACGACGTGGTCCGCCCGGGCGATGACGATTCGGGTGCGGCTATTGCGGACGCTCTCGCGCGAGTGGCCGCCCGCATCAGGGCTGGCGAAGTGGAGCTGCCATCGGGGAGTGTGGGAGTGAGCGATGAGAGTGCGCTGGCGGCGGCGCTCGCGGCGCTGCTGCGCGGCGGAGGGCCGCGGCGCTGATCGGGATGCCCCGCTGCCGACTGAGAGTGACGGGAATGGTGCAGGGGGTGGGCTTTCGCTGGTTCACGCTCCGCGCAGCGCGCCGCCTCGGGCTGGCCGGCTGGGTGCGCAACGAGACTGACGGGAGCGTGGAAGTGGTGGCGGAGGGGGACGAGCGCGCGATGGAGCTCTTCGTCGAAGAGCTCCGGGGCGGGCCCGAGGGCGCAGCCGTGTCGGAGGTGCGGCGGAGCCCGGAGCCGCCGGCGGAGGAGGGGCTGCCCAGCCCCTTCGAGATCGTGGATCGCGGGTGAAGCGGCCCCCGGATGCGGGCGCTGCGGCGCGGACGGCGCTGGCGGACGACGCGCTGGAGGCGGATCTCCGCCGCGCCATACGCGACATCCCGGACTTTCCCCGGCCGGGGATCGTATTCAAGGACATCACGCCCGTGCTGCTCGACGCACGGCTCTTTCGGCGGACCATCCGAGCGATGGCGGAGCCATTCGCGCGCGATGGGATAACGCGCGTGGTGGGGATCGAGAGTCGCGGGTTCATACTGGGCGCTCCGATCGCGCTGGAGCTGGGAGCGGCCTTCGTGCCGGTGCGGAAGCCGGGAAAGCTGCCCGCGCTGGTGGAGCGCGTGGACTACGCTCTCGAGTACGGAGTGGATGCGCTCGAGGTTCACCGGGACGCCTTGGGGGAGGGACAGCGGGCGCTGCTGGTGGACGATGTATTGGCCACGGGCGGGACGGCGGCCGCGGCCTGCGAGCTGGTGGAGCGTCTGGGGGCGGAGGTGGTGGGTTGCAGCTTGTTGATGGAGCTGACGTTCCTGGACGGTCGCGGTCGGTTGGCGGGACGGCGGCAGCGGGTGCTGGTGCGGTACTAGGGGAGGAAGCGGGAGGCAGGAAGCAGGAAGCAGGAAGCAGGGAACAGGGAGAGCAGAGCGGGGTTGGCCGGCCGCCAGTTATGTCACACATGGTTCGGCGCCACCAGAACGACACGTCACCTCGAATGAACTTAACCTCCAACTCCTAATGTACTTTGGCAACCATTGGATAAAGGATTATCTATCAATGGGTTATATTTTACTGTCGTGATCCTGATTACTGGCGCCATACTGTGAGGGGCGGTGGGGCGGTGACGGAGGGGGGTGAGGGGCGTCTAGAGTTCGGGACGGGGCGGCAGCGGGCGACTGCTTCGCGGTGGCGGCGCGCCCGCCGGCGACCGGAGGCTCGCCGTGGCGCGGCACGCCCGCACCATGTCCTTGCCTACAGCCTCTGCCGTAACTAGTGTTTGCGGGAACGCCTCCGTGCACGCTCGCGGGTACCGTCACGGACTACATGCCTACTGACACCGTCTGAAGCACACTCCGAGGTGCCGATGAAGGGTCCCGCTGCTGCCTGGAACTCGCTCGACCGCAAACTCCCCCTCCTGTTCGCCGCGGCTATCCTCGCGACTGCGGTCGTCTTCTCCGCCGTCGCTTACCACCTGGTGCAGCGCGTCCTCCTCCGGTCCGCGGGCGAGCGCCTGAGTGGTGTCTCCACGCCCATCGCACTCTCCCTGCAGGAGAGCGCCCGGCGCCAGCGTGCCCGCTACGCAGCCGTGGCTCGCGATCCGGCCATCGCCAGCTTTCTCCGCTCGGGGAGTGGTCGGGATGCTGCGCTCCGGGCGCTCGCGCGTGGCGCCGAGGGCGACGCTCTCCCGCTGCCGCCACTCAGAATCGAGCTTCGAGACTCTACCGGTGCGGTGGTGCTCGACAGCTCCACCGCCGGCGCTCCCACCGCGCTGGCGTGGGTCGACCGCGCGATCCGAAGTGGCGCGGCGGCACGGGAGGGGAGACCTCTCGTATCGCCTCTCTTCGCCGAGGGCGACATGGTGGTGGGAGCGTCCGTCGTGGCGGTGCCGCCGGCCGATGGCGCCGACGGCGCCGGCGCGGGTGAGGCCGCGCCCATCGGCTACGTGGTCGACACGCGCGCCGTGGTGGGCAAGGGGGTCCAGTCGGTGCGCGATCTCGTGGGGGCGGGAGCCGCCTTCGCGGTGGGCTCGCCCGACGAGGGGATCTTCACGGACCTCGAATACCGCACCGAGCCGCCGCCCCCGAAGGCCACCGCCGGCCGGGTGCTGGTCTTCGATTCCTCCGCCCGCGGACCGGGCGTGGGGGCCGCCACGGCGATCGCCGGTACTCCCTGGATTCTCTGGCTGGAGCAGCCGCGCGACGTGGTGCTCGCTCCGATGCACGCTCTCTTTCGCGGGCTCGCCATCGCCGCGACGCTGATCGTCCTGCTCGGGGCGCTGGGCGCATGGGCGCTGAGTCGGCAGGTCACCGGGCCCATCGCCGCGCTCGCCGACGCCGCGGACCGTGTGGCCGCCAACTCCGGGATCTCGCCCGCCGGTACCGCCGCTCATGGCCGCGATGAGGTGGCGCGCCTCAACGACGCCTTCGCCCGGATGTCCACTCGGGTGAACCAGTCGAGGGAGCAGCTCGAGGCGCTCGTGGCGGAGCGAACCGCGCGTCTGGAGGTGGCGCTGCGCGAGCTCGAGGCCGCGCAGCGGGAGCTCGTTAAGAAGGAGCGTCTCGCCATGCTCGGCCAGCTCGCCAGCGCGGTCGGGCACGAGCTGCGGAATCCCCTCGGCGTGATGACCAATGCGATCTATGTGATAGAACAATCCACGCCGGACGCTCCACCGCTGGCGCGCGAGTACATGGAGCTCATCCGGGGACAGATCTCCGCCTCCGAACGTATCGTGGGCGACCTGCTCGACACCGCGCGCGTACGCGCACCGGAGCCCGAATCGCTCGATATCCGCGAGCTGGTGGATGAGCAGATCCGCCGCCTCGGCCCGCTCCCGGGAGTCGACCTCGAGCTGCAGCTTCCCGACGACCTGCCGCGTGTGCGCATGGACCCGCTGCAGTTCTCGCAGATCATCCTCAATCTCACGACCAATGCCGTGCAGGCCATGTCCGAAGAGGGGGGCCGTCTCACCATCACGGCCGGAGCCGACGGGTCGGCCGGGCGTGTGAGGCTCATCATGGAGGACACCGGGGGCGGTATGGCGCCGGAGACACTGGAGCGCATCTTCGAACCGCTCTTCACGACCAGGGCGCGCGGGCTCGGGCTGGGTCTGTGGGTTTCACAGAATCTCGCCGCCGCGAACGATGCCGTCCTCGAGGCGACGAGCCGCCTCGGCGAGGGGACCACCTTCACGCTCGACATGCCCGTGGCGGTCGCGGCGGCGAGCGCGGCGTCGTGACGGCGCGAGGACGGCTCCTCGTGGTCGACGACGACCGCGGGATGGTGCGCTCGCTGTGCGACGTGCTGCGGATCTCCGGCTGGGAGCCCGTGGGCGCGCACAGTGGAGAAGAGGCGCTTCGCGAGGTCGATGCATCGCGCTTCAGCGCGGTCCTCATGGACGTGCGGATGACGGGTATCTCGGGCGTGGAGGCGCTCGGCACGCTGCGGCGGAAGCACCCCACGCTTCCGGTGCTGCTCATGACGGCATACGCCAGCGATGCGCTGCTGGAGCAGGCCCGCGGCTCCGGAGCCACGCAGATCCTGCACAAGCCGGTCGCCATACCGGCGCTGCTCGCCCAGCTCGACGCGCTGCACCGCATGCGCCGTGCGATCCTCGTGGTGGACGACGACCCCGCGTTCCTTGAATCCCTTTCCGCGCTCCTCGTCGAGCGCGAATACACCGTGTATCAGGCGGCGTCTCTGGACGAGGCGGTGGCGCGGCTTCGCCAGAACGCTCCGCCGCTCGTGCTCCTCGACCTCAAGCTCGCCGATGTCGACCCGGCCGCCGTGGTCGCGAGCGCACAGCGCGCCAACGCCACCACGGCGATCATCCTCTGCAGCGGATACCACGGTCTCCTGAGCGAGCTCTCCGAGAAATCCGACAAGCAGCGGGTCGTGGGCACGGTGCGCAAGCCCTTCGAAATCGACCAACTCACGGGGATGCTCGATGCGCTCCTCTACTGAGCCGCTGCGCGTGCTGGTCGTCGACGACGACCCGGCGCTTCTCCGGACCACGGCGGACGTCCTTCGACTGCGCGGCTTTCTCGCCGAAATGGCGCAGAGCGGCAACCACGCGGTGGCGGCGGCGGAGGAGCTGCCGCCCGCGGTAGCGCTGGTGGATCTGCGGCTTCCCGACATGGACGGCCTCGACCTGGTGACACGGCTGCACGAAGTCAGCGCCCTCACCGAGATCGTGGTGCTCACCGGCAACGCGTCGGTGACGAGCGCGGTGCGCGCGCTGCGCGAACAGATCTTCGACTACCTGCTCAAGCCGGTGGCACCCGACCAGCTCGCCAGCACGCTCGATCGCGCGGGCGAGCGCTGGCGCAGGCGGAGGGCGGAGGTGGCGCTGGCCGTGGGCCAGCGGCGATTCAGGTCGCTGATCGAGAATGCGACCGACCTCATCACGATCCTCTCCGACGGAGGTACGATCGAGTACGCGAGCCCGGCGTACGAGCGCGCGACGAGCTCGACGGCGGAGTCGCTCCTCGGCACGCACATATTCGACCGCGTCCACCACGACGATGCGGATGAGTTGCGTCGCGCGATAGCGGAGTGTGGCGATGCCGGCCTCGCCGGCGCTCCGGTCAAGCTGAGGCTTCGCGGCGAGGATGGCGGCTGGCGGGCGTACCTGGGAACGGTTCGGGATCTGCGTGGCGATCCCGCGATCGGCGGCGTGGTTCTCAATGCGCACGACATAACCGATCGCGAAGCGCTCGAGGCGCAGTTGCACCACGCCCAGAAGATGGAGGCGGTGGGCCAGCTCGCCGGCGGCGTGGCACACGACTTCAACAACCTGCTCACGGTCATCACCAGCTACAGCGGGATGCTTCTCGCGGAGCTCAGCGACGACGAGGAGCTGCGTGCCGACGTGGCCGAGATAGAGCTGGCAGCGGTACGCGCCGCGGCCCTCACTCGCCAGCTCCTCGCCTTCAGCCGCCGCCAGGTGCTGCAGCCGCTGTACCTCGACCTGAATCAGGTGGTGCAGGACCTCGAGAAGCTGCTGCGGCGGCTCATCCGCGAGGACATCCAGCTCGTCACCACGCTCGCGCCCGAGCCGGCACTGGTATTCGCCGACCTCGGGCAGCTCGAGCAGGTGATCGTGAACCTGGTGGTCAACGCGCGCGACGCCGTTCCCGAAGGCGGACGGATCGATATCGCGATCTCTGCGATCGACGTGGACGACGGCTTCGCGGCGGCGGATACTCCGCTGTCGTCGGGGCCGCACGTTGCGCTCTCGGTGAGCGACGACGGTTGCGGGATGGATGAAGCGACGCTCACGCGTGTGTACGACCCTTTCTTCACCACCAAACCCGGCGGTCGCGGCACCGGGCTGGGGCTGGCCACGGTGAGGTCCATCATCCAGCGGGCGCACGGCCACATCTGGTGTTACAGCGAGCCGGGGCACGGCACGACTTTCAAGGTCTATCTTCCCTCTGCGGCGGAGGCGCCGGCAGCGGCTCCCATGGTCGAGCGGGCGGAGAGGCCCTCGCCGGGAACCGAGACGATCCTGCTGGTGGAAGACGAGGATCACGTCCGTACGGTGGCGAGCCGAATACTCCGTCGCAACGGCTACACGGTTCTCGAGGCGAGAACCGGTCCCGAAGCGCTGCGGCTCTGGCGCACGCACGCGCGCGCGATCGACCTCGTGGTTACCGACATGGTGATGCCGGACATGGGCGGCCGCGAGCTCTCCAATCACGTACGCTCCGAGAGGGCCGACCTGCCGCTCGTGTTCATGTCGGGATACACGGAAGACGGGGCGTTTCAGCGCGGTGTGCTGGAGCCGGGAGAGAGCTACCTCGAGAAGCCGTTCGGCGAGGAAGCGCTCACCAGGATGGTTCGGCGTGCACTCTCCGCGGAGCGACGGGCCGGTCGTACTTGAGTGCCGTCGTCTCGACTTGTAGCTTTCTCCAGTTACGCCGTGATGCGGCGACCCGACCATTTGCCCCTGTAGCTCAGGTGGATAGAGCAGCGGTTTCCTAAACCGTTGGCCGGGTGTTCGAGTCACCCCAGGGGCACCTGCCGCCGGCCCGCTCCGGACCGGACCAGCACACTCTCAGATATCCAACGAAGCCACCCGATGACCCGTACCGGCGCAGCCGCGCGACCCGACATGGAGGAGCGCGCCCAGAGTCTTCTCGTTTGGGCGGAAATGCACTCCCGTCTCCTCACCGGAATCGCGGTGGCCATCGTGGTCATCGCGGGTGGGCTCTGGTTTTACACCAAGTCGCACCAGGCCAGGGCGCGCAACGCAGCGGCGGCGCTGCAGCAGGCCGAGCTCGCCGTGGGTTCCGGCAACCTCGCCCTGGCCCAGAGCAACCTCGAGAACATCGTCGACCGCTACGCTGCCACTCGCTCGGGGAAGCAGGCGCGCCTCGTTCTTGCCCAGGTTCGTTACGACCGCGGCCAGTACGCCGACGGTCTGGCGGTACTCCAGCCGCTCACGAAGGATGGCGACGAGGAGCTGCGTGCCAACGCGTACAACCTCATCGGCGCCGGCTACGAGGCGCAGCACAAGCTCGAGGAGGCCGCGAAGTCGTACCAGCAGGCCGCCGAGACGACGCCTTACGCGATCGAGCGCGACCAGTTCGTGGCGAGTGCCGCGCGGGCGCTGACCGAGGGCGGCAAGCTGGATGAAGCGAAGAAGCTCTGGAACCAGCTCGCGGACGATCCCGCCAGCGCCATGGCCGCGGAGGCGCGGGTGCGGCTTGGAGAGATCGAGGCTCAGGCCGCGAAGCAGAGCTGAGCGGCGCACGGCTTCGAGCCGCCGCTGCCGGAGTTCGGCGCCGGTCGTGTCGAGTGACGCCCATCAACCATCCTGCCGATGCGCGTGCTCGTTCTCACTCACAACTATCCTCGCTTCGCCGGTGACCCGGCGGGCGCGTTCGTAGCGCGGCTCGCGCGCGCGATGCAGCTCGCCGGCCACGAGATGCGCGTGGTCACCCCGCACGTGCCGGGCACGCGGCGGAGCGAAGTGGATGGCGGCGTCGCGGTCACGCGCTTTCGCTACGCGCCCGAGCGCCTCGAGCGCGTCGGCTACTCCGGGCACTCCGGGGCCCTCCACCGCGATGCGCTCTCGAAGCCGATCGCGTCGCTCGCGCTCCCCGGCTTCTTCTGGAGCTTCCGCCGCGTGGCGCGGCGCGCCGTACGGGAGTTCGCTCCGGACGTGGTGCACGCCCACTGGTGGGTTCCCTCGGGTGTGATGGCCGCCGGTCTGCGCGCGCCTTTCGTGGTGACATCGCACGGGAGCGATGTGCGTCTCCTGGAGAGTACGCCGGCGGTTCGCCCGCTCGCCGCGCGCGTTCTCTCCCGCGCCGCGGCCGTCACCACGGTGTCGGCATTTCTCGAGCGCGATCTGCGCCGCTTCCTGCCGCGCCTCGAGACGCCCATCCACGTGCTCCCGATGCCGCTCGACGTCGCGCACTTCGCCCGCGGGAACGGCGAGGAGAAGGCGTCGCCGCCCCGCATTCTCTTCGCGGGCAATCTCGTACCCAGCAAGGGCGTGGACGTCCTCATCGAGGCGTTCGCTCGGCTCCGCGAGCGCGGCATCGAGTGCGAGCTGCGGATCCTGGGAGAGGGGGGCGAGCGTGCCGCGCTCGAGGCGCTGGCTGGCCGCCTGGGCGTGGCCGGCTCCGTGGCGTTCGCGCCCTTCGTCTCCCAGGATGCGATGCCCGCCGAGTACGGCCGGAGCACGGTCACCGTCCTTTCTTCGCGCGGAAACGCCGAAGGACTCGGTCTCACTCTGGTCGAAGCGCTCCTCGCCGGGTCGGCCGTGGTGGGCACTCCGGCCGGGGGGATACCGGAGGTGGTGATCGATGGCCGCACTGGCCTCATCGCGCGCGACGGCGACGCGGCGGATCTCGCACAGAAGATCGGGCGTCTGCTCGCGGACGGCGATCTGCGCGAGCGCCTCATCGCTCGTGGGGCGGAGCGCGCGAGGGAGCGCCACGCCGCGATCGCCGCGGCGGCGCGCTACGTGGACCTCTACGACAGTGTGCGCGGTGGAAATAGTCGCGCGGCGTGAGCCGCCGGGTGGGTGGGACGATCTCGCCCGCGAGCTCGGCACGTTCTACCACGACAGCCGATGGGTGCTGGGGCTCGCACGCTCTTTTCGTTTCGAGCCGGTCTTCCTGGCGGGCAGGGAAGCCGGGGGAGGGGAGGGTGTGCTCGTGGCGGGGATGCCGCTGCTGCGCGTGCCGGCGCTGCTCGGGCCGGCGCGGCTCGTGAGCCTGCCGTTCAGCTACGCGGCGGGCCCGATCGCGCGCTCCGCGGACGCCGCCCGCGCGCTGCTCGAGGGCGTCGTGCCGGCGGCACGGGAACGCGGTATATCGCGCACAGAGATAAAGCAGGCGGACCCGCCCTGGGGCCCGGCCCCCGGAATGGTTCGTGATGTACATTATCACGCCTACCGGCTGGACACATCGGGCTCGGAAGACGACATATTCAGGCGCCTTCACAAGAGCAGCACGCAGCGCGGGATCAGGAAGGCGGAGAAGTCGGGCGTGACGGTGCGGGTGGGCACGGCGCGCGAGGACTGGCTGGAGATGGCGCTTCTGCAGGAGCGCACCTCGCACGGGCACGGCGTGCCTGCGCCGCCGCGCGGCTTCTTCCTCGTACTCTGTACGGCCCTGCAGGAGGCGGGGCTTGCGCAGCTCTACGTGGCCGAGGTTCCCGGGCGCGGTGTGGCCGCGGCGATCGTGGTGTGGAAGGGCCCGCGCGAGTGGATCTACGCGTTCGGAGCTTCGCGCGACGAGCTGCTGGAGTTCCGCCCCAACCACGCGCTGCTCTGGAGCGCGATACGCGATGCATCTGCGGCCAGAGTTGGATTCGACTTCGGACGCGCCGCGCCGGAGCAGGAGGGGCTCGTGGAGTTCAAGCGACGCTGGGGGGGGGAGCCGGTGCCGCTCGCGTACGACTACTGGCCGGGCGCCGGCGGTCTGAACGTGGCGCGACGCGACGCGGGAGCGCTCGGTGCCGCGGCGAAGCTGTGGTCCGCGCTGCCCGCGCCTGTCGCGCGCATGGGATCGGCCTTGTACCGCTACCTGGGATGACAGCGTGAGTCTCGTACGGAAGGCGCGCAAGAAGATCTTCAAGCGCTGGGCGCGCGACGCCTTCTTTCCGGGCTGGCGTCTGCGGCTTCTGCGCGCTTGCGGATTCCACGTGGGACGCGATGTGTACATCGCCGATGGGTTGATCATCGTCGAGGAGCTGGCCGGGCCGGAGACGGTGACCATCGGAGACCGCGTGAGCATGGCGCCGCGCGTGATGCTCGTGCTCTCTTCGCATCCGAACTCGTCGCGCATCCGCGCGTTCGCTCCGACGGCGCGCGGCGACATAACCATCGAGGATGACGCCTGGATCGGCGCCGGAGCGGTGATTCTCCCGGGCGTGACGGTGGGGCGCGGTGCGGTGGTCGGGGCCGGAAGCGTGGTCACGAGCGACGTGCCGCCGCTGACGATCGTGGCCGGCCAGCCGGCGCGGCCGGTGCGCACGCTCGATCCCGACTCCTCGTGGCGCTGAGGCTGGGAGCGGGCGGATGATCCGACTTCCCGGCGACGGAGCGCAGCTCACGGCGGCCGAGCGCTTCGGAGTGGAGCTCCTGGTCGACCTGGCTCGCCTGGTGCCGATGGAGGATCCGCGGGCCGAGGTGGTGGTGCTCGAGGTCGTGGACCGCGCCGGGGCCGGGGCGGATCTCTCCGAGCTCGCCGCGGGCGGCTGGGGGATCGAGCCCCGCGACGGCGTGGTGCGGGTGCCGCGCGCGCTCCTCGCCCGGCTGACCGGGATCGCGGGGGCGTCGGCGGAGCAGCGCAGCGCCGAACGCGACCCGCACGACCGCGTTCCGTCGCGCGAGAATCTGCTGGTGGCGGCGGGAATGGAGAGGGATCCGGTCGTCTCGCTCGCCGCGCTCGCGTTCCGGGACGCCGTGCTTCGTGCCGCCGGCCGGCGGGCGGTGCGGCTGGTGGTGCCGTGGCCGGAGGGACGGCGCTGGGCGGCCGCGTTCACGCACGACCTCGACGTCGTGTCGCTCTGGCCGGTCTTTGCGGCCGCGCGGTGGCTGGAGCTCTTCAGGAAAGGCGAGTCGCGCCGGGCGCTCGATGCGGGGCTGGCCGCCGTGCGCGCGCTCGGCGGCGATCCGGTGCTGGCGGGGTTGCGCTGGCTCCTGCAGCTCGAGCGATCGCTCGAGATACGCTCCACGTGGTTCGTGCTCGCCGGCACTCCCACCCGCCGCACGGTGATGGCGGGCGACCTCACGTATACACCCGAGTCGCGCCGGGCGCGCGCCGCGCTGCGCGAGATAGCCGCTGGCGGCCACGAGATCGGCCTGCACGGAAGCTTCGCGACCATGGAGTCTTCCGACGAATTCCGCGTCCAGCGCGAGCGGCTCGGCGCCCTCACGGGCACGCGGCCCGCGGGGGTGCGTCAGCACTTTCTTCGCATGCGTCCGGGAGCGACGCAGCGGGCCATGGCGGCGGCCGGGTTCCGGTACGATGCGACCTACGGATTCCCGGACCGGAACGGTTTCCGGCTCGGCGCGGCCGACGTGGTGCCGGGCTGGGACGACGAGTCTGGCCGCGCATCTCCCACGGACGAGGTCCCGCTTCTGTGGATGGATCGCGCGCTGAGCAAGTACCGCGGGATCGAGGACCCGGCAGCGTGGGTGGACGACGCGCTCGCTCTGGCCGAACGGTGCCAGTCGCTCGAGGGTCTCTGGGTGGGTCTCTGGCACCCGAACCTGACACCCGCGCTCGGCTATCCGGGCGCGCCCGGCGCGTACGAGCGGCTGGCGCGAACCATCGCGACCCGGAAGCCTTACATGGCGACGCTGGGCCGGATCGTGGCGTGGCGTGCCGAGCGGCGTGCGGTGCGCGCGCAGCGCATCGCCGCCGACGGTTCGGTGGTGGCTCGCGTGAGCGATGCGACCGCCGGCGCGTCCGCCGGCGCGTCCGGCTCATGGGCTCCGCCGCAGCTCGAGGACGCTTCCGGCAGGCTTCTGGAGGTGGCGGGGCGGTAGGTGTATGGGCAGCGCCGAGCGGCCGATAAGGGCCCGCGAATACATCGTATAATAGGTATTATGTAAACTTCATTAGTGGGCAAATGTGGAGAACCGCCCAGCGACGGTGGCAGGCACCAAAAAAATGGAGGTCCCGGCGGCGAGACCGGGACCTCTACTCTTCGCTCTGGTGCCCGACTCCTAACGGTCCGCCAGTTCTCCCGTGAACACCAACCGGCCCTGGCCCCTCAGCGTCGGCCGCCAGAGCTCGCCGTCGCGCCGCAGCCGCACTGTGACTTCGCGCTCGGAGCGCGTCGTGAACGTCGTCTCGGCGTTCGAGGCGCCCCACGCGTTGAGGAGGATCGCCGAGGAGATGGCACCCGTGCCGCAGGCCAGCGTCTCGCCCTCCACGCCGCGTTCGTACGTCCGGATCGCCCAGCCGCCGTCGGCTATCGGCGCCACGAAATTCACGTTGGCGCCGTCCGGCATGAGGCTCGGATCCATCCGGATCTTCCGTCCGCGCTCGACGACGTCTATCGAATCCACCTCGTCGCGGAGGATCACCACGTGCGGAACACCCATGAGCACGTAGCCGATGCGCCGTTCGCCGGGTTCGTGGGCGAGCTCCAGGTCGGGCCGTACCTGCTGTGCCGGCTGGAGGTCCACTTCCGGGAGCGCGCCGACTATCCGCGCGCTCAGGATCCCCGTGTCGGTCTGAAAGCGCACGTCTTCCGGCTCGGAGGCGCCGAGATGCACCGCGAGCCGCGTCATGCAGAGCGAGGCGTTGCCGCACATCGCCCCGGCCGAACCGTCGGCGTTGAAGTAGCGCATCCGGAACGCGGCGCCCTGCTCCTCCGCCTCTTCCTCTGCGTCCTCCATGAAGACCACCCCGTCCGCGCCCACGCCGGTGCCCCGGGCGCAGAGCGCCTGGATCACTACCGCGTCCTCCAGCGCGCCCACGCCGATCTCGCGCGCGTCGAAGACTATGAAATCGTTCCCGGAACCGCTCATCTTGTAGAACTTTCGCGTGGCCATCACACCCATCCTCTCAATGCCCACCAGCGCAGCCGCCAGACCATCCATACGGCCTCGCGAACGATCTTCTTCGACATTTTGCTCTCACCCTCCGTCCGATCCACGAAAACGATCGGTATCTCCACGATCCGGAACCCTTTCTTCCAGGCCCGGAAATTCATCTCGATCTGGAATGCGTAGCCGTTCGAGCGCACCTCGTCCAGCGGGATCGCCTCCAGAACTTCCCTCTTAAAGCACTTGAAACCACCCGTCAGATCGTCAAGCGGGGCACCAGTTACGAACCTCGCGTAGCCGTTGGCGAAGTAGCTGAGCAGCAGCCGCGTCATCGGCCAGTTGACCACCGTGACCTTGCCGTCACGGTAGCGTGAACCGAGCACGAGGTCCGCGCTCCGGATCGCCTCGAGAAACTGCGCGAGGTGCGACGGGTCGTGCGAGAAGTCGGCATCCATCTCGAGCACGTAGTCGTAGTCGCGCTCGAGCGCCCACTTGAAGCCGGCCAGGTAGGCCGTACCCAGACCCATCTTCCCCGCCCGGTGGAGCGCGTGGACGCGCGGGTTCTCCCCGGCTATCCGGTCCACGATCTCACCCGTACCGTCCGGCGAGGCGTCGTCCACCACGAGGATCTCGATGCGCCGATCCTGCTGCAGCACGCTCTCGATGAGCTTCTCGATGTTCTCGCGCTCGTTGTAGGTCGGGGTTACCACGAGTGCCTTCTCAGCCACGGGACGCGTTCCTCCGTCGCTCCAGCACCAGGCCCGCCGCCAGCGCAGCGATGGCCAGGATGAATGCGACCACGGTGATCGTGCGGCCGCGATCGTAGGTGGCGCTCCCGTACGTCAGCTCCACTTCCCGCGCTCCCTCCGGGAGCTCCACTCCGATGAGCGTGAAGTCGGCCCTTCCCACCGTGGCCGGCTTTCCATCGACCGTCGCTTCCCAGCCCGGGTAGTAGTTCTCGGATACCATGAGAGCGGCTCCCGCCGGCGCCGGTTCGCCGAGCTGGACCACGATGTGCCCGGGGTCGTAGCGCGTCACGTTGGCGCGGATGTCGAGCGGAGCGGGAAGCTCCTGCACGCTCACCGCGTTTACCGCGGCCGAGGTGTCGAAGAGCGCGGCCGTGGCGGGATCGAAGCGCGGGTCGAGAACCGTCGTGAGGACGGCGTCGTCGGGCGCCTTGACGATCACCGGGGCCAGCCACGCCGGGGGATTCTCACCGGGCACGCCGAACAGGTAGAGCGTGCTCCCTTCGCTGTCCTTGGTGGGGCCCACCAACCTCTCGTACCCGGGAATGGGGATGCTGTCGAGGTCCGTGAGCACGTACTTCATGTTCATCAGCCGGGCGAAGTTGGGGTGCCCGATGATGAACTGTATCTGCTCGAGTGGCCCTCGAGTGAACCCGTCGAGGAGCTGGTAGCGCCCCAACTCGTTGCCGTGGTATCCCGTGACTGCCCGGATGTCGTTCACCATCAGCGCGTCGCCCAGCAGGAACGGATCGGACGGCAGCGAGTTGGGCGTAAGCGGACGTATCGAGTAGACTCTCCCCTGCTCTTCCGCATTCGCCCTGCTGACGAACTCCGTTATCTCGTTCGGCGCATAAACCACTTTCGCGGGAGGCGACGACCCCCAGTAGTGCCGGTCTATGGTCCAGAGGTCCACCGCCGCCAGCAGCAGCAGCGCGAGCGCCGTGGCCTGGAAGGCGATTCGCCCGCGCTGGAACGCGATGATGGCCACGGCCGCCAGCACCACGAAGAGGAGCGAACGCAGCGATCCGAGCGTCACGGCCGGAGCGTTGGCTCCCACCATCGCCGTGCGCGACGGATGGGCGATCGCCTCGCCGATGTTGGTGAAGCCCCCCGCGACTGCCAGGAGCGCGACGACGGCGCCCGCGACCAGCCATCCCACCACGTAGCGCGCGCCGATCTCCCTTGCCGCGATCCGCTCCACGCCGAGCGCCGCGAACACCGCCACGCCGAAAGACACGATGTAGAAGATCGTGCTGGGCGCCCGGAAGAACTTGCTCCCCGGCACCAGCGCGTACACCAGATGATAGAACGGCGTGAAGCCGCCGAGCGCCCAGAGCAGCGCGACGATGGAAGCGCCGAGCCAGAAGCGCGCGAAGCCGCGGGTCTTCACGGCGCCGAGCCCGGCGCCGGCCAGCACCAATACCACCGCGCCGATGTACTCGCTGTGGAAGTGGATCCCGTTGCGACCCCAGTAGGCATCCAGCAGTCCGGAGAACTGCGGCAGGTAGGTATTGATCAGCTCCTCTGGGGGAAACGAGTAGGTGATGGACCACTCGTACCCCTGCCCCACGGCCCGCGGCGACCACGGCGTGTACTCCATCACCGGGAGGAACTGGATGGCGCCCATGAGAAAGCCCAGGACCACGGCGCCGGCGGCGAAGGCGAGGCGCGTCATGGCCGTGTTCCTGTCGATGCGCCCGCCGCGGGCCTCGCTGACCGCCACGTAGAGCGCGAACGCGCCGCACGCCAGAAGCATGTACTGCAGCACCTGGGGGTGCGGGCTGAGCACGCCGAATCCGATGGCGAGCGCCAGTACGCCCCACACCCAGCGCAGCCCGTCGCGCACGCCGAGCGTCACGAGCCAGAGGACGAGCGGCATGAGCGCGGCGATGTAGAGCTTTCCGTCGTGTCCGGCGCCGGCGAGCGATGCCACGAAGCCGCTCAGCATGTAGGCCGTGCCGCCCACGAGCGCGGCGTAGAAGCCCAGACGCCACGAGCGCATGAACACGTACGCCAGGAGTCCGGCGAAGAAGAGGTGCAGCGCGAACGCGAGCGACATCGCCACGTCGACCGGCACGATCGCTCTCAGAAGGAGCGACGGCGGATAGAAGATGTCGCCCGCCATCCCGGCCACGTACGGCACGCCGCCCATCAGATATGGATTCCAGAGCGGGATGTGGCCGGCGGCCTTCAGAGTGCTCGCGGCGAACTCGCGGAACGCGTAGCCGGCGAGATACTGGTCGCTGTTGGGACTCGCGAGGAAGCGCCCGGCGAGGATGGGATACGCGAGCGACAGCGTCGCGATCGCGTAGGTGAGTGCCGCCCAGCCGAGCGCGAAGCGAGGTGCTGCCGCTGCATCGCTTCGCGCCCGATGGGCGAGCGGGGGTGGCGCCGTAGCCGTCCGGGTCCTGTTCAAAGTCCTCTGCTCGCTCTCCGGAATTTCGCGTTCGCTTCGCGGGCCGCATCGGGCAGTGCCCGCTCTTTCGTTCTACACGCCTCGCGGCGGGCGCGCGCACGCCGCGCCGAAGCGAGCGTAAGATCATCCCGCACCGGCGTGCGTGCAAGCTTCCGCAGGCGCCGAGAGCATGCCGTGCCTGCCGCTCTAAGTAGCGCTTCGTACACGTCTTACGGACCGTTTCATGATGCGCCTCACCGTGGCCTCACCGCGCGCGGCCTGCCACATCGCGCGGCCGCTCCGCGGCGTCGCCGTGCCGCGGCCCCGCCACCAGAAAACACAGCGCCGGAAGGATCTCCAGGATCGTGAGCCACACTCGCGACGCCACCACGAGCAGGATCGCTTCTCCGGTTCCGAAGCCAGCGCCTTTCAGCGCGCCTGCCATCACGACCTCGCGCACGCCCACCCCGCCCGGCGCGATGAGTGCGAGAAAGCCCGCGAGATACGAGCTCGTGTAGATGGCCATGTAGAGACCGGGCGAGCCGGGCGCGGTCGGAAGAACGCCCAATGTGAGGAGCTGGAACGCGATCCCGTAGAGCGCCCAGGCCGCCACCGATATCGCTGCGGCGAGCCAGATGGCGCTGTGCGGCATGCGGGGGATCGCTATCTCGCGACCCGCCACGCGCCCGGCCAGCCTGCCGAGCCATGGAAGGAAGCGCGGCGCGGCGAGGATCGCCGCGCCGACCGCCACGATGGCCGCGATCGCCACGGGTGGAAGCTCGAGGATGCGCGCTCCCGTGGCCGCCAGTACCACGAAGCCGGCGACCGTGTAGATGAGCTGCATCGCGAGCGACGCTCCCACGGCCACGGCGCCAGAGACGCCCCTGGCCTGAGCCATCACGGCGAGGCTCCCGATCGCCCACACCTTCCCGGGGACGTAGCGGCCCAGATTCGAGACTGTCCAGATGCGCGCGCTCTGCCAGTAGCCGAGCGTGCCGCCCCAACCGCGCAGAAGGATCCGCCACCCCTCGATCTGCAGCGCGTAGGTGGCCAGTACCACCGCGCACGAGAGCGCGATGTATCCCCAGCGCGGGCGCGCGCTCGCCGCCGCCTCGCGCAGCGCCCCCCACTGCGAGACGATCGCCGCCACCACGAACACCGCCACCGCGACCGCGAAGGCGATCTTGGCGGCGCGCAGCGCGGCGCCCCGCGGCAGGCTCGGCAAGCTACCGACCCTGCTCTCTGTCACCCGGGTTCGTCGCGCGCTCCGCGAGCTGCCGGCGCAGCTCCCGAAGCTCGGAGCGCTGGCTCGCTATCAGCTCGCCGACCAGGCCGCCGACGAAGAAGATGCTGCCGATGATCAGGCACGTCTGGATCACCGTCCACACCCAGCGCACGCCCACGCCGGATATCCAGAGCCGCGCCAGAGCTACGAGGAACGCGATCGCGCCCGCCGCGAGCAGCGCGAAACCGAGCAGTCCGAAGAGGAGCAGCGGCTTCTTCCCGAAGCGCAGCTCGAACCACACGGAGAGCATGTCCAGCACGCCCACCGGGATGCGGCCGATCCCGAACTTCGACTTGCCCGCGTGGCGCGGATACAGCGGCACCGGTATCTCGGAGACGCTGAACCCGGATGCTGCGGCCACCACTATCATGTAGCGGTGCCAGTCGGGGCGCACCGGCAGCACGTCCATCACCTCGCGCCGGTACGCCTTCACCGAGTTCAGATCGCGCACTGGCACGTCGAAGAGCGTGCGACTGAGACCGTTGTAGATCCGCGAGACGAACGCCTTCTCGTAGACGCCCTGCTTGTGGCCGGTGACCATGTCCGACTCGCCGGCCACGATCGGCGCCACCAGCCGCGGGATGTCTTCCGGCTTGTACTGGAGATCGGCCGGATAGAACACGAGCACGCGCCCGCGCGACGCCATGTATCCGGTGCGCAGGGCGTCCGCGATCCCGCGGCGTTTTCTGTGCCGCGCGACCCGCAAAAAGCGATAGCGCGTGCGCAGCGCCTGCAGCACCGCCCACGTGTCGTCGTCGGAGCCGTCGTCCACCACCACGACCTCGTAGCGCAGCGGCGAGCCCGCGAAGGCTTCGCTCGCCTGTTCCATGAAGAGCGGAAGATTCTCCGCTTCGTCCTTGGCCGGTACGAGAACACTGACATCCACTTCGTCGCTGCCTTCGTCGGCGCGCGCGGCGGAGTCGTTCACACTCGCTTCCGCATGCGTGCCGAGAGAACGCCGAGCTGATCGCGGTACTTTGCCACCGTGCGTCGCGCGATCTGGACGCCGCCTTCCTTGAGGATGTTCACGATCGCCTGGTCGGTGAGCGGGTGCTTCGGATCCTCGTCGGCCACGAGCTTCTCTATCTGCGCCTTGATGCCGCGCGCCGACACGTCCTCGCCGCCCGTGGTGGAGAGCCCGGACGAGAAGAAGAACTTGAGCGGGAGCACGCCGCGCGGCGTCTGCACGTACTTCTCGTTGGTCACGCGGCTCACGGTGGACTCGTGCATGCTGATCACCTCGGCCACCTCGCGCAGCGTGAGCGGCTTGAGGAACTGCACGCCCTTCTCGAAGAAGTCGCGCTGCCGGTCCACGATGAAGTTCATCAC
>CAZTTY010000057.1:0-26653 GCA_964616815.1 uncultured Gemmatimonadaceae bacterium | reverse complement strand
CCTACCCCTCGCTCCGCGGCTCGGTCGCACGCGCGCGAAACTGGACAGGATTCCCTTCCGGATCGTGGCCGTCCAGATGCAACTGCCCCCGCCACTGCCAGGCAGCTGCGAGAGACTTGGCTCTCCCTCCGGTCGCCGCGGCCGCCTCGACCGCGCGATCGAGATCGTCCACGAGAAACGAGGGCCTCAACGGCGTGTTCTCTCGCAATCGAGGTGGCGACTCGAGGGGATTCGCCGCCACGAGCGCCTCGGGCATCTGCACGATGGCCACTTCGACCATAGCGTCGCCCACCAGGATGAACCCGGCATCCTGCTCCAGCACGGGACGGGATAGAGTACGCACGTAGAACTCGGCGACCCGCGCAATGTCCTGGGCATACACCACGACAAGCGATGGCGCACGTGGTGTGGTAATCATCGACTTCGCTCTCGCTCTCTTTCGAGCGCCAGCGGCTTCAACGTGTCGCGGAGAATATTCAGATCGGCCGCAGGAGCTAGAGACACGTCGTAGATGGCGGCCGGCGGCGCAGGACCGCACTCGATGATGCCGTCCACCCGCGTGTCCAGATCATGAGGTCGTTCTGGATATCCCATTCGCGACCGATCTGCAATACAAGGTGCTCGCGGAGCGCGCACGATCGTCGGCGCGTTCTGCAGGTGCAGCGATCGTCAGGGAGCTGGGGCGCATTACCAGAAGTGCCACCAGGGAAGCGGGGTTCGGACTTCGATGAGCGCCATGCAGCGATCCACAGAGGCTGGTGTCAAGGCGATTTGCGAGCGGACGCTGCGCCCCGTACGAACTCTGACGGTATCGGTGCGGCGCTCGTAGCCGATGCGAAGCGTACTGACGACATGCTGCCCCGGCGACAATCCCGCCACGACGAACGCGCCAGTCGAGTCGGACGTGGTGGTCTGGTTCGCTGGCGTTACACGGATAAGGGCCCGGGCGATCGGCCGCCCGGAATCGCGGTCGAGCACAGTACCGGCAATCACGCCGCCAGCGGCGCCATCATCGACAAATTGTGTTTGCGCCCGCGCAGGCGGACAGTCGGGTTCCTGGTGCGTCGTGTAGCGATGCGCGCAGGACGTGAATACGCCCATGCAGAATAGGAAGATGCAGACGCAGAGCGCCGCTCGACGGTCGTTCAACGCCATGTAGCTACCTGATTCAAAGTTCACCGACTGGAACCGGCTCTCCCACAACGCGATAGCGCGTCATCCGACTTGTCCTCGCCAGACATTCAGGGTAACGACAGTCACATCTTGTCCGATGCAACGTCTCGTCAGGTGCCCTGATCGGCCTCCTCGGAATCCGCAGCTCCCGTCGCCTCGCCGGTGGCAGTGCCCTGCACCATGAAAGGCGATTGGCGCACGATCCCCAAACGATCGAGGACGTCGTACGCCGCCTGCACCATCGGCGCCGGCACTTCGGACGCCGGCGCACCGGCCAGATACCGCTCGAGGACAGCCACAGCTTCCGGTCCCAAGGCGGCAAGGTCGCGCTGCGTGCGCCGGTAGTTCTCGTCGTCCCGAAGATCAAAGGGCATCGATCAGGAGGTTTGAGATGGAACAGCAGTAATGCACGTGACCACCCAACATAGTTCCAGCTCGGGCGCGGAGAACGACGTATTCTGACTACCGCGAGGTGAAGATCCGACGAACCCGGCACGGTTGCCCGATGGCAAGACAGTTGTCCGGGATGTCCTTCGTCACCACGCTCCCAGCGCCGACGACGGCGTTCGTACCGATCGTCACCCCAGGTAGGATGATCGCCCCGGCGCCGATCCACGCCCCGTCGCCGATGGAGATGGGACGCGCCCATGTCCGGTATGGGGCCTGGCCCCGGCGTCGCTCCGCCGGTGGGACGATCCGCTCTTCGGGAAGAACCGGGTGGGAGACGGTGAGCAGCTGGACCCCAGGGGCGACGAGCACACTGGCGCCGACCCGAATCGGCGCGGCATCCAGGAAC
Organism: uncultured Gemmatimonadaceae bacterium; assembly: GCA_964616815.1. Lineage (GTDB taxonomy): Bacteria > Gemmatimonadota > Gemmatimonadetes > Gemmatimonadales > Gemmatimonadaceae > JADGGM01. The sequence continues at coordinate 24,684 of CAZTTY010000057.1, read as the reverse complement.
ACGCAGTTCGCGTTGACGAAGGTGTCGCGTCCGAGACGCGTGTGCCGTCCGTACTCGCAGAAGAACGGCGGCTCGACCCACACATCATCTTCGGCGTCGAGCACCTCGCACAGCGCTTCGTACCGCGCGGCCGGGTCGTCCGCGGGCACGGCGGCGAAGCGGGCCACGGCCGCCCGGGCGCCACGGGCCAGCGCCAACAGCTCAGGGTCGCGCGGGTTGTACAACTCGCCGCGCAGCATGCGCTCGCGCTCTGACATCGTCGTCCTCATGGTTCGGAGTCACCAATCGCGGCCTGGCGCTCCTCCAGTAATTCTCCGATCGCGAGAGCGGCCTCCTCGTGAAGTGGCAATCCGGCAACTGCGAATGCGCCGGTCGAGTCGGACGTGGTAGCCTGGTTCGTTGGCGTCACCCGGATAAGGGCCCCGACCGTCCGCGTGCAATGATGGTCGATCGGAGATAAAGCTGTTACGCTCCCACAGGCACTCCCTCGCGCGCGCGTCCTGTGCAACGGCCCGTCAGGGCGCACGCTAGTACGCCCCACCCTTCGGCACTCGGCCACGCTCATCTGGCACCTTCCCGTGCGCTAACCAGTTGTCGTCGCGACAAAGTTCGTCGAAGCGCCAGAGCCATAGACTATCACCTGGTCTGACTGCCTCGGCGAGGTAGAGCTGCATATCCGCCATATCGTCGAAGACGCGGCGCTCCGGCGCACTGGCACCTCGATAAAGCCGGTGCTCGACGATGACGGGAGACTGCTCGAGCACCTCGGCCAAGCGCGCCAGGATATCCTCGGCGAGTATGTTCGGGCCAGGCCCCCAGTCGTCGGACTCGACGGTCCGCACTTCGCCGGTGCGACGTTTCATTGTGCGACGCCGCGCAGGATCACCCCGCCACCTACCATCGCGGACCAACCGCTCAGATCCGCCACGAAGGAGTCAATCGCAGTAGCATCGACCGGCATCCGAAGCCGTGCAAAGCGCGGCGCACTGCCATCCATCGGTTGATCCTCCAACTCGGCCTCCACGATTGCATGCCCCGAACGGTCGAGGCAGCGGAACACGAGGCGAAGCCCACCACCAGCCACCGCTGGATCGAACGAGCCCAGGACGACTTCCCGCCGATCAGTTGGACTCCGGGGGAATCCGTTCAGCTCGGCCGCGAGGGTCGCCGCCAGACCGGGACGCTCATAGACGTCCACGCGGCCGGCGAATGTGCCATCAGCCATCGAAATGTCCAAGCGGACGTAGTCAGGATCGACGTCGGTGACCGCAAGCAGGAGGCAGCATGGGATGTTCAACGTCGTGATTTTCTGATCCAAATACATGCTCCATAGGCCGCCAGACGAAAAGTTCAGCTGCGGCGCGCGGCTGGCCAGGCAGGAAGATGCTGAATCAGAGATGCGTTCGCCAGCCACACACACGTACATCATACAGCGGTTGTCAGACGCAATGTCTCGTCAGGCCGCCGAATCGGTGCTCCGAGGTGCGCGCGCCACCAGGTACGTGTGAGGCCCGAAGCCGGGCAATCCGAAGGGACCTCGACCATCCCATAGCACGCGCCATCCGGTAGAAGTCAGCCGCATGGACACGATAGCGACGCTTCCCTCATCATCCGGGACGGAGGGAAAGCGTACCCTGTAGACGGCGTGGGCGCGATCGGTCCCTTCGTCGACCACGCCGAGCCACGTGCGGGCGATCTCCCCACGCACGCGCCCGAACAGACCTTGCAGCGCCCTGGCGGCGATTTGCGTCGGGGTCATGGTCTCCAACTCCGCCGCGGTTTCTACCCCTGCAAAGTCTTCCGCCAATGACGACAGTGCGAGTCCCGAAGGCATGCGCTCCGCCAACCACCGGCGGACTTCCGGCGGCGCATCTGGCGGACCTGCATACTCCTGACGCTCCGCATTATGAAGACCCAATGTGCGAATACGCCCCCGCCAGGACGCGTATAGAAGGTATCCACCCAGAAAAGTGATCGCGGCCGTAAAGAGCGCTGTTGGCCAGGCCGCCAGATACCCGTACATAATCGCCCACCCCAACTCACCGGCCGTTCCGAACGCACCGCCAACCAAAAATACGAAGCCGATATCGCGTATGTGACGCGCCAAGGGCGTGAGAGTTGATCCTATGCCATTCGGTAATGTTCTGTCGCGCCGTGAAGCGAACTTCGCCGGCAAGCGCCGGCTATCAAGGCGAGAAGCTGCAAGGTGCCAGCTGGACTCGCAAGCCTCACACATGGCACGCCCCCCGCACTCGTCCGGGACAACGATTCCTTGGGTCGCTACACGGGACTCTTCCGGACGATCAGATCGATGCGCGTGCGACCGTCGGCTGTGCGGACTTCATCATGGTGCTGATGAAATCCCGGATCGATCGTCGTATCCAGCTCTGCGATTGCGAGCAGGTACCGTCCCAATTCGCGAAAATCTGCTGCGCTCCCCCAAATGTTGACCTGGAACGCACCGTCGTACGACTGCGCTCCCAATTCGGGCCCGAAGCCACCATGCCCCTGCTCAGTGGCCGGCAAGACATTGAAGCCGAAGCGATCGCTCAGCTCAGGATCGGGAACACCGCCGCGGAAGACGCCAGCCGGGCGCTCGACGATAGCGCCCCTTCCAATGAACGCCAGATCGACCTCGATGCGCTTGACGCCCAAAGTGAACGCTCGCGGTTGGGGAGAAGTGTGGATGAGTGCCGCCAATGAGCGGTCCGGATCTACATGACGCCCGCGCTGAGCTGCAAAGCGGGCCAGCGAGATAAGTACGGCTCTCTAACGCAAGGTTCAGCGACAGGCGCATGGCTCGCTATGCGAGAAGATGCAGACTCCGAGACGAACTCGCCACCCTCCCACACCACAGCCCGTCCGCGCTCTTCCGCTTCAGCGTCTCGTCTCTCACCCGACGCGATGACATCTACCAGTTGTCATTCCACACCGATGCTGCGGATGACGCGTCGACACGGCGTACCGCGCCACATCTGGTGAAAGCTCCACGAGCACCGGAGTCACTCGGCACACGTCCGCGCAGCGCCGAACTGCCGATGACTCGGAGCTACACGAAGCGCCGCACAGCCCAGTAAAGCGTGACGAGCAGCACGAGCACTGGTACGAGGAGCAGCGCAACGCCGACGAGTGGCGCCTTCTGGAAGATCAGCGCGACGAGCATGCGCACGGTGCGGAGGTCTGCCGGGTATGGCACGATCCAGAAGAAGCGGAACGGGCGCCCCCGCCAGTGGGCGACGAGGAGCGCGACTGCGAGCACGAGGCTACCCAGCCAGAAGCGAAGCAGCTGCGGCCACCCCCACGCGCGAATGCCCACCGACTCAGCCCTCAGATGCCGTCGCGCGCATCGACCTCGAGGCCCGAGAGCGATGGCGGCCGATTACCTCGAAGAGCAATGCACCAGAAAACCCAGCCCGTTGCTACGCCCAGTATCAGGCCGGCTGTCACCATCCACGGGCGATCGCGGAAGCCGAAAGCCATGCCGCGAGGCGTGAGCAGTCCGAGGAGCACGCCAGCGCCGGCGGCGACTCCACTGATCCGGAATGCGCTCACATATCCGAGCTTCTGAATGCTTCGGTAACTCGCGATCGCGGCGGCGGACAGGATCGCGAAGGCAAATGGGGCGCCGACAAACGCAACGACCGGCAGCATCCGTATGCCAAACACCACGCCTTCGGTCGCGATGATGCCTCATCAGGGGCCAATCAGTCCCGTGGAACCCCGCACCTCGAAGACCCGATGTTCGGCATCCAGGTTGAGGACAGCCTGCCACCGACGCCGCACGATAGCGTACGTCCCACCAGATTCCTTATCGCACCACAGGAACGCAGCACTGTCCGCGCCGGCCTGACAGCGAAACCCGTTGCTCTCCATGATCTCGCGCGCGGAGTCCGCCGAGGTCACCAACGGGACGGCGGCCGCGAGTCGCCGGCTCCACCCGCGCGCATCATCCGCTCCGCGTGTGATCGTCAGATCGGAACTCTCACAGCCGATGAGGAGACCCGTCAGACCAAGTAGCGCCACAATTCGACCGTTCATCGCTCTCTGTAGTTGCATCACGCAGGGCCAAGCGGCGAGCGATCGATCACAAGGCGAGAAGATGCAAAATTCGGATCGATCTCGCCACCGATTCACATGGCCGCGCTATCGCGCTCGGCGGCTTCGGCGTTTCGTTGGCCCGCCGCGGGTAAGGCGTTACCACTGTCGGAAGATCAGTACGCCCGTGAAGCCCCCGAGCGGCACTGCACAAATAGTCGCGAAGAACCAACGGATCTGATAGGCATTCGATCCATGCGGTTCGACGGCCATCGAGAGGAGGGCAAACACCGGATAAACGGTGGCTACACCGAGCAAGGCGGCCTGCCACGTGCGGCGTACCAACGGTCCCACGGCGGCAGCGATCGCCCCGCCAAACGCGATGCCTATCGGGTAGAACACGGCCGAGAGCCACATGTCCCATTCGTTGTGACCATGGTATCGCTGGAAACGGCCGCCAACGAACGCGATGATTGCCAGCAGCAGCGTGAAGACGGCGAAATACACGGATATCAGCGCTGCACCGTCTACGGCCCGTCGCCACCATCGGGGCTCGGCCAGCGCTTGCTGTAGTGATCGCAAGGACACGTCCTCCGTGGCTGGCTAACGCAAAGCGGAGTGGCGAGCGACAGATCGCCACGCAAGAAGATGCTTTCTGCGGTTCGAACTTGCCAGCCGCCCACTTGGCAGCCCGTGAGCGCCAGTCTGCTTCGGCGACCCGTTAGCTAGCGCCCAGGTGATGCTCAATTCGCAAATTCCACAAACGCAGAACGAATATCGTCTTCGACTTCGGAGACCCACTGAGCGTCAGCGTGCTTCGGGTCGTAGCGTTGCACGGTAAGATCGATCCAGACAGGACGTCCGGGCGGACTGAGATGGGGCTCAGGATCACCCTCGAGAATGAAGCAGCCCTCTTTTCCATCCCACGTGAGCCGGACTATGCATTAGACAGCGGGGTCGCGAGGTGGAGTTGAAGCTGCCGGCGTGTGATACTCTGCGAACCACCGCAAGTGGTGGAATGCCCGCGCTAGCAGCGCCAGCGCGTCCGGCCCACGTTTCGTCCACACGCCCGGCGTCTCGCGAAGCCGGAACCGTGGGTCCGGAGCCGCACCCGAGCGGTAGCGCACTACGAAGGTTCCTTGCTCGAAGTCGAGGCGCAGTTCCTCGTCTTCCGGGCCGGCCCGCTGATGCTGATACAGCAGCAGCGTCTGCATCGACGTGCGGGGATGCAGTGCCGCCGCGTACGACGAAGCCGCGAGTAGCTCGACGGCATCCCGGAGGGGTGCGAAGTACGCATTCTCGGTGGCCAACCAGCGGTAGAACGCGACCACATCACTCCAGGACTGAGTCGGATACCTGGTCATCCAAGCGCCCTGTCGCTGTCGAACACAAAGTTCAGCAGTGGGCACCCGCCATCCGGCCGAGAAACTGCCCGTGCTACCCTGCTCTCGCCAGCCAGCCACCAGTTGGAATCCCGAGTGCCCATGTGCAGCAATAGGTCGTTGGCCATCGCCTGCGTCGGCCTTCAACGTCCAGTGGCCAGAGCGCGGATCTGTGCGATCACGGCATCCGGCCCTGCGTTGTCGGGCATGGCTCGAAGCGCTGCCAGGAAGATCTCGTTGTCCCGCGCGATGGCACCGTAGGAAGTATCACCTTTCCGGACGCGCGCCCGGTCAGCCGCGTCGAGCTCCTGCGCCCGCGCCGCAACGACAGCGTCCGTCAGTCCGAGGCGCACGAACTCCCGATTGATCTTGCGGAGCTGCACCGGCTGCTGCAACGCTCCCCACGCATTACGGAATACGGAAAGCATATCAATCCAAGATCTTCGTCGATGGCTAACGCAAAGTTCACAGGTGAGCGCCGGCTATCCAAGCAAGAAGATACTTCGTTCCGAATGCGCTCACCAGCCACTCACATGGCAGCGCCGTCGCGCGTGCCCGGTGCAACGACTCGTTAGACGCCATGCGACGGAACGTCGGGTACGCCCTTGCAGGAGGTGCGTTGCAGCCGCGCTGGCCAATCAGATCGCTCAACGATGCGACGCCCGTCAGCATTGACCCTCGCTACGTCACTGGTGAAGTGGGCGTGCCCCTGCAGTCCATCGACGGTAGAACTGAGCATCCAGTATGCGGAGGGAAAGGTCATCCGGATGATCTGGACGCTGTCACCACGCTTCTCCCAAGTTACGCGAGACAACGGGTGAGAATCACTTACAACCAGCCGCCCGCCACCCCGGCCTTCTCCGGCCATCCCGTTCGACGAGTCGAGGACCAGCCACTGCCGAAAATCCCGACGCACTGGTCCCTGTACCGTGGAGTCGACGAACAGATAAGCCGTACCGACATAGCAGCCAGGGATTACCGTGTCCGCGGCACTGCCGGCCTGCTGCGGCAGCGTCCCCGAGCCGTGCAGGCAGCCACCAATGAAGATCGTGAGTACGATGACGACACAGCGCTGCATCATTCCTCTCGTGCGCCTGACGCAAAGTTCGACGGCGAGCGCAGAATCCCAAGCGCCCATCTGCCGCAATGACTCGTTACGCCACCGCCACGCGAGGCTGGTTGGCGATGAAGGCCACCAGATCTCCGACGGTGACGACGCGCCCGTAGTGCGGATTCGCATCCGTACAATCGACACTGCGTCCGGCGCGACTGGCTACCTCCAGGAGGACGTCGTCCACATCCTCATCGACGCACCCGAGCTCCGCGATAACGTCGGTAGCCCGGAGTGGAATACAAACGCCGCCCCTTACGCGCCTCCACGGAGCGAGCGCGTCCCACACGGCGCGCACGATCCACGGATCGAATTCCGGAGAGCGGCGATCGAAGCCACGAGCGAAAGTACAAATGTCCTCCCCGGCGTGCTGGAATGCGAGTCGCGAGAGGCGTTGACCCTCCAGGACTGCGACCAGCCAGAGCAGAATCGCGAGGCCGCCGCTGATGAGGAAGCCTACGGGGTGACGGAGCAGGTACCAGAGCGCACCAGTCGCCAGGACGACGAGGACCGCGCGGCCAAGGAGAGTTGTCTTCGGCTTCTCGTAGGGTGGCATCCAGCGTGACAGCATCCGTCCCTCCTCCGATCTACGTGGTGGCACAACGCCGAGTTCACCGGCGAGCGCCGGCTTCCTGCGCGCGAAGATGATCGATCCGCGTCCATCATGCCAGGCGCCCACTCGGAAGCACTTCAGCGCTTGTCAGGCGAAGCGCTTCGTTCGGCTGCTCCGACGAAGATCAAGGAATCCATGAGACAATTGCGACTGGCGGATGGCCGCGCTCCCCTGCGAAGACAACCTTGTAATTGGTACCGGACGTAACCGGATAGGCGGGCGTCAGGGCCCGCGAGCCTGGGACAACCTCGCCATATCGTACACCGGGTGCGATGAGACTGGAGTCACTCACGAGCACCCACATTTCTGCGGGTGAAGGACCCAGAGTAGGCGGGGCGACCACGGTGATGGCATAGACTCCACAGGTGGGCGTCCAGTCGAAGCGCGCATTCGGGCCCGATCCCACTGTAACGGTGATCGACTCCTGACATGCCACGAGCGGTGCCACCGGCTCGTTGCCAGTGCAGGCAATCGTGAGCAGCGCGATCACTAGACACGACCCGCGCACCGTAATCCGTCCACGCATACGCTCTATCTGCTCCGTTGTCGAGTTTGATCGTCGGCTGAAGACAGAGTTCACCGGCAAGTACCGGCTCTCAAAGAGAGAGGATGACGAATCCGAGATGTGCTTACTAGGCTCCTACACGGATGACTCCTCGCGCTTGTATGGGGCAACGACTCGTTAGTACTGCTTTGTTAAAGGCGGTAGTTCGCGAATCGGTGATCGTAGCGCTGCTTGGAGGAGCCAATCGGCCACCGCCCGGTGTACTTCAGGAAGCGTGTGCCGTCTGCGATCTGGCCGAGGGGGAAAAAGAGCGGCGCTTCCTCCCTCGCCGCTTCACCTCTCCCCTCTCACGCCACTCGAGCCACACGAGAAAGCTGTAGCTCAGCATCACGGCCACCGTGTGCCGGTGGAACGCGTCGTATCTCCTCCCCTGGAACTCATCCCAGCCCAGGAGCTGCTTCGCCTCCTCGTGGTACTGCTCGATCCACCACCTGCGGTGTGCGTATTCCACCATTCGGTCGAGTGGCATGGCAGCAGGAAAGTTGCTCCAGTAGTAGCGCCACTTCTCCTCGCTCTTCTGTCCCCTTGCAGGCCGCTGTCCGATGAGCCAGCCCACGTGGCGAGTACCATCGCCATCGACTCGCCAGAGTCGGAGGGCGCGGATCTTCGCCCGCTCCCGGCCGCGGCTCCCCTCCCTCCAGGAGAGCGTCACCCAGGCACTCTTCTCTTCCGCCCTGAGCACCGCCTCGGCCGCCACGCTCGGGGCACTCCGGCTCACCGCTACGCTGAAGCTCGATGCAACAGCCACTACGTAATGCTCCTCTCGCTCGTCCAAGGCGTTGAGGAAGGGCGGCTTGTCGCCGTAGTCGGCATCGACCGTGATACAACTGTGCGGAACACCGAGCTCTCTCGCCTCGTCGAGGAGCGAGAGCGCGATCTCGGGCTTGGTCCGGAACTCCACTTCCTCCGGCACGCGAGAGCGACGTCGTGCTTCCTCGTCAGTGGCCCAGCTCTCGGGCAGGTAGAGCCGGGCGTCAATGGGCCAGGCAATCGTGCGCTCGGCGTAGTGACAGGTCACCGCCACCTGGCAGTTGCCCGTCCTGCCCAGCGTGCCGGAGTACTGACGCTGCACCCCGGCACTTCGCTTCCCCTGCTTTGCAAAGCCGGTGTCGTCAAGGATGATCACGGCGTCGCCCTCGGTGCCGAGCGTGAGCATCTCGTCGATGCGCTGAGCGTTAAGGTCCGCTTCGTCCCAGGCCATGTCGGTCAGGAGATACTGCAACTGCTGCTCGCTCGCGCCCGGTACGACCAGGGCTATGGTGTCGCAGTTCTTGTTCGGGCACTCGGTCAAGAGGCCGCTCACGTATCGCTCGAGCACCTGGGCACTCGGGCGCTGGACGAAGTTCACCGCGAAGGGACGGAGGAACTCCTCGAGCTCCGGCATGGGAGCAATCGGAGCGCGAGGAAGCCGGCTGGCAGTATTGCCGGCAGTACGGCCAGCAAGCTGGCTCATCGATCTGGACATACAGCACCTACAGCAGCAAGATCTGTCCTCAATCTACAAAGTCAGCCGCACTTCGACGAAGCAGTACTAACGCAGAGCTAAGCGATGAGCGCCTGCTCGCCATGCAGAACGATGGTGATCACGAGAGGATCCCGCCAGCCACCCAACCATGATGACTTCTGCAGCCCTCGCGCTCGTCCACTTCAGCGCTTCGTTAGGCATCCCGATCGAGAACCTGACGTTGGCGGACGAGGAACCAAGCACCAGCGATGCCGCCAAGGGCCACTGCAATAACCAGCAGCACTCGCCCGGCCGAGATATACCAGCCAGCCCCAAACATCCAGTAGCTGGCGCCGAGAGCCGCTACCATCGCCGCGAGCACGCGCGCCAACACTTGGTGCCGCACAAAGCGCTCGATACCGCGAATAATGAGAACAGCGATCGCACCAGGAATTAGGAACAGGAGACCAAGGAAGGCGCCGTACCCGAGCATGTCACCGGCGTTCGCCCAGAACTGCTGCCAGCCGAGCGTCGGGAAGCCGCCGAACCACCCAGGACCGGGCCGATCGCTGTAGGACAGGTAGCCGAAGAGCGGCGCGATGATGAGGAAGAGCGTCACACCGCCTGCGACCGTACCGAGGTAAAACGCGAGGGATTTCAGAAACCGCAGCAAGACACGCATCGAAGTATGTGGATGCCTAACGCGGAGCTAAGTGGCGAGCGACCACTTACCACCCAGAACGATGCTGAAAATGGAAGGATCTCGCCAGCCACCCAACCATGATGACTTCCACATCCATCGCGCTCGTCCGCTTCGGCGTTTCGTTAGGGCGCGGGTCGCTCCCCCGCCCTACGATCGCACGACGTGCGCTCGAACCCAGTCATGAAGCTGCTCACGTGTGCATTCACCGGCAGCCACCCCGAGGATTACCCGCTCGGCGTCGTCCGCCTCGGCATCGAGCTCGTGCCCATTCAAAAGGAGAAAGGTCTCGATGGCTGCGTGCCCCACGCGCTTATTTCCGTCGACGAACGGGTGATTGCCAATGAGCGAGAATCCCAGCGCCGCAGCCTTCTCCGCGAGCGTTCTGTAGAGATCTTCGTCCGCATAGGTCATCCGCGGCTACGCGATAGCGCTCTCCAATGCGCCGAGGTCCCGTACTCCCCTGGCGCCCCCAGCCTGCGCGGTGACTCGCCGGTGGAGGTCCAGGACCTCGGCCAGGGTGAGATAGCGGATTGCCCGCGCGATCACGCCAGCCGGCGGTAGAGCTCCCGGTTCTTCTCTAGCACGCGCTCCGCCGCCCGCGAAAAGTCCTCCGCCGGCTGGGCCAGAAGGTCCCGGACGGCCGCGGCCGCCAGCTCATCGGGCGCGACCTGCAGGCGCTCCGCCGTGGCGGCGAGCGCTGTTCGCTGTGTTTCAGTCAGTTCGACAGAGATCTTCATCGGTGCCTCCTGCTCTCAATTTACCACCCGAAGCTCTATTGAGCTACGCGGCTTGGCGCGCCCTAACGCAAAGTTCACCGGCAAGCGCCGGCTTTCAAGGCAAGAAGATGCAACCCCGAAGACAGGCTCGCCAGCCTCACGCATGGCAGATCCGTCGCGCTTGTCCGGTGCAACTACTCGTTAGCACGCCCTTCCTACGACACCGGCCGGCCACGGAGGCCAGACCTCAATCATCGTGCTTCGAGCCGTGCGCGACATGCCGTGGCGCAGGCGCGTTGCGCACAACCTGACGACTCGACCGCGATCTCGTTGGCTGGCGCACGCGAATCTGGCTCGTTGCGCAGGCGCGTTGAGAGAAACCTGACGACTCGTTCGAGATCTTCGTGCCATCCACGCGGCGGGCCCGCGCACTCGGCTCGTTGCGAGACGGGCTCGTTGAGCACGGACTTCCCTGCTCTTTCGGCCCGGCGCTCGGAGCGCCGCGCACACGAGGAACTCCAACCAAACAGCCTGCCGTTCGATGTTCGTGACGTGCTAACGCAAAGTTCACCGGCAAGCGCCGACGCCACCAGGCGAGAAGATGCCCGATCCATCTCGTACTCGCCAGGCGTCTACAAGGAACCCCTCTCGCGCTCGTCCGGTGCAACGCCTCGTTAGCCCGCCGCGCGATTCACTCACCTCGTGTCCCGCCGCGCGACTTACCTGCGCACTCGGACAATTGATCATGCTGGTGCGCACGTCGTGCGCGGTCTCGCAGCGCAACCGACGGCCGCTCATCGTCACGGCGGGGCCGCATTGCGCCACTGCGCGATCGCTCGAGGGAGAAACGCACTGAACGAGTCCCCCCGCTCCAGGGCGACGCGCAGGACCGGCCGAATGACGATCGCCATGAGATAGAACTGCATGTACGGATCGCTCTTCGGCCTCCCTCGCAGCACGAAGTGCGCGAGCTGCTCGGCCAGGAGATCATTCTGTTGGGCATCGCCAGTGATGCCCGGTGCGAGCGCGTAGGCAATGGCTTCATTGAGTGTCTCGAAGCGAAGACCGGCGGAGTCGGCGGCGGCCCTGATGGCGTCTGCATGCGGAGACAGAAAGGCGTGCAGCGCCTCGTGTAAGAGAAATCCCATGGGCGCGGGCGAGGGAACTTCGATCACCAGCCGCCCACCGTTGGCTTCTCCGCCTCCACTCGTCTCTTCGGGGTTGGCGACGAGGAAGGCGCGAACCCGGGGTGGCGTCGTGGCACCCGCAAAGCGCGCCAATCGCTCCACCACGGGAGTGAGCCGAGCCCGGTCTGCTACGAGCTGCTGCCTGAAGGCGGCAATGCGCGCTGATTCCTGCTTGCAAAGTGGTTCGAGCTTTGGCGCGAAGTGAAGGAGTATCTCTTCCTCTTCTGCGCTTTCGGGCCCGGAGAGGAGGTGCGAATCCACTGCTTGTTGGGCAGCGACCTCGATCGGGGCGTCAACCAGGAACGCCTGCTCGAAGCCGTTCCCCCAGCCGCGGGCGCGTCGGAGCGCCGCGTGCCGGCGGAGCATAACGCTATCCGCGGCCGTGAGCACGAGATGCGTCCGCGCCCATCGGACGTACTGCTGATGCGCGTACTGATCCCACTGCGAAAGCTGATCGACAATGTGAAAGAGCTGCGCCGTTCGAGAATCCGATACGGTGAGAATCATGCCGCCCAAGTCCACGTCGCTCGATTGAGCCACGCTGGTGGCGACAGTGCCCAGAGTCAGCACGACGCACAGCGCTGCAATACGGACCAGCCGGTGCATAGGCCCTCCCCTGTCGCCGATGTTTTTAGCGGGCTAACGCGGAGCTAAGTGGCGAGCGACAACTCGCCAGCGACGACGATGCTGAACACGAGACAATCTCGCCAGGCGCTCCACCATGATGACTTCCATCGACTTCGCGCTCGTCCACTTCAGCGTCTCGTTAGACAGCGCAGTCAGGAGATCTGAGGTATGCACGCTGGGCTGGGAGCGTAAGCCGTCCCTCCTCTGCTCTCGATTGCTGGAACGAGCCAGCCTAGCTCGGCGAGTCTGGTCGAGTCCACACGGACCATGATAATGCGTTCTCGCTCCGGCCACTGCGGGAGCTTCTCGCGCAGCCACTTGGCCACCGAGATGCTGTCGAAAGGCTCAGTGTTGAAGCGGTAGCCTCCTTCCGCCGGCAGCTCAAGTAGGAGCGGCGAACCGGGGTTGCAAACTGCTTCGACCCCAACACGGAGGACTGGCGTGCGTACATCCCCCGTATCGCTGCATGCAGTCGCGGCGAACAACGCTATCAGGAGAAGAGCTTGGAATCGTCCCATACGCCGATGTCGGTCGCTGTCTAACGCGGAGCTAAGCGGCGAGCGACTACTCGCCATGCACGACAACGCTGATCGTTTTCGATCCTCGCCAGGCGCTCAACCATGATGACTTCAACGACATTCGCGCTCGTCCACTTCAGCGTCTCGTTAGACAGCAGAATCATCGGAGCGGCGAATCCGCACGCGTGTTTCTTCGACGATCCAGAGGGATTGCACAACCGCTTCATGTTCCAGAACGGGCAGCGTACGCGCCAAGAGCCGCAGAACATGCTCCTTGTCCGGCTCCGCCGAACGGAGAACAATGATCCCAGGATAGTCGGCAGGCGGGTAAGTGCGCAGATCGGCGAAATCAAGATCGAGCGTGAGAAGCGCGCGGCCCTCCGCCCGGCATGTGTCGATCACCTGCTGGTCGGGGGCGCCGGCGAGGGCCTCGTCGTAGACGGTGTGGCAGTCATGGCCCGCCTCTCGCAAAAGTGCCGCAGCATCGATCGGGAGGTTCTCATCGATCTTGCAACGCACTGGTATTCCGCGGTGCCGGGCGGTCAGGCCGGTAGAGCGACGACCCGCTCCTGCGCCAACTCAGCCGCGTAGGCGAGCGATGCCTGCACCGCCTCGCTCGTGAGCCCCGGATACGACCCCAGCAGCTCCTCCGCTGCAACCCCCGCTGCAAGGTTCGCCAGGACGACAGCGACCGGGATGCGCGTCCCGCGGATGCACGCCTGCCCATGGCAGATCGATGGATCGACCGAGATGTAGTCTTGCCAGCGCACCGGAGCCTCCATGCGGGGATAGCCGGAAGATACCGCGCCGCCAGGCTGCTGTCTAACGCGGAGCTCAGCTGCGGCGCACAGCTAGCCAGCGACGAAGACGATCAATCGGTGATGGACCCACCAGCCAGTCATATGGCAGCCCTGAGGGCGCCGTCGGCTGCAGCGTCTCGTTAGGCGATCCCGCGCCGCCTGCCTCCCTTCGGCGCCGGCTTGGAAGCACGTTCCATGTACGAGCGCAACACGGCGTTCATGCGCGACTGGTAACGCGGCCCGGACTCCCGGAAGAACTCCAGAACATCGGCATCCACACGCAGCGATATCGGTACCTTGGCGGCCGGAAGCACCGGCGCGGCCTCATCCCAGAAGTCCGCGGGCAGATCCCGGAGTTCTTCGGGTGCCGTACGCGCGATCTCCGCGTCGCTCACGCGGCGCAGGCGCGCGAGGTCGGCGCGTCCGTGGGTCGGAACCTTGGGGCTCACCTTAGCCCGGGAAGACTTGGCGGTACGCTTGGCGTTCACGGCGACTACTCACTCGGGCCGAAATGATGCGACGTACGACCTCGCCAGCCTCGACCCGGTCGGTATAGACGACGGCGAGGAGGATTCCGTCGGCAATCCCTAGAGCTATCCGACGTACCTCTCCGTAGTCCTGGCGTGTGTCGATGCGCTCGAGAGTCGGGCCGGTGAATGCGAGAGTGGCAAACGCGAAGTCAAACCCTCGCTCGGCCAGGTTTCGCTCGCTCTTCTCCGGATCCCAGTTAAAGCGCACAGATGTAATATACACATTGTATATACATACGCGCTAGCCCTCTATGGTCGCCTAACGCAAAGTTCACCGGCAAGCACCGGCTATCCAGGCGAGATGATGGTTGATCCGTGTGAATCTCGCCAGGAGCTCATATGGATGACTGCCAGCGCTTGTCCGGTGCAACGATTCGTTAGATGGCCGGCGCGTCATGCTTACCACCCAAGTACGGTGACGCAGGGGCCAGGGCTGACGTAAACTGAGGCCGAGCCGTCGAGAACATTCGGACGCACATCCACGAACTTCAGGAAGACGCCATCGGCGGTTCGCACCAGCGTCTCCACGCGCATGTGCTCGTCCACAAGGTCACCTAACGCTCGGCGCGAGGCCGCTACGGCATCTGCACTGTCGGGCCACGCTGTTTTATAACCCGCGACTGCGTCGGCGGGCTCCTCGCAGAACCGGGCGGCATCCTGGCGTTTCCAGACCATGCCGGGAGCCGGCTTGCCGGGAATCCCCACTACGGCCGCGGGTTGCTCTAGGGACGCAACGCGCGCCCGCTCGTCGGCCGCTCGCGAGCCCTCACCTCGGCAGCTGAGCACGAGGAGGCACAGCAGCGTAAGGAGAGTTAGAAATGCGCGCATGACAACACGGGTTGTGGCCATCTAACGCAAAGTTCGCCGGCAAGCGCCGATTCTCCATGCGCGATGATGACTACTCCGAGCTGGTTTCGCCAGCCGCTCACATGGATGACTCCTCGCGCTTGTCCGGTGCAACGACTCGTTAGCCTGCTGGTCGCGACGGCCGCCGGCGACGCGGCCACACTAGCGCCAGAAGCGGCAATGCTGCCGCGAGTACTGCCGCGGCGATCGCGTGCGCATTGAGACCGGGCTCAACACCGGCCGTCGGTCCTGCGACTAGGAAGCCCAGCGTACGAGTCACCGTCCAGTAGAGCGCCAGCCCCACCGGCACCAGCATCCAGCGGCGCCAGTAGACAAGGGCAGCGCCGACCACGCCCAGCGGTAGGAACAGCCGCCAGACGGCCAAGATCGTCAGACAATCCTCACACAGCGAATGATCCATCCTAGTCGTGTTCCGTGGAGCAGGCTAACGCAAAGTTCACCGGCAAGCGCCGGTTTTCAATGCGGGAAGATGCAACCTCCGAGAGGAACTCGCCAGCCACTCACACGGTGGCCCACAAGCGCTTGTCCGGTGCAACGACTCGTTAGCTCGCTGGTCGAGAACTCTCGCCCATCGAGTGCCCCGCAGACGTCCCTGGCCGGAACAGTCGCGTCGGTTGCCAGAAGTAGCGACTGCCGACCGGTTCATTGAGCCGGTTCAGACGCGCGACCTCTGCCGCCGCGAGTTCCTGCTCCCAGACAATCTCCTTCACGGTGATCCGGTCTTCGACCTCCCCTGCTCCCGGATCGAAGCGAAGGACCGCAAATACCTCATCGCGGTCGCGATGCGTACGGCTCAATCATCTCTCCAGAGTGTGATTGTCGTAGCGAGCTAACGCAAAGTTCACCGGCAAGCGCCGGTTATCCAGCCAAGAAGATGCTTCATCCTGAATGCGCTCGCCAGCCTCTCACACGGCAGCGCTGTCGCGCTTGTCCGGTGCAACGTCTCGTTAGGCGACTCCCGGTAAAAGCCCAAAGAACCGCAGCAAATGGTAGCTCACCACTCCGAACCCGGCGGCAGCGGAGAAGACTCCGAACGGGAACAGCAACAGCATGAATGCACCGCGCCAGTCGCCGCCAGTGACCGCCACGAGAAGCAGGCCTACAGCAGCGCTGCCGAGGAGGAGTGCCACGCACGCCAGCGGTGCAGCGAGCCACGACGACCGATCGTGCTCGATGATCCAATCCAATCCGAAGTAGAACAGGCCAATCACCAACGGGGACGACAAAAGCAACCACATTCCCCAGAAGGCTAGGTAGGCTCCGAGCTGATACGAGAAGTCGTGTGCGGAGAGCGACCACATATCCCGCGCTGCTCCCTCAAGGTACGCAAGCACGCCCGCAAGCGGCAGAAATGCGAAGACGTACAGGACAAGAAGGACCAGCAGCGCTCGCGCGCCGTAATGAGGTTGCCGCTGAAACACTCTATCAAACTGGATGGTCATAGTCGCCTAACGCAAAGTTCACCGGCAAGCGCCGGTTCTCAATGCGAGAAGATGCAACCTCCGAAAGGGACTCGCCAGCCTCTAACATGGCGGCCCTTCAGCGCTTGTCCGGTGCAACGTCTCGTTAGGTGGCCTGCGACGCGGACAGCAATCGGTGCCGACACTCCTCTAGATCCTCGATGAGCGGGCGCAGGCACGTCTGATCCGTCAGGAACTCGAAACGCAGTAGCTGGTCGGGTGCGTGCTGGAGCAGCGTGCCACTGACGCGCACCCCGCCCCAGTGATCGACCTCCAGTTCTACGTGCTGCTGCTGGTCATCGTCGACGAGCCGCGCGCGTCCTGAGAGCTGCTCATCCATGGCGACGAGTGCGGCGATGAATTGCCCCAGCTTGTGGTCGCTGAACCAGAAGGTGCGCTCGCCGCTGAAGCCTCCGGAGTGGACGCTAAGCGTCGCGCCGTAGCTCCCGTACGGCGACGGGTCGGGGCGCGAGAGTCCACGGAAGCTCAATTCCGGATCAGTTGTATTCGTGCGCAGGACGACGTCCATATCGCGATACTAGTGGCCACCTAACGCAAAGTTCACCGGCAAGCGCCGGCTTTCAAGGCAAGAAGATGCAACCCCGAAGACAGGCTCGCCAGCCTCACGCATGGCAGATCCGTCGCGCTTGTCCGGTGCAACTACTCGTTAGCACGCCCTTCCTACGACACCGGCCGGCCACGGAGGCCAGACCTCAATCATCGTGCTTCGAGCCGTGCGCGACATGCCGTGGCGCAGGCGCGTTGCGCACAACCTGACGACTCGACCGCGATCTCGTTGGCTGGCGCACGCGAATCTGGCTCGTTGCGCAGGCGCGTTGAGAGAAACCTGACGACTCGTTCGAGATCTTCGTGCCATCCACGCGGCGGGCCCGCGCACTCGGCTCGTTGCGAGACGGGCTCGTTGAGCACGGACTTCCCTGCTCTTTCGGCCCGGCGCTCGGAGCGCCGCGCACACGAGGAACTCCAACCAAACAGCCTGCCGTTCGATGTTCGTGACGTGCTAACGCAAAGTAGCCCGATCGGGCTAACTCGGTCAGAACTTGCTGCGCTGCCGCCTAATCGGGAAGAGGGGGCGGCGTTGGCCGCACTAAACTTCATCACTCCCCTAGTTTCGCTCATGCCGGCGGAGGACCTCGAAGAATTAGGAAGTGCATCTGCGCGGCCTAATCCGTGACGCGGATGCCGCCTGTGTACGTGGCTTCGTATCAGAACGCCGTGCGGTCCTGTACTCCCCCTCTCTACAGCGTGTCCGCCGGACTCCGGACTCCCAGGCCTCCGCGGTTCAGCACGTGCGTGTAGATCATTGTCGTGCTGACGTCCTTGTGGCCCAGGAGTTCCTGGATCGTGCGGATGTCGTAGCCGGACTCCAGTAGATGCGTTGCGAAGCTGTGGCGAAAGGTGTGGCAGCTCACCCGCTTCGCGAGCCCTGCTCGATCCGCCGCTGTGCGCACTGCGCGCTGCATTACGGACTCGTGAAGGTGATGTCGGCGGATGGTTCCGGTGCCGGGTTCGAGGTACTGGCGGGTCGCCGGGAAGATGTACTGCCATCGCCACTCGCGTCCGGCACGTGGGTACTTCACTGCCAGGGCGTGTGGTAGTTCCGTCTCGCCGGCGCCGGCGGCAAGGTTGCGCTCGTGCTGGACGCGGGTCGCCTGGAGTTGCCGGAGCATTGCGTGCTCCGCCGTTCTGGGAAGCGGAACGACGCGGTCCTTGTCGCCTTTTCCCCCGCGTACGATTATCTGCGACGCCGCGATGTCGACATCCTTCACTCTCAGGGTGAGGCTCTCCAGCAATCTCAGGCCCGCTCCGTATTGCAGTGTCGCTACCAGGCGTTCGCGCGGAGGGAGGTTGCCGAGCACTTCGCGCACTTCGCTCCGAGTGAGCACGACCGGCATCCGCTCGGGCACTTTGGCTCGCGCCATTCCTTCCACATACGTGAGCGGAGCGTCGAGAACGCTTCTGTAAAGAAATTGCAGCGCGCTCAGCGCCTGGTTCTGGGTCGAGGCGCTCACGTGGCGCTCTTCCGCGAGCATCGACAGGAAGGTCGCCACCTCTTTCTGTCCGAGCTCCCGCGGGTGGCGGGTGCCGTGGTATCTGATGTACCGCCGGATCCACATCACATACGCTTCCTCGGTACGTGCGCTGTAGTGGCGTAGCCGGATCGCGGTGCGGACGGACGGGAGGAGCTTCTTTTTCGAGTCGGGCAGCGGCGGGGGTGATGGCGGCATTCTTCCCTGGCTCTACGGTGGCTTGCTGGAGCAACGTGTCGTCGCTCGCAATTTGCCTTCCCGCCTTGCTGGGTGGCTCACCGTTCGCCCGCAATTCGCATCGCTTTTCGCCGGAACTTTTCGCCAGAGCTCCTCGCCAGAGCTCCTCGCCAGCGATTTCCGCCGCGCTCCCCGCCTCCTGCCGCCTACTTTCTCCCGCTCCCAGCGAACACTCCCCCATACCGCTTCACGTACAGCCACAGCGAATACAGCGTGAGCGCGACGGCGACGTACATGGTCACCACGCCCACGATGCCGTTGAAGTTCGCGAACGCCTTCCACGGCGCGCCGCTCCACGCGTAGTGGTACGCTGCCTCGTTCGCGGCGAACCAGAAGTACGATGCGCCTACCCATGTCCCCTGGAACCCGGTCTTCCACTTCGCCGGCCCTATGGCCGCGATCACTGTCCCGCGCGCGGCGGCGGCCTGGCGAAAGATGGTCATCAGGAGCTCGCGGCCCAGTACCACCAGCAGCACCCAGAGCGACATCCCGTGCGGGCCGAAGGGGGTCTCGAATTTCATCGAGATTGATGTCCCGTAGCCGGACTGCAGAAGGTAGATCGGTATCAGCGTCGCCACCAGCAGCAGCTTGTCGGCCAGTGGGTCGAGGAGCTTGCCGAGATCGGTGACGAGGTTTCTGCTCCGTGCGACGTGGCCGTCGAAGTAGTCGGTCATCGCCGCCGCGATGTAGCACACGAAGCCCACGAGTTTCAGCTCCCAACTCGACGCGAAGGGGAGCAGGGCGATGATCGGAGCGGCCGCGATGCGTCCCATGGTCAGGACGTTGGGGAGGTTCACGTCGCGGCCCCGTGTTCTACGCGAGGGTCTTCAGCACGAGCTTGCTCACGGCCTTCAGCGTGTCGAACACTCCGTCTCCGTTCACGGCCACGGCCTCGAAGTAGGGGGCACGCTCCACCCACTCGCCACTCGGTATCTGCTCGATCAGGTTCTCACCCGCATGATACGGGTCGGGCGCCACGCGCTGCCGGTGCGGGTCGGTGAGCTCCCACCCCGGGTTCAACGCGCTCTGCAGCTCCGCCACCGCCGCGGCGTTCGGGAGGTCGCGCTTGTTGTACTGCACCACGAAGGGCATGGCGGTGAGGTCGTAGCCGTACTCCTTCATGTTGTCGTACAGGTTCTGCATCGCTTCCTGGTTCGCTTCCATCCGCTCGGTCTGAGAGTCGGCCACGAACACGATTCCGTCCACTCCCTTCAGTATGAGCTTCCGACTCGCGTTGTAGTATACCTGCCCCGGAACGGTGTAGAGATGAAACCGGGTCTTGAAGCCACGTATGGTGCCGAGGTCCACCGGAAGGAAGTCGAAGAACAGGGTCCGCTCGGTTTCGGTCGCGAGGGATATGAGCTTGCCGCGCGTGTCCGGCTGCACTCGCGCGTACACGTGCTCCAGGTTGGTGGTCTTCCCTCCCAGCCCGGGGCCGTAGTACACGATCTTGCAGTTGATCTCGCGCGAGGCATAGTTGATCATCGACATGCCCGCGCCCTCACTGGAAGAGTCGGTCGATCTCGTCCTCCGCGCCGGCGAGCAATCCCTCGCCCGCGGCTCCCGCACCCTCGTCTACTCTCTGGAACATCGCCGTGAACAATGCGTTGAGCTCTTCCACCGTAGGCTTCACCTTCAGTCGCACGAGACCCAGCGTCGTACGATTGTCGAACAGGATTACGAGTATCACGCGCCGCGCCACGTCCACGAGGTACATCGACTCCTGCTCGCCCTGGTGGAACAGGGAGCTGAACTCGGTCTCGCCTATGAGGCGCGCGAGCTGATCGTTGGCGCTGAAGTCGGCGGCCGTGAGCGTGGCGAACGCCGTCGGATCGAAGTGGGGTGAATCGCCTGCGGTGGCCACGAGCTGGCCGGAGCGATCCACCAGGAGCGCCGACCTCGCGTTGCTCTCCCCGAGGAAGCGCTGCAGCGAGCGCATTATGGCGGAATAGTCATCTTCGGTAAACGACCAGCTCGAGGCACCAGCGGGCATTGTGGTCCTGTCTATTCGAGGGACTTTTCCATCCGCCTGAGCAGCAGCTCGCCGCGCCTGCGGAGGCCTGGATGATGCTCCCACGCCACGTAGTCGCGCAGCAGTCGCACGGTTCGTGGACTGCGCTGACCGCGCAGGTATCCCAGCGCCGCCATCCTGCGCCACGACCGGGCGCTGAACAGATCGCGCCGTGAGCGTTGGGTCTGCTGACTCCAGACGATCAACCCCAGTAATAGGCCACCGCCGAACGAAGCCGCTGCCGCCGCTCCGTACACGCTGGATCGCCGCATCACTCACCCCTCCTCTTGCCACCGTCGTTCTCCCGGACACCGGCACTCCCCCGCCCTACCGCATGCCTTCCGCCACGATGGTACCTGGCGCGCGGCCCGGTGCGCGGGCCGCGCGCGTGCCTCCCGACTTCCATCACATGGCCCTCCGAGCGCTCAGCGCCTGCGCGATGGTCACTCCGTCGGCGTACTCGAGGTCCCCACCCACGGGGAGTCCGCGCGCGATGCGCGTGACCACCGGCACATGCGGCGCCAACTGACGCTGGACGTAGAGGGCCGTCGCCTCGCCTTCGAGGCTCGGATTGGTGGCGATGATCACCTCGCGCACCCGGTCCGCCCCTCCGTTCACATGCGAAACTCGTCCCACGAGCTCGCGGATCGACAGCTCGTCCGGACCGATCCCGTCGAGCGGTGCCAGCCGGCCGCCCAGCACGTGATAGACGCCGCGAAATTCGCCCGCCCGCTCGATCGCGCCGATGTCGGATGCCTCCTCGACCACGCAGAGGAGTGCCGCGTCGCGCCGTGGATCCGCGCATATGCGGCACGGATCCTCTTCCGTGAGATTGGCGCAAACGGAACAGCGATGCACGCGCTCCACCATCCACTCGAGCGCCGACGCCAGGCGACGGCTCTGTTCCGGAGGCTGCTTGAGAAGATGATAGGTGAGACGCAGCGCGGTCTTGCGGCCGATCCCGGGGAGCCTCGCCAGCTCGGTGGCGAGGTCGTCGATCGCCGACATCTCAGAACGGCGGACGAAACGGCAGCGAGAGGCCTCCGGTCAGTTTCTGCATCTCTTCCTGCGCCATCTCGCCAGCCTTCTTCTGCGCCTCGGACACGGCCGCGATCACGAGATCCTCGAGCATCTCCACGTCGTCCGCCTTGACGACCGTCGGATCGATGCGAATCGAGCGTACCTGCCCCTTGCCGTCGGCGGTGGCGGTGACCATCCCACCGCCACTCGACGCCGTCACGGTCTTGTTTTCGAGCTCCTGCTGCATCTGCTGCAGCCGCCCCTGCATCTCCTGGGCTTGCTGCAGCATCTTCATGAAATCAGCCATGCCTGCCGCTGCGGACGCGTCGTTGGTGGAATGTGGAAGCTATCGGGAGGGGTGAGGTCGGTCAACGACGATGACGGGTCTTCCGCGAGTCGTGAGCACCGCACCGCCAGACTCTTCCGCTGCATCGAGGTCCCGACCCGATGTTCTCAATCCAGCAGCTCCAGGTCGAGCTCCTCCACGGCCAGTTCTAGCACCGGGTCGCGCTTGCGGAGCATGGCCAGACGCTCGGCGCGCACGCCCTCTTCCGTGAGACGGCGCGGCGGCGTGTCCGGTTCCGCAGCGTGCTCGGGCGCGACGGTACGAAGCCGTGACGCGCCGGTGAAGATGGTGCCGATCGCGCCGAGGACGTCTGCGGCGCTGTCGGCGATGGGCTGCTGGTAGATGGAACCGGATCCCTCGAGTTCGAGCGTGATGTCGCCGCGGCCGGTCACGGCCGACGGAAGTGCGTGTTCGAGCGCTGCCGCGAGAAAACCGCGGCCGTCGACGCGCACGGCATCTATCACCTCGCCCCAGCGCTCGACCAATCGGTTGAGCGAGAGCTTCTCTTGCGCTCCCCCACCTCCCCCCTGCACATCCACCGCGGTCGCGACCACGGGGGCGTCGGCCAGTACCGTGGCAGCGGGCGCTGAGGCCGGCGCCGGCCGCGGATCGCGCGGGGACTCCGGGGTGGCTACCATGGCGCCGGCGGCCCGAGCGCCCGGCACCGGATCCTCGAGCATCGTCGCCGTCCCCCCACCACCGCCGGCCGCACTCGCGCTCTCGCCCGTGCGGGCGGACGTGGAAGTGCCACCGGAAAGGCGCGCCGCATCCGTGCCGCCGGAGCTCGACGAACCCGCATCGCGCGACGCCGATGCACGGGGAGTCCCGCCTCCCCGCACGACGCGGCCCTCGCCAGCGCCCGCACCGCCAGCGCCCGCACCGCCACCGCCACCGCCACCGCCGTACGGGGCGTCGCCCATCCCTCGCAGCACTTCTTCGAGCGCGAGCGTGCGGTCCATGAGCGCGAAGCGCACGAGGAGAGTTTCCAGAAGGATCTGCTGCTGGGCGCTCTTGCGAAAACGCGGCTCCAGCTCGGTGACGGCGTTGAGCATCCGCAGCAGATCGCCGGGGCCGAAGCGGCCAGCCACGGCCGCGAGCGAATCGCGCGCTCGATCCGAGAGCTCCGGCGCATCGCCGCCGAGCGCGAGCGCGAGCTCGCCGCGCAGGAGGTCGGCGAGCCCCGAGAGGAAACCGCCCAGCTCCGCACCCGCATCGGAGAGGCGGGCGACCGCCGGAAAGATTTCGGCGGCCCGCCCGGCTGCGATGTGGTCGAGGATCCGGAGGTACTCATCCTCGGGAACGAGGCCGAGGGCATCGCGCACGCGCTGCGCGGTGAGCGCGCCCTCACCGAGCGAGAGCACCTGGTCGGTGAGGCTGAGCGCGTCGCGCATGGATCCATCGGCGGCGCGGGCGAGAAGCGCGAGCGCGTCGTTCTCCCACTCCACGCTCTCGCTCCCGAGCACCACGGCGAGCCGCGCGCGAACGTCCGCGGGGCCGATGCGTCGGAAGTCGAAGCGCTGCAGTCGGCTGAGAACGGGTGCCGCCATCTGCGCGATCTTCTGCGGCTCGGTGGTGGCGAACACGAACACGACGCGCGGCGGCGGCTCTTCGAGGACCTTGAGCAGCGCGTTCCACGCCTCGCGCGTCAGCATGTGCGCTTCGTCCACGATGTAGACCTTGTAGCGCGATTCGCTGGAGGGCGCGTACATGGCGCGTTCGCGCAGCTCGCGGGCGTCGTCCACGCCGCGGTTCGAGGCCGCGTCGATCTCGACGACATCGAGACTCGCGGCTCCGCTCCAGATGCGCTGGCACGACGCGCACACGCCGCACGGCTCGCCCGCCTCGACGGCGTCCGCATCACCGCCCGCGATGCGCCGCTCGCAGTTGAGCGCCATGGCGAGCACTCGCGCAAGCGTGGTCTTCCCGACCCCGCGCGGTCCGCAGAGGAGATACCCGTGCGCCACCCGATCGCGCGCGATCGCCCCCCTCAACGTATTCGATACGTGCGACTGGACGGCGACGTCGGCGAAGGTCTTGGGCCGGTATTTCCTTGCCAGGGAGAGAAACATTGCGTCCGTCTCGCGGGTCGTGGGATCGCGTGGTCTTCCAAAGCAAAGAAGCCCCGCGGGCTTTCTCCCCGCCGGGCTTCAGGTTTCATCCGCAACGCGGGCTCGACGCTCATCGCGCGGGGCCGCGTCAGGCTCCCGCCTCCACGCCCCGCGCGATGCCCCAGGCCTGACGAAGCAACGCTCACACCACGTACCGCTGCTACCTCTCGGTCCTGACGGGGTTGGTGGGCTCACGCCCTCCGGGACCTGGGACGCCCGAAATATAGTTTTGCGCCGGAGACCGAGCAACGGGCGGGGGGAGGGGGGAGGGGGAAGGGAACAGGAAACAGGAAAAACGCAACAGGAACTGCACACGTTCCATGGTCAAGCCCGCGTCCGCAGGCCTGACTTCA
>CAZTTY010000056.1:0-26802 GCA_964616815.1 uncultured Gemmatimonadaceae bacterium | reverse complement strand
GGCTCGTGAGCGGCGCTCACGAGCCCTCTACATCGAGCGCCTGACCCCGCTCGCCCACCGCGACGCGCAGCACGTGTGCGACCTGCACGGCGGGGTCGAGGCGGACGTAGTTGCGCTCGCCGCGCCAGGTATAGCGGGCGCCGGTGAGAAGGTCTTCGACCACGTACGGCGATGCGGGGTCGAGGCGGAGCAGATCGAGAGGGACGTGCACCGAAGTCTCGTGCACGTGGTGCGGATCGAGGTTCACGATCACGAGTATGTCGTTGCGCCCTCCGAAGTCCTCCGCCGTCTTCACGTAGAAGAGCGTCTGGTCGTTCTCGGAGTGGTGGAACGAGAGATTCGCGTAGAGCTGGAGCGCGCGATTGTCGCGGCGGATCCGGTTGATCGCCGTGATCTCATCGTTCAGGTTGCCGGGCGCGTTCCAGTCGCGAACGCGAATCTCGTACTTCTCCGAGTTCAGATACTCCTCGCTCCCCTCGCGCAGCGGAACGTTCTCGGCGAGCTCGAAGCCGCTGTAGATGCCGTAGAGCGGCGAGAGCGTGGCCGCCAGGATGAGCCGCACGAGAAAGGCGGACCGGTCGCCGGTCTGCAGGTACTCGTGCAGGATGTCCGGCGTGTTGGCGAAGAAGTTCCCGCGAAAGTACTCGCGCATCGGCGTCTGCGTGAGCTCCGTGAGGTATTCGCGCAGCTCCCACGAAGTGTTGCGCCAGGTGAAGTACGTATACGATTCGGAGAAACCGAGCTTGGCGAGGTACTTCATTTTCTTCGGACGCGTGAACGCTTCCGCGAGAAAGATCACCTGGGGATGGCGCGAACGCACCTCGGCGATGGCCCACTCCCAGAACGCGAACGGCTTGGTGTGCGGGTTGTCGACGCGGAAAGTGTCCACGCCGCGTTCGATCCAGAACAGCAGGATGTCCAGGCAGGCGTTCCAGAGGTTTTCGCGGTCCGCGCACCAGAAGTCGATGGGGTAGATGTCCTCGTACTTCTTGGGCGGGTTCTCGGCGAACTTGATCGAGCCGTCGGGGCGAACGAAGAACCAATCGGGGTGCTCCTTCAGCCACGGGTGGTCGGGCGAGCACTGGAGGGCGTAGTCGAGCGCGACCTCCATTCCCAGCCGGTGCGTGGCGTTCACGAACGACTCGAAGTCGGCGAGCGTGCCGAGCCGTGGGTCCACCGCCGTGTGGCCGCCGTGCTCGCTGCCGATGGCCCACGGACTCCCGACGGCGTCGGCACCGCCGTCGGGAGTGTTGTTCGGCCCCTTTCGCTTCGTCACCCCCACGGGGTGGATGGGCGGAAGGTAGATGACGTCGAAGCCCATCTCGGCGATGCGCGGGAGTGCGCGCTCGGCGTCCGCAAACGTACCATGGCTGCCTTCGACGGTGGCCTGCGAGCGCGGGAACATCTCGTACCACGCGGCAAAGCGCGCGGGTTCGCGATCGACCCACACTTCGAGCTCTCTGTCGTACGTGGTGAGTCCCTCGCGCGGAAAATGCTCTTCCATGAGCGCGAGGAGCGAGAGGTCGAGTGCGGCGCGGGTACGCTCGGCCACGTCGCGCGACACCCCTTCGAGCAGAGTGCCCCACCGCTTGAGCGTGGTGCGCGCATCGCCGAATCGGGCGCGGCGCGCCGCGGTGCGCACCATGGCCGCGCCCTCCAGGAGCTCAGGCGCCACGTCCTGCCCCGCGTCGAGCTTCTTCTGGAGATCGCTCCGCCAGCTTCCGAACCGATCGGTCCAGGCATCAACCGTGTACTTCCAGGACCCGATCCTGTCGAGGGGAAACCCTCCGCTCCAGCGGTCGCTGTCGTAGTCGTACACCAGCGGCGTGATCCGCCACTCCGCATCCTCGCCAGAACGGTAGCGCACCTGCGCCTTGAGGAGATCATGGCCGTCTCTGAAGATGTCCGCCCCCACCTCGAAGCTGTCGCCCATCACCCGCTTCACCGCGAACCTCCCCCCATCGAGTTGCGGCGTCACGCACTCGATGGCGACGTGCGGCAGAGAGCGCCGGCTGTTCGATCGCGATGTCGTTTTTCGTGTGGTCGAGGCGGGTTTGCTGGAAGTGGACATGAGAGAGAGGAAGCAGAAAGCAGAGAGCAGGGAGTGCACACCCATGGAGTCATCCCCCGAGAGGGGGCTCCATGGGGCGCGTTGGTGCTCGTCCAATAGGTCAGTAGCTTCGCGCCTGCGTCGAAAGCTTGCAAGGCGTGGACCGGCGAGGGCGGGGGGAGGCAGGGGGGAAGCAGGGAGCAGGAAGCAGGGAGCAGGGAACAGGGAACAGGAAACAGGAACTGCACACGCCTCGCCGTCATCCCCGCGAAAGCGGGCATGACCATGGAACGTGTGCAGTTCTCTGTTCCCTGTTCCCTGTTCCCTGTCCCCTCGGTAGTTCCTGCTCCCTGCTTCCTTCCCCCTCCCCCTCGCTCCTATCTTCCCGGCATGCTCCTCCCCTCCAACATCGCGGATCTGCTCTCGCACAATCCGGCGCTGGCGCTGCCGGTGGTGTTCGCGGCTGGAGTGCTGACGAGCCTGACGCCGTGCATCTATCCGATGATCCCGATCACGGTGGCGATCGTTGGCGGGCAGAGTTTCGGCGTGGGGGATGCGACGGAGGGTGGACACGGTGGAGGCGGCGCCGGTGCCGGCGCCGGAGTTGCGAAGCGGGCGAGACGGCGTACCGTCGCGCTCACGTTGAGCTACGCGGTGGGGCTCGCGCTGGTCTACTCACTGCTCGGCGTGGTCGCCGGACTCACGGGGACGCTCTTCGGGAGCATCAGCACGAACCCGTGGCTCTACTTCGCGATGGCGAACCTGCTGGTTCTCTTCGCGCTCGCGATGCTCGACGTGCTCCCAGTGCGTGTGCCGCAGGCGGTGCTGCGGCGGGCGAACGAAGCTGGAAAGAGCGGTGGTGTCGCGGGAGCGTTCGCCATGGGAGCGGCTTCCGGGCTGGTGGCCGCGCCGTGCGGCGCGCCCGTGATGGCCGCGGTGCTCACCTGGGTCGCGCTCACGAAGAGCGCGATCCTCGGCTTCATCTACCTCTTCGTATTCTCGCTCGGCATGACCGCGCTGCTCGTGGCGGTGGGACTCTCGACCGGACTCCTGGCCCGTTTGCCGCACGCCGGTGTATGGATGATCTGGATCAAGCGCGGCTTCGCGCTGCTCATGCTGGCGGTGGCCGAGTACTATCTGATCGAGATGGGGAAACTTCTTCTATGAATCGACTCTTCGGCGCGGCTCTGACGCTCGCGCTCACGCTCGGCGCCGCCGCGAGCGCCGGCGCGCAGATCGGGATCCCGGTAGGCAGCGATGCGCCGGGCGCCGCGGTGCACGAGCTGGACGGCACCGCGACCAACATCTCGAAGTACATCGGGAAGTCGCCGGTGATCATCGAGTTCTGGGCAACGTGGTGCCCGGTATGCAAGGAACTGGAGCCGAAGATGCTCGACCTCGCCAGGCGCTACGGCTCGCAGGTGAAATTCCTGGGCGTGGCGGTATCGGTGAACGAGTCGCCGAAGCGCGTGAAGCTCTACGCCGAGAAGTACCACTACCCCTACGACATCGTCTTCGACACCGACGGCGAGGCGGTCACCGCGTACGATGTTCCGGCCACATCGTACATCGTGGTCATCGACGCGTCCGGCAAGGTGGTTTACACGGGGCAGGGGGCGGATCAGGATCTGGAAGCGGCTCTGAAGACGGTGCTCTGACGAGGTAAACTTTCTTTCCACTTCGGGCAACACGTCCTCCCGGACTGGCACAACACGTGATCGATATCGCGGTCGAACACCACGATGCTGTGGTTGTCGCGCTCTCCAGGTCTCCGCCGCCCTTCGATCTCGTGTCTGTTGCGGCGCGTGGGCGGCAGGGCTGTCGAGACGGCACCACTGAAACACGGCACTCCGTCCTGAGGACCCCCGATGAGAAGCATCCTCCTCCTCGCCGCGCTTCCCTTCGTCGCGGCGGCGTGTGGTGGCGACGGTCGCGCGCCAACCGGCTCCGACGCCTCCACGCGGGCCGGGGCGCTGCACCGAATGCTCGGCGGCGGCGGAGAGGAGCTCTCGACCGAGGATCTGAGCGACGGACTCACCCCCGCCTATCTCGCCGGGGTGCTCGCCGGTTCGGGGATCCGACTCTTCAACATCAGCTACACCGGTGCGCCCGCGGCCGCCGGCACGTTCAGCGGCGGAGCGGAGATCCTCGGTCTCGAGAGCGGCATCGTGCTGAGCACCGGCCGCATCGCCGGCGTGAAGGGCCCCAACGGCGTGGTCGACGCCACTACCGAAAACGGAACGCCGGGCGACTCGCTGCTCGACATCCTCGCCGGCAGCGGCAACGCGACAAGCGACGCGGCGGTGCTCTCCTTCGACTTCGTGCCGCGCGGGAGCAGCATCACCTTCCGGTACGTGTTCGCCTCGGAGGAATACAACGAATACGTCAACACCGGCTACAGCGATGTCTTCGCCTTCTACGTCAACGGCGAGAACTGCGCGCTCGTGGGCGACCCCGCCGAGCCGGTGAGCATCAACAGCATCAACAAAGGGAATCCGTTCGGCATCCCGCCCGTCTCGCATCCCGAGCTGTACAGAAACAACGACACCGACTCCAACGGCGGCGCGACCATCGCCACCGAAATGGATGGCCTCACCACCGTGCTTACGTGTACGGCGCGCGTGGAGCCCGGCGTGAAAAACCACATGCGCCTGGCCATCGCCGACGCTGGCGATGCGGCCTACGACTCGAACGTGTTTCTCGGAACGGCCAGTCTCGAGTCGGGCTACTAGCTCGCCGAGCTGGCGGCGGGCCTGCGCTCGCCGGAGAGTCCAGCGGCGGCCTCCTCCGCCAGCCCCTGCAGAAGACGCCGCACGTGCTCGCGGCCGCTCCTGGGGTTCATCACGGTCACGCGTAGAAGCTGCCTCCCGTCGATCAGCGTGGCGGTGATCCACCCCGCGCCGCTCCGGTTGTACCGCTCGCGCAGCTCGCGGTTGATCTCATCGAGCTCGCCGTCGCCGTGCGATCCATCCCCGACCCACCGGAAGCAGAGGATGTTGGACTGCGGCTCGTGCACCGCCTCGAAGTCGGAGCGCTCACCGATCTCCTCGTAGAGGGCACGTGCCGTGTCGCACAGCCGCTCGTAGATCGCGGCCATCCCGTCGGCGCCGTAGCGCTGCAGCGCCACCCATACCTTCAGCGCGTCGGTGCGGCGCGAGCACATGAAGCTCCGCTTCCCCTGATCGCGGCCGCGCTCCGAGCCGTTCGTCGGAGCGTTGAAGAGATAGGGCGCCGCCTGCGCGAAGGCGTGCTCCAGATCGCGCTCCTCGCGCACGAGGAGCATCCCTCCCGAGAGCGGTGCGAGCATCATCTTGTGCGCATCCCACGTGAGCGAGCGAACGCGCTCCACGCCGCGCATCCGGTGGCGATGCTTCGGCGAAAGGAGCGCCGAGGCGCCGTGCGCGCCGTCGAGATGGAACCAGATCCCGCGCTCCTCGCAGATCGCACCGACGCGCTCGATGTCGTCGAAGGAGCCGGTCGCCGTGGAGCCCGCGGTCGCCACGACCGCCATGACGCGCTTCCCCTCGCTCCCCAGCCGGCGAAGCGTCGCCTCGAGTGCGTCGGTATCCATGCGGTGGTCGCGTGACGGAACCGCGATCGCGCGTCGCACGCCGAGCCCGAGCTGCGCCACCGCGCGCGTTACCGCATAGTGCGCGTGCTCGCCGCACACCACCACCGGAGTATCTGCACCCACTCCGTTCTCCCACGCATCGGGCATGGCTGCCGCGCGCGCGGCGAGGAGAGCGGTGAAGATCGCCTCGGTCCCGCCGGAGGTGAAGGTGCCGCCGGAGCCCGGCGCCCAGCCCACGAGATCGCAGAGCCAGCGCACCAGCCGCTCTTCCACGAGCGTGGCCGTGGGCGACATCTCCCACACGGCCACCGACTGATTCATCGCCGCGATCACCGCCTCCATCCAGATCATCGCCGGAAGCGGCGCGGAAACCTGATGGCCCATATACATCGGGTGCGCGAGCCGGTTGATGTCGCTCATCACATCCCGCTTCACGCGCTGGGCGACCTCCTCCAGGTCGCGCGCGCCGGCGGGGAGAGGTTCCGCGAATCGCTTCGCTATCTCATCGGGCGTGAGCGGGGTAGAGACCGGACCGCTGCCGTCGCGAGCGCCGGTGAGATAGTCGGAAGCCAGGTTCGCGAAGATGTGCGCGGCATCGCGCCCGGCGTCCTGCTCGAGCAGGTCGAATACGGGATGGGGATGTGACATGCGGGATGCTTACTGGAATGGGTATGTGCTCACCGGGCCACCGGCGCGCTCTCGCCGTTCAGTGCGAGCTCGAGCACCTTGCGGCCGGCGCCGATGTCGGGCGTGAGGTAGAACTGGAGCGAGTCGATCACCATGGGAACGTTCACTCGCACGCGCATCAGCCTGCGCTGCATCTCCGGCGTGATCACGGGGAAGAAGCTGAGCGTGCAGTGCGGCGAGAAGGCGAAGCGCGCCCGCTCGAAGCGAAGGCCGCTCGTGGCGATGCGCTCGTGCAGCGTACGCAGCGGCCCATGCGGATCGAGCGGAAGCACGACGATCTCGGTCTGCATGAAGCGCACGGGCGCACCGAACTTCACCGTGATAGGAGGCGTGCTCGAGGCCACCGGCGCCACCGCGGCCGCGACTTCGTCGACGTTCGTCTCCCAGGCGATGGGTCCCACGCCCGACGAACCCACGAGCGTCACGTGCGGCGGCGACGCGCTGGCCAGCTTGGGGTCCGCCCAGCGCTGCACCTCGAGCACCTGTTCGCGGGCCTCCCCGGCGAGCTCCGCCACGACGAATATTCCCTGCGCCATGCGCTAATAATAGCCGTTCTTCCACGCCGACCCATCCGGTGCTCCGCCCATGTCCCATCGTGCCACTACCTCCATCCGACGCCGGCTGCGCGACCTCGCCGATCCGGACGACGCCGCGTTCCTGCAGGGCTTCTTCAAGACCGGCCCCGGCCAGTACGGCGAGGGCGATCGCTTCCTCGGCATCCGCGTGCCGGTGCTGCGCGGGATCGCGCGCGAGTACCGCGACCTCCCACACCATGCCGCGCTCGAACTGCTGTGCTCCCGCTGGCACGAGGAGCGGCTGCTGGCGCTCATCATCATGGTGAATTCGTATTCCGCCGGCGATGCGACGACACGGGATCTGATTTACCGGTCGTATCTCGCGCACACGGAGCACATCGACAACTGGGATCTGGTCGATGCGTCCGCTCCGAACATAGTGGGCGCGCATCTCTGGCCGGATGAAGTTGCACCGCTGGTCGCGCTGGCCGCCTCACCCTCCCTCTGGGAAAGACGAATCGCGATTGTCGCCACTCACCATTTCACGAGACAGCGGAGCTACGAACCGACGCTCCACATCTCCGAGCTGCTCCTGCACGACGGGCACGACCTGATCCACAAGGCGACCGGCTGGATGCTCCGCGAGGTCGGGAAGCGCGATCAGGAGACGCTCGAGCGCTTCCTGCGCGAGCACGCCGGTGAGATGCCGCGCACGGCGCTGCGATACGCCATCGAGCGCTTCCCGCCGACACTGAGGAAGACGTACATGGCGATGTAGGCCCCCGGGGCGAGTCTCACTGCACCCTGATCGCCCGCATGAAGACCGCGACGGCGGCGCGGAGCAGCCCGGTGTCGGTGGGTCCGGCGGGCAGGCTTCCGGAGAGCGCCGGTATTTTCGCTGCCGCCGTCGCTCAATCGCGCCCCGACCGCCCCAGCTCCCGCGCTTCCCCGCGCGGCAGCCAGCGCAGTCGCGGCGCGAGCGCCGCATCCCGGAATGCCCGCTCGAGCTCCGCGCGCCCTTCCGAGAAATGCGCCCACCCCTCGTAGTGCAGCGGCACGATCACCGCGTCCGGGAAGCCACGCGCGAGCTTCACGGCGTCGCTCGAATCCAGAGTGAGGTGCGATGGCCCGGCCACTTTCACGCGCGCCGCGCCGGCAAACGCGAGCACGGCGCCCACCGTGAAGCGATGCGCGACTTCCGCGACTCCGCCGTACCAGACGGTGTCGCCCGTGATGTAGATGGCCGGCTCGCTGTCGTCGTTCCCCCGGAGCACGAAGCCCGTCACGGGCCCGCGATCTCCATCGGCCGGGCCGTGCCGCGCCGGCGTGCCCGTCACGCGCAGCGAGTTTCCATCGGCCGACCTCAGCTCCAGCGACCGCCACGGTTCCAGACCGATCGCGTTACCGCCCAGCCGCTCCGCGCCGGCAGGCGTAGTGATCACTCTGCGCGCGGCCGCCAATACCGCGCGCCCCGAGACATCCAGATTGTCGAAGTGGTGATCGTGGCTCAGAAGCACCGCATCGATCTCACCCAGCGCGTCCAGGCCGATCGCCGGCCCCGCCGTCTTTCTCAGCGTGTACGCCGCCGTGGGATACTCGCTCCCCGCCGGATCGAAGGTGGGATCGGTGAGCAGCCGAAGACCGCCCACCTCGATGAGCGCGGTGGGGCCGCCGATGTACGTGACTATCGCGTGTGGTAATGTCATCGAGCGCAATGGTGAACGACGGGCGACGGCGGGGCCCATCTTCGCCCGTCGTCACCCCATCGCGATGCGACTCTTTCCCCGCTGGATGATCGGGAGCTTCCGCACCCGCTCGCCCGTGGCGGTGAAGATCGCGTTGCACAGCGCCGGCGCTATCGGCGGTACACCGGGCTCGCCGATTCCGCCCTGCTTCTCGGCGCTCTTCACGATGTACACCTCGACCACCGGCATCTCGTTCATCCGAACTACCGGGTAGTCGTTGAAGTTCCCCTGGCTCACCCGGCCGCGGTCGATGGTGATGTCACCGTACAGCGCGGCGCTCAGCCCGTACACGATCCCGCCCTCCATCTGCGCCTCGATCGTGTCGGGATTGACGGTCGGACCGCAGTCCACTGCGCATACCACGCGATGCACGCGCGGCTTCCCTCCCTTCTCGATCGAGATCTCCGCCACTTCCGCGACGTACGACCCGAACGCTTCGGCCACCGCGATTCCGCGTACGCGACCTTCCGCCGGCTTTCGCCCCCACCCCGCCTTCTCCGCCGCGAGATCGAGCACGCCGAGGTGCCGCGGCTGGTCGCGCAGAAGCGTGCGGCGCAGCTCGTACGGATCCTTCCCCGCCGCGTGCGCCACTTCGTCGAAGAACCCCTCGGTCACGAACGCATTGTGCGAGCTGCCCACCGAGCGCCAGTAGCCGAGCGGGATGGGAAGGTCGGCGATGGTCTGCTCGACGAGGATGTTCGGGATCCCGTATGGCACGTTCGCGGCACCTTCCACGAGCGAACCGTCGATCCCGTTGCGCGGCGGGCGGCCCTTCGACACCGCGATGGACGGGCCGACTATGCGATGCGTCCATGCCGTGGGGTTGCCGCTCGCATCGAACGCCGCACCGAAGCTGTTGTACGTGGTGGGACGGTAGAAATCGTGGCGCACGTCGTCTTCGCGCGTCCAGATCACCTGCACCGGAGCGCCCGTCTCCTTCGACAGCCGCACCGCCTCGGCCACGAAATCGGTTTCGCTGCGTCGGCCGAAGCCGCCGCCGAGGTAGGTGGTGTGAACTCGAACTTTCTCGATCGGCAGCCCGCTCACATCGGCCGCCACGCGCTGCGCCGCCGACTGCCCCTGCGTGGGCGCCCAGACTTCGCAGCCGTCGGCGGTGACGTGCGCGGTGCAGTTCATCGGCTCCATGGTGGCGTGCGCGAGGTAGGGGACCTCGTAGATCGCCTCGATCTTCCTAGCGGCGGAACGCATCGCGGCTGCCGCGTCGCCTTCGCGACGCGCTTCGACGCCGGGCTTCGCGCTCAACTCCGCCAGCCGCGCGCTGATCTCCTCGCTGCTCAGCGAAGCGTTGGATCCTTCGTCCCACTCGACGGCGAGCGCGCGTCGCGCGTTCAGCGCCTGCCAGTAGTGGTCCGCTACCACCGCGACACCGTACTGCGCGCGCGCCGCCGCCGATTCGTCGGGCGACCATCCCACCTGCACCACCTTCTTCACGCCGGGCATGGCCCTGGCGCGCGCGGCGTCCACCTTCGCCGGCTTTCCGCCGAACACGGCGGAGCGCTCTATCGAAGCGTAGAGCATCCCCGGCAGTCGTACGTCGATACCGAAGCGCGCCTTCCCGTTCACTTTCTCGGGCGTGTCGAGGCGCGGCATCGGCTTGCCGAGGAGCGTGAAGTCTTTGGGATCCTTGAGCGGCGGGTCTTCCGGCACTTCGAGCGTGGCGGCGCGGCCCACGAGCTGGCCGTACTCGAGCTTCCGTCCCGTGGCAGCGTGCAGCACCGCGCCCTTCTCCGCGCGGCACGACGACGCATCCACTCCCCACTGCTGGGCCGCTGCCGCGACGAGCATGAAGCGAGCGGCCGCGCCGGCCTTGCGCAGCGTCTCGTACGAGCCGCGCACGCTGCTGCTCCCGCCCGTGCCCATCCGGCGCGACCACGTCGAAGGATTCTCCGGCGTGGGCCCGACGCGCACCGACGCGAGTTCCACCTCCAGCTCTTCCGCGACGATCATGGGGAGCGACGTGTTCACTCCCTGCCCCATCTCCGACTTGTCGACGGTGATGGTGACGACGCCGTCGGTGTCGATGTGCACCCAGCCGTTGGGCGCGAAAGGCGCGGCGCCGGGAGTCTCGTCGTGCGCGGAGCCGAACTTCTCCATGAAGCGCGACGGGAGGTAGAACGCGATGGTGAGACCGGCGCCCGCGGCGGCGCCCGCCTTCAGGAAATCGCGACGCGAGACTTTCGTGTCAGCGCTCACTGGACACCTCCGCTCCGGCCGCCCGGTGGATGGCGCGACGGATCCGCTGATACGTCCCGCAGCGGCAGATGTTGCCGCTCATCGCCGCATCGATGTCCGCATCGCTCGGCGACGGGTTCTTCGCCAGGAGCGCGGCGGCCGACATGAGCTGTCCCGACTGGCAGTAGCCGCACTGCGGCACCTCCTCCGCGATCCACGCGGCCTGCAGCCGCCTGCCGATGTCACCGCCGAGTCCTTCGATGGTGGTGATGCTCCTTCCGGCCGCCGCCGAGATCGGAGTGCTGCACGAGCGGATGGGGGTTCCGTCGAGCTGCACCGTGCAGGCGCCGCAGAGCGCCATGCCGCAGCCGAACTTCGTGCCGGTGAGGTCGAGGTAGTCGCGCAGCACCCAGAGGAGCGGCGTATCGGGCGTCGCATCCACCGTGTGGCTGCGTCCGTTGACGGTGAGGGTCGTCGCGCTCATCGGCGGACTCCGGGGTGGAAGTCGCGGGTAAAGTCCTGCGGTGGCCGGACCCACTATGCGGGATGCGACCGCGTTGGTCAATCCAGCCGCTGCACCTCGGAGTACACGAGCTCGGCTTCGAAAGCGGCGTGCGGATGGGTAGCCACGAGTCTGTCACCGCCGTATCGCGCGACCATGTGCGGCCCTGGCGCGCAGAGCGCCAGCATGTCCGGTGGACAGTCGAAGGTTATCTCGATGCCCTCCCGGGTGGTCGTGAAAGTGAACTCGCTTGTGCCCACCCGGCGCGACGAGTCGCCGTCAGCCGTGATGTAGTCTTCCACCGTCACGGTGCTTCCGTGGCCGTCCGCCGTGAGACGCATCGTGTCGGCGATGACAGTGGCCCGATCTCCCGGGGGCGTCGGGTGGGCGTTTGGCGCCGGGAGCGCGACCCCGTTCACCGACAGCAGCACGTACGTGCCCGCCACGAGCGACGGCGCCAGCGGGTCGTCGCCGCACCCGCTGGCGAAGAGCGCCACCGCGGCTGCGAGCAGGATGCCGGCTGTGCGAGACGACGAAGCGGCTGACATGATGGACCTCCGTGCGGTCGATGCTGAGGAAAGGTAGTATGGCGCTGCTCGAGTAGGACGCGCGAGCCACCACTTTCCCAGCACCCCCATGACCGACGGGTCGACGGAGTCGGGCACTTCATGTCGGGCACTTCATGTAGAAGGGCTTTGCTCCTCTGCATAAGCTGCCTGACCCCATCGACCCCGTCCACCCGCTTCGCCCACACCAGCCACCGCGCGCCCTTCCAGACGCGTGTGCCGCGCGATCGCTTCGCGAGCCAGAGCCACGAGCCGGTGCGTGGCGGCGTGCCGAACGTGCTGCCGCAGCACCGTGCGCATCGGCGGCGGCGCGTGCCTCACACGTTCGGCGTAGCGGCCCAGCGAGTGAAGCATGGCGGCGCACTCCTGCAGCGCGTGCTCGGCGCGCTCCTCGTCGGTGGGGCCGCCGCGTGCGCAACCCTCCTCCGCTCTCCGGCCGGCGAAGTAGCCCTCGGCGAATGCGCTGCACGCGCGGGAGATGCGGTGGTGGCTCACGCAGCGGAGCGCCGCTCCCACGGCGACGCCAGCGGTGAACGTCGCGCAGTCCAGCGCGGCACGCCCGGTGAACGCGTTCGCGAAATCGAGGACGGAAATCGAGACTCCCGCCTCCGAACTCTGCACCATGCAGTTCCCCGGGCCGAAATCGGCGTGCATCCAGACCAGCGGAATCTCGACACGCGTCCACCACGGCCCCCACGACAGCGCCTTCCTGATGATGACCGCTTCGCTCCCGCTGATGAGCGCGGCTTCCAGCGCGGGCGCGAGATCGCCCTCGGGATCGCTGCGGAACGGGTGCGCCTTGCAGAGGACCCCATCGAAGGGGATGCTCTGCGCGCGCGCGAGCCAGCGGCCAGTCTTCCGCAGCGCGGTATACGCCTGATGCTCGAGCCGGTGCGACGGCGAGAGGAGCCGGCGAAAGAGCCAGTGCTGCAGCGGCTCTCCAGGTATGACCACCGTCCAGAGGATGCCGCCCTCCACGTCGTAACCGAGCGGGATCGGCGTGCTGCGCATCCCCGCCGCCCGAAAGCGACGGAGATGGGAGAGTTCCACCTCTCCCTCATCGATTCTCGACCAGCGCATCGGCCGCTTCGCCGCCACGTCGACCTGCCCCCTGGTGCCGTGCGCGCGGAAGAACGCGATTCGTTCGGCGCGGCGCGGCGAGGCGAGTCTCTCCAGACACTGGATCGCGCCAAGCGCCGGCAGCTTCTCTTCGATCCAGCGGGTGAGGGTAGCAAGCTGCGCATCCGACGGGATCAGCGCCTGCGACATGGCCAGAGGCACCCGGCAGAGGTTTGCAGCACCCCGCGATCAACGGAACTGTTGTAATGATTCCGACGGCCGCTGGCAAGAGCCGAAGGGCCCGGTCAGCGTCTCTAAAGAGAGCGGGCTGATCCGTTCAGCGGCTCGCCCC
Organism: uncultured Gemmatimonadaceae bacterium; assembly: GCA_964616815.1. Lineage (GTDB taxonomy): Bacteria > Gemmatimonadota > Gemmatimonadetes > Gemmatimonadales > Gemmatimonadaceae > JADGGM01. The sequence goes on along the minus strand of CAZTTY010000056.1, from coordinate 13,562 downwards.
GCTCTCCAGCGAGGACCCGACCACGTCGATCGGCACCACGCCCTCGTGCACGAGCAGCCAGCGCTTTCGCTCCATCCCGCCGCCGTAGCCGGTGAGCTTGCCGCTCGAGCCGATCACGCGGTGGCAGGGGACGATGATGGAGATCGGATTACGGCCGTTCGCCGCGCCCACCGCGCGAGACGCCTTCGGCTCGCCGATGCGCGCCGCCAGCGTACCATAGCTCGTGGTATGTCCGAACGGGATCGTCAGCAGCGCCGCCCACACGCGCTGCTGGAAGGGAGTCCCGCCGGCGGCGAGCGGGAGGTCGAACGTGGTGAGGTCGCCGGCGAAGTAGGCATCGAGCTGTTCGCGCGCGGCGCGAAGCGTGCGCGCCGCCGCGCCGCCCACGCTCCCGGCAGGGCGCCACTCCGGCCTCACGCTCCCGCCGTGGCGATGCTCTTCGAACCAGACTCGAGTGAGCCCGCTCTCCACGGCCGTGAGTAGCAGATCGCCGACCGGACTCGGCATGCTCAGATAGGCAGTGATCACCGGATATCGCCTGGAAATCGAAGCGGCAGTGCTGGCCGCGGCGGGGGTCGCTCGGTACAGCGCGCCGCAACGGAAGCCAGACTGCTCTGGTACAGGTCGTACAATACTAGTTGGCTCCGCGCCCCCCGCGCCATTTCCGGCCATCGCCGCAGCCGCCACGACGGTTCGAACACGGATCCCCGCTTTCGCGGGGATGACCCCGATAGAGTAGTTTCCTGTTTCCTGTTTCCTGCTTCCTGCTTCCTCCCCCCTCCCATCCATGCTCCGTCCCCTGATCTTCTCCCTCCTCGTCGTCGTCTCCGCGCCGCTGGCGGCGCAGAACCCGAACCCGCACGGGCAACCCACGCGCGCGCGCGCACTCGGAGTGGCGCCCGGAATATTTCCCACGGGGAAGCTCAACGCGATAACCGACGTGGCGGGCGTCAGAGTGGGCCAGACGACCCTCGTCCGCGGCGACTCGGTGCGCACCGGTGTCACGGCCATCCTCCCCCACGCCGGCAACGCCTTCCTGGATCGCGTGCCCGCGGCGATTCACGTCGGCAACGGATTCGGCAAACTCCTCGGCGTGACGCAGGTGCACGAGCTCGGAGAGCTGGAGACGCCGATCCTGCTCACCTGCACACTCTGCGTGTGGAAGGCGGCCGACGCGATGGTGGGGTGGCTGCTCGAGCAGCCCGGAATGGAAGACGTGCGCTCCATCAACGCCGTGGTGGGCGAGACGAACGATGGAACGCTCAACGACATCCGCTCGCGACCGATCACGCCCGAGGATGTGCGCCACGCGCTCACGACGGCGAGCGACGGTCCCGTTGCCGAAGGCGCGGTAGGAGCCGGCACCGGAACCGTCGCCTTCGGCTGGAAGGGCGGGATCGGCACGTCGTCGCGCGTGCTGCCGAAATCACTCGGCGGCTACACGGTGGGCGTGCTGGTGCAGACCAACTTCGGCGGGATACTGCAGGTGCTCGGCGCGCCGGTAGGAAGAGAGCTCGGCCAGTACGCGTTCAAGCGGAACGTCGAGAGCGAGCGCGGCGACGGCTCCATCATGATGGTCGTGGCCACCGACGCGCCGCTCTCCGACCGCAACCTGCGGCGCATCGCGGCGCGCGCGATCATGGGACTGGCGCGCACCGGCTCGTCGGCGTCGAACGGCTCGGGGGACTACGTGATAGCGTTCTCCACGGCGGAGTCGGTTCGGCGCCGCATCCCCGGCCGCGACGCCGGGCCGGGCGCGGGCGAGCGGCCGCGCGAGATCGCCGACCTTCCCAACGACGCGATGTCCGCGATCTTCGAGGGCGTGGTGGAAGCCACCGAAGAAGCGATCTACGACTCGCTCTTCATGGCCACCACCGTCACCGCGAACGGGCATACGATCGAGTCGATCCCGCTCGACAGCGTGCGCGCCATACTGAAGAAGTACAACGTCGGCGACAGATGATGCCGACGATTACGTGATGAACATCACGACGCCGACGTGACATAGAGGCCGTTCTCTCCATCGCGGAGAGGACGGCTTCGTGCATTCGTCATCGCTGCCGGATCGTGGCACGGCGGCTGCGGGTACAGCCGCTCCGTTTTCACCACGCTCGCGTGCTCCGCCGTGCGACGGCGGAGCACGCGTTCACATCTCGAACGCCCAGTACTCCCATCATGGCGCGCGCGATGGCGATTCCCGCTCACGAGCCGGTCGCTGGCACAACGGTTGCGCCTTCGTGCGCCTCTCGCGCATCGGATGCACGAGCAGCCGACTTCCATCGCAGCGAAGTCATCGAATGCGGAGCGCGCTCCGCACTCGTCCAGCTCGCCTGCTCGACAGGAGTATTGCGAATGGCGTCACTCTCATTCGAAGTGGAAGGCAGACCGGGACGACCATGCTCATCGCCGTAATCGTAGTTCTGTACTGTATCGCGCTGTGCATGCTCTCCGTGCTCAGCCTCAATCGCTACGTGCTCATCTCGCTCTTCAGGAAGAACGCGAACCGGCGTCACGAGAGCGCCCCGCCCGTAGCCGATGCCGACCTGCCATTCGTCACGATCCAGCTCCCGATCTACAACGAGTACTACGTCGCCGAGCGGATCATCCAGTCGGCGTGCGACGTCGACTACCCGCGCGGCCGTCTCGAGATTCAGGTGCTCGACGACTCGACGGATGAGACGCTCGCGCTCACGCGCCGCCTGGTACGCGAACATCGCGCTCGCGGCATCGACATAGTCCACCTGCATCGCGAGAAGCGAACCGGCTACAAGAGCGGCGCGCTCGCCTACGGGCTGGAGCGGGCGCGCGGCCAGCTCGTGGCGGTGTTCGACGCGGACTTCGTGATCCCACGCCACTTCCTGCGGCGCGCGGTGCCGCACTTCGACTCCCCCAACGTGGGAGTGGTGCAGGCGCGCTGGACGTATCTCAACGAGGATTACTCGGTCCTCACGCGCGCCACCGCCCTCGGGCTCGATGGGCAGTTCATCGTGGAGCAGCCGGCGCGCTATTGGGGAGACCTCTTCCTCACGTTCAACGGTACCGCCGGTGTCCTGCGCGCGAGCTGCATCCGCGATGCGGGCGGCTGGCAGCACGACACCATCACCGAGGATCTCGACCTCAGCTATCGCGCGCAGCTCGAGGGATGGAAGATCAAGTATCTCTGGGATCTCACCTGCGATTCCGAGCTCCCAGCCGACATCCACGGGCTCAAGGCGCAGCAGTTTCGCTGGACCAAGGGGACGCAGGAAACCGCGCGCAAGCTCCTCCCTTCGCTCTGGAAGGCCAGGATTCCCTTCTGGGACAGGCTGCAGGGTACCGCGCACCTCCTGGGGAATAGCTCCTACCCGTTCCTCCTGCTGGTGGGATTGCTGAACCCTCTGATGGTGGTGGCGGCGCACCACTACGATGTGCGCGTCCTCTGGCCGCTGTCCGCGTACTTCCTCTTCTCGCTCTTCGGCACTTTCGCCTACTACGCCGAGGCTGAGCGCGCGGGACACACGCGATGGGTGAAGCGCGTGCTCTGCTTTCCGCTCTTTCTTGGGGCATCGATCGGCCTGAGCGTCAACAACGCGCAGGCCGCGCTCGAAGGGCTCCTCGGCAAGAAGAGCCCGTTCATCCGAACGCCCAAGTACCACATCACCGGTCGCGGGCAGAGCTGGAAGGAGAAGCGCTATCGCAGCCCCATAAGCTGGAGCACGATAGGCGAGCTGGTACTGGGACTCTACACCGCAGCCGCCATCGGCTACGCGATCTGGGTGAAGGAGTATGGTGCGCTCCCGTTCCTCGTGCTCTTCGCCGGCGGCTATCTGTTGATCGCGCTGTACTCCATCCGGCACCACATCCTCAGCGGCCTGGGCCGCCGACTGGAGCTCGCCGTCGACACGACGCCGGCGCTCACCACGGTGCCGGCGGAGATTCCGCCCGCCATCGCCTCGCGCAAGCAGCGAGTGGGACGGGAGATCGCCACGCTGCTCGTCGCCGCCGGTGCGCTGGGCGCGCTCAGTTGCGGCGGCCCGGAGCCGGCGCTCTCGCGTACCGACAGCGTGCTCGAGAGCGAGATGCCCTCCGCCGCGCCGGCCGGGTTCGACTCGCTCGCGCTGGTCGCGTTCGGCGGGGCGGATGGCCAGGAGGGGCCGCGAGGCACTTTCTATTACACTCCTTCGGGCGACGCTTTCGAATGGTACGTACGCGCCACGAATCTCGAGCCCGGCGTACGCTACCGCGTGGAGCTCAACGTGGACGACTCGCTCGACTACGCGGCGGCGAGCGTGCTGGCCGACGGCGATGGACGCGTGCTCGGGCACGGCGCCATGAGCCAGTTCACGAACCGCTACTGCGTGGGGGCCGTGAGCGACCCGCCGATCGAACTGTCCGGCCCACATGTAGTGGCGGTGCGGCTCAAGCGCGACGGCTCGGACCCCGGCGAGAGCTCATCTCCCAGCTCCGCCACGGGACCTTCCTCGCGACCGCTCCCGTGCACCGGCAACGGCGACGGACGCTTCGACTACGAGCTGCACGAACGCAGCAAGGCCCCGTTCACCGGCACGACTTCCGCCGCGAAGTGATCACTCCTTCACGAGTACCGCCTGCCGCATCTCCCGCGTCGACGGAACGCCGAACCAGTAGTAGAGCCACCCCAGCGACGAGCTCCGCGCCCGCTCGTAGAACGGTGAGAGCGGAGAGTCGAGCATGGTGCGACGCTCCCACAGGAGTCGGTAGCCACGCCGGGTGAAGTCCTCGATGGTGAGGTTGAACCACCACGCACCGGTCACATCATCCCAGAGCACTACGGTGCCCTCCGGAAACCCGGCGATCACCCCCGCGGTGACGTCGTGCGCGGTGGCCGGCAGCCTGTCCCTCCCCCAGCCGTTCTCCAGGAACACGTAGCCGTACTGATCGGCCGACACCAGCGGCCGGTCCGCCACGTCGAGTCGAGACTCGGCCTCGCGCACCGCCACGAGCGTCGCGGCGGGCATGTGGTCGAGCCAGTTGGAGTCGAAGGCGACGAGCGCGTGCGCCGTCTCGAGCGCGAGCAGGGCGGCGAGTACGGCGACCAGAGCGCGCCGCCTGGCGATCCGCGCCGCGAGCTCGGCGGCGCCCGCAGTCGCCACCAGCGCCACCGCGGGCGCGAGCGTCGCGAGGTATCGGTCGAGGCCGAGCGAACCCATCGTCGCCGCCGAGTAGAGGATGGTGTGCACCGCCAGCAGCGCGAAAGTCACGAGCACGCACGTGCGCAGGAGCGGCCGCCGCCAGCTCGGCCGGAGTCCGAGCAGCCAGAGTGGAAACACCCCCAGACCGACGATGTGCGGCCAGCGCCTGGCGTAGTGCAGGACCTGCTGGCTCGTGAAGGTGGTCGGAACCTGGACCGTGTGCGCCGGCCACGGTATGGAAGTCAGATACGTCGCGTTCCCCGCCACTATCAGGCAGGCCAGGAGCCAGACCACCATACCGAGGCCGAGCAGGAGGATCGCCGCGATGTAGCGCCGATCGCGTCCGACCGCGGGCAGCCAGATGGCCGCGAGCACCAGCAGGATGAAGGGGCCCTCCGGACGAGCCAATGGCAGGAAGGAGAGCACCGCCGCCGCCGTGAGCGTGCGATGACTCGCGAGCGCGAACAACCCCGCCGCGAACACCAGCACGAAGATGGGCTCCGTCATGGCGTCGGTGCCGACGCTCAGGAACGCCGGCTGGAGGAGCACCAGCGGAATGGCCAGCCATGCGACGCTGCCCACACCCACGCGACGCGCCGTGAGATAGGTGAGCCACGCCGCCAGAGCGCAGATGGCGGTGGTGGTGAGGCGCATCGCGAGATAGCCGCCGATCTGCGCGGGGATGACGTAGGGTGCGGCGAAGAGCGGTCGCGCCCAGAGGCTCAGAATGCGATCGGGCGACGGGAAGAGCGCGAATACCGCATGGATCGCTGCGTCCTGATCGCCGCCGCCACGGAAGAGCGTGAGCAGCAGCAGATACGGGAGCATACTGGCCGCGAGCGCGATGACGGCCGCCCGATGCCCGTCACCCGGCGAAGTAATCGAAGTGTCGTTCACGTGCGCAGGCGCCTTGCAACGTCCGCGCCCGGCACCGCCCGCTGGACTACCGGGGGCCCGGAAGCCCGCGTCTTCACCGGCGAGGAACGGGAATGCCTTCGCGGCTCCATCACTCACGGGGTAACTTGAGATCATGTCGACACGGAGCTCCGGCCCACGCCGTTTCCCCGCGCGCGAGCTGCTTCGCTTCCTCGTGCTTCCCGTGGCGCTCACCGTCGCGGTGATTCTGATTTTCATGAAGCCGTGGCGAAGCGACGAACCGGCGCGCGATGGCGCGTACGAGCGGATGGAGCTCGTGCAGAAGGGCGGCCTGAGCGCCGTGACATCGCTTTTCGGCGGCCCCGCGGGCGCGGTGTGGTACGCTCCAACGGGGCCCGGGCTCTCCATACGCGCCAGCGCCCACCATCTCGATCCCGGCACGCGCTACATCTTCGAGATCCAGGTGGACAGCACCGTGTACGATGTGGCGAGCCTCGAGGCCGACGCCCGGGGCGAGCTGGCGCTGGACAGCACGTTCTCGAGAGTGGCCGAGGGGATCTGCGTGGGGGGCAACTACGATCGACCGATCGATCTCGCCCCGGGTCGGAGCTACACGCTGGGCTTCATGCTCAAGCGCGACGGGAACCCCGCCAGCGGCACTCAGCGCGTCTCCGCCGGCAGCGGGCCGGAAGAAGCCGCCGTGGAGCTCGGTTGCAGCGGGAACGCGGATGGCGACTACAGCTACGTACTGCTGGAGAATCGCCAGGGACGCTTCACCGTTCGCTGACTGGCACGAACGCTGCACCTCGGCTAGCTCGATTCGCCTGTGAACCGGGCCGCGGCATCGTCGAGAAGAACGTAGCCGTAGTCACCGTCGCCATTCCCGCGACAGGGGAGCGACGACCCGGCGGCCGATGCCGGCCGCCGCCCGGGCATCGTCCCGGCAACTGGATTCCCGTCGTTCTTCAGCCAGAATTTCACCTCGTGCGCACCACGCGTCGATTTCGGTGGATCGAAGTTGTCGCCGACACACGCACCTTCCGCGAAGGTGGCGATCGTGGAATCGATCGAGAGTTCCCCGGAAGCATCCGCAGTGTGACTGGCCACCGTGTAGATCGTGCCGTCGACCGAGAGCTCGAGCAGGTAGCGCCGCCCCGGCCGCAGCCCGGAAGCGGCGAGCTGGAAGCTCAGCCCCCGCCCGCGTGGGGAATACCACACCGACCCCACCGCTCCCCCGCGCGCCGGCGGGATGATGCGGAAGTCGCGGTCCTTCTGCGAGAGCGCTATCCGATGGAGCGCATCCGACGCGGGCGCGCTCTCGGGCGGCTTCTCCCAATAGAGAAAGATGCATAGGACGACCGCCGCGACCGGCGCGGCCAGCGAGCGCACACGCTCCCACCGCGACGGCGAGAAGGCAGGGGAAGCGCCGCCGCCGGACCGATCGCGCTGGGCCACCCCGGCGCTGCTTTCGTCACTCATGCTGGCGGCTCTCGCGCTCCGGGTGAAGGGAATCGGCGTCACGAATCTGTGGTACGACGAGGGCAACTCCTGGTACGTGGCCCACCTCCCCTGGGGAGCGCTGCTCGAGAACATCCGCGCGAGCCCCGTGGGACCGCTCTACTTCTCGTTCCTCAAGCTCTGGATGGGGGTCTTCGGCGACTCGGAGGCAGCGCTCCGCGCACCGTCGCTCGTCGCGAGCCTCCTCGTGATTCCCGCCACTTACGCCGTGGGAGCTCGTGCCTTCACGCGAGGGGCGGCCGCCGTGGGCGTGTGCCTGCTCACGATCTCGCCGCTGCATCTGTACTTCGCGCAGGAAGCGCGGATGTACATGCCGCTCGCCCTCCTGACCACGCTCGGCATGCTGTGCTATCTGCGCTGGCGCGACGCAACGTTCGCGCCGCGCACCGGCGGCATCGCGGACGGCCCGACCCGGTGGGGAGCGCCCTCCGGCGCGGCTTCGTGGCGCGCGCTCGCCTGCTATACGACCCTCGGTACGGCGATGGTCCACACGAACGTGGTCTCCGTTGCCTTCATCGCCGCGCTCGACGTAGACGCGCTCTGGCTCGTGCTGCGGCGCAGGCGCGGCGCCATCGCGTGGCTCGCGGCCAACGCCGTCATCGCGATCACGCTGCTGCTCTACGCGCGCGGCGTGAGGCTGGCCGTGGCCGGCGCCACTCAGGGGTGGCGCGGTTCGCCCGGGCTCGCCGCATCGCTGCGCGCTCTCGTGGAGTACCCGCTCGTGGCGCTGCACGGTGTCTACTACTACCCGCACGACTTCGCGGCGGCCGCGGTGACCTTCCAGGAGAACGGCGGCGGCTCCGCGTTCCGCGAGCTCGCCGAGCTCTTCGTGGTGCAGCCGCTGGCGCTCATCGTCGTGGTGCTCGCGCTCGGCGCCGGCTTCGCGCGCTTCTTCAGTGGTCCGCGACGGCCGGTCGCGCTCGCCGTAGTCGTGCCCCTGGCGGTGGGCGCGGCGATCTCCACGTCGCGGCAGGTCGACCTCGCCAGATACTTCCTCTTCGTCTCGCCCTTTCTCTACCTGCTGCTCGGGTCCGGGCTGACCAGGCTCTCCGAATCATCCATCGTATCGGGCGCCCTGGCCATCGCCGTTCTGACGCTGGCGTCCGCCTTCGGCATCCGCGCCTATCAGCGGATCGATTCGCGCGACAGCGACTACCGTCCGGTGGCCGGCGCCATCGAACGGAGCCGGGCGCGTGCGCGCGTGGTCTACGTGCTGCCCGACCAGGCGGCCGAACCGCTGCAATACTACCTGCGCGACTATCGCGACGTACATGTGCGCCCGGCCCGGTCCGCGAGCTCCGTTGCCCGCTCGCTCTTCGAACACCCGAACGCTCCCGCGTGGCTGGTGCTCGACTATCGCTCGCCATCGTACGACGAACCGCCGGCCGGCCTCTCCAGGAGCTTCGGCGCGCGCCTGCTCGGAGACCGGTACTACGCGGCGGGCGGAGGAGGAGTCCGGCTCTCGCTCCTCGAGCGCTCGCGCGCCTGGCGGGGGTCGTCCGACGTCGAACGATCGGCTGCGGTACGCAGGTGAAGCTGCGTTCATCACCGCACCGGCATCACGAACGGCGCGACGATCCTCGCGCCGTTCCCCGCGTCGCGAACCGAAACGCCGAGCAGCCAGCGGTCCACGCGATTCCCCGGATGCGAGTGCTGCCAGCGCACCACTCTCCGGCCGGTGAAGATTCCTATCGCGGCGCCGGCTACGACGTCGCTCGCCCAGTGCATGTCGTGGTACATGCGCGCCAGCCCCACGAGTGTCGCTCCACCGTAAGTCGCGGCCCCCACCACCCACGCCGGCCCGCCCGAGCGGTCCACCTCCTGGGTGGCGGCGGCGGCCAGCGCGAAAGCGATCACGGTGTGGCCTGACGGGAACGACCTGTAGCGATCATCGCTCAGCCCGCGCATGAGCGCGAAACTGCCGCTGCTGTCGTGCGAGACGTACGGCCGCGTTCTCCCGGCGGCGAACTTGACGACGCCGGCGAAGGCGCTGGCGATGAGCACGGCCTCGGTGGCATGGAGGCCCGCATCCGCCATGCCGTCGTCGCCGCCGAGCTTCCCTCCCACGTACAACCCTCCGCCGATCACGAACGCGCCGGGAAGCGCTATGGCCTCGATGATTTGCGAAGTGCGCTGCAACGCAGCGCTCTCCTGGCCGTGAGTGCGGGCGAAGTGGGCCGCGGGGCGATCGATGGTCGTGGCGCCGATGGTCGCGAGCGCCGCCCCCGCGGCAAAGGCGAGGTCGCTCGCTTCGAATACCGGCTGTGCGCTCGGCGGGCCGGTGCCGGTCTGCGCCGCCGCGGGCGCGACGACCGGGATCGCGATGATCGCGGCCGCCAGCCTCAGCCTAATGTCTTCACCTTCGACGCCGTGATTTCGGTCGACTCCGCGAGGTCGGCGCGGAACATCTCCTCCGCCGCCTCGCCCAGCGCTCGATCCTCGATCAGCGCGTCCAGCTCGTAGTTGATCGCCACACCGAGCGGGTTGAAGTCGGTGGAACCGACTCGCACCCAGCGGCTGTCCATCACGCTCGTCTTGGCGTGCATCATCACGCCGTTCCATTCCCAGATCCGCACGCCGTTGCGCAGCAGCCGGCTGTACACCTGCCGTGTGAACCGCCGGACCCACGGATGGTCGTACTTGCTCGGCACGAGTATCCGCACGTCCACGCCGTCGAGCGCGGCTCCGGCCAGCGCCTCGAGCTCCGCACTCGATGGATAGAAGTACGCGCTGGCGATCCATATACAGCGTTCCGCGGAAACGGCCTGGAGCTGCAGCGCGCGCGCCACGCGCAGCCGCCACGGCTCGCCTTCCACGATCCCCACCACCGACCCCTGGCAGTGCGCCGGATCCACATCGGCGCCGCGCGAGCGACGCAACAGGCGGTGGCGGCGCGCGGTGCGCCGCTCCTCGTGGTTGGCACGCCGCCACATCGTATCGAAAGCGCGGGCCATGTCGACTGCCGCGGGGCCGCGAATGCTCACGGCGGTATCGCGCCACGGCGCGGTGCGCCGTCGCGTCATCCCGCCGCTCCATGCTTCGCTGATCCCTATGCCGCCGGTGAGCCCGACCTCCCCATCCACCACCAGAAGCTTCCGATGATCGCGCGGCAGAAGCCCGAGCCAGGCGTGGAAACCAGGGGGGTTGAAGATCCTCACCTCCACCCCTCCCTGGCGCATCTCGTTCCAGAAGCTGCGCCTGGTTTCCTTGCTCCCGATCCAGTCGGCGATGACGCGCACGCGCACTCCGCGGCGCGCGGCGGCCACCAGCGCGTCGGCGAAGCGCCGGCCCACGCCGTCGCCCATGAAGATGTAGCTCTCGAGGGAGATGTAGTCCGCGGCGCCTTCGATCATCTCGATCATCGCATCGAAGGTGCGCGGACCATCGCGTATCAGCTCGGCGCTGTTGCCGCCAGACGCGTCGGCCGCCGCGATTCGCCAGAGCCCGCGCACGAACGAAGGCCCGCGTGAGGTCGACTCCGGCACGGGGAGCCCGCCCGCGGCGACGACATCCACCGCGTCGGAATCGGACTGTGGCCGTGTGGGGTCCGCATCGACTCGCGTTCCGAGTCCATCGTCCCGCGCGTCTCGAGTGATCAGATCTATTTCCCGACCTCGGGATGGCTGAGCGAGTACACGTACGCCGAGACCGCCCTCACCTGCGCCTGCGACAGCGACGCTCCGCCCATGGGCGGCATCGGAGCGGGGTGCTCCTTGGGCTGCGGCACGCCGGTGGTCACTCGCTCCACTATGTAGTTGTAGGTGCCATCTCCATCTATCCACGTAGCGTCGCTGAGGTCCGGAGCCAGCGCCGTTCCCTTCGCGTCCTGGCCATGGCACGTGAAGCAGGTACCGCCGCCCGTCTGACCGTGAAAGATACTGTCACCCAGCGCCACCTCGGCGGCCGTGATGTTGCCCGCTCCACCGCCCTGCGCAGCGCCGGGCGCCGCGGCGGGCGTGGCCGCGCTGGTGCCCGCGGCGGCAGCAGCCGCGGTATCGGACGCAGCCGGTGCCGCGGCCGTGGTTCCGGTCGCGGCCCCGCCGGCCGGCGCGGCCGCCGGGGCCGCGGTGCTGGTCTTGGCACGCTGCATGTCCACCTTCTCCCCGCCGCAGGCGGCTGCCAGCAGCGAGATTGCCGCAACGCCGAGCACGTACGTCAAGCGTGCGTCTTTCATGTGGTTCCCTCCCATCGGTTGTATCCGCGGGAAATCCCGGTCCACCGTCCGGTGAGCCGAGTCCCCGCGCGCTTTCTCTCGTTATTCCATCGGATAGACCCGCGCCAGATACTACATCGCCGCACACGAGCAGTGCCAGAGTACGCCGATGTCCGGTGTCGGATTATGATACTCAGGGTCGATGCACCCGGTGTGCCGAACGGCGCCCCTTTCCCCGGAATCTCCATGCCAGAACGATCGTCTCCAACATGCCGCCAACCGAACGCTGCAGCCACTCTCCGCTCGACCTCGACTTCACTACAATGCGCCGGCTCGGCCACGAGGTCGTGGACCAGGTCGCGGCACATCTATCCACGATCCGCGAGCAGCCGGTGCTCGACGAGATCGATCGCGCCGCCGCCGAACGTCTGATCGCGGCACCGCCGCCGCCGCACGGAACCGACTTCGAGTCTCTCCTGGCCACTCTCCGCGAACGGGTGCTCCCGCACGCCGCGCGCGAGCCGCACCCGGGGTTCGTCGCGTACGTGCCGAGCTGCCCCACCTTCCCCGCGGTGCTCGGCGACTGGCTCGCGACCGGCTACAATTTCTTCGCGGGCGTGTGGCAGATGGCATCGGGTCCGAACGAGGTCGAACTGCTGGTGATCGACTGGTTCAGACAGTGGCTGGGGATGCCTGAAGGGAGCGGCGGCCTGCTCACCTCCGGCGGATCGAACGCGAACTTCACCGCCATGGTCGCGGCCCGCCACGAGGCGACGCTCGACGACCCGGCGCGCATCGCTCGGCTCACCATCTACATGTCCGACCAGACGCACTCCTCGGTGATCCGCGCCGCGTGGATGGCGGGGATCCCCAGAGCGAACGTGAGACTGATCCCGGTGGACTCCAGACACCGCATCCAGCTCGGCGCACTGGCCGAAGCGATCGCCGCGGACCGCGCCGCCGGCCTCGTTCCCACCATGGTGGTCGGCAACGGCGGTACCACCAACACGGGCGCCGTGGACCCGCTGGGCGAGCTCGCGGAGCTCTGCCGGAGCGAGGAGGTCTGGTTTCACATCGACGCCGCGTACGGCGGCTTCGGCATCCTCTGCGAGCGCGGCCGCCGCGCGCTCGCCGGTATCGAGCTGGCCGACTCGGTGACGATGGACCCGCACAAGTGGCTCTACGTCCCCTTCGAGTGCGGCTGCATCATGGTCCGCGAACCGCGCCGACTCGCTGCGGCGTTCAGTATCCACCCGGACTATCTGAAGGATGTGGAGAGCGACGGCGCGGAGGTGAACTTCTCCGACTACGGCGAGCAGCTCACGCGCCGTTCGCGCGGCATCAAGATCTGGCTGAGCGTCTGCTACTATGGAGTAGAGGCCATCTCCGAGGCGATCGGCTGCAGCATGGAGCTGGCCGCGCACGCCGAGCGCTTCGTGCGCGATGAGAGCGCGCTGGAGGTGCTCTCCCCCGCCACGTTCGGCATCCTCTGCTTCCGCGCCCATCCCGCATCCATCGCCGACCCGGCCGCGCTCGACTCCCTGAACGAGCGCATCGTGAACGACATCAACTCCGACGGCCGCTGGCTCATCTCCACCACCCGCATCCGCGGCTCCCTCTCCCTGCGCATATGCCCCATCGGCTTCCGCACCACCATCGATGACATGCGCGCCCTGGTCGCCGAAGTGGCTCGACTGGCATCGGGGACAGACTAATACAAAGAGAAAAGGGAGAACTGCCGAGAGGGGCAAGGAGACAAGGAGAACTGCTCTCCAGGCGGGCTCCTTTTCTCCGTTCGACCATCTCTGTAATGAAAGCGAAGTGTGATTTGGGGGAACTGCTCCCGCCGGTAGAGCTCTACCGGC
>CAZTTY010000055.1:0-27301 GCA_964616815.1 uncultured Gemmatimonadaceae bacterium | reverse complement strand
GTGAGCTTGGCGAGGCGCATGTTGAGGATCGCCTCGGCCTGCCGCTCGCTGAGCGAGAACCGCTTCTGCAGTCGCGCGCTGGCGGTCGGGGTGTCCTCCGCCTTGCGGATGATCTTGATGACCTCGTCGATGTTGTCGACGGCGATCTTCAAACCCTCGAGGATGTGCTCCCGCTCCAGCGCCTTGTCGAGATCGAACTGCGTGCGCCGGACGATCACCTCGTGGCGGTGCGCGATGTAGTGCTCGAGCATCTCGCGCATCGGCATCACCTTCGGCACGAGCTGCCCCGTGTTCTCGTCGGGGACGAGCGCGAGGTTGATCACGCCGAAGGTGGCCTGCATCTGCGTGTGCTTATAGAGCTGATTCAGCACGACGCGCGGGATCGCATCGCGCTTCAGCTCGATCACGACCCGCATCCCCTCGCGGCTCGACGACTCGTCGCGCAGCGCGCTGATCCCCTCGATCTTCTTTTCGTTGGAGAGCTCCGCGATCTGCTCGACCATGCGCGCCTTGTTGACCTGATACGGGAGCTCGGTGATCACGATCTGCGACTTGTTGCTCGACTCCTTCTCTTCGATCACCGCGCGCGCGCGCATCACGATCCGGCCGCGCCCCGTCTCCTGGTAGTCCTTGATCCCCTGCCGGCCGTAGATGTAGCCGGCAGTCGGGAAGTCGGGCCCCTTGATGTGCTTGCGCACCTCGCCGGGGGTGGCGTCGGGATTGTCTATGATGTGAACGATCGCCGAGACCACCTCGCGCAGGTTGTGCGGCGGGATGTTGGTGGCCATGCCGACGGCGATGCCCGACGAGCCGTTGACGAGCAGGTTGGGAATCCCGGATGGGAGGACCTTCGGCTCCTCGAGCCGGTCGTCGAAGTTGGGCGCGAAATCGACGGTCTGCTTGTCGATGTCGGCCAGCATCTGCATGGCGATCGGCGTGAGCCGCGCCTCCGTGTAGCGGTAGGCGGCCGCGGGATCGCCATCGACGGTGCCGAAGTTCCCCTGTCCGTCCACCAGCGGATAGCGCAGCGAGAAGTCCTGCACCATGCGCACGAGCGCGTCGTACACGCTCGCGTCGCCGTGCGGGTGGTACTTGCCGAGCACGTCGCCCACCACCGTCGCCGACTTCTTGAAAGGCCGCCCGGGAACGAGCCCGAGCTGATCCATCGCGTACAGCACGCGACGGTGCACGGGCTTCAGTCCGTCGCGCACATCCGGCAGCGCGCGAGAGACGATCACGCTCATCGAGTAATTGATGAACGATTCCTTGATCTCGTCGTCGATGAGACGCGAGACGATACGTTCCCGGTTGTTCGGAGCGGTCATTTTCTGCGGTTTTCAGGGAGGGAGGAGCGCTGTTGCTCCAACCGGATAAATATAACCCGGCGGCCCCTTCAAAACAACCGCCACGCATCCCCGTAAACCGCTAAATTGCAACGCGTTAGCTGTCGGACCCGACCGCGCCGCCGGCGGCCCCTGAGGGGCGTGCCCCACCCCTCGCTTCGGCCTCCTCCTCCGCCTCGCGGAGCGCCGCATTGCGCGCCAGCATCGCGCGCTCGGCCTTCATCGCCTCGTACCACTCGCGCGTGACTTCACCAGCCAGCTCGCGATTCCCCAGACCGAAGGCGAGCGCGAATGCCAGCGCCACGGCGCCGAACACGATCGCGAACGCCGTGGTCACGATGTCGCTCGCGATGCCGAGCTGTTGGAGCGCCATGAAGATCGCGAGCACCACCACCACGCCGCGTCCCACGCGCGCGAGAGTCGAGCCGCCTCTGAGCCCGCCCGCCGACGCCATGATGAGACCATCGACGAACTCGCCGAGCACGATCCCGAGCACGAGGATCACCACGGCGGCGATCACGCTCGGTATGTAGCTCACCAGTTCGGTGAACACATCGGCGAGCGAGCTGAGTCCGAGCGCCCTCGCCGCCAGCAGGATCACCGAGAACATGACGAACCAGAACACGATCGTCGCGAAGAGACGCGAAGGCGTTCTGCGCCACCCCGTCCGCTCCACCGCCTGCAGCACGCCGCCGCGCTCGAGCCAGTGATTCAGCCCCAGTCGATCGAGCAGCCGATCGGTGCCGCGCTCGATGAGTTTGGCCAGCAGATAGCCGGCAAAGAGCACGACGAGCGCGCCGGCGAGCGCCGGCACGTAATCGGCGAGCTGAAGGAAGCTCGCCTGGATGCGCTGGAAGAAATCCGGGTCGGGGGACATTGGGGGAGAATCTACCGCTCAGTTGCGCGTCCCGCGCCTCACGTCGAAGATCGCGCTCCGATGGCACTTCGGACAGATGAGCCACTCGCGCCGGCGGGCGTAGCCCAGCCCGAAGGAACCGCCACCGATGGGACGCGCCGTCATCACCGCCTCGCAGCGCGGGCAGTGTGGCTGCTCACCGCCGGTGAGCGCCGCGCGAATCTCGCCCTGCTCCTCCTGCGTGTACTGCGCGCGCTCAGCCATCGTCCACCGGAAACTCGGGAGGCTCGCGATCGGGGGCTTGCGGACGGGCTTCGCCTGGATCGCCGGGCAGCGGCACCGCCTGCTCGGGCGCCTCGATCTCAGCACCCGCGCCCGGCTCACGCTCCGCGAGGTCGCGGAAGCGCGCGAGCTCCAGCTTGAAGTGCGCGATCACCGCGAGCCGCCCCACGGTATTCCACGCCAGCTCCTTCACTATCGAGCCGCCGTACACCTCGTGCACGCGCCGCACGATGGTCTCCGCACCGTCGGCGATGAAGCTCCAGCGCTCGCTCCCGCGCCACGGACCCTTGAAGGCGAACACCACCTCGCGCTCGCTCGCCGCCTCCACTGTATAGTCGAATTGCAGCGGGCCGAGTACGTGGATGCGGAAGCGATCTCCGGGCCCGAGCCGCGTCGCCACGGTGAGCGGCGTGACGGAGATGTCGGGCGCCGCCCAGCGCCGGAGGTTACCGGTCGTGAGCAGTACGTCGAGCGCGTGCGCCGCGCTAGTTCTCACGGTGATGAGTTCCTCGACGCGATCCATATGCGTTGAAAGTTAACGGGAAAAGGCCCGAGCGAGGGTTGCGTTCGGCGCTTTGCTCATTTATTCATTCAATGTATGATATCCATACATTCAATGTATGGATATCATACACCGACAGTAACTCATTGCATCATAATGACATAATCGGCGCTACCGCCATGGCTGAACCGTCCGATCCGACCCCCCCACCGCCCCGAGTAGTGCTCCCGCGAGCCGCCGAGCGCTATTTCGATACCGCCGCCGATGTGTCCCCCGTGCTGGTGGTGATGGGTGCGCGGCAGACGGGAAAGAGCACGCTCGTTCGCACCCTCGCGCCCGACCGCGACAGACCGTACTTCTCGCTCGACGACTTCGAGATCAGAAGCCAGGCTCAGAGCGATCCCGACTCGCTCGCGCGCCGAGCGCCCCGCATCACGCTGGACGAAGTGCAGCGCGCGCCCGACCTCCTCCTCGCGATCAAGCGCGCGGTGGACGAAGCCCCGATCCGCACTCCCGGCCAATTCGTGCTCACGGGCTCCGCCAACCTCCTCACCATGCGCAAGGTTTCCGAGTCGCTCGCGGGACGCGCCACCTATGTATCGCTCTGGCCGCTCACCCATCGCGAGCAGCTCGGCCTCGGCGCCACCGGGATCTGGGACGCTCTGCTCGCGGCTCCGTCCGCGGAATGGTTCGACATCGTACGAGATGACCCCACGCCCGCGACGAACTGGCGCGAGCTCGCGCGCCGTGGAGGCTTCCCGACTCCGGCGCACTGGCTCGATTCCACCGAGCAGCGCACGGTGTGGTGGCGCGGCTACGTGCAGACCTACCTCGAGCGCGACCTCCGCGATCTCACGGCCGTCGGGAATCTCACCGACTTCAGGCGACTGATGCGCGCCATATGCCTGCGGCTCGGTTCCCTGGTGAATCAGACAGAGCTGGGACGCGACGTCGGCATGGCGCAGCCGCAGGTGCACCGCTATCTCGATCTTCTCGAGACTTCGTTTCAGCTCGTGCGACTCCCCGCGTACGCCGTGAACCGCACCAAGCGGCTACTCAAGACTCCGAAGGCCTACTGGAGCGATACGGGGCTCGCGCTCTTCCTCGCCGGGGAGTCGAGGCCCGGCGGCGCTCACCTCGAGAACATCATCCTCGGCGACCTCATGGCCTGGCGGGACGCGAGCGCCGCGCAGGCCGAAGTGATGTACTGGCGCACGACAGCGGGCCACGAGGTGGACTTCGTGGTGGAGAGCGAGGGGCGTCTCCTTCCCATCGAGGTCAAGGCAACGAAGCGACCGTCCCACAAGCTCGCCGCGAACATCACGACCTTCATGGAGGAATATCCCGACAAGTGCGACGGCGGGCTTCTACTTCATTGCGGCACCGAAACGCAGTGGATCGCCCGCAACGTGCTCGCCGCACCGTGGTGGAAGGTGGTGTGATCCCGCCGCTCAGTCGCCCACGCGGATGACGATCTTCCCGAACTGCTCCCCCGATGCCAGTCGCTCGAACGCCGCGCGTCCGGAGTCGATCTCGAACACGGAATCGAGCGGCGGCGTCAGCATTCCCGCCGAGAACGCGCGCATCACGGCGTCCAGCTCGCGATCGTTTCCCATCGTCGAGCCCATGATGGTCCACTGATTCCAGAAGAGCCTGCGCACGTCCGTCTCCACCATGGGGCCCGTGGTCGCGCCGCAGGTCACCAGCCGGCCCTGCTTGCCGAGCGCCACGAGCGACTGCTTCCAGGTGGCCTGGCCCACGTTGTCGATCACCACGTCGACTCCCTTCTTTCCGGTACGCGCCCGCACTTCGCGCCCGACCTCGACTTCGTGGTGGTTGAATGTCTCATCGGCCCCGAGAGCGCGGGCGCGATCGAGCTTCGCGGCGCTCCCCGACGTCACCCACACCCGCGCCCCCTGCAGCTTCGCTATCTGCAGCGCCGCCACCGCCACTCCGCCGCCCACTCCCCAGATCAGCACCGTGTCCCGTTCGCTCACGACCGCGCGCGTGACCACCATGCGCCACGCCGTGAGCGTGGCCAGCGGCAGCGCCGCCGCCAGATCCCAGGGCACCTCGGGTGCGATCCCGCGCAGGTTCACCGCGGGCACCACCACGTACTCGGCGATGGTACCCGGCAGATGCTCGCCCAGCAGCTTGTAGTCGACGCACAGCGACTGCTCCCCCCGCTCGCAGTATTCGCACGTGCGGTCGCTGATCCCCGGGTTGATGACCACGTGATCCCCCGGCGCGAACCCTCTCACCGCGCTGCCTACCGCGTCCACCACGCCCGCGCCGTCGCCGCCGAGAATCCACGGCGCCACGATCTTCACGCCCGGGAGCCCCTCCACCACGAAGAGATCGAGGCGGTTCAGCGCCGCGGCACGGATGCGCACACGGACATCCGTGGGCGAGCGCAGCTCCGGAACCGGGAGGTCGTCGCGGTACTCCACTCGATCGAGACCGCCGTGTGCAGATATCGTGAGTGCTCGCACGGGTGTGAGGGTCGGTTATATTTGGTCGCTGGATGTGCGGGGAACGCTCATCGCTGAGTGCTACGTGGCGCGCAGCGCCAACGCAGCATCTTCCAAGTATACAAGACTCGAGGGACGATGATCTCGATAAAGGTGCCGCCGCTCGGAGAATCGATCGTCGAAGCCACGGTCTCGCGCTGGCTCAAGAACGAAGGCGAGGCAGTCGCGCAGGGCGACACTCTGGTGGAGCTGGAGACCGACAAGATCACGGTCGAAGTGCCCGCCTTCAAGGCGGGCGTGCTCACGAAGCAGCTCCGGAAGGAAGGGGATGTGGTGAAGGTGGACGAGGAGATCGGGGAGCTCGACGAGACCGCCACCGCGTCCGCCCAGCCCGCCGGCGGCGCCGCGGCACCGGAGGCCACGCCGGCTGCCCCGTCGAACGCCGCACCCGATCAACCGGCCACCGCTGCACGGCCCGCCGATGGCGCGCAGAAGACCTCGCCCGCCGCCCGCCGCCTCGCCGCCGAGCAGAGCGTGGACATCGGGAGCGTCGCCGGGAGCGGCCGCGGAGGCGTGGTGACGAAGGAAGACGTGGTGCACGCCGGATCCGCGGCCCCAACCCCCGCGCAGGCGGCCACTGCCCCGGGCGCCGCTCCCGTCCCCGCCCGTCCTGCGGCGCCTTCCGCGCCATCTTCCCGCGCACCGAGCACGCCGCGCCCCGCGTGGGGTACTGGCGAGCGCGAGACGCGCGAAAAGATGACCACGCGCCGCCGGCGCATCGCCGAGCACCTCCTCGAGTCGCAGCAGTCCACCGCGCACCTCACCACCTTCAACGAGGTGGACATGTCCGCGGTGATGGCCCTCCGCTCGCGGATGAAGGCCAAGGTCGAGAAGGAGCACGGCGTCAAGCTCACCTACATGCCCTTCTTCGCGCGCGCCGCGATCATGGCGCTGCAGGCGCACCCCACGGTGAACGCGCAGATCGAGGGCGACTCGATCCTCTACAAGCACTACGTGAACCTCGGCATCGCCGTGGCCTCGGATCAGGGGCT
Source organism: uncultured Gemmatimonadaceae bacterium (assembly GCA_964616815.1). Classification (GTDB taxonomy): domain Bacteria; phylum Gemmatimonadota; class Gemmatimonadetes; order Gemmatimonadales; family Gemmatimonadaceae; genus JADGGM01. Next base: position 20,795 of record CAZTTY010000055.1, on the reverse strand, counting down.
GGTGGTGCCGGTGATCAAGGACGCCGAGCGGAAGGGGATGCTGGAGTTCAGCCGCGATCTCACCGAGATCGCCGAGCGCTCGCGCGCCGGCAAGCTCACGATGGACGACCTCACGGGCGGCACCTTCACCATCACCAACGGCGGCGTCTTCGGCTCGCTCGTATCCACGCCGATCCTCAACTACCCGCAGGTCGGCATCCTCGGCCTCCACAAGATCCAGGAGCGCCCGGTGGCCATCGACGGCAAGGTGGAGATCCGGCCGATGATGTACATCGCGCTCTCCTACGACCACCGGCTCGTGGAAGGCCAGACCGCGGTGCTCTTCCTGGTTCGCATCAAGGAGCTCATGGAAGATCCCGCAGCCATGCTCATAGACTGACATGCCAGACTCCAACACCGCCGCCACCGCCGCCGATGTCGTGATCATCGGCGGCGGACCGGGCGGCTACGTCGCCGCGATCCGCGCCGCCCAGCTCGGACTCTCCACCGTCTGCGTGGAGATGGACAAAACGCTCGGCGGCACCTGCGTGAACGTGGGGTGCATCCCTTCGAAGGCGCTCCTGCAGTCTTCCGAGCATTACGAGTTCGCGAAGCTGCACCTCGCCGAGCATGGCGTGAAGGTGGGCGACGTCGCGCTCGACCTCGACACGATGCAGAAGCGCAAGGTCGATGTGGTCGGCTCGAATACCCGCGGCATCGAATACCTCTTCAAGAAAAACAAGGTCACCTGGGCGAAGGGCGAGGGAACGCTGCGCGCCGGCAACGTGGTGGAGGTGAAGGGCGCCGAGGGCGAGACCACCACCTACCAGGCGAAGAACGTGATCATCGCCACCGGCTCGGTACCGGTGGAGCTCCCGTTCCTCCGCTTCGACGAGGAGCGCGTCCTCTCGAACGTGGGAGCGCTCGCCCTGCCGCAGGTGCCGGAGCACCTGGTAGTGATCGGCGGCGGCGTGATCGGCCTCGAGCTCGGCTCCGTGTGGCGGCGGCTCGGCGCCAAGGTCACGGTGGTGGAGCTGCTTCCGAACATCCTCGCCGGCAACGACGCGGATGTCGTGAAGGAAGCCGAAAAGGTTTTCCGCAAGCAGGGACTCGATCTCCGCACCGGAACGAAGGTCACCGGCGCGCGGCACGAGGGTGATCGCGTGCTGGTGGACATCGAGAAGGACGGCCAGAAGGAGACGCTCGACGCGACGCACGTGCTGGTGTCGGTCGGCCGCAGGCCTGCGCTCGGGGGGATCGACGCGGCCGCCCTCGGGCTCGAGCTCGGCCAGCGCGGCGAGATAAGGGTGGACGCACAGATGCGCACCAACCTTCCCGGCGTCTTCGCCATCGGCGATGCGGTGGGCGGCCAGCTCCTCGCGCACAAGGCGGAGGAGGAAGGCGTGGTGGCCGTCGAAGCGATCGCGGGCAAGCCAGTGCACATGGACTATCGCGCGGTGCCGGCGATCGTCTACACCTGGCCGGAGATCGCCACCGTGGGCCTCACAGAGCAGCAGGTGAAGGAGAGCGGGCGCGAGTACAAGGTGGGCCGCTTCCCCTTCTCGGCCAATGGCCGCGCGCGCACCGCGGGCGAGACCACCGGCTTCGTGAAGTTCATCGCCGACGCGAAAACCGATACGCTGCTCGGCGCGCACATGATCGGCCCCACGGTGTCGGAGCTCGTCGCCGAGGTGGTGCTCGCCTTCGAATACGGCGGATCGAGCGAAGACATCGGGATCACCATTCACGGCCACCCGACGCTGAGCGAGGTCACGAAGGAAGCCGCGCTGGGCGTGCTGGGGCGCGCGATTCACATCTGAATGGCGTGGAGGGCGCGCGAAGGTTCTTCGCGCGCCCTTCTTCACGAAATGCGCTCCGTTCTGATGAGGCCACTCGCCGCGGATGATATCGACGCCGCGCGCGAGCTGCTGCGCGATGCGCTGCCTACCGGGTCGCGGGCCGACGCGCTGACATCGCTCCTGGAATCCGCTGCCCTCGCGCCCGGCGACGAACGGCGGGCGTTGGCGGCAGAGGTGGACGGCCGTGTCGCGGCCGTCGTGATATTCGGCGAGTATGCCGGTGCCGCGGGAGCCGGGCGGCTGCATCTCGTGGCCGTCGACCGGCGGCAGCGGCGCCGAGGGATCGGCACGCTCCTCCTCGAGCGTGCGATTTCCGAGCTCGGCGCGCGCGGCGCGCGTTTCGTGCTCACCGAGCTCCCGCTCGAGCGGCCCGCGCTCGACGGATACGTCGCGTTCCTGGCCGCGCTCGGCTTCACGGAGGAGTCGCGCATCGAGGACTTTCACCGTCCGGGAGTGCCGCTCGTCTTCTCGAGGCGCGAGCTGCGGGGGTCCGCCGAGTCAGCCTAGCGACCCGACTTCAGCACCAGTTCGATCCCGGCCACCATGAGCGTGACATCGCGCGCCGCGGCGGCGAGGAGCTGGTTCGCCCGGCCCAGCGCATCGCGATAGCGCCGGCCCAGCGGCGTTGGAGGCACGACGCCGAGCCCCACCTCGTTGCTCACCGCGATCCAGCTACGCGGAGCGGTACGGCGGGCGCCGGACACCGTCGAATTGCGCCGCATCACCTCGATGAGCCGCGTCGTGCGCAACGCCATCGCGGCTTCCGCATCCGCGTCTTCGGACAACCCCAGCAGCACGTTGCTCACCCAGAGCGTGATGCAGTCGATCACCACGACGGAATGGGTGCCGCTCGCTCCGCCCTTCGTTCCCGTCAGCCGCCGCTCGATGTCCGCCCCGAGGTCGAGCGGGGATTCCAACGTCTCCCACGCAGCCGGCCGCTCGCTACGGTGGGCGGCGATACGACGGTGCATTTCCTCATCCAGCGCGCGAGCGGTCGCCACGAAGAGGACACCGCCGCTCTCGCTCCCTTCCCCTTCCGTATCGCCACCAACGCGCGCCAGCGAGAGCGCGCGTGCGCTCTTCCCCGCGCGCACGCCGCCGAGGATGAGCCGTAGGTCCAGCGCGCCAGCATCATTTCTATTCACATCGTTGCCACTCACATCGTTCCCACTCGCATCGTTTCCATTCGCATCGTTGCCACTCATATCGTTCCCATTCACATCGTCTCCTTTCAGACCGCTCTCGCTCGGATCGCTCACGCCCGCGGCAGCTCCAGCCCGCAGGCGGACGCCATGGCCTCCACGTCCAGGTGCCGACACACGGAATCGGCGAGCCGGTCCAGCGCGGCATCCACGCCCTCGAGCGGCCCGGCGTCCGGGAGCGACACACCCTTGCGCGCTGCCAGCCGTCGAAGAAGAGCCGTACGCAGCGCGGCGTTCTCGAGCAACCCGTGCATGTGGCTCCCCACAAACAGCCCATCGCCCGAGACCATCCCCTCGCCACCGACACTGTCAGACGCGCATATATCGAACGCGCGCGTGCCGCCGCTTCCATCCCACTCCATTCTTCCCATGTGGATCTCGTAGGCCGAGAGGGAGACGGCGCCGAGCGAGCGGGTACCGGGCGCAGACGCCTCGCCGCCCGCGCCAGCGCCGCTCGTCAGGCTCTCCGTGGTCGCGTCCATCGCTCCCGCCGCTGCGTCTCCTGGTCCCCAGAGAGCGCTCTCCCCAACCACTCGCGCGGCAACGGTGCGAGTCACCTTGTCGCGCTCGAACGTGGTGTCGAACGGCAGTAGAGCCAGTCCCGCTGTCTCGCCTACCGACTCCACGCCATGAGGATCCGAGATCCGGCGTCCCAGCATCTGGAATCCGCCACAGATCCCCAGGATCGGCGTCCCGCCCTCGCGCGCGGCGAGGATGGCCCGGTCGAGCCCACGCTCGCGCAGCCAGAGGAGGTCGCCCTGCGTGGACTTCGTGCCCGGGATGATGATGAGATCCGGCGATCCCAGCTCGGCGACGTTGCGAACGAATCGCAGGAGCACGCCCGGTTCGCGCGAGAGCGGCTGAAACTCGTCCAGGTTCGCCACGCGCGGCAGCCGCAGGACGGCGATGTCGACCGGGCCGCCGGAGTCCGCTTCGGCCGGTGCTCTCACCGCGCCCCACTCCACCGCGTCCTCGGCGGGGAGACCGGAGAGCTCCAGGTACGGGAGCACTCCGACCACCGGTATTCCCGTCCGCTCGCGCAGCATCGCGGGTCCAGGGTAGAGCAGCGATGGATCGCCCCGGAACTTGTTGATGACGTAGCCACGGATCAGCGCGCGCTCCTCATCGGGGAGAAGCATGGTAGTCCCATACAACGAAGCAAAGACGCCGCCGCGCTCGATGTCGCCCACGAGGAACACCGGCGCCGATGCGTGGCGCGCCACGCTCATGTTGACGATGTCGCAGTGCGCCAGGTTGATCTCCGCCGGGCTCCCCGCGCCTTCGATCACCACGAGGTCGTTGGCAGCGCGCAGCCGGTCGAGCGCGGCGGTCACGATGGGCCAGAGTTCGGCGCGCATGTCGTAATACGCGCGCGCATCGCGAGTCGCCGATGCGCGGCCCAGCAGCACCACCTGCGATGTCCGGTCGCTCTGCGGCTTGAGGAGCACGGGATTCATGTCCACCGTGATGGGCACGCCCGCCGCCCGCGCCTGGAGCTCCTGCGCGCGGCCTACCTCGCCGCCGTCCTCGGTCACCGCCGCGTTGTTGGACATGTTCTGCGCCTTGAAGGGCGCCACGCGATACCCCGCGCGCGCGAAGATCCGGCAGAGCGCGGCCACGAGCGTGGACTTCCCTGCGTGCGAAGATGTCCCCTGAATCATCAATACCCGGCCCAGCGGCCGGCCCGGCTCCGCCCGTTTGGATGTGCTGGACGTCATCCGCGCAGTGTCAGCGGATGCGTGGGCAAACGCAAGGGAAGGCGCACAAACCCTCTATCATGGCCGCGACCACCGTCATCCCCGCGAAAGTGGGGATCCATGTTTCGTCGTAAGCATGCGTGCTTTCGGAATCAGGCGATCCTTCCTCGCGCTGTACCAACCGCCAGCCTTGCGCCGCCGCCCGCCGCAATGCTAGCCTTCCAGCGACAATTCGAGTTTGGACGGGCCACGCAATTTGGAAACCGGTGAAAATCCGGCGCGGCCCCGCCACTGTGAGAGGCCACGGCCAGCAGTCCGCGAATCGCGGAATGCCGGCCGTATCAGGCCGGCTTCATGCACCACCCACTGGCGCCACGGCGCTGGGAAGGGAGAGCCGACCCGCCTCGAGCCAGGAGACCTGCCCCGTCCATTCCCGCATACAACCTCTCGAGGGAGAGGCGCGGGGCAGAACGCAGGGCATCCGCGCCGATTGGCGCATCGAACCGCCCCCGTCTTCCCCGTCCTCCCGCTCGACCGAGCAAGGACGGGTTCGTGTTTGGTGGCGTCGGAAGCATCGAAAGACGGGAGCTACGGCAGCCGGTAGCGGAGACGAACCGGCCGCGCCGCGCGCGGTGGTTGCCATTATTACTGGCGGCCATCCTCGCGCTGGTGCTCGCCTGCGGCACCGACCTTACCGACCACACCGATGCGCAGCGGGATGCGTCCGCCGCTCCGGCCGGCATCTCCCTCACCGATGATGCCGGCCAGGCGATCGAGCTCGACGCTCCGGCGACCCGCATCATTTCCCTGCTGCCGAGCGCCACCGAGACGCTCATCGCGATCGGAGCGGGCGACCTTATCGTCGGACGCACGCGCTACGACGTCGCACCCGAGGTGGCGGCGCTCCCCTCCGTGGGCGGCGGCGTCGATCCGAGCATCGAGGCCGTGGTCGACCTGCACCCCGATCTCGTGGTCGCCTGGGATGGGGAGAAGCGCCAGCTCGTGCGCGAGAAGCTGATGGCGCTGGGGATCCCGGTGTTCATCGTCCGCACCCAGGACACGCTCGACATCTACCGCGAGATCGGCTCGCTGGGACGCCTCACCGGGCGTGACTCGGCGGCCGCCGCGGTCGCGGCGTCGGTGCGCGGTACGCTCGACAGTCTCCGGCGCATGGTGGCCGGGAGGCCGGTCCCCAGCGTGCTGTACGTGGTCTACAACGACCCGCCCATGACGGCCGGTCCGCGGAGTTTCATCGGCCAGCTCATCTCGCTCGCCGGCGGCCGCTCGATCTTCGACGACAGCGCTCTGCTCTGGCCGACTGTCGCGATGGAGGAGATCGTGCGCCGCGATCCCGACATCCTCGTCATCCCGATGGGCGAGCCGATGCACAACACGGTCGCCCGCTTCCAGAAGCTCGCCGGCTGGCGCGACCTCCGCGCCGTTCGCGAAGGACGCATCGTGCAGGTGCCGGCCGACCTCATGAGCCGCCCCAGCCCGAGCATCGCCGCGGCGGCGCGTCTGCTCGTGGAGGCCTTCCATCCGGAGCTCGCGAAGAAGACGGAGGCCGACCTCGCCGCGGACAGCACTCTCACGTCGGCAGGCGGCGCACGCGGCGAAGCGCGCCGCGCATCGGCTCCCGCGCGATGACTGCCCCGGAGACGCTCTCCACCTCCGCTCGCGAGCGCGCACGTGAAGTGGAATCGCGGGCGGCATCGTCATCGCCGCCCTCGCCGCACTCGCCGCGCTCGCCGCGCTCGTGGCCGATCCCGCTCCGTCTCATCCTTCTCGCCGGCCTCGTGCTCGCGGCCTTCGTGGCCGCCGTGCGTCTCGGCGCCGTGCCGTTGAGTCTCCACGAGATGCTCGATGCGCTGGCCGGCCGCGGCCAGCCCACAGCGGTGACGATCGTGCGCGAGCTCCGCCTCCCGCGCGCGCTGCAGGCCGGCCTCGTCGGCGCGGCGCTCGCGGTGAGCGGCGCCACCTTCCAGGCGCTCCTCCGCAACCCGCTCGCCGAGCCTTACATCCTCGGTGTCTCCAGCGGCGCCGCGGCCGGCGCGGTGCTCACGGTGGTGACGGGGTGGTCGATCCGCTTCGTCTGGTCGCTCCCGGCTGCCGCCTTCGCCGGAGCCGTGCTCTCCATGCTGCTGGTATTCCGCATCGCGTTCAGCGTGGGCCGCGCGCTCGACACTCGCGTGCTTCTCCTGGCCGGCGTGGTGGTGAGCGCGTTCCTCGTGGCGGTCATCTGGCTCGTGCTGACCTTCGCCGACACCGAGTCGGTGCGCTCGGCGATCTTCTGGATGATGGGAAGCCACGCCAACGCCTCGTGGCAGAGCGTGGCGATCCTGCTCGCCGCGCTGGTCCCGGCGCTCGCGGTGCTCTTCGCGCTGGCACGGCCGCTCAATCTTCTGGCGATCGGCGAACCAACCGCCGCATACCTCGGCACCAGCGTGGAGCGCGTGAAGCTCGTGGCGTTCGGCACGGCGACGCTCCTCACCGCGGCATCGGTATCGGTGAGCGGCACCATCGGCTTCGTGGGACTGATGGTGCCCCACGCCGTGCGCCTCGTGTGGGGGAACGACCACCGCGGGCTGCTGCCATGCAGCGCGCTGGCCGGCGCCGCCTTTCTCATAGCCGCGGATCTGCTGGCGCGTTCGATCGCCGGCGCGAACGAGCTTCCGGTGGGGATAGTCACGGCACTCATCGGCGTTCCCTGCTTCGTCTTTCTCCTGCGCCGGCCGGGGAACGGAGTGCTGGAGTGAGAAGCGCGGCCACATCCTGGTCGGCGCGCGGCCTGCGCTTCCGGCACCACGGTGCCACGCGCGAAACGCTCGCCGGTGTCGACCTCGACATCCGCGCGCGGCGGATGACCGCGTTGATCGGTCCCAACGGCGCCGGCAAGTCGACGCTGCTGCAGCTCCTCCTCGGAACGCTCGCGCCGGACGCTGGCGAGATTCGTTTCGCCGGTCGGCCGTTGCACGAGTGGTCGCGCCGCGCGCTGGCGCGCGAAGTGGCGGTGGTGCCGCAGAACGAAGCCGAGCCGCTCTTCACGGTGCGCGACGTGGTGGCGATGGGGCGCTATCCCCACCTGGGCCCGTGGCAGAGCGAACGCGCCGAAGATGCGCGCGAGATCGAGCGGGCGCTGCGACGCTGCGACGTGGCGGCGCTGGCGGGGCGCTGGCTCCCGAAGCTCTCCGGCGGCGAGCGGCAGCGCGTGCGCCTCGCCCGCGCGCTGGCGCAGGACGCCGCCGTGCTCGTGCTGGATGAACCCACCGCCCACCTCGACGTGCGGCACGAGATGGCGACCTTCGCGTTGCTGCGCGAACTCCGCGAGCAGGGCACGACCGTCGTACTCGCCACGCACAACATCAACCTCGCCGCGCGCTACGCGGACGACGTCGTGCTGCTGCACGGGGGACGACTGGCCGCGAGCGGAACGCCGGCGGATGTCATCACGGCCGGCCACATGGAGGATGTCTTCGAGTGGTCGGTGTCCATCGTGCCCCACGCGAGCGGCGCGCCCCAGATGGTGCCACTGGATCCGGCGGGGCGATGATGACTGCACCTGCGGCGCTGCGCGCGCGATCGCTCATCTCCCGCGGCGCTCTCGCTTGTGCACCAGCGTCTGCGCTCGCGCTCATCTGCACGCTCGCGGTCGCGCGCGGCGCGCACGCGCAGGTGCCGGGCGAGTTGCGCGGGCACGTGACCGATTCCGTGAGCGCACTCCCTCTCGCCGGCGCGGTTGTCGAGGCGGTCGGCACGCCACGAACGGTTCGTTCGGAGGCGGACGGCTCGTACGTGCTCCGCGGGCTCGAGCCACGGAGCTACACGGTGCGCGCGCGCGCCGTAGGATACGCGCCTCGCGAAGCGCAGGTGGAGATCGCGAACGCGAGCACCGAGGTGGTCGACTTCGCCCTCGAGCCCGCGGCCACCGCGCTCGCCGGCGTCACCGTGAGCGCGGCACGTGACTCCGCACCCCTGGACGCAGCCGTGTACGACCGCGGCGCGATAGAGCAGTCAGGGCGGCGCGACCTCGGCGAGCTGCTCGAGTCCACGCCCGGCGTGGTGATCACGCAGTCGGGCGGCCCCGGCTCGCCGAGCCGTGCGTCGATCCGCGGCTCGAGCGCCAACGAAGTGCTGGTGCTGGTGGATGGAGTGGTGATCAACTCTCCCATCACCGGCGAGGCCGACCTCTCGCGCATCCCGCTGGAATCCGTGGAGCGCGTGGTGGTGCACACCGGTGCGCGCTCGGCGCGCTACGGCGGGCGCGCGCTGGCCGGCGTGATCGGGATCAGCACGCGGCGCTCCACGAGCGACATCTCCGCGCTCGTTCGGATGGGCGCCTTCGGCGAGCTCGGCGCGTCGGTGACCGTGGGCGGGAGTCGACCCGCGGGAACGCGGCGCCTCGGCGCGTCGCTCACCGGCGATTACAGGACCATCGACGGCGACTTCGAATACGACGTCCCGGCGGTACGCGGCGGCGGCAGGGCGCGGCGTCACAACGCGGGCGTCACTTCGCGCGGCGTACTCGGCTCGCTCTCGCTGTACGACGACGAGAGCGCGGGACTCGGCGCCACGCTCCGCGGTTCGTGGCAGGAGCTCGATCGCGGTCTCCCCGGATCCATCGTCCAGGGGTCGCTCACCGGGAAGGAGCACCAGCACCGCAGCGACGCGGGGCTCGATGCCACCTGGCGGCACGGGGCGATCACCTGGACCGGCTCCGGCGACGTGACGCGCGAGCACGCCACCTATGCCGACCCGTCGCCGCCCTTCGGCACCCGCTACGACGACGCGATCACGGCCACGGCGATCACTGCATCCAGCGAGCTCGCCGTCGGAAGCGAACGGCTCGGCGCCTCCGCAGGCGGGGAGCTCCGCACGCTGCGCATCAACTCGACCACACTCGCACCAGGAGCACCCACGTATCAGAGGATCCTCGGCGCCTTCGGCGGGCTCAAGGCATCGCGGGAGATCGGGAGCTCGGGCACGCGAGTCGCCATCGACCTCGGTGCCAGGGTCGACGAGAGTTCGCTGGAAAGCGGCGCGACCGCCTCGGCGCGCGGAGTCGCCAGCGTGTCGCGCGGGATCGCATCGGCATCGGTGTCGCTCGGATCGGGCTACGCGCCGCCGTCGCTGGCCGATCAGTTCTTCCGCGAGGGAGTGCTGGTGCGCCCCAATCCCAACCTGCGCCCCGAGCGGACGAGAAACGATCTCGAAGGGCGCGTGGGCCTCCGCGGGCTCGATGCAGGCCCGCTTCTCCTCTCGGCCGAAGCCGCCGCGTACCGCGCGGACATAGACGGGATGATCCTCTGGTTTCCCAACTTCCAGTTCGTGTGGAGCCCGTCCAACTACGTCGTCACGCGGTCGGGGTGGGAGCTCTCCGCCGGAGCAACGCTCCCGGCGGCGGGACTCGATGTCGATGCGCTCCTCGCGCGCTCCGATGTCGAGTACGACGGACCGGTGTTGAGCGGTCAGGTGGCGTACCGGCCACGCACCACGGCCACGGTAAGAGTGGCCTGGGATGCGAGGGCCGCCCGCCTGGAAGTCTCCAACCGCTACGTGGGGTCGCGCCGCACGGTACCCGGCTCACCGCTGAACGTGCTCGACCCGTACTGGCGCACCGATGTACGCGCCACCTCCACCCGCTCGTGGGGCCGGTGGCAGCTCGACGGTACGCTCTCGATCGAAAACATCTTCGACGCATCCGCCGCCATGCTCGTGGACTACCCCTTCCCGAGCCGCGGCTGGAGCATCGCGCTGCGCGTCCGTCGCGCGAGCTCGGAGCGCACCCCATGACGCACGCGCGAGTAGCACGGCGCAGTACCACCGCCTGGCAGCGGTGACGCTGCACAGCATGGCCGTGTGTCGCCCCTACTCGAACCAACACTCTTCCGGAGCAAGCCAATGCCAGTGATACCGCCGATTCGATCCAGCTTTACCAGATACTCGCGACTCTTTCTCGCGATCGCGTTCATCGCCGCCACGGGCGCGTGCGGAGACGACTCGACTTCCCCTCCGCAGACGAGTTTCCTCGACGGCGCAAACGGAGATCCGCAGATCGGCCTGGTAGTCAACTCCACGGGGAAGACGCTGAATCTCTTCCAGCTCGGCAGCCCGACCACTCAGGAGCAGGTCCAGCTCGGAACGAGCAGCACGATCACGCCGGTCGGCTTTTCCGTAGGTGGGCGCCGAGCGGCCGTACCGCTCGGCAATGCGGCGAGCATAGCGCTGATCGATCTCGATGCCGCGAGTACCGAGCGCTTCTTCACATTCTCCAGTGGGAACGCCACCGGATCGGTATTCGCGAACGACACCACGATATTCGCGGCCAACACCGCCCTCGGCACGGTGGGACGCGTATACGTCGGGCAGCCGGACGACGCGATCGCGAACACCGTGGACGTGGCGCCGCAGCCCACCGACCTGGTCTTCGCGGCGGGACGCGTGCTGGTGATATCCGCCAACCTGGACGAGAACTACGCACCGCTCGGCAACGGTATAGTCACCGCCATCGATCCCGCAACGATGGACGTGCTCGGCACCGCGGAGATGGGCGGTACCAACTCCGGCCACGGCGCCGTGGGACCCGATGGGTTGCTGTACGTGGTGAACACCGGCGACTACGTCGCCGATGGCAGCATCACCATCGTGGATCCGGCGACCATGGACGTGATCACGACCGTCTCCGGGTTTGGCCCCGGCCCCGGCGCGATCAGCATCGGCACCGATGGTCTGGCCTACATCTCGGGCTATTACACGGCCACCACCGTTTGGGACACGGAGACCCAGAGCTTCGTGCGCGGCCCCGACGATCCGGTCTGCGCCCCGATCTCGGGCGGCGCATGCCGCGGCGCCTTCGCGGCCGCGCCGAGCAGCAACGGCGATCTGTACCAGGCTTTCCTCGGCAGTTCGGCCGATGGGTTGGCCCCGTACATCTTCGTGTACGACGCCGGCTCCTTCGCGCTGCGCGACAGCATTTCGGCCGGGGCGAGCCCATCGTCGATCGTCATCAAGACGTTCTAGATGACGGGCGCGGCGAGCATCGCACTCCTTGCCGACATCCTGCTCGGCGAGCCGCCGGCGCCTCTACACCCCACGGTGTGGATGGGCCGGTGGATCGCCGCCGGGCGGAAGCGGCGCCGATCGAGCGCTCCGCTGGCATCGCTCATCGAAGGCTCGCTCGTGCTCGCGTCGGGCATAGCGGCCAGCGGTGCCGCCGCGTTGGCCGCGGATGCGCTGCTGCGTCGCGCGTCCGCCTCGGCGCGTCCATGGCTCGTAGGTGCCGCGCTCAAACCCGCCCTCTCGCTCCGCGCGCTCGTCGCGGCCGCGACCGAGGTGCAGCGAGAGCTGGAGCTGCTCCGGCTCGTCGCGGCGCGGCGCGTGCTCGGTCGGCACCTCGTCTCGCGCGACACGAGCCGGCTCTCGGCGTCCGAGGTCGCCGGCGCTGCCATCGAATCGGTGGCCGAGAATCTCTCCGACGGTCTCGTCGCCCCACTCCTCGCCTTCCGCCTGGGCGGACTGGGCGCCGCGTACGCGTACCGCATGGTCAACACGGCCGACGCGATGCTCGGCTACCGCGACGCCGAGCGGGAGTGGTTCGGCAAGCCCTCCGCGAGGGTGGACGACATCGCGAACCTGCTTCCGTCGCGCGTGACCGCTCTGCTGATCTGTTGCTCGGCCTCGCGGGCGCGCGGCTCGGCGAAACGCGCCGCCCGCATCGCGCTCTCCGACGCCTGCCTCACCGCGAGCCCGAACGCGGGTTGGCCGATGGCGGCCATGGCCGGCGCGCTGGGAGTGAACCTCGTGAAGCGAGATCACTATTCGCTCAACGCCGGCGCTCGCGCGCCCGTGGCCGCCGACATCGCGCGGAGCTGCAGGATCGCCACGGCGGCAGCACTCCTCTCGGTCGCGCTGGTGGAGGTCGCATGATCGCGCCGCGTCCCGAGTTGCTGCACACGCCGCCAGCCGAGCACGGAGGGCGCTCATCGCTGAGCGGCGATCCCTACATCGCCACCGAGCAGGAGGTGCGCCACGATTTCAGCGCCTGCATCAACGCCTTCGGACCGGCGGATGTGGTGCGGCGCGCCGTGGCCACCGCTCCGCTGCACGAGTACCCCGACCCGTACAGCCGCGCCGCCAGGTCGGCCGCCGTGAAACGGTGGGAGTGCGATCCCGAAGGCGTCACCTTCGGCGCCGGCGCCGCGGAATTGATCTACGCGGTGGCATCCGCGTACCTGCGGCGCCACGATCACGTGCTCATCGCCGAGCCGGCCTTCGGCGAGTACGCGCGCGCGGCGCTGATCCACGGCGCCCGCTCCACCACGGTGCGCGCGCCCGACTTTCCCGCTACACCATCCACTTCGCTCGCGAGCGAGATCCGCCGAGTGCGTCCGCGACTCGCGTTCATCGCGGCGCCGGCCAGCCCCACCGGGGAGGCACTCCCACTCTCCGCCATCCTCGAGGTGGCCGAGCAGTGCCGGCTGGCCGATACGCTGCTCGTGCTCGACCAGGCGTACGATGCGTTCAGCGGCGAGCAGCTCGGCACGCCGGCGCTGCCGGCACATCCGAACGTGCTGCACCTCCGCTCGCTCACCAAGGACCACGCGCTGGCCGGCGTGCGCGCCGCGTTCGCGATCGCTCCGTCCGGAGTGATCCGGACGATGGACCGTGTGCGAGCTCCGTGGACCGCGCCCGCCGCCGCGCAGGCGGCCGCCGTGGCGGCGCTGACGGAAGAAGCCGAGTCGCACGTGCGGCGGACCACGGCCGTACTGCGCACGGAGGCCGCGCGCATCGCCGGCACATGCGCCGCGCACGGTCTGCGCACCATGGAATCGTCCACGCACTATCTCGTCATCCGCTGCGGCCACGGGAAGAGCGCGCGCGACCGGCTGCTGGCGGAGCGCGGCATCCTCGTGCGCGACTGCGCATCGTTCGGCCTCCCCGAGTGGATACGGGTAGCGGCCCGCACGCCCGCCGAGAACGACGCGCTGATCGCCGCGCTCCCCGGCATCGCCGCACACCACGCGCACCGCGGCAACCCACACCCCGCAACAACCGGGTTTACCGATGTATCGGAGGAAGAATGACCGAGCCAGAGAGCGCGCAGCACACAGACCCTCGCACCGACCCGCTGGCGCCGCCCGCAGACGGCGGCACCGCAGCCGGCCGGAAGATCCCCGTTCCCAAGCGCAAGAGACCAGGTCCCTACCGCGTTCCACCGCGCGAGCAGCGGCACGGCCTGCTCATCGTCAACACGGGAGATGGCAAGGGGAAAACCACCGCGGCGCTCGGGCTGCTGTTGCGCGCCGCGGGGCGTGGGATGCGCGTGGGGATGTATCAGTTCATCAAGAGCGCCGAGACTCGCTACGGCGAGCACGTCGCCGCGGAGCTCCTGGGTGTCGAGATCACCCCGCTCGGCGATGGCTTCACGTGGCTCACGGAGAACCTCGCCGAGGATCGCGCGCTCGCCGAGAAGGGATGGGAGCGCGTCCGCGCCGTCATCGCCGATGCGGAGTACGATGTCCTGATACTGGACGAGCTGACGTACTGCCTCAACTTCGGCTGGCTGGATGAGACGGCCGTCATCGAGACGCTCCGCTCGCGGCCCGCGTGGATGCATGTGGTGGTCACGGGGCGCAGCGCCTCGCCCGCGCTCATCGACGCGGCGGATCTCGTGACGGAGATGCGTCTGGTGCGGCATCCGTATCGCGAGAAGGGGATCGCCGCCCAGCCCGGGATCGAGCTGTAGTGCCACCGCTGGAGCGCACCATCACGCGCGAGCTGGCGCGGCGCGCCATGGACGCCAAGACCAAGCCGCTCGGCGCGCTCGGCCGGCTCGAGGATGTGGCCGTGCAGCTCGCGGTGTTGCAAGGCACGCTCACCCCCAGCGTGGAGAGAGCGCGCGTATGCGTGTTCGCGGCGGATCACGGGATCGCCGAGGAAGGAGTGAGCGCGTACCCGCGCTCGGTGACGGCCGAGATGCTGTGCAACTTCGATCGTGGCGGAGCCGCGATAAACGCCATCGCGCGCGCGAACGGCGTGGACGTGGAAGTCGTGGATGTCGGCGTGGATGTGGAGTCCGCGCCGCTCGCGCGCGTGCGCGACGCGAGAGTGCGGCGGGGGTGCAGGAACTTCCTGCGCGAGCCGGCGATGTCGGAGGCGGAGCTGGCCGCGGCGCTGGCGGCCGGCGAGGCGGCGGCCGACCGGGCCGCGAGCGCCGGCATCGTGGCGCTTGGGGTCGGCGAGATGGGCATCGGCAACAGCACCGCGGCGGCTACGCTCTCGAGCGTGCTCACGCGGCGTGATTCCGCGGCCACCGTAGGGCGCGGCACGGGCGTCGACGATGCTGGCATCGCGCGCAAGCGCTCCGTGGTGGATCGCGCGCTCGCGCTGCACCTCGACGCGACCGACGGCAGCGCGCGCGAAGCGCTCCGCCGCGTGGGTGGGCTGGAGCTCGCGGCCATCGCCGGCGCCGCGCTGCGAGCCGCGGCGTTGCGCATAGCCGTGATCGCCGATGGCTTCATCTCCACGGTCGCCATCCTGTCGGCCGCGATGATGGTCGCGCAGGAAGACACCGAGCTCCTTTCCGCGCTGAGGGATTCGATCTTCTTCTCCCACAGGTCTACCGAGGCCGGTCACGTCGAGGCGCTCGAGGCGTGCGGCGCGGTGTTCGCCGAAGAGATCCGTCCGTTGCTGGATCTCGAGATGCGGCTGGGCGAAGGGACGGGGGCGGCGCTCTCAGTTCCGATCCTTCGTTCCGCGGCCGCCGTCCTTACAGAGATGGCGACGTTCGAATCGGCCGGCATCTCGGCGGGCGAGCACGCGGCGGAGCACACCGCGGAGCACGCGACCGGAGCGATCGATGGCTGACTCGCGCGCCATCGGGCGCGAGCTGCGTGCATGCGCTGCCGCCGTGACATTCCTCACCCGCATCCCGCTCGGCCGCCTCGTAGCGCATGATGCGGGCGACCTCCCCCGCGCCATCTCCTACTTTCCCCTGGTCGGAGTGCTGGTGGGTGCGGCCGGCGGCGCCGCGTTCGCGATCGCGGTTGCATTGTGGCCGCCGTATCTCGCCGCCGTGCTCTCGGTGGCGTTCACGGTGTGGCTCACCGGCGCGTTCCACGAGGATGCGCTGGCCGACTCGTTCGACGGCTTCGGGGGTGGCGTGGACCGGGCGCGCGTGCTCGAGATCATGCGCGACAGCCGGGTGGGATCGTACGCGCTCGTCGGCATGATACTCGTGGTCGCCGCGAAGATCGGTGCCATCGTTACCATCTTCCGGGCGGCCGAGCAATCGAGTGTGGGCGCCACGTACAGTAGCGCCGCGCTGGCGGTGGCCGCGGCGCTCATCGCGGCGCACGCGCTCGGGCGCTGGTCGAGCGTGGCACTCATGGCGTGGCTGCCGTATGTGAGGGAGCCGCGCCCGGGAGAGCGAGCAGGCACCGGGAGCGCGTTCGGCGGAGCTGCTACCGGTGGACGACTGGTGGCCGCGAGCGGCATCGCGGCGCTTGCCGGAGGGATCGCGCTCGGCTGGGCGATGCTCGCCGCGGCGCTGGTGGCGGGCATAGTGACATGGCTATCAGGCCGCTACTTCGCGCGCCGCATCGGCGGGATCACCGGCGACGCGCTCGGCGCGGCCAACCAGTTCGTGGAGCTCGCGGTCTACCTGCTCGTCGCCGCGCTGCACTAGGTCGTGCGACTTCTCTTCGTCCGCCATGGCCAGGCGGAGGGTGCAGTCGGGAGGTGTGTGGGCCACACGGATCTCCCCCTGTCGCTCGAAGGCGCGCTCGCCATACATCGCCTGGTCGACGACGCGTTGCAGCCGCTCACCGCACACAGCGATGTTGTACGGGTGGTCAGCAGCGACCTGCGCCGCGCCCTGGGCTCGGCCTGGCTCACGGCCGACGTTACGCGAAGAGTGGTGGAGAGCGACCCGCGGCTCCGCGAGATCTCGTTCGGCGAATGGGATGGAAAAAGCTGGGTCGAGATCGAGCGCGCGGATCCCGTTCGGCTCCGCCAATGGATGGAGCACTGGACCGACAGCTCAGCTCCGGGCGGCGAGAGCGTGCACGACTTGCAGCACCGTGCCGTGAGCTGGCTGGCCGACAACGTCTCGCTGCCAGCAGCCCCCGGCGCCCCCGCCCGGGCGATCGTGATAGTCAGCCACGCCGGATGGATTCGCGCGGCCGTGAGCCACCTGCTAGGCACGGACATCGGCTCCATGTTCGAAATCCCGGTGGATTACGCGCACGTCACCGCGATCGACATCGCATCCGGCGGTCCGCGCCTGGTAGCGAGCAACATCGTGCGCGCGGGCCGATGATGCGACGAGCGCCGGCCTCCCATGCGGGGAGGCCGGCGCTCGTCGCTCGCGGGAGGCGAAGAAGCGTGCTATCTCAGAAGCGCGATACCGATCACGATGCCTACCGCCACGGCAGCCGCGGCGGCTGTGATCGCCACCACGGGGTTGACGTGCAGCTCGCGATCGTACCAGTGCGAAGTCTGCGGGGTGGCTTCGGGAAGCGCTTCCATGATCTGCTGGAAGACGTGCGCCGGCGTTTTCATGTCGCGCCGCACTTCGACTTCCTTCTCGATGCGGAGCCAGAATTCGACATCGCGTGCCGTGTCGGCACGACGCACCGCGCTTTCCGGTATGTCGCCATCGAGCCAGGCGTTGATGGAAGCCGCCGTCTGTCCCTCGATCGGCACTTCACGGTCGGTCAGCGGGCGCGCGGCAGCCGCGGCATGCCGCTCGGGCGACGGTGCGCTCGAGGGGCTCCGCAGGGGATCTGTATTATCTCGCATCAGGCGTACTTATCCTCCAGAAGGATCTGGAGCGCTTCCCGCGCTCGGTGGACGCGCATTTTGAGTGCCCCGACCGTCGTTCCCAGCAGTACCGCCATCTCCTCGTAGGCGCGCCCCTCGACGTGCTTCATCACGAACGCTTCGCGCAGAGACGGCGCGAGCGACGCGAGGGCGCGGTCCAGGTCGGAGCGCAGCTCCGTCCTGTCGAGATCTTCGTCCGGCGTTGCGAAAGACGACGGCTGATCATCTTCATCGTAACTCAGATGCGTCCGGCGGATGTTCTTGAGCCAGTCCTTGCATCCATTAGCGACGATTCGGAAGATCCATGCGTCAAAGCGTCCATGCACCTCGCCAAGATGCTGGTATGCCTTGATGAAGGAAGCCTGCAGGATGTCTTCGGCTACATCCGGGCTCCCTGTCATTCCCAACGCATGTCGGTAGAGCGCGTCGCTATAGCGGCGGATGAGAAGTCCGAAGCTGTTGCGGTCGCCCTGCAACACGCGCGCGATCACTTCGTGATCCGCTTCCTGCGAATCGACCGTTTGCGGCGTCGTCACCGTGGTGTTCACGCCGCTAGTGTAACCTTTTGTTCGCCGTCTGCCTAGACCTGCTGGGGCCGAGAGCGGCTGTACGAGGGTGGCCATGCCGTGAGGACGACGGGGGGCCGGAGAAGGTAACGTCATGGACCCGACCCCGTCGTTACCCCAGCCGCGCGTGGAAGAGGATCTCCCTCAACTCGCCCTCCCTGAACCGCCGGCGGGCCTGGTCGGAGTCGGCGCGGTAGCGGCGGTAGCGGTGCGTGAAGCGATGCACGCGACCGTCCCGGGAGTAGCGCGAGAGGATCGAGCGCATGGAGTCCTCGGCGAGAATTCCCTCGCTGTTGTAGCTCACCAGGATGTGGCGCGCGCCGGTGGCCTCGAGCAGCCCCTCGAGCGCACCCTCCACCTTGCGCGCGGAGCACCAGGCGCTGCGCTGCTCGCGCGCGGCGAGGAGGCCGGTCTTGCCGGCGATCGCCGGGGGATCATCGAACCAGCCGCGCGCGATGATCTCGGGGATGTGGTAGTAGCCGGCGTACTGCCGCGCGTTGTAGGGGGGATCCACATACAGGAGGTCCACCCTTCCCAGCGCCGCGGCCACTGTCGCAGCGTCTCCCCGGTTAGCCAGCGCGCCACGCGGCCCCCGCACGGGCGCGACCGGGAGCAGGTTGAGGGGACGGAGCGCGTTGGGCTGCCAACTCTTTATATAGGCGGCGTAGACTCCGGCAGTGTTCGCCACGCGGTCCGCGGCCTCGATCAGCGCCGCCAGAAGGATGTAGTACTCGTCATCGCCTATGAGACCGCCGGCGCGCCACTCGTGGAGCCGGCGCCGGATCGCGTCCACGCGCCTCGCGTTCTCCTCGGTGAAGTACATCCGGCCGCCGGCCGGTGAATAGTGCCGGGTGATGAAGCCTCCCTCCCGGTCCGGCTCCATCCAGCCCGACAGGTACTCGGCCACCGCCGCGAGCGTCGCGCCGGGCGCCGCGCCGGGCGCCGCACGTGCCGCGCTGGAGGCGGCACGCTCCAACCGCTCTCGGCGCGCCGCGAGCGCTTCGCGAAAGCGCGCCGAGCGAAGCGTGGAGCGGAGCTCGGGCACCGCGGCCCGGAGGGCCGCGAAGCCAGGGCTGCGCTGGGCGACCACGTAGGCGCGCTGGAAGACGTACGAGTACGTCATGATGTCGCTCGACGCCACGCGCCACCCCCGCTCCTTGAAGGCGCGACCCACCGATGCGGTCCCGGAGAAGGCGTCGTGCAGGGTACCACGGACGAGGCCCACCGAGTCGGCGGCGTGGCGGATGAAGGCGAGGAGACGCGTCTTGTTGCCGATGTAGCGCATCGCTAACCGGCGTCGGCGAGAGTGAAGGCGGCCCAGCCGTGGCGGTGGACCGCCGGACCGTGCTCATCCAGGCGCGGCGGCGGGAGGCGCACCTCGCCGGGAACGCTCGGCGCCACGCCAGTGAGTGGCGACGCCCCGGCATCTCCGAGCGACTCGAGGACGCTCCTGACCACCCCCGCCGGCACCCCGGCATCGGCGAGCCGGATCAGCCACCGAGACGCGGGCGCTTCCCGCAGCCGCTCGCCCAGAGCGAGCACAAGCTCCTCCCGATGCTCGACCCGGCCAGCGTTGGTCGTGAGCCGCGGGTCGCTGGCGAGCTCATCGAGGCCGAGGGCGCTGGCACAGGCGTGCCACTGCGCGTCGTTGCCTACGGCTATCACGATCGGACGATCGGCGGCCTCGAAGAGCTCGTACGGTACCAGGTTCGGGTGGGCATTCCCCCAGCGCGGCGCGTCGCGCCCTGTGACCAGGACGTTCTGCGCCACGTTGACGAGCGCGGCGCTCGCGCTCTGAGCGAGCGAAGTCACCACATGGCGACCTCGACCATCGCGGTATCGCGACGCGAGCGCTGCGAGCACGGCGACGGCCGCATCCTTGCCGGCCACCACATCCGCCAGCGCGACACCGACTTTCATCGGCGCCCCGTCGGCGTCACCCGTTATCGCCATCCAGCCACGCTCGGCCTGCACCACGTAGTCGTAGCCGGGACGGTCGCTCGCGGGACCGAATCCGGTGATGGTGCACCAGACCAGCGCCGGATGCTGCCTCAGAAGACGTTGGGGCTGGAGACCATAGCGCTCCAGGGTGCCCGGCTTGAAGTTGTCCACCGCCACATCGGCCTCGGCGAGCAACGCCTCCACGAACGCCCGGTCCTCGGCGCTGGCGAGGTCCACGGCCACACTCTTTTTGTTTCGATTCACACTGAGGAAATAGGCGCTCTCCCCGCGTCCGTCGAACGGCGGCCCCCAACCGCGAGTGTCGTCGCCCGTTCCCGGCCGCTCCAACTTGATGACATCGGCACCGAGGTCGCCGAGCATCATTGTACAGAGCGGCCCGGCAAGTACGCGAGTGAAGTCCAGGACCCGCACACCTGCGAGCGGTAAATGGCTTGGCTCTGTCGCCACTATGGTGTTATTATGTGAGTTAGATTATCGAGGCGGTGCGCGAGGATCGTATGATCAGGAAGGTTGCGCATCGCCGGGGTCGTCGCGCCCGTCACTTGCGTAGCTGACGCAAAATCATATACTTACCGTCGCTGCTACAGGCCAGTGGTGGGGCTCCGCGCAAATCGCCCCGAACTGTCCTCATACCCACGGCGCGGATCTCTCCGCCGCGCTCTGGCCGGCACCTTCACTGCGCAAATGGAGCGCGCCCGCAAATGGCCGATA
>CAZTTY010000054.1:0-28812 GCA_964616815.1 uncultured Gemmatimonadaceae bacterium | reverse complement strand
GGCATGAACTCGGCGAAGCCTTCGTTCAGCCACATGTTCGCCCAGTTGTCGATCGTCACGTAGTTGCCGAACCACTGGTGGGCGAGCTCGTGCGGGATGAGAACGTGCTGGTACCAGGGACGGTCGCGATAAGCGATGGAGTCGGGGAGCCAGTCCACCAGTGTGCTCGCGCTCACGTTCTCCATCCCGCCGAAGAAGTCGGCGACCGTGGTCTGCGCGTACTTCGCCCACGGATAGTCGACGCCGGTGAGGCGCGAGAAGACGTCGAGCATATCGACGGTGATGTCGAAGAGCGGGCGCGCGAGCGCGCTGTCCTCCGGGTAGACGAAGTAGTCCACCGGGATTCCTCGCCACCTGTCGCTCACTCTCGTGTAGCGGCCGACGACCAGCGAAACGAGATAGGTGGAGGCGGGCCGCTCCTGTGCCCAGACGAAGGTGCGCGTGCCGTCGGCGTGAGAGCTGTCGGCCACGGCGCGCCCGTTGGAGATGGCGGTGAAGCCGCGCGGCACGGTGGCCACGAGCTCCCAGGTCATCTTGTCGTTGGGGTGGTCGTAGGTCGGGAACCAGTAGTGATTGTTGGCGGCCTCGCCCTGGCTCCAGATCTGGCGGTGCCGATTCGGCCGGCCATCCGCCTGGATGAAAGTCAGGCCGTGGCCGCTGCGAATCCGGGCGTGGTAGGCGAGAGAGAAGCTGATGGTGTCGCCGAAGGCCGCCGGGGCGGGGAGATGAACCACCAGCGAGTCTCCGTGGCGCGTGATACGCAGCGAGTCGCCCCCGGGGGCGAGGGCGGACCGGAGACGGAGCAGCTCGCCCGCGTCGAGGATCACCGAGTCCATGCCGGGCCGCAGGGCGACCAGCGTGGTGGTCACGATGCCGTCGAGGCTGGTGGAGTCCCAATCGAAACCGGACAGCTCGATCCGCTGGTGCACGAGGTCGTAGTCGTGGGACGGCGTGTACCTGTCGTTCGCCATCCGTTCGGCATTCGACTGTGCCGCGGCCATACCGGGCACGATGGTGGAGGCGAGGGCGGCGGAGATCGCGGCCGTCAGCAGAAGAGAGGAGAGATGGTCATGGATACGGCGCATGACGATCGAGCGTGGCGTGAGACGGGGGTAACCAGGGTGGGAATGACCATCAATGTAACAGGCGCTGCGAGAAGAGCGGTTCGCACCCATACCATCGGCGTGGTTTCCCTGTAGTTTTCGTTGGCTGGCGTTCATCGTCGGCCTTCCGTCGCGCAACTGGATAACATCTTCGAGGGCCAGCCGCGGCCACCGCGCGCCTGGTGCCACGGCATTGTGGAGAGTGAGGCATGAGCAAGGGAAACGTCACGGCAGGGGAGAGAGCGAAGAGCGGCGCGGGCGCGGAGGGAGCGGGCGGCGCGCTTGCCGCCACCGACGGGCGGACGGGAAAGAGCTACGACTTCCCGATAGCCGACGGCTCGGTTCGCGCGATGGACTTCCGGCAGATCAAGACCGATCCGGAGGACTTCGGTCTCCTGAGCTACGATCCCGCATTCCTCAACACCGCCGCATGTCGCAGTGCGATCACCTTCATCGACGGCGACAAGGGGATCCTTCGCTACCGCGGCTACCCGATCGAGCAGCTCGCCGAGAAGTCCACTTTCCTCGAAGTGGCGTGGCTGCTGCGCCACGGCGAGCTCCCCAAGAAGGATGAGCTGGACGACTGGGTGCACGACATCACGTACCGCACGTACGTGCACGAGAACATCAAGGCCTTCCTCCAGGGCTTCCGGTACGATGCGCATCCCATGTCGATGCTCTCCAGCATCGTGGCGGCGCTCTCGTCGTTCTATCCGAGCGCGAAGAACATCCACGATCCGGCCGAACGCGATCTCTCGTTCATCCGCCTGATCGCGAAGATGCCGACGCTGGCGGCGTTCATCTACCGTCACATCAAGGGGCTGCCCTTCGTCTATCCGGACAACGATCTATCGTACGTGGAGAACTTCCTGTCGATGGTCGCCCGGATGAGCGAGCCGCGCTACGAGTCGCGTCCGGTGTTCACCAGGGCGACTGAAGTGCTGTTCATTCTGCACGCGGATCACGAGCAGAACTGCTCGACGACCGCGGTGCGCACGGTTGGTTCGGCGCACGCCGACCCGTTCTCGGCGGTGGCGGCGGGAGTCGCGGCGCTTTACGGCCCGCTTCATGGCGGGGCGAACGAGGCGGTCTTGCGGATGATCCAGCAGATCGGCAGCGCGAAGAATGTCCCCGCGTTCATCGACAAGGTGAAGAGCGGCGAGGGGCGGCTCATGGGCTTCGGCCATCGCGTATACAAGAGCTACGACCCGCGCGCGCGGATAGTAAAGCAGCTCGCGGACGATGTGTTCAAGGAAGTCGGGATGGACAAGGATCTCGAGATCGCCCTGGAGCTGGAGCGGATCGCGCTCTCCGACGACTACTTCGTTTCGCGCAAGCTGTATCCGAACGTGGACTTCTACACGGGCCTGATCTACCGCTCGATGAAGTTCCCGACGGACTTCTTCACGGTTCTCTTCGCGATCGCGCGCACCGCCGGCTGGCTCGCCCAGTGGGAAGAGATGCTGCTCGACAAGGAGCAGAAGATCGCCCGCCCCCGGCAGATCTACACGGGGTACGGGGAGAGGGATTACCCGGGGTGAGAGGGGGAGGGCGAAGGGAGCAGGAAGCAGGAACTGCCGAGGGAGCAGGAAACAGGGAACAGGAAACAGGAACTGCACACGTTCCATGGTCATGCCCGCGTGAGCGGGCATCCATGTTACTCAGTCGAACATGGATCCCCACTTTCGCGGGGACGACAGTGACCGGTGTGCAGTTCCTGCTCCCTGCTCTCGCTCAATTCCCCTCGCAGGTCAGGCTCACGGGCTCCGAGTTGGTGCAGTTGATGGACTCTGCCATTCCCTGGGCGATGGTGCCGCAGGCGGTGGTCTGGGCGGAGCGGGCGGCCTCCTCGCGGGTGGCGGCGGTGGCCGTGGCGCAGTTGCGCTGACCGTTGAACTGGGCGCAGGAGCGGCATTGCACGCGTTGGGCGCCAAGCGTCGAGTAGAGCAGGAAGGCCACCAGGGCCGCCACCACCAGGGCGGCAACGAGCTTGCCGGATTTCATTGCGCGGGATCTCCGAGAATGAGAGGCGCGAGGAGATGGTGGCAGGGGGGCCGGATCCACGGCCCGGTCCATTGCCATCGGATCGATGGGAAGCTAGGTTGTTTGGCAGCGTCGGGACAGGCTCCGCCCAACGGGCGTGCGGCCGGCCGGCGCGAAGTTCGCAGGCGGACTTGGCCAGATCCAGGTCCTTCTTTTTTTGTCGTGGTTTCGGCCCATTCCCTCAGCACAGGATGTGTCGTGGTTGAAGTCGTGATTGGCGAGAACGATCGGCTCGATGTCGCGCTGAAGCAGTTCCAGCGTAAGGTGATACGTGCCGGGGTCCTCAAGGACCTTCGCCGCAAGCGCTTCTACGAGAAGCCCAGCGAGGCGCGCCAGCGCAAGGCGGGTGCAGCGCGTCAGCGGAGCGCACGAGCGTTGCGCCGCGCCCATTGAGCGTATACCGCCTGCAAGACCCGGAGAGCTGATCGTGTCCAAACAGGACTCCATCGAGCTCGAGGGAACCGTCACGGAAGTTCTGCCCAACGCCACCTTCCGCGTGGCAGTGAGCGACAGTCATACGGTGCTCACTACTCTGGGCGGCAACATGCGCCGCTTCCGCATCCGCGTGCTGGCGGGGGATCGCGTTCGCATCCAGGTGTCGCCCTACGACCTCACTCGGGGCAGGATCATCTTCCGCCACAAGAGCTGACTCGTACGGCTCCGGTTGCCGGAGCCGCGGGCGCTCGGTACCGAAATCGCAATCGGGGAGCGGGGAAGAAGGGAGCCCGCCGCACAGCGGCCGCGGCTCCCTTTCGTCACGCCATCGCGTCCAGGTACTCGAAGAGGCGCGGATGGATCAACCGCGCCCGCGCTTCCGAGATGCGTCTGCAGCGCGCTCCGAGATACTCCGCGTTGAAGAGGCGCTTGAACACCGGACTGTTCGGTCGGGCCCGGTCGGGGATGGCGACCACCGCGCCGTAGCACACGCCGCCTTCCTGAACGAACGAGTCGCTTGCGAGATCTATGGCGATGACGTTGCCCGAGCTGCTTTCGAGCCGGCCGTCGACGTACTCCTCGAAGAATCTGTATCCAGCCATCGGCACCCCCCGCGAATGAGTGTGAGATGTCGCTCGCGAAGATCTATTGCATCGCTCGCGCCACTACGGCGGGGCCGCGGTGGGTGGGTGGGCGCCGGATTTCGATGGGGAGCGGCCCGGGCGGCCGCTCGATTCAGCCGCGGTCCGTGGCCGGTACGCGCTTCTTGCCGCCGAAGAGGTGGGAGACTGTGAGCATGACGAGCGGCGTGAGCATGTGGCCCAGCAGAAGGTTCAGCCAGAGCAGCGCGATGTAGAAGCAGCCGAGCCCTATGCTCACCCAGAGTGTGCCGAGTGGTCCGTGTGTCTCCAAGGCGATCCTCGCTGAAGAAATCAGTCGGTTGGTACGCGCGACAATCTAGCGCGGGGGCAGGCCCGGTGCGAGGGGGCGCTGTCGTTCGCCCGACGCGGGGTCAGGTACTTCTAGACAGGTACTTCCCGAGGGAAATGGCATTCGCCATTCCCCTCGGGAAGCACCTGACCCCGCTGCCCGCCGGACGTAACTTTCGTGATGGACCTCACGCTCCCGGCGCACGTCGCCGCCGCCTCGGGGGATGGACCGCTGGTGCTCGCCGTCTCCGGTGGGCGCGATTCCATGGTGCTCCTCGACGTCTTCGCGCGCCACTTCCCGGAGCGGGTGGCTTGCGTCGCGACTTTCGATCACGGGAGCGGTGAGGCCGCGACGCGCGCCGCAGCCCTCGTCGAGAATAGTGCGCGCGATCTCGGTCTGCCCGTCCGACGCGGCGTCATGGAGGGCGGCGTCGCCGTACGGCGGGAGGCGGCGTGGCGCGAGGCGCGCTGGAGCTTCCTGCGCGCAGTGGCGCAAGGCGTTGGTGGCGGCGGGGCCTCCGTGGCCACCGCGCATACGCTGGACGACCAGGTGGAGACTGTGTTCATGCGCGGGTTGCGCGGGAGCGGCGCGCGCGGCCTCGCGGGCCTCTTCGCGCCGAGCCCGGTGGTACGGCCGCTCCTCGGCGTCACGCGGAGCGAAGTGGCAGCGTACGCGCAGGCGTTCGGCGTGGAATGGGTGGAGGATCCGTCGAACGCTTCGCGCGCCTACCTCCGCAACCGGGTGAGGCTCGATCTTCTGCCGGCACTCGAGCGCGCCAGCCCCGGCTTCTCCGCCGAGCTCCTCGAGCTCGCGCGCCGCGCCGCCGGCCTGCGCGATGAGCTCGACGAAGTGCTCGCGCGGAGCTTGCGAATCCGCGTCGCGGACGGGGCGGTCGAGGTTGCCCGGGCAGACCTGCAGGGCTATGATGCTGCAGCTCTGGCGATGCTCTGGCCGGCGGTGGCCGCTCGAGTGGATGCCGTGCTCGACCGACGTGGAACCGAGCGCATCACCGAGTTTACAATTAGAGGCAGATCGGGGGCGCGCATCCAGCTCTCAGGGGGCTGGGAAGTCGTGCTGCATCGTGAACGCGTCGTACTGCGGCGCGCACGGTGGGCGGATGCGCCGGGCGGCGCGCTCCCCCTGCGTGGCGAGCTGGACTTCGGAGAGTGGCGCTTCAGGCCCGTCGGCGAGGTGGCCGACGGCGGCGATGGTGGCGAGGAAGCGACCGCGGGCGACAGGTGGCGGGCTGCGTTGCCTGCCCATACGGCGCTCGCGGTGCGGTCGTGGCACTCGGGCGACCGGATGACTCCGTACGGAGCCGCCGCCCCGAGGCGTGTGAAGGGACTCTTCCGCGATGCCGGCATCGACTCGGTACGACGGCGTGGCTGGCCCGTAGTGGTCGCGGACGGCGAAATTGTCTGGATTCCCGGCGTGCGTCACGGCGCGCCCTCTCGAGATCCATCCAAACGAGCGAAGATCGTCTACGAATGTGAGCGTCGCGACCAACGATCCCCGCCTTGACGGGCGAGCGGTGAAGCGGATCGCCTTCGACGAGGATCGGATCGCGAGGCGCGTCAGGGAGCTCGCCGACGAGATCACGGCCGCCTTCCCGTCGGGCGAGCTTCTGGTGCTGGGGCTCCTCAAGGGGAGCTTCATATTCCTGGGTGACCTGGTCCGGCAGATCCGGCGGCCCCTTCAGGTAGATTTCATGGTGGCGGCAAGCTACGGAAGCTCGATGGAGTCGAGCGGCGAGGTCCGGCTCGTGTACGATCCGGAAACCAAACTGGAGGGTAAGCACATAGTACTGGTAGAGGACATCGTCGATTCCGGCCGTACGCTGGATCGCATGATGCAGATCCTGTCGGCCAGGCGACCCCAGTCGCTCGAAATTTGCGCTTTGTTACATAAACAGGCAGCCGAGCATCTGTCCTATCCAGTGCGCTGGGTCGGGTTCGATGCGCCGCGGGAGTTTCTGGTTGGGTACGGGCTGGACCACGCAGAGAACTATCGACACTTGCCCTATATCGCGAGCTTGCAGTAATGGCAGATAGAAAACCGCCAAAGCGGGAAGTCAACTGGGGACGTCTCTCCAAGACGCTCTCGTTCTGGCTCCTGATCATCCTGATCCCGATCGCCTTCTTCCGGCTTTCCGGAGGGGCGGGGAACTCGCCCACGGAGATCGACTACACGCAGTACAGCCAGGAGCTGGACCGCGGCAACGTTGCCAAGGTCACGATCCAGGACGGCAAGGTCATCACCGGTGAGCTGAAGTCGAGGATCCACGTCGGCGAGAAGGACGTCGACAAGTTCACGGTGCGGCTCCCCGTGGCGAACGACTCCAAGGAAGTCGAGCGCCTGCGCGACAATCACGTCGTGATCCAGGCGGAAGATGCCAAGCCGTCGTTCGGCGGCTACCTGGTGATGTGGCTGCCGTACATCCTGATTTTCGGCTTCTGGCTCTTCCTCTTCCGGCAGATGCAGGCGGGAGGCGCGAAGGCGTTCAGCTTCGGGAAGAGCAAGGCGAAGCTGCTCACCGGCGACACGCCCAAGGTCACGTTCGCGGACGTGGCCGGTGCGGACGAGGCGAAGGAGGAGCTGGAGGAGATAATCGAGTTCCTGAAGGACCCGCAGCGCTACACCCGGCTGGGCGGCCGGCTCCCGAAGGGCGTGCTTCTCGTGGGGCCTCCGGGCACGGGTAAGACGCTCCTGGCGCGTGCCGTGGCCGGCGAGGCGGGGCGACCGTTCTTCTCCATGTCCGGCTCCGACTTCGTCGAGATGTTCGTGGGCGTGGGCGCGAGCCGCGTGCGCGACCTCTTCGAGCAGGGAAAGGCGCACGCACCGTGCATCATCTTCATCGACGAGATCGACGCCGTTGGCCGGCATCGCGGCGCGGGTCTCGGAGGCGGGCACGATGAGCGCGAGCAGACGCTGAACCAGCTCCTCGTGGAGATGGACGGTTTCGAGTCGAACGACGGCGTCATCCTCATCGCCGCCACCAACCGGCCCGACGTGCTCGATCCCGCGCTCCTCCGTCCCGGCCGCTTCGACCGGCAGGTGATGGTGGACCTCCCCGACCTCCGCGGCCGCGAGGAGATACTGCGCGTGCATCTGCGCAAGGTCCCGGTGGCCGACGACGTCGATCCGAGCGTCATCGCCCGGGGGACGCCGGGGATGTCGGGCGCCGACCTCGCCAACCTCGTCAACGAGTCGGCGCTCCTCGCGGCGCGCCGCGCGCACGAGCGCGTCTTCCTCATCGACCTCGAGGAGGCGAAGGACAAGGTCATGCTCGGCGCGGAGCGCAAGTCGATGGTCATGAAGGAGAGCGAGAAGCGGAACACGGCGTATCACGAGGCGGGCCACGCGGTGTGCGCCATCAAGACGCCGGGGTGCGACCCGCTGCACAAGGTCACCATCGTGCCGCGCGGCCGCGCGCTGGGGCTCGCCTTCACGCTCCCTGCGGAGGACCGCTACTCGATCACGCGCCAGCAGCTCGAGGCCATGCTCGTCATGACGTACGGCGGGCGCGTCTCCGAGGAGCTCATCTTCGGACACGACAAGGTCACTACGGGCGCGGCGAACGACATCCAGAAGGCGACTTCGCTGGCGCGGCGCTACGTCTCGCAGTGGGGGCTCTCCGACGCAGTCGGCCCGATGCTGGTTGGCGACAACGAGCAGGAGGTGTTCCTGGGTCGCGAGCTGAGCCACCGTCGCGAGGTATCCGAGAAGACGGCGCAGCTCGTGGACGCGGAGGTGGCGAAGCTGCTCAACGAGTCGTACGAGCGGGCGAAGAAGACGCTGGAGGACAACATCGACCTTCTCCACGCGCTCGCGGGCGCGCTGCTCGAACGCGAGACGCTCACCTCGGACGACATAGCGATACTGGTGGAGGGCGGCACGCTGCCGCCGCGCAAGGCGCCGACGCCGGCCGGGAAGCCGACGCCGACCGCGCCCACTCCCGCCACCCAGCCCAAGCCCGCGAAGCCGCCGCTCCTCGGCGGCCCCGAGATTGCCCCGGCCTGAAACACGTGGTCGGGTACTCAATGTAGAGGTCCCAGCCGCGGCGCGGCGGGGACCTCTACATTGAGTACCCGACCACGTCACTCCCCCATGACCTCCTGGCAACTTCGGACCCGCGCGCTGACGCTCGACGTACCGAGGATACTCGGCATCGTGAACGTCACCCCCGACAGCTTCAGCGACGGCGGGCGATTTTTTTCGGGCGGGGCGGCGGTCGAGCATGGCGCGCGGCTGGTGGAGGAGGGCGCCGACATGCTGGATGTCGGAGGCGAGTCCACCAGACCGCAGGGGGCCACTCCCGTGGACGTCGAGGAAGAGCTGGCGAGGGTCCTGCCCGTGGTGCATGCCCTGCACGAGCGCTTCCCGGAAGTGCCGATCTCCGTCGACACCGTCAAGAGCGAGGTGGCCGCCGCGGCGCTGGACGCGGGTGCGGAAGTGGTCAACGATGTCTCCGCCTTTCGACTCGACCCGAGGGGAGCGGAGCTCTGCGCACGCAGCGGTGCCGGGGTGATCCTCATGCATTCGCGCGGCGCGGTGGCGGACATGGCTACCTACGAGCACGCGAACTACGGCCCCGACATCGTGGGGGAGGTCCTGGAGGAGTTGCTGGGGTGCGTGCGGCGGGCCGAAGCGGTGGGGGTGGAGCGGCGCCGGATCGCGCTCGACCCCGGGGTCGGGTTCTCCAAGCGCAGCGAGCACTCGCTCGCGGTGCTCGCCGCGCTCCCCCGATTCGCGGCTACGGGGTATCCACTGGTTGTGGGAGCGTCGCGAAAGCGCTTCATTGGGGAGTTGACGGGCGTCTCTAACGCGGCGGAGCGGGTGGAGGGTACGGTGGGCGCCAACGTCATGGCGTTGGCGCTTGGCGCGCGCCTCTTTAGAGTACACGATGTGCGCGCGACGCGGCGTGCACTGGACGTGGGATGGGCAATCCTGCAGAGCGGCGGCGAAGAGTGAGCATCCTGGATCAGTTCCGGTTCCTGCATTTCGGATGGCGCGATGTGATCGAGATTTCGATCGTCGCGTACGGATTCTATCGCCTCCTGCTGCTCATCCACGGTACGCGCGCCATCCAGATGATCATCGGCGTGATGGTGCTCGCGCTCGCCTACGCGCTGGCGTGGCTCTTCAAGCTCACCATGATCACGTACGTGATGGAGGTGGCGTTTCCGTACGGGGCTTTCGCGGCGCTGATCGTTTTCCAGCCCGAGCTGCGCGCCGCTCTGGCGCGCCTCGGTCAGTCGCGGGTCACGCGCTTCTTCAGGAGCATCGAAGTGAGCAGCGTGGCCGACGAGATCACCGGCGCGGTGGAGCGGCTCAGCCGTTCGGGGATCGGCTGCATCATCGCCGTGGAGCGCGAGACGGCGCTCGGCGACTACGTGTCGTCGGGGACCGCGATGCAGGCGAAGGTGTCCGCGGATCTGCTCGCGACGATCTTCACCCCGTACTCGCCGCTGCACGATGGCGCCGTGATCATCCGGGGCGACTCGATCATCGGGGCCGGAGCGATCCTTCCCCTGTCGCAGGAGCCGCCGCGCGACCGCACCCTCGGCACGCGGCATCGCGCCGCGATCGGACTCAGCGAGGAGACCGACGCGGTCGTGATCGTGGTGTCCGAGGAGACCGCGCTGATATCCGTGGCGCGCTACGGGCGGCTCCAGCGCGGCATCACCATCCCGCAACTCCGCGACATCATCGCCGGCCGCGAGCCGCGCGCCACTTCGGGGGAGCACCCGGTACTGCAGCTCCGGGCGTGATCCGCGCGGGCGGGGAAGGCGGGGAGGCGTCGGGCGACTCCGCCCGGACGCCCGTACCCACCGACGTGTGGATTCCACTAGCCGCGGCAGCGCTTCTGGCCGCGGTGTACCTCGCCACGCTCGCGCCTGACTTCACTTTCTGGGATTCGGGCGAGCTGATCGCGGCGGCGCACTCGCTCGGCATACCGCATCCGCCGGGCACGCCCCTGTACGTGCTGCTCGCCCACGTGTGGCAGACGCTGGCACGCCCACTCTCCGCTCCGCTCGCCGCCAACAGCTTCTCGGCCGTCGCCACCGCGCTCGCGTGTGGTGCGCTGGCCTCGCTCCTCACGCGCGCGACGCGGCGTCCGTGGGCGGCGCTGGGCGCCGCGCTCACCGCGGGCGCGATGTCCACCGTGTGGCTCGACGCGAACGAGGCGGAGGTGTACGCGGCAGCGCTGCTGCTGGCGATGGCACTACTTCTGGCTGCGGAGCGTGCGGGTGCGGCGACAGCCCCCCGCACGCCTCGCGACGCGTCGCTCTCCTGGACGCTGCTGACCGCCTATCTCATGGCGCTGGCCGTGCCGCTGCACGTGAGCGCGCTGGTCGCGGCGCCGGCGGCGGTGGCGTTGGCCGCATACCGCGGGCGCCGTCACGTGGACTGGCCGCGTGCGCTGCTCCTCTCTGGTGCTCTCGTGACGGCGGCCGGCGCGGGGCTCGCCGAGTGGATGGTCGCGGGGGCGGGAGTCGCGCTCATCGCGGTGTCTCCCGCGTTCGCGCGCGGCGAACGGTGGCGGTACGCTCGATCTGCGGCCGCCGTCGCGGCGGTGCTCCTCCTCGGTATCTCGGTGATCGCCGTGATGCCCGTTCGATCGCTTCACGCGCCCGCGCTCGACAGCGGCAGCCCCACCACGTGGAGCGCGCTCTGGGACGTGATAGGGCGCCGACAGTACGAGTCGCACGGCCTGTGGCCGCGCCAGGCGCCTTTCTGGGCGCAGCTCGCCAATCTCTTCGAGTACGCCGACTGGCAGGTGGCGCTCGGCCTGGCTCCCGGCGTGGCGCCGTCGTGGGCGCGCACGCCCTTCACGATCGCGTTCGCTCTGCTCGGTACTTACGGGGCCGCGCGGCACCGGGAGCTGGACGCGAGGAGCTGGCGCGCGTTCGCGATACTCCTGCTCGGTTCGAGCATCGGGCTCGTGGTGTACCTGAATTTCAAGGCGGGAGCTTCCTTCGGCCATGGCGTGCTCCCCGACACGCTCCCGCACGAGGCGCGCGAGCGCGACTACTTCTTTTCGCTGGCTTTCTTCACGTGGGGTGCGTGGGCCGGCTTCGGAGCCGTGCTCCTCGCGGCGCGGCGCGCGCGCTATCTCATCCCCGTGGGAGTGGCTGTGGCGGCGTTGCCGATCGCCCTCAACTGGAGGGCGGTGGACCGTTCGCGCGAACCGGAGGCGGGCGCCGCCCGGCGGGTCGCGACGGCGCTCCTCTGGTCGGCCCCGCCGCGCGCGGTGCTGATCACATGGGGCGACAACGATTCCTTTCCGCTCTGGTACATGCAGGTGGTGGAGGGTGCGCGGCGCGACGTCACGGTGGTGGTCGCGCCGCTGCTCGGAGCCGGATGGTACAGGGCGCAGCTCGCGCATCGCGACTCGCTGCTCTCCGCGAGCGACGTCGTCGAGCCGTCCACCGGTATAGCTCTCCTGGAGCGCATCGCGGGGCGCGCGAGCCGCAATGGGCGCCCGCTGGCGGCGGCGATCACGGCGGACTCCAGCGAGCTCTGGTCGCTGGCGGACGAATGGACTCTGCGCGGTGTGGTGTTCGTGAATGCGCCTCGGGGCCCGACGGCGGCGGCGGTGCCCGGGATGCGCGCTGCGGTCGATACGGCGGTTGCGCGCGCGTTCGTGGAGCGTTTCGGATTCGAGCGGCCGCTTCCCGCGGAGGATGCCATCGATCCCGCGCCGAGGGTGATGGCCCGGCTGCTGAACTGCCCCGGCGCGATGCTCTCCGGGGCGCGTGGGGAAGCTCGTGTCGATTCTCTTGCTTC
Organism: uncultured Gemmatimonadaceae bacterium; assembly: GCA_964616815.1. Taxonomy (GTDB): domain Bacteria; phylum Gemmatimonadota; class Gemmatimonadetes; order Gemmatimonadales; family Gemmatimonadaceae; genus JADGGM01. The sequence goes on along the minus strand of CAZTTY010000054.1, from coordinate 16,510 downwards.
GGGTTGTAAATGGCGATAATTTCACAGCTTATGCCATTTCGTGACCTCCCATCGCGGGTAGCCGAAGTGCGCGAAAAGATCGCCGCCGCGCGAGCGCGGGGCGGGCACGCGCAGCGGGTGACCATCGTAGCCGTGACGAAGACACACGGCCCGGAAGCGGTGCGGGCCGCGCTCGATGCCGGGCTCTCCGACGTGGGCGAGAATCGCATCCAGGAAGCGACCGGAAAGATGCGCGAAGTGGATCTGCCGGTACGCTGGCATCTCATCGGACATTTGCAGCGCAACAAAGTGAAGTCGCTCGATGGCTTCTCGCTCGTGCATTCGATCGACAGCGCCCGGCTCGCGGATGCCGTGAGCGACTTCGGAGCGAACAGGGATGCTCCGGTGGACGCGCTGGTACAGGTGAACGTCGTGGGTGAGGAGAGCAAGGGCGGCTTCGGTCTGGCCGAGCTGCGAACGGAGGCCGATCGCTTTCGCGAGCGCCGCGGCATGAGGATACTGGGCGTCATGACGATGGCCCCGCTCGATGCCGACGAGAGCGTGTTGAGGCGAGTCTTCTCCGGGGCGCGCGCTGCTCGGGAGATCCTCTGCGATGCGGGCTTCCCGGCGCGCGAGCTGTCGATGGGCATGTCTGACGATTACGAAGTTGCGGTGGAGGAAGGGGCCACGATGGTCCGGTTGGGCACCATCCTGTTCGGAGCCAGAGGGGGGAGCACATGACCGACGAATCATTTCACCTGACGCCGCTCGACATCCGTCGGTACGACTTCGGCGCGCGGGCATTCCGGGGCTACGACGAGAACAAGGTCGAGGACTTCCGCAACCAGGTCGCGGAGGAGCTCGAGCGGCTCACGCGCGCCAACCAGGAGCTCGAGTCGAAAGCGCGCGGCTTCCACGAGCAGCTCCGCGCGTTCCGCGAACGCGACAAGGCGCTCAATGACGCACTGGTGTCGGCCCAGCAGCTTCGCGCCGAGATCAGGGATCAGGCCGAGCGCGAAGCGCAGCTCATCCTGCGCGAGGCGCGCTCCGACAGCGAGCAGATGGTCGCCGAGGCGCGCGCCGAGATCCGCCGGCTCGAGGGCGAGATAGCCGCGCTCGACAAGTCGCGCCTCACCTACATCGGCCAGCTTCGGGCGCTGGTGGAACGGCAGCTCGCGGAACTGAACGCCTCCAGCCTTCCGTCTCCGCCGCTGCGCAACAGCGGCGAGAACGAAGTGGTCGAGCCACGCCAGCCGGTCAAGACGCCGGCATGGCTCGAGTCGCTCGTGAAGGAATGAGCACCTTCCGGCTCGACCACCCGCCGGGCGACCGGCGTCGCATCGCGCCTGGCGAGCAGCACACGCACTTTCACGTCGAAGCGTCGGCGGGGATAGTCAGGCAGGCTTTCTCCGAGCCGCCGAGCGTGGCGATCATCCTCGGCACCGGGCTCGGACAGCTCGCCCGCGCGATAGACGTGCAGGCCTCGATGAGCTACACCGAGATTCCCAACTTCCCGCTCTCCACGGTGGAGTCGCACGCGGGGCGTCTCCTCTTCGGGAAGCTCGGCGGAAAGACAGTGGTGGCGATGCAGGGGCGCCTGCACATGTACGAGGGATACAGCGCGCGGCAGGTGAGCTTCCCCGTGCGCGTGATGCGCGCGCTCGGTGCGCGAACGCTGGTGGTCTCCAACGCGTGCGGCGGGATGAACCCGCTCTGGAAGCCCGGCGAGATCATGCTCATCGCCGACCACATCAACCTGCTCGGCGACAACCCGCTCATCGGGCCGAACGACGACGAGCTGGGGCCGCGCTTCCCCGACATGTCGGATCCGTACGATTCGGGGCTCAGGGAAGTGGCGCGCGAAGTGGCGGTGCGCGAGCGAATCGTCCTGCGGGAAGGGGTATACGCGGCGGTCGCGGGTCCCAATCTGGAGACGCGCGCGGAGTATCGCTTCCTGCGGACCATCGGCGCGGATGTGGTGGGCATGTCCACCGTGCCCGAGGTGATCGTGGCGGTGCACGGCGGGATGCGCGTACTCGGTTTCTCGATCATCACCGATAGCTGTCTTCCGGACGCGCTCCAGCCGGCGAGCGTGGAGCAGATCATCAGCGTCGCGTCGGCGGCGGAGCCGGCGCTCGCGACGCTCGTAAGAGGAGCGGTGGAACGACTGTGACAGCCGAAAGCACGATAGTGAAGGAGCGGTATCGCAGATTGCCGCCGGAGCTCTCGCACGACGCGCTCGAGCGGGAATTGCTGGAGCGCTGGGCGGGAGAGGGGCTGATGGAGGAGACGCTGCGCGCGCGCGAGGGCGCCGGGAACTTCGTGTTCTACGAAGGCCCGCCCACCGCGAACGGGCGGCCCGGGATCCATCACGTCTTCGCGCGTACCGTGAAGGATCTCTTCTGCCGTTACCGCTCCATGAAGGGCTACCGGGTGGTGCGCAAGGCCGGGTGGGACACGCACGGTCTCCCGGTGGAGATCGAAGTGGAGAAGCAGCTCGGCATAAGTGGGAAGCAGGAGATCGAGAGAGTGGGAGTGGCGGAGTTCAATCGCCTTTCGCGCGAGAGCGTGTGGCGGTACAAGGGCGACTGGGAGGAGCTGAGCGCGCGCATCGGCTACTGGCTCGACTACTCCGATCCCTACATCACGTACTCCAACGACTACGTGGAGAGCGTGTGGTGGGCGCTCTCGAAGCTGCACGAGCGCGATCTGCTCTATCGCGGCCACAAGATCCTCCCCTACTGCCCCCGCTGCGGCACGGCGCTCTCGAGCCACGAGGTGGCGCAGGGCTACGAGGATGTGAAGGATCCCAGCGTGTATGTGGCGTTGGAGATCGAGACGCCAGGGAGCGGGCAGCGGGAAGCAGGCAGCGGGGAACGGCTCGCGGACGAGCGGAACGCGGGCGGCGCAAGGAGAATTCTCGTCTGGACCACCACACCGTGGACGCTGGTTTCGAACGTGGCGCTGGCGGTGAACCCGGAGCTGGAGTACGTGGAAGTGCGCGCGCGCGAGGGCGGGTCCGGGCGCGCGGCGGCGGTGCTCGATGGGGGGAGAGGGACGCTCGTGCTCGCGGAGTCGAGGGCGGCGGCGGTGCTCGGGGAAGACTGGCCCGACAGATGGGAGGTGGTGCGCCGGCTGCGCGGCGGCGAGCTCGAGGGGCTTCGCTACCGGCGGCCGCTGGACTGGGTGAAGTATCCGGCGAGCGGTGCGCACGAGGTGATCGTGGCGGAGTCGTTCGTCTCGGCGGAGGATGGGAGCGGTGTGGTGCACATGGCGCCCGCGTTCGGCGCCGACGACTACGCCGCTGGACAGCGACACGGCCTCGCCTTCCTGCAGCCGGTGAACGCGCGCGGCGAGTTTCCCGAATCGATGCCGCTGGTGGGCGGGCAGTTCGTCAAGAAGGCGGACGCTCTCATAATCGAGGAGCTCGAGCGCCGGGGTGCGCTCTGGAAGTCCGAGCTCGTGGAGCACTCGTACCCGCACTGCTGGCGCTGCGGTACGCCGCTGCTTTACTACGCGCGCGAGTCGTGGTTCGTGCGCACCACATCGTTCCGCGACGCGATGCTGGCGCGCAACGCGCGCGTCGACTGGCATCCGCCGGAGACCGGTTCCGGGCGGTTCGGCGAGTGGCTGGAGAACAACATCGATTGGGCGCTATCGCGCGACCGCTACTGGGGCACACCGCTCCCGCTCTGGATATGCGATCGCGATCCCTCGCACGTCGAGGCGGTGGGGAGCTACGCGCGGCTGGCGGAGCGCTGGGGACACCCGCTCGCCGAGGACTTCGATCCGCACAAGCCCAACATCGACTCCTTCCAGTGGCCGTGCTCCGCGTGCGCGCGCGCCGGCGGTACGCAGCAGGGGACGATGCAGCGCACTCCGGAAGTCATCGACACCTGGTTCGATTCGGGGTCGATGCCCTTCGCACAGTGGCATTTCCCGTTCGAGCGGCGGGATACCTTCCAGTCGCAATTTCCAGCCGACTTCATAGCCGAGGGTGTGGACCAGACGCGCGGCTGGTTCTATTCGCTCCTGGCGATCGCGACGGGGCTGGGCGATGCGCTTCCGGGGAATCTCGCTCCGGGCGATACCGACGCCATCGCCGCGCCCTACAGGTCCGTAGTGGTGAACGACCTCGTGCTCGACGCCACCGGGGCGAAGATGTCGAAGACGAAGGGGAACGCCGTCGACCCGTGGGCGGTGATCGAACGCCACGGGGCGGACGCTGTGCGGCTCTTTCTCGTGGCGTCGAGCCAGGTGTGGATGCCGCGGCGCTTCGACGAGGATGCGATCCGGGAGACGTCCGGACGGTTCCTTCTGACGTTCAGGAACACGTACAGCGGGATGTTCGCGCAATACGCGAATTTCGGCTGGGAGCCGGGCGCCGGCGACCCGGCGCCGGCGGAGCGTCCGGTGGTGGACCGCTGGGTGCTCTCGAGGCTGGCGAGCGTGCGGCACCAGGTGGACGAACTGCTCTGGCGCTACGAGGCCACGCTGGCGGTGCGTCTCGTGATGGAGTTTCTGGTCGACGACGTCTCCAACTGGTACGTGCGGCTCAACCGGTCGCGCTTCTACGAGGTGGATTCAGCCGACAACAGGGCGGCGTTCGCCACGCTGCACGATGTGCTGGTGGCGGTGTGCCGGATGCTGGCTCCGTTCGCGCCCTTCATCTCCGACTGGATACACCGGGAGCTCACCGGCGCGTCGGTGCATCTGGCTCCGTTCGCGCCGGCTGCCGCGAGCGAGGAAGCCGTGGGGAGCGGGGGCGGTGCGGCCGCGCTTCTTCCGGATCCCGAGCTGGAGCGGGCCATGAGCGACCTCCGCCGTCTGGCCACCCTGGCGCGCGCGGCACGCGAGACGGCCGGCGTGAACGTACGGCAGCCGCTTTCGCGACTGGTATGTGTGGTGCCAAATTACAGGGCTGGAATGTTCGAGGCGCTGGAGCCGCTGCTCCGGGGCGAGATCAACGTGAAGGCGCTGGAGTTCGCCTCCAGCGGCGACGAGCTGCTGCGGCTGGAGGCCCGGCCGAACTATCGCTCGCTGGGGAGGCGATTCGGCAAACGGACGCCCCTGGCGGCGGCAGCGGTGGCAGCGCTCACGAACGAAGCGCTCACGGCTCACGAAAAGGGTGGGCCGCTGGTGATCGACCTGGATGGAGAGTCGCACGAGCTCTCCGGGGAGGATTTCGAGATCGTCCGGCGTGCGGCCGGGGAGCTGACGGTGCAGGAGGAGGGGGGATACGTCGCCGCGATAGACGCGACGGTCACGCCCGAGCTCAGACGCGAGGGAATCGCGCGCGAGCTGGTGAACAGGATTCAACGGTTGCGGAAGGAGGCGCGCTTCGCCGTCAGCGATCGGATTCGCCTGCAGCTCGTGGGCGGAGGGGAGATCGAAGAGGCGGCGGAAGGGTATAAGGACTACGTCGCGGGTGAGGTGCTCGCGAGCGAGGTGATTATCGGCGGCAACGTCGCCGGAAACCCCGACGCGGTGCAGGCGGTTGAAATCATGGACGAAACCGTCTCCATCGCCCTTACGAGAGTTCAAATCTGATGCCGTCTTCAGCAGCCAGTCGGAAGAAGCCCAAGCCCATGAGCAAGAAGATGCTCGCGCACTTCGAGAAGCGTCTCATCGAAGAGCGCAACCGCGTGCTCAAGGAGCTCGGAAACTACACCGAGACGTTCAACGCGACGCCGCAATCGGCCGACGGCGATCTCAGCTCCTATTCGTTCCATATGGCCGACCAGGGAACCGATGCCATGGAGCGCGAGAAGGCCTTTCTCTTCGCGAGCCAGGAGGGCCGTTTCCTCTGGCACATCGACCAGGCGCTCCGGCGTCTGTACCGCTCGCCCGAGGATTTCGGAAAGTGTCACACCTGCGGGGAGTACCTGGATTTCGACCGCCTCGATGCGCTGCCCCACGCGCGACTGTGCATCGCCTGCAAGCAGCGTGAGGAAGATGGAAAGAAGCGGAAGTCCAAGCAGAGCTAAACCCGCGCTGTTCTGGACGTTGATCGTCGTGATAGTGGCGATCGACGTGGTGACGAAGCTCATCGCGAAGACCACGCTGATACCCTACCGGATGCCCCGGGAGGTGATCGGCGAATGGGTTCGCTTCACGCTCGTGTTCAATCAGGGCGCCGCCTTCGGGCTGCACCTGGGTCCCTGGTCGCGCCAGATCTTCCTGGTGCTGACGGTGGTGGCGCTGGTGATCCTCGGCCGCCTCTACAAGGATACGCGAGCGGATGATCGCGTCCGGATAATCGCGCTCGGCCTGGTGTGCGGGGGTGCGATCGGCAATCTGCTCGATCGCATCCGTTCGTCGGTCGGCGTGGTCGACTTCCTCGATATCGGCATAGGCGGCTGGCGCTGGCCCACCTTCAACGTGGCCGACATCGCCGTCACCACCGGCGCGCTCCTGCTGGCATGGGCACTCTGGGGGGAGGAGGTGGAGGGGAGCGGCGAGCGGAGGGCAGGGGACGACGCTCTGCTGGAAACAGGGAACAGGGAACAGGGGACAGGTACCACCGGCGCTCCCCAGTAGTCGTGCCCGCATGAGCGGGGAGTCGACGTCATTGCGGGGATGACTTTGAAGCGTGTGCAGTTCCTGTTTCCTGTTTCCTGTTTCCTGCTTCCTTCTTCCCCCCATGCCCCATTCCTTCCTCGTCGACTCCGCCGATCCCGCTCGTCTCGACGTACTGATCGCCAGGAAGCTGGACATCTCGCGCAACCAGGCGGCCACGCTCATAGCCGGCGACCACGTTCGAGTGGCCGGTCGCAGGGAAAAGGCGAGCTACCGACCCGTGGAAGGGGAGGAAGTGGTGGTAGAGATACCGCCACCGCCGGAGCATGCCGTGGTGGCGGAGGACATCCCCCTCGACGTCGTCTTCGAAGACGAGCACCTCCTCGTGGTCGACAAGCCGGCGGGGATGGTGGTGCACCCGGCGCCGGGACACTGGAGCGGGACGCTGGTGAACGCGCTCAAGGGGCGCGGGGGAGCGCTCTCCGGCTACGGCGGTGAAGGGCGTGAGGGGATCGTGCACCGTCTCGACAAGGACACATCCGGCCTCCTTCTCGTGGCCAGAACCGACCGGGCCCACCGGTCGCTGGGCCGCGCCCTGGCCCAACGCCGGATCACCCGGCGCTACGCCGCTCTGGCGTGGGGGCACCTCCAGTCCGATCGGGCGACCGTCGAGAAGCCCATCGGTCGGGACCCGCGAGACCGAAAGCGGATGGCAATCGTCAGTAGTGGACGAGCCGCGCGGACGGACTTCGTACGGCTCGCCAGGTTCGGTTCGGCGGACCTGTTGCGGGCGCACCTCCACAGTGGACGCACGCACCAGATTCGCGTACACCTCGGCTCGATCGGGCACCCGGTGGTGGGTGACGACACGTACGGTGGCGGCGGAGGGCGGCGACTCGTGGCGCTCCCGCCGAAGCGGCACTTCCTCCACGCGGCGTGGCTGATCTTCCCGCACCCGGTGACGGGCGAGCTGGTGGATGTTCGCTCCCCGCTTCCGGAAGACCTGCGGGTCTCCCTGGCGGCGGTCGCCGAGCCGGATGAACTGCCATCTCATCCGGATCCACTCGACCACTTTGGCTTCTACGATCTCGACAACTGAATCCGCCGTCCGCCAGTTGATAGTGTTCCGGCTGGCGGGGAGCACGTACGGAATCGAGCTCGACGCGGTGCGGGAGATAGTCCCGTTTCGCGGCGCGACGCGGCTGCCCGGTGCGCCGGCGAACGTGGCCGGCCTGATAAACGTGCGCGGCGCGATCGTCACGGTCATCGACCTGGGCGCGCAGCTCGAAGGCGCTCCCTCCGCGCGCGACCGCTCCTCGGTGATGCTGGTGGAGTACGGCGGGAAGCTCGTCGGCGCCGCCGTGGACGAGGTTCTGGATGTGCGCCGCGATGCGGACGTGGAGCTCGACGGCGACGGAGGAACGGGGCTGACGGCCGATTCCGCGGTTCGGGCCGTCGGCAGGTTGAGTGAGGCGGAGGGGAGAGACGGCGGAGTGATCACGCTCCTGGACATTCACGGCATCATCTCGCGAGTGCTCGCTTGAACGGAGGAAGGGACGTTGAGTAACACGGTTCTTGTTTGTGACGACGCGGTATTCATGCGCACCCTCCTCTCCGACATCCTCACCCAATCGGGGTTCGAGGTGATCGGCGAGGCGGAGACCGGCGTCCAGGCCATCGAGCGCTACAAGCAGCTCCGCCCCGATCTGGTGACCATGGACATCGTGATGCCCGACATGGGCGGCATCGACGCCGTCCGCGAGATCACGAAGTTCGACGGCGACGCCCGGATCCTCATGTGCAGCGCGATGGGGCAGCAGGCGCTGGTGGTAGAGGCCATCCAGGCCGGTGCGAAGGACTTCGTGGTCAAGCCCTTCCAGCCGAGTCGGGTTCTGGAAGCGGTTCAGAGGGTGCTGGGATGAGCTGAAAAGGAAACAGGAAACAGGAAACAGGTAGCGACTCCTGACTTCGCTACCATCGAACCGAAGGCAGTTTCTGTTTTCTGTTGCCTGTCTCCTGTTTCCTCTCGCGACCAACTATCGTCCGCATGGATCTCAGCAAATACGCCGATCTCTTTCTCTCCGAGAGCAGGGATTATCTCTCGGCGATGAATCAGCACCTCCTCGAGCTCGAGCGCGAGCCCGGGGCGGAGGAGCCGGTGCGCGCCATCTTCAGGGCGGTGCACACCGTGAAGGGGATGGGCGCGACCATGGGATATCAGGTGGTCGCCGATCTGGCGCACGAGATGGAGAGTGTGCTCGACCGGGTGCGTAGCGGAGAGCAGCTCGTGACGCCGACGCTGATGGATGCGCTCTTCGAATCGGCGGATGCGCTGGAGATGGCGGTGGAGCGCTCGGCCAAGGGGGGAGGCGAGGGGGAAGATGGGGGGGCGCCGCTCGATCTGAGCGCGCTGGTGGAGCGCCTCCGGGCGGCGGGGCTCGGCGGAGGCGCCGTCGGGGGTGCGCGGGGCGACGGCGAGGGCTCTGCCGGACGTGCTGGAGCCGCGCGCGGCGCGGCCGGGGCCGACGAACAGGCGGCCAGACCGGCCCCCTCGGCGACGCGCAGCGTGAGGATCGACCTGCGCCGGCTGGACAAGCTGATGAACCTGATGGGCGAGCTCGTGATCACGCGAGGGCGGCTCGCGGGGCTGGTCGCTCCCATCGACGACGGCGCGCTCGGCGAAGCGATGGCGCAGGCATCGCGTCTCATAGGCGAGCTGCAGGACGAGATCATGCTCTGCCGCATGGTGCCGGTGGGACAGGTGTTCGACCGCTACCCCAGGCTCGTTCGCGATTCCGCGCGTGCGCTCGGCAAGGAAGTCTCCTTCAGCATCGTCGGCAACGAGATCGAGCTGGACCGCTCGATGCTGGTGGAGATCGGCGATCCGCTCACGCACCTTCTGCGGAACGCCGTGGACCACGGGATCGAGACGCCGGAGGAGCGCGCCGCCCTGGGGAAACCGGCGAAGGGCACGCTGGAGCTGAGCGTCGCGCGCGAGCGTTCCACCGTCACCATCCGCGTGAGGGACGACGGGCGCGGGGTGAACCGGGAGAGGGTGCTCGCCCGGGCGCGCGAGGCCGGACTGGTGGACGGCACGCGCGTGGAGCTCTCCGACGAGGAGCTCGTGCGGCTCATCTCGCGCTCCGGTTTCAGCACCGCCGAGCGGGTGACCGGGATCTCGGGGCGCGGCGTGGGGATAGACGCGGTGATGAACCGGGTGCGCTCCATGGGCGGCGCGGTGGAGATCCGGTCGCGGGAAGGGGAAGGGACGACCGTCACGCTGCGGCTTCCGCTCACGCTGGCGATCGTGCGGGCGCTCCTGGCGCGAGTGCGCGACGAGGTGTACGCCGTGCCGATGGCGCACGTGAACGAGACCGTGGAACTCGCTCCGCAGCTCGTGCGCACCGTGCGGGGGCGCGAAGTGATGGCCGTACGCGACGAGGTTCTCCCGCTCATCCGCTTCGACGATATGGTGAAGCTGCCACGGACGAGCGACGAAGCGCGGCAGGTAATCGTCCTCGAAGTGGGAGAGCGCCGCGCGGGGCTCGTCGTGGACGAGCTCACGGGGCAACAGGACATCGTAGTCAAGCAGTTCGATCCGGTGCGGGATGCCATGTCGCTGTTCAGCGGCGCCACGATACTCTCCGACGGTGCTCCGGCGCTGATCGTGGATGTCGGGAGCCTCATGTAAGGAGCGGGAATGACTGACCTTATGTCGTTGAAGGAGCCGCAGCTCGACGCGCTCCGCGAGACCGCCAACATCGGCGCGGGGCACGCGGCCACGGCGCTCTCGCAGATGACGGGTGGTACGATCATGATCAGCGTACCCACCATCACCATCGCCGCGCTCGAGGATGTACCGTCACAGATCGACGACGGCGAGGAGCCGATCGCAGCGGTGCTGATGCACATGCTGGGCGATCTCACGGGTCGCACGCTGCTCGTCTTCCCGCGCCCCACGGCCATCCGTCTCGCGCAACTGATGCTCCGCCGGCCGCACGATCCGGGCGCGGAGTTCGGAGAGCTCGAGCAGTCGGCGATCAAGGAGGCCGGCAACATCCTCACGGGTGCCTACATGAACGCGCTCAGCGAGTTCATGGGCCTCATGCTGCTTCCCTCGCCGCCGAGCCTCGCCGTCGACATGTCGGCCGCGGTCCTCACCACCGCCTACCTCCAGTTCGGCGGCGACAGGGACATGGTCTTCGCCGTCGAGACGCAGTTCTTCTTCCAGGGTACGGACGAGCGTCTGCGCGGCTTCTTCCTGCTCCTCCCCGATGTAGCCTCGCTCCAGACGCTTCTCCGCGCCGTACGCGTCGCCTGAAGATGGCTTCGTCGCTGGCCTCGCAGCGTGACCGCGAGATACTGCGGTCGTTCGCCCGGCGGATAGATCCGTCGGACGCCGGCGCGCACAACAACCTCGGCGTCCTCTACTATCACAAGGGGATGCACGAGGATGCCGTTGCCGCGTTCGCGAAGGCGCTGGAGCTGGATCCGAAGATGCAGGTGGCCCAGCGGAACCTGGAGGTCGCCTACTTCCGCAGCGGCTACTACGACAGACGCGTCACGGAGCTGCGCGAGCGACTGCGTGCCCGGCCGGAAGATCGCGAAGCGCGCTGGGAGCTGGGACGCGCGTACGCATCGCTCGGCGACGTGAACGAGGCGGTGGCCGAATTCGAGGCGCTGCTCGCGTACTCGCCCCACGACATCGGCGCCATGGTGCAGCTCGCGCTGGCGAAGAAGAGCAGCGGCGATCTGGAGGCCGCGCAGGAGTGGCTCGCTCGCGCGCTGGAGCTCGAGCCGGACAGCCCGCTGATAAACTTCTACACTGGCGAGGTGCTGTACAATCGCGGCGCCAACGAGGATGCCATCGCCGCGCTGCGCCGCTCGATCGAGCTGAGTCCGGAGAACCCGGATGCGCACTATCTTCTCGGTTTCGTGCTCGGGGATCTCGGCCGCCACGAAGAGGCTCGAGCCGCCACGGGCCGCGCGATCCAGCTCAATCCGTCGCTCTCCCGGGCGCAGGCGAATCTCTCGCTCGACCGCTACAACCACTCCACCTACGAGGAGCTGGTGCCCGAGCGGCAGCAGCGCCACTCGCGTGAGCGGATGGAAGTGGCGCGCGAAGGCGGGCTCGCGCATTACAACCTGGGCCTCGCCTTCCGCCGGCAGGGCTACTACGCCGAAGCTCTGCGCGAGTACCGCATCGCGCTCGAACGCGATGAGGATCGGCTGCTCGTGCTGCAGGCCATGGCGGAGCTGCATCTGCTCAAGCGCGACCCGCAGGCGGCCATCGAACTCTACGATCGCATCCTCCAGGAGCAGCCCGACAGCCCGAAGCTCTGGTGCGAACGTGGCGTGGCGCTGCATCAGGATGGACGGCACGAGGAGGCCGAGCGGAGCTACCGGCGCGCGCTGGAGCTCGATCCGCTCTACGCCATCGCGCACAACAACCTCGGGGTGGCGTCGTACCACGCTGGCAATTCCGAATCGGCGATGGAGGCGTTTCGTGCGGCGCTCGGCGCGCAGCCCACCTTCGTCAAGGCGTGGCTCAATCTGGCGCTCATGCTCTTTCGCGCCCAGCGCGTGCAGTTGAGTCTCGAGGCGTATCGGCAGGCGCTGGCCGTCGAGCCGGAGAATCCGGTGGCGTGGAACGGCATCGGACTGGTGCTCGCGGAGTTCAGGAAGTTCGAGGACGCGCGCAACGCTTTCGCTCGCGCAATCGACAGCCGCGGCGACTTCGCCGAGGCGCACTACAACCTCGCGTTCACGCTCTCCAATCTGGGCGATTTCGCCGGCGCTCTGCGCGCCACGAAGCGCGCGCTGGAGCTGGACCCCTACTACGTGGCGCAGAAGTTCGAGCTCGCGATCGACGTGGAGTACGAGGATCCCGATCTCTCCATCGCGCCCGAGCTGGAGGGTGTCGAGCGCACGGATGGTGCGGTCGGCGACTTCGATTTCGACGTGGAGGTTCTCGATTCCCTCTTCGCCGACCTCTCGCGCGCGAGCGCCGCTCCGGCGCACTCCGGCGCGGTGTCGCGGAACACCGATTCCACGTATGCGATGGCGGAGGATTATCTCGCCAAGGGGATGCTCGATCGGGCCGCCGCGGAGATAAACCGCGCGCTCGCCAGGGGAGGGGACACGTCCACGGGGATGACGCTTCTCGGGGACGTGTTCGCCCGGCAGGGTCTCCACGGCGAGGCGCTGGAGCGCTACCGCCAGGCGCGCAGCGTGAACGCCGAAGTGCCCCGCGCCATCGCCGGAGAGGTGCGCTCGCTGCTCGCCCTGGGGCGCGCCGCCGACGCGCGCTCCTCCGCCGAGTCGCTCCTGGCGATCGATGCATCCAGCGTGGAGTCGCTCCTCCTGGTGGCGCGGGTGCGCGCCGAGGTGGCCGAGGCGGCGGCCGCGCGCGAGCTGCTCGAGGAGGCGCGGCGGCTCGCGCCGGCCCGGGCGGATGTTCTGAAGCAGCTCGGCGATACGGCGCGGTCGGTGGGCGACGTGGATGGCGCGATCCAGGCGTATCGCGATGCGCTGGAGCTCGACACCGATTTCGCGGTGGTGCGCTACGATCTCGCGGCGCTGCTCGCCGCGCGCGGAGATGCGAGCGGCGCCGAGGCCGAGCTTCTCGCCGCGCTGGAGGCGGTGCCCACGTACGTCGAGGCCACGCTCGCGCTGGCCGACGTCCGCCGCAGGTTCGGCCGTCCGCGCGATGCGGTGGCACCGCTGGTGGACCTCCTCAAGCGCGACGCTTCGAGCGTGGATGCGCTGCTCGCGCTGGCCGAAACACTCCTCGAGCTCGGCCGCCGCGATGACGCCGCGACGGCCGTGGCCCGGCTGCTCCGCTTCGACCCCGCTCACGCCGGAGCGCTGTTCGTGCGGGGAGTCCTCCTCTCGGACGCGCGCCGGTATCGCGAAGCGATCGCGCTCTGGCAGCGAGTGGTCGAGCTCGAGCCCGAGGGCGAGTACGCGCTCAGGGCGCGCCGCGAGGCGCGCACGGCCGCGGATCTCCTCCGGATCTTCCGCACGGAGCAGGAGGCCGTTTCCTGATGGCGATCGAGGGACCTCTCCGCGAGCTCGGAATACACGACGTGTTCCAGCTTCTCGACCTGAGCCGAAAGACCGGGACGCTCACCATCACGTCGTCGCTGCGCGACAACCAGGGCACCGTCTATTTCGACAACGGCGCCGTGGTGTACGCCGACATCCGCAGCAATCCGCACCCGTTGGGCGAGCTGCTCATCCGCGCCGGGAAAATCTCCGAGGGCGACCTCGCGCGCGCCCGGGACGCCCAGACGCGCTCGGCCGACACGCGCCGGCTCGGCGAGATACTGGTGGAGCGCGAGGCGATCACGCGCAAGGAGCTCGAGCGCCAGGTCCGCTTCCAGGTGGAGGAAGTCGTATTCGAGCTGCTCTCCTGGAGCGAGGGCTTCTTCAGGTTCGAGGAGCGCAGGATCCTGGATGCTCCGGCCGAAGCCAACATCAGGATATCCACCGAGTCGCTCCTCATGGAGGGCGCGCGGCGCATAGACGAGTGGTCGCGGATCGAAGGCAGGGTGCCGCACCTGGGAGTCGTGCCGGCGCTCGCCGCGGTGGACGACTCGCACGCCGCGCTGCTCGACCTCCTGCCCGACGAGTGGGAAGTGCTCGCGGAGATAGACGGCGAGCGCGACCTGCGGGGGATAGCGGCCAACCTGGCGCGCAGCGATTTCGACGTGGCGCGCGTGGTGTTCGGCCTTTTGAGCACGGGGATCGTCGAGTTGGTGGAGGAAGACGCGCCAGCCACGGCGCCGGCCATCGCGGCGGCGCGCGCCGCCGCCTTCGTGGGGCAGGCCAGGGACGCTCTCCGCTCCGGCGATCCGGAGGCGGCCATCACCGCCGCGCGCATGGCCGTCGCGGCCTCGGAGCAGAGCGTGGCTGGACGGCTCATGCTGGCCCGCGCGCTGGCGTGCGCCGGCCGGCACGACGAGGCATCGTACGAGCTGAGGGCGGCGCTCGAGGCCGATGCGCTCGACGCCGGCGTGCACCTGGAGCTGGGCAACTGCGCCGCGCGGAGGGGCGACCTCGAGGGCGCTGGCACTCACTGGGAGCGCTACCTCCGACTCGCCCCGGACGATGCGCTCGCGCCGCGCGTGCGCGACGCGGTCGACAACGCGACGCGGCTGCGCCGCATCCTCGTGGAGTGTGCCGGTGTCTGACGACATCAGACGACTCAGCGACGAGCTGGCGCGCGATCCGTCCAGCCTCGTATTCATCCAGCTCGGCGAGGAGCTGCGGCGCTCGGGGCAGCTCGACCTCGCGCGGCGCGTGGCGCTGCGCGGTCTCGAGCGCCACCCGCACGATGCCGATGCGCACGACCTGCTCGCGCGCATCCACGTGGATCGCGGAGAGCTCACGGCCGCGCACGACGAATGGAGCATCGTCCTCGGACTCGCACCCGGCCACACGGGCGCGCGCAAGGGGGTCGGCTACGTGCTGTTCAAGCAGGGCCGGCTGGTCGAAGCGGAGCGCTACCTGAGCGAGGCATCGGGGCAGAACGGCGGCGATCCGTCCATAAACACCGCGCTGCACATGGTGCGCCGGATGCTGCACTTCTCCGACGGCGCCGCGGCGGAAGCCGCCGGGCGCCAGGGAGCCGCCGCGCCCGAACCCGTGGCCGATGCGGGGCGGCGCGTCGAGGAGGAGGCGCGCAGGCTCTTCGCCGAGATCCTCGGCGATGGCGAGCAGACGGCACTCCTCCTCGACGCGTCGGGACTCGTAACCGCCGGGGTCTACGTGACCGAGGACGGACGCGACGTGGCGCAGGAGGTCGGCGCCTCGCTGGCCGGGATCCGCGACGACGCCGCGCGCGCCGCCGAGCAGCTCGGACTTGGCCGGTGGGCATCCGTCACGTTCGAGACGGACGTGGCCACGGTCGCGATGGCGCCGGTGCAGGAAGATTCGCTGGTGCTGGTGGCCGCCGTCCGCTCGGTACCGCTCGGGCTCGTGCGCCGCGTGCTCCTGCAGTGCGGGCGCCGCGCGGGCGACTGGCTGGAGACCACCTCATGAGCACCACTCAGTTCACCGGAATCATGGCCGCGCTCACGCGACAGCGCGGAGTGCTCGGCTGCCTCGTGGTGAGCGAGCGCGATGGAATCATCGTGGATGCCGACGTTCAGTCCGGCGTGGATGCCGCGGCGGTGGCCGCGCTGGCGGCCGCGCTCTATCGGCGCGCGCGACTCTGTTCGGAGGCCGCCGGTCTTTCCACCGTGAACTTCCTGCAGCTCGAGGCCGAGCGCGGACACATCTGCGCCGCCGGCCGGGACGATCTCGTGGCGGTGGTAGTCGCCGAGCTCGGAGCCCCGGTGGCGCAGCTTCGCACCGTCCTCCTGCAGTCGGTGGAGCGGCTCGCATGAGGGCGCGAGTCTCCGAATCATGGGTGGAGCTGCCGCTGCAGCGCTTCGCCGACCAGTCGCGCGTGACGTTCGCGCTACTCCTGCAGCCGAGCGGCCAGGTGCTGGGGCAGTTCGGCTTCACGCGCGCCATGGACGTCATGGCCGCGTGCTCGCTGGCCGCGGCGATCAACGTGACCGCGGCGCAACTGGGGCGCGAGCTCGAGGGGTCGCCTTTCCGGGAGCTGCACCACGCAGGTCGCGAGAGAGAGCTGTTCATCGCGGAGGCGCCGACCGTGCGCGGACCGCTCGTCCTGCTGGCGGCGTTCGACGGCGAGAGCTCGCTCGGCCTCGTGCGCCTGTACTTCCGGGAACTCTGCGCATCGCTGGCCGCGGCGCCCGTGCCGGGCGGCGCCGCCGGAGATCCGGAAGAGCTGGACCTCGGCGAGAACCTGGAGCGCGACCTCGACCGCAGTCTCGCCATCCTCTTCGGGAGAGCGCGTCCCGAGAGTGATGGGATGATCTCCGTTCCGACCTCGATTCCTCCAGCCTGAGCAGCCGGTGCCTCTCGTCAACTACGCAACGCGCGAGATCACCTGCAAGATCGTCTACTACGGCCCCGGGCGGTCGGGTAAGACGACGAA
>CAZTTY010000053.1:0-28826 GCA_964616815.1 uncultured Gemmatimonadaceae bacterium | reverse complement strand
ACTTCAAGCCCTACTACAAGTCGATGCAGGGGAAGGACATGGGCGTGAAGAGCTGGGAGGGCGAGCAGTGGAAGCTGGGTGGCAGCACGGCGTGGGGCTGGATAACCTACGATCCCGAGACGAAGCTGATCTTCTACGGCACCTCCAACCCCGGCGTGTGGAACCCCGACATGCGCCCCGGTGACAACCTCTGGTCCACCACGATCTTCGCGCGCGACCCGGTCACGGGTCAGGCGAAGTGGGCGTACCAGATGGGGCCGCACGACATGTACGACTACGATGGCGTGAACGAGAACATCGTGGCCGACATCCCGATGAACGGGCAGACGCGCAAGGTCATCGTCCACGTCGACCGCAACGGCTTCGCGTACACCATCGACCGCACGAACGGCCAGGTCCTGGTGGCGGAAAAATTCAAGCCTACCAACTGGGCCACGAAGATCGACCTCGAGTCGGGCCGCCCCGTGGAAGACTCTTCCAAGGCCACGCATCAGGGCAGGCTCACCAAGGATATCTGCCCTTCGGCGAGCGGCGCGAAAGACCAGCAGC
Source organism: uncultured Gemmatimonadaceae bacterium (assembly GCA_964616815.1). Lineage (GTDB taxonomy): Bacteria > Gemmatimonadota > Gemmatimonadetes > Gemmatimonadales > Gemmatimonadaceae > JADGGM01. The sequence continues at coordinate 28,277 of CAZTTY010000053.1, read as the reverse complement.
CGGCGGCGTACGACCCGCAGACTCACCTCATCTACACGCCGTCCACCAACCTCTGCATGGACTACGGCGGGATCGAGACCAAGTACATAGCCGGCGCGGCGTACGTGGGCGCGGCCGTGCGGATGTACGCTGGACCTGGCGGCAACGACGCGCGCGGCGAGTTTCTGGCGTGGGACCCCGCGACCGGCAAGAAGGTGTGGGGAATCACCGAGAAGTATCCCGTGTGGGCAGGCGCTCTGGCGACGGCCGGCGGGGTCGTGTTCTACGGCACGATGGACGGATACTTCAAGGCAGTGGACGCGAAGGATGGAAAGGAGCTCTGGAAGACCCACTTCGAGTCCGGCATCATCGGCAACCCGATGACGTACATCGGACCGGACGGGAGGCAGTACGTGGCCGTATACTCGGGTGTGGGCGGCTGGATGGGCGCCATCGTTCCCGGCGACCTCTCCACGGATGATCCGTGGGCCGCTCTGGGAGCCGTGGGCGCGGTGCCCGATCTCAAGCAGGACACCAAGCCCGGCGGCGCGCTTCACGTGTTCGCGATTTCGGGATCGTGATGTTCCAACGGGCGGGGTTCGGCGGCTTCCGCCGGCGCGCTCCCGGAGCCAACCGGCCGGTACGCGCGCTGGCGCTCGGCGCGGTGGCGGTGCTCGTGCTGGCCGCCACGGCCGCGCTCCCGGAGCGCGCCGCACGCGAGTTTCGTGTGTGCGCCGACCCGAACAACCTCCCCTTCAGCAACAAGGGGGGCGAGGGCTTCGAGAACCGGATCGCCGAGCTCTTCGCCCGCGATCTCGATGCCACGGTGACCTACGACTGGCTGGCGATGCAGCGGGGTTTCTCGCGCAAGACGCTCAAGACCGGAAGCTGCGACGTGATCATGGGCGTGCCGGCGCACTACGACCCGGTGCTCACCACGAAGCCCTACTACCGCACGACGTACGTGTTCGTCTATCGCGCGGAGGGTGGTCCCCGCATCACGTCGCTCGACGATCCGGCGTTGAAACACGCGAAGATCGGCATCCACGTGATAGGAGATGACTACGAGAACACGCCGCCGGCACAGGCGCTGGCCATGCGTGGAATCATCTCCAACGTGAAAGGCTACAGAATAGTGGACGACTACTCCAAACCGAACCCGCCGTCGCACATCATCGACGCGGTGGCGCGTGGCGAGATAGACGTGGCGATCGTGTACGGGCCCTTCGCCGGCTACTTCGCCCCGAAGGAGCCGGTGAAGCTCGCCGTGGTGCCGGTCTCGCAGGAAGTGGATTCGATATCGGGAATGCCATTCACATACGAGATCGCCATGGGGGTGCGGAAGGACGACTCCCGGCGCGCGGCGATGCTCGATTCGCTCATCGACCGCGAACGGCCGGCCATCGACAGCCTCCTGGAACGCTACGGCGTCCCTACCCTGCCGATCAGCGTCGCGCGATCCGCGGCCACGGGACAGGAGTGAGCTCCATCCAGAGCACCAACGATGCACTGTCAACGGAGAGCTTCCATGCTACTTGCAAAGAGGATGATTCTAGGTGTGGGGAGTGCGGCTGTGATCGCCCTCGCGCTCGGCGCGTGCAAGGGAAAGGAGAATCAGGCCGCGGCCGGTGGTGAAGGCGGCTCGGCGCCCGGCGTCGAGAACGTGGCGTTCCGCCCCTTCACGGGCGATGCCGCGCAGGCGAAACGCGGACGGTTCCTCTTCATCCAGGAAAACTGCTACGGCTGCCACGGCGGTCTCGCGGGCGGCGCGATGGGGCCGAGCCTCAGGGATACGGTCTGGAAGTACGGCGGCACCGACGAGCAGATCCGTGCTTCGATCCACGACGGGCGTCCTCTGGGCATGCCGGCCTGGTCGACCATGCTGTCGGACGAGCAGATCGGCGACATCATCGCGTACATCAGATCGATCCGCACCACCGAAGAACCGAAATTCTTCTTCATAAGCGCGATGAGGGATTCGCTGGGCATGCAGTGATGCGTCACGTTTGGATGTGAAGGAGCCCGGCGGGAAGTTTCCCGCCGGGCTCCTTCACATCCTCGAGAGAAGCGCGGTGCGCGAGAGGGATCAATCCTCCGCCTGGAACACTCCCGTGACACCACCCACGAACTGGCCGGGGAGTCGGACGGATGGGCCGGCGTCGTCCAGCTCGGGGAGCTCGAAGAGCTGGCCGAGTCCGTCCACGCTCACGCCCTGCTGCGCGCAGCTGAGCAGCTCCCCTTCGAATCCGTAGTCCGCGGGGTCGACGTCGCTGCACTCGCCGCTCTCCGCACCGTAGACGATGGAGCCGCTGCTCATCGAATAGGGCTCACCGGCCCACTCCGTTTCGCCATCGGTGAATGCCATGGACCGCAGATCGATGGGGAAGTACTCCTTCGCCACCGTGCCACCGCCGTCACCGACCAGCGGCGCCACCATCGCTCCGCCGAAGACGGGGCCGTTGCGCAGCGCGGCGAGGTGTCCCTTGACGAAGTAGAATACCGCCAGCGAATCGATGTTGCCCGGGCGCCAGGCCACCACGTACGTCTCCCGACCGAACGGCCCGGAGCCGGCGTCGTAAGCGAGAGTGATGCTGGTGAGGTCGAAGGCGAGCGTATCGCCGTCGACGATCAACGAACCGTTGGTCACCGGCGCGCCGGCCGTGAGCGCCGCCGCAGCGGCCTGCAGCGCCTGGTAGCGAACCGGCTGCGAATCCTCGTTGGTGGCCACGAGGGCGGCCGTCATCTGCGCGGCCAGGGCGTGATTGTCCTGCGTACCGGGAGAGGTGAGATCATCGCTGCCGCAGGCGGCGAAGGTGAAGGCCGCGGTTAGGAGGGCGCCGTAGCGCAGGTTGCGCGTTGAGAGCATCTGTCCGTCCAATGAGAAGTGTAAGTCCCGCATTTGCTGTTTAGAACGACTGACAACGGACGAAGTCACACAGGTCACAAAACGGATTCCGCACGGTGTCGACGGGAAAGGGCCCGAACGGCGATGCCGTCCGGGCCCTTTCCCGCTCGATCTGTCGCAGCGTCAGCGCTGATCGCGATAGTTGACTAGCGTGATGCCGATCATGCTCTGCTCCGGAATCTCCACTTCCGAGGTGTCCCCCCCCTCGCCCGACAGGCCACTCGTCATCCGGCCCCTCAGGTTGACGCTCGCACGCAGAGCCTCGCAGCCGTCGAAATCATTCGGAAGCTCGAAAGTCTCCAGCAAGGACATGTCGCACACGCCCGGAGCGACGGCATATGACATCGACCCGCTCTCGAGCCCCTGATCGGTCCCGGCACCCCAGATAGCATCCCCGAGCCCGAACAAGACGATCCCGGGCACGGTGGGCCCCGCCGAGATGTCGCGTGAGACGGTGTACCGACCGCTCTGCCGCATGGCGCTGAGCGCCGCCAGGGGATTCGAGCCGGCACCGGAGAGCTGCCCGAAGTCGATCGGCGCACGGAGGTCTCCGGAGGTTTCCGGAGCCGGCGCATATACGGCCAGGAACACGGAATCGCCGCTCGTGTTGCGCCATCCCACCAGATAAGACATGCGCGAGATGAGCGCGCCGGTCGTGGAATCGCGCTCCTCCTGGTTCATGACGGCGGTATTGAAGCGATGGCTCTGGCCATCGATGACCACCGTAACCGGATTCACCGGAGACCCCGATGCGAGAGCCGTGATGGCGAACTGGAAGCCGAACGTGCTGGCGAATGTCATGTTATCGCCGGCATCCATGCTCGCCTGCATCTCGGAGATGATCTGCTCGTTGTTGGCCGTGGTCGGCCCGGCGGCCTTGTCGCTCCCGCAAGCGGCGAGAGTGAAAGCTCCTGCGACGAGCGCGGTCGCGCCCAGTGTGCGTCTGAAAGACATTGCGGGTTCCCTTTGGGGTGAGTTGGCGGTACGAGCCTAGAACGATCCAGACTCCCCCGGGTCACGCCGCCCCGGCGGCTCACTCCACGGGGCGATACGCGAGCGCTTCCGCGACGTGCGCATCCCGCAGCGCACGCTCGCCATCGAGATCGGCTATGGTGCGCGCCACGCGCAGCACGCGATGGTACGCGCGCGCGGTGAGGCCGAGCGTCTCCACGGCTTCGGCGACGAGCCGCAGCGCGGCCGTATCCGCCCCCAGCCACTGGCCGCTCCACCGTGCCGGCGCGTGCGCGTTGCACGACACGCCCGCCACGCGCGCGAAGCGCCCTCTCTGGAGCTCCCTCGCGCGCTCCACGCGCTCGCGCACGGACGCGGAGCTCTCGCGCGCCTCGCGCCGACCGGCGAGCTGCGCCATGGGGATGCGCCCCACATGCACGTGCAGGTCGATGCGGTCCGCCATCGGCCCGGAGAGCCGCGCGCGGTAGCGCAAGATCTCGCCCGCCGCGCAGGTACAGCGCCGCGTGGGGTCGCCCGCCTGGCCGCAGGGACACGGATTCATGGCGCCCACGAGCGCGAAGCGCGCCGGGAACTCGACGGTGCCGGCTGCGCGCGCTATGGTGACGCTTCCATCTTCCATTGGCTGCCGCAACGCCTCCACCACGTGCCTGCGAAACTCGAGCAGCTCGTCCAGAAACAGTACGCCGTTGTGTGCCAGACTCACCTCGCCCGGGCGCGGCGGATTCCCGCCGCCTATGAGGCCCGCGTCCGAGATGGTGTGGTGCGGCGCCCGAAAGGGCCGCTCGCTGATCAGCGCGCGCTGACTGCCCAGGAGGCCCGCCACGGACTGTATCGCGGTCACCTCCAGCGCCTCTTCCTCACCCAGCGACGGGAGAATCCCCGGGAGGCGGCGCGCGAGCATGGTCTTGCCCGAACCCGGCGGGCCGATCATCAACACGTTGTGAGCTCCGGCCGCAGCGATCTCCATCGCGCGCCTGGCGCCCTCCTGCCCCGCCACATCCGCGAGATCGAGCGGCGGAGCAGCCGGACCCGGCATCGCGCGCGCCCGCGCGGCTGGAAGCGGCGCGCCGCGACGCAGCCAATCCACCAGCTCTCGCAGCGTGGCCGGGGCGGAGAGCGGCGCGGCGCTCACCATGCTGGCCTCCGCTACGTTGCACGCCGGGAGTACCAGGGTGCGCCCACCCGCGGCCGCCACACGCCGCGCCACCGGGAGAGCGCCGCGCACCGCGCGCACGCTCCCATCCAGTCCGAGCTCTCCCAGCGCCACTACCCCGCGGAGACTCTCCGGCGGGATCTGGCGCGTGGCCGCGAGGATCCCGAGCGCTATTGGGAGATCGAAGCCCGTTCCATCTTTCCGCCTGTCTGCCGGGGCGAGATTCGTCGTGATTCTTCGCGGCGGGATCCTGAAACCGGAGTTCGCGAGCGCCGCGCTCACGCGCTCCCTGCTCTCCCGCACCGCGCCCGCCGGGAGGCCCACGATGAACCATTGCGGCAGACCGGAAGCGCAGTCGACTTCCACTGTAACGTCGTACGCTTCGATTCCGAGCACTGCGGCCGAGAGAACGGAGGCGAGCATGTCCACCATATTGGCGACTGCGCCGCCCGCCTGTGTCACCGATTCGCCGCACCGCGCACCCTTCCGACGCCAACCGGCCCGCGCCACCTCCGCCGCGTGCCTCGCCCCGCTCCGGCCGCCATGCAGGATCTTGCCGTACGCGTAGCCAAAGCATATGTTTGGTGCCCGACGAGCGCTCGCGTGAGCCCCGCCGGACATACTATCTTACCGGAGCCGGACTACCCCGACTCCACATTCTGTCGTGCGCTCACCGCCGGAGCACGTATGAGTGATACCCCGGGTGATCTCCAGAGCCACGCCGACGCCCCCGACGCTCCGCCGCCGGGAATCCCGCCCTCCCGGGACATGGTCGAGAGAAACGCGCGCGAGCGGCTTGCGACCGCCATCATCGCCGCCTGCCGCACGCGCTCCGAAAGTGACGACCGCGACGCCGCCACCGAGCTCCGAACGTCGGTGGGCCACTACGTGGCCGCCCTTCGCGAGCATGGCGCCTCGGTGGAACACGCCGTCATCTCCACCAAGGAGCTCCTCGCCGAAACGATCGGTGGACCCAACTTGCCGCCCGAGCGACGCGCGCTCGCGGAGCAGGTCGTGAGCTGGGGAATCGACGCCTACTACGATACGCCGCTCCGCGCCGACTGACGCCGCCTCGGCGACCGTGCGCTCAGCGAGAGATCGTCGCCAGGAATTCGTCGAGGCGCGCGGCTTTCGCGATTCCTTCCACCGTGCGCATCACGCTGTCCGCCTTGGCGTCCTCGCCTCGCTGACGGAGTACCCGCGAGAGTAGCTCGCCGGTTATCGCGTACCCGAACGGTATTCCGGCCGACGGCCTGTCCACCCAATCTCCCTGTTCGATCAGCGACCGGGGCGCGCGGTACACGCTGTCCCAGAGCGCCCTCGTCCTCGCCACGTCGAAGTAGCCCGAGGATGTCGGCAGGATGTCGGGGGTCGCGCGCACGGTGTCGGGCATCAGCTTCTGCACCATCCCCTGCGTGAGCAGATACGGGCCGAGCCCCAGCGACTGCGCGTAGCTCCCGGCCGAGAAGTAGATCGGTCGCTGCGGAAAGGCGTCCTGGATCATCCGGAACACCACCATCTGGCCCCGCGAGAGATAGCCGGGACCCACTGTCGCGCTGACTCCATCGTGCACGAAGCGTTGCGGCTCCCTCAGCGCGATCACGTCGGGGATTGAATCGGCCTGCGCCAGCGTCATGTCGAGCGGCGGACCGGCGGGCCGGGGCCACTCGCGGCCCCGGTAGATGGACGGCCCCTTCGCCGCGTCGTACTCGTACACCGGCCGGCGGACGATCTGGCGCACGAACCAGTCCATGTCGATGTACGTGGTCACCGCCACGATCACGTCGCGCCTCACGCCTTCCACGGCCTGCGCGTACCAGAGCGGGAATGTATCGTTGTCGCCGTTGGTGATGAGCACTCCGTACGGCTCGACCGAGTCGAGGAGGTCGACCGCCCAGTCGCGCGTGAAGGTCTCGCCGCGACGCGACGCCTGCGTGGCGTTGGTGAAGAGCGGTATCAGCGCGATCGCCAGCACGGGCGCGGTGGCGAGCCAGCTTCGATCGCGGCTCGCCGGGCCGTCCGCGGCGGCACCGTTCCACCGTCGGCCGAGTGCGGTCGCCATCCCCTGCCAGAGCGCCACGATGCCGAGCGCCACCCAGACGCTCCACGCCGAGAATGTCCACACGAAGAAGTAATCGCGTTCCCTCGGCTCGCGCGGCACGGATCGCCCCAGCTCCGGCGCCTGTCCCCACGAGTACTTGAAGTTCAGGTAGAACACGAGCCCGAGAGTGAGCGTGAACATCAGCGTTCCGAAGTACCAGAACGACCTGCGGTCGCGACGCCAGTGCTCGCGGGCGCCGGCCAGGCCTAGCGCGAGGGCGAACAGCGCCAGCGCGCGCTGGGCACCTCCGTGCTCTCCGTACGCGTCGCGCAGCCACTGCCACTCGAAGTAGCGCCAGAGGAGCCCCACCTGCGCGGGAAGCGGCGCCTGGCGCTCGAGCACCGACGGCTGCGGATACTGCCTGCGCTGGATGTTGTCCCACAGCCGCGTGGCGGTGAGCTCGCTCATGGTGCACGACCACTCGAACCGCGTGGAGCAGCCGGTGGGCTCACCCTCGTTCATCTCCGGGAAGTGCGCCGCGCGGATCGGCTCGAACGCGAACGGGGTGAGGCCGAGCACGAGCGCACCGAGGCACGCCAGCACCAGCCGCCCGCGGAGCAGCGTCCGCGGCCGGATCGCGAGCACGGCGACGCCGGCGGCCGGGACCACCAGAAACCCTCCCGGATGGTTCGAGTACCCCAGTCCGGCGAGAAAGGCCGCCAGCACCAGAAGCCGCGGCGCGCGCGGCGCGCCGGGCGCTTCCGACCAGCGCAGCATGATGAGGGTGACGAGCGCGATCAGGAGCACGTTCACCGCGTACACTTTCTCGGCGGCCACCGACTGGTTCCACACGGTGAACGACGCCGCCCCCGCGCACACCGCCGCGAGCCCGCCCGCGACACGCTGCCAGCGGCGCGCGAGCCACCTCGAAAGAATCCGCTCGGTGACCAGGAACCAGAGGCCGGCGGCCGCCGCCATGAGCAGTGCGACGAACATGTTGATGCGGGCCGCGTAGCTCAGCGGGATCGGCAGCAGGCCGAACGCATGCCCCAGGATGACGAAGAGCGGATTCCCGGGCGGATGCGGAAGCCCGAGCACCTTCACGGCCGCGATGTACTCGCTCGTATCCCACATCGCGGTGGTGGGGGCGAGAGTCGCCACGTACAGCCCGAACACGGCCAGCGTCGCGAGGATCGCGATCGCGAACGATGGGGTGAAATCGTCTCGCTCGGAAGCCGTGCGCGCGTTCGCCTGGCGTTCGGCGCGGATGATCGTGCTCAGGTGGAGTCGCCTCCCACCGGCGCGGCTGGACGCGCGAGCGATGCGGGCGCGACGGGCTCGATGCGAGCCGCCCGCACCCATTGCGTATCGTCCACCACGAAAGCGTAGCGCCCCGCATCCCGGTCGAGCGCCACGACAGCCTCCCAGACGCCGGAGCCGGAGCTGTCCATGAGCGGCGTAGCGCTGCTGCTCCAGCCGTTGAAGTCTCCCGCGAGAGCGACGCGCGCGGCATCCGGCGCCCGCAGCACGAAGCGGACGAGCCGCAGCGTGTCGCGCAGGGCCGCGTCCACGGTGTCGCCGAGCACCTGGGCGCTCCCCGCACTTCCCCCTCCGAGCACGGGGATGAGCCGCGCGCGCGAAGAGGAGAGTATCGAGGGCGTCAGCGCCATCCAAGCCACGCTCGCCGCGACCGCCACGAAGGCGCCCGACACCACGAAGCGCCGCCCGCGCCGCGGCTCGGACCGCGCGGCGCGCGCGGTGATAGCGGCGGTCGAGCGCCGCCGCGCCGGCTCGGCATCGGCACCGGTGCCGGTATCGGAGACGGTGCCGGTGCCGCCGGCGCGAACGCCATCCGATGGCCTCGCCGCCGCGCGCACGCCGGCCATCACCCGCTGGCGAAAGTCGTCCGCGAGATCGACCGGGCGACGCAGCTCGGCCACGGCCCACTCTGGCAGCAGGTCGACCCGGTCAGGCATTGGCCGTCTCCAGCAGCAGTCGCCGCAGCCGCGCGCAGGCGCGCTGCACGCGCATTTTCAGCGCTGAGATTCCGCTCCCCGTGATAGTCGCCATCTCGTCGTATGTCAGATCCTCGGCGAAGCGCAGCACCACTGCCTCGCGCTGATCCGGCGGAAGAAGGGCGAGGGCGCGCGCGAGCTCGGCGCGGAGGGCGCCGCGCTCGGTCGCTCCATCGGCCACCGCGGTGACGTCCCACTCCCACTCCGCCATGGGGAGCTCCAGCCGGCGGCGACGCGCCAGGAGCGTACGGCACTGGTTGACCAGTATCCTGTACAGCCAGGCGGCGAACTTCTCCCTCTCCCGGTATCCGCCCAGATAACGGAACGCCCGGAGGAACGACTCCTGAACGGCGTCTTCGGCGTCCTCCCGGCTTCCCACGATGTGGATGGCGAGCCGCAGGCAGCGCTCCTGGTAGCGATCCACGAGCACGCCGAAGGCCTCGGTGTCGCCACCGAGAACCGATTTCACTATCTGCGCGTCAGCTACGGCCATGCGAGAATAACCGGGCCATGCGGGGAAACGTCACATCGCGCCCCATCGGAGCGAAAGCGCCACGCCCCGTGGCCGAGCAGGCACGGCACGGCCGCCGCGCGTCGTTCTAAGAATGCTCAATCGGTCCAGCCGTACAGGCTGGCGTACAGCTCGCGATTGCGCTGGATGATGCGTACGTAGTCGCGGGTTTCCCGATACGGGATGCGCTCTACGAAAAGCTCGGGGTCGTCGGTACCCTTTTTCTTGGACCACCGCTCCACACGCGACTTCCCCGCGTTGTACGCCGCGAGCGCACGCCCGTCGTCGGTGTAGCCCGCGAGGAGATCCGCCAGGTGCGAAGTGCCGAGCTGCAGACTCACATCCGGCTGATACAACAGCGCGGCGTCCCACGCGGGAAAGTCGAGCCCGCGCGCGATGGTATGGCCCACGCGCGGCATTATCTGCATCAGCCCACGCGCCCCCACCGGCGACGTAGCGCGCGGATTGAAGCGCGACTCCTGCCGGATGAGCGCCGCCACCAGCGACGGATCGAGGCCATTCCCGGTCGCTTCCGCCGCCAGGGCGGCGTCGAGCGATATGGGATAGAGCAGGCGGTATGCCTTTGCGTCGCGGGCGGCCCCGCGCGCGATCGCGCTCTGCGCGAGCGAGATGCCTCGCGACGCGAGCCCGTGCGCGCGGAAGGCGGCCGCGGTTGCCAGTATGCTGTCGGCGCTCCCGCCCGGGTGCCGCTGAAGGTAGGCATACTCGAGGTCGGCCTCGGGCTCCATGCCGATCCGTTCGAGGAGCGCGGCGCGCGCGAATGCGCTGTCGGCGGCGGGGACTGTCAGGAACGAGTCGGCCGCGGCGGCGGGCACCCACGGCGCCTCCCCCAGCCGGCGCGCCGCCAGCATCGAATAGTAAGAGATGCTCGAGTGACGCTCCACGCTCCGCCACCGGGCGCGCGCGGCGCTGTCGTGCCCGGCGGCGCTCCACGCGCGCCCGCTCCAGTATCTGGCGGCGAGCGCTTCGCTGGAGGAAGAGTGTTGCTTCGCCAGCCCGTCCCACTCGCGTGCGGCGGTCTCGTACGAGCCGCTCACGTACGCGATGAGCGCCGCGCGGAAGGCGGCGCTGGCGGCCAGCGATGAGCGCGGATAGCGCTCCGCCACCTCGCGGTACGCGCTGCGCGCCGGACCATCGCGCCCTTCATCCGTGGCGAGATCCGCGAGCAAGTACAGCGCGTGCGAGGCCGCCTCCGTATCGGAGCGATGATCGCGGATCACCTTGCGCAGCGCCGTGCGCGATGCGGAGCCGTCGCCTGCCCTGAGTAGCGAGCGCGCGTGCTGGTACGCCGCCGAAGCCGCGAGCGACGCGGGGCTCCCGACGCGCGCGAACTGCGCGGCCGCTTCGCGATCGCGTCCGAGGCGGGAGAGCAGCGTGGCGAAGGTGAAGCGGTCGCGCGAGCTTCCCAGCCCGGCCGCGAACGCACGCTCGAAGCCCGCCACCGCTCGCGCCGCCGGTCCCGCCTTGGCGGCGCTGCGCGCGGCCAGCAGCTCGTCCTCGGCGCCGAGCCGGCCGAACGCCTGATCCAGCAGCGCGAGCGCTTCCCGCGCCACGGAGCTGCCGGCGCGAGCCTTCAGCAGCGCGAGGAGCGCGTCGCGCACCGCCGCACTGTCCCCCTTCGTGGGCCGCACCGCGGACGCGGAATCGCCCAACCGCAGCCGCAGCGCGCGCACCGGGAGACCGAGTGAGTCGTACGCCGCCATGGCGCCGGCGAGCTCGCGGCTGCGCTCCAGCGCCCGCGCCTCGACAGCGCCCACGCGTGCGCGCGCGGCCGGATTCCCGAGCTCCGCGTAGAGCGCGGCCCGGGCAGCGTCGGAGGAAGTCACTCCGGCCGCGCGCAGCCGCAGCCAGTCGCCGATCTCCGGAAGCAGTTCGCCCGCCCTGGAGTAGGCCGCTGCGGCGCTGTCGTTCATGTCGAGTCGGTCGAGCGCGCGCGCCAGCAGCACTAGCCGCTCGCCCTCCGCCGCCCGGCCGCCGGCCGTGCGCACGGCGCTCAGGGCGTAGCGCAACGCGGTGCTGTCTTCGTTGCGCCGCAGCGCCGAGCGCGTCAGCAGCAGGCGTCCTTCGCCGCTCGCCAGCGAATCCACCCAGGGGGCATCCGCCAGCAGTCGGTTCACCTCGGTCCACCCGCCCCACCCCGCGGCCGCTCGCGCGGCGGTCAACACCACGGCAGGCGTTCGCAGCACCGTGTCATCCAGCGCCGGCGAGAGTATCCGCGTGGCGCGCCATGGTCTCCCTTCGTCGAGCGCGCGCGTGGCGGCCCGCAGCACGGAATCGGAGGCCACCGAGTCCACTCCGGCACGCTCGGCGAGGGCGGGAGATGGACCGGCACATGCCAGCGCGACCGAAAGCAGAAACGTGTACTTCAGCAGATGCATCGTGAATCGAAAGGCGGGAGTGACTATATACACTCGATACGCGCGCGCGGCGCCAAACGCAACCGCGTCGCTCTCGCGCGCTCTACGAAGGCACCGAAGGTACCGGCTCGCTGAGTCCCGACCCGTGCGGGTTCGCGCTCGCTACTTCGATGGGCAGCTCCACTTCGCTATCGAGGGCGAGCGGCACCATCCAGTGGAGGTTCTCGATGCACTCGCGCGGGAGCGCGTGGACTTCGCCCAGAAATACCTCCTGGTCCTCCGCCGTGCGCGCCCCCTCGGCCGCGGCGTGGAAAGCCGCCAGCACGTGCATCCGGTAGACGGGGTCGTGCCACACCACGGTCTCGCGCCAGGCGCTCGCGGGCACCCGCACGCCCGCCTCCTCGAACACCTCGCGGCTGGCCGCCGCCGCGGGACTCTCGCCGGGCAGGAGCTTGCCGCCGAGCGCGTTCACGCGCCCCGCCTGCCACGCGGGACGCGTGCGGCGCATGAGCGCTACCCGGCGGCCGTCGGGCGTGAAGAGGAGGGCCAGGACGTATACGAAGTGCGGCGCGGCTCCGCTCACCGGTGGATCACCGCTGCACACGTCACTGGTACATCACGAACACGGGTACCGGCAGGAGATTCACGACCTCTTCCGGCGTCAGTATCGGCTGGTCGTTCTTGTAGAAGATCTTGAAGCCGGTGAACTGCACCGGATGGTCGAAGATGTAGCGGCGATACGAGTCGCGTTTGAGGTACGGCGCGCCGAATCCATCCATGTCGATCACCACCTGCACGCGCGGATCCAGCCGGATCTGCTCCTGGTTGGTGAGCATGGGCCGCGTGAAGCGGTGTACTATGAGCATCTTCGGAGGCAGCTCGTACTCCGTCACGAGCCGGGCGAGCGTATCCACGGCCTGGTTCACCTCGCGCGCGTCGAGCGTGCCTATCACCGTGCCGGGCCGCTTCTTCCCCGGCATGGCGAACTCCGGATCCAGCGCCAGGTGTACGTTGGGGCGCTTCAGGAACGGCACCAGCGACGACACTTCGCGGGCCATGTCGCTGTGCCCGTTCTGGATGTCGAGGATCAGGATGTAGCCCTTTTCCTCGGCCCACGACGCCACGCGCTCGACGAGCGAGTCGGGCATCCGTGCGCGGTACAGCCCATCGCGCCCGGCATCCGCCTGCGCGACGATGGCGATGAGCTCCAGCGCCGGCACCACGTGCGTGGATGGATCCGCCTGCTGGTAGGCGGCGGCCTGCCGCGCGAGCCGCGCGAGCATGCTGTCGGGGGCGATCTCGCCGAGTATGCCCATGCGGCGCGAGAACGGGTTGCCGTAGTATGCCACCACGCGACAGCCGGGGAATAGCGCCCCGGGAAGCGGCGTCTGCGACAGCGCGCGCCTGGCCACCTTCCCGGCCCACGCCGGCGGGTCCTTCGCGGCGGCCGGCTTCTGCGCCCGCAGCGATGCCAGCTTCGTGCGGGCGGCGCGGGTGGTGTCGCGCGAGAGCGAGTCGATCAGCGCCGCGCGAGTGGAGTCCGCGACGCGCAGCGAGTCGGCCGCGGCGCGGTCGGCCGCCGCGACCGCGGCGCGGTGCCGGACGGCCGCAGAATCCGAGGCGCACACCTCCTGCCAGTGGGCCGTGGCGGCGCGCGCCGCGAGCACGGCGCTGTCCACCGGCTCGGCGGCCGCCCCATCGGGCCGCGGGGCTTCGCCCCCGGCCGTGGCGCTGTCGCGCTCCGCGCCGTTGCTGGCATCGCCTTCGCTGCATGCGAGCGCACCAGCGGCCAACAGAGTCAGCAGCGCCACGGCGAGCCGCCTCGCCGCACCGGACCTCATCATGCCGCGTCCTCGCGCATCGCCTCGCGATCCACGCCGACCGAGGCACACCACGCGGCGTAGGCCACCGGCGAGATCTCCGACGGCTTGATCTCGCTCCGTCCGCCCCAGAACACGTTCGTGTAGCTCACCGGAATGCCCGCCTCCCCGAGGTGGTCGTCGATCGCCGCCTTGTGCGCCAGCACCAGCGACTTGTCCGTTCCGTGCGCCACGGCCATGAGGTTGACGTCGGCGAACGCCGGACCGCCCTCGCGCCAGTACGCGTGAGTGAGGATGTGGTGGCGGCCCACCTCCATCCCCGCTTCCAGCTCCCGCCCCGGCGGCACCCGCCAGTGGAAGAGTGCATTGTAGCGAGTCACGCGCGTTCCCGCAGCGGAGGGCTTCACGTGCTCCAGAAAAGTCGAGAATCGTCCGATCACGCCGCGCTCCTCCAGCGACCGAGCCACGCGCAGGAACTCCTCGCGCGACACGCCGGCCTCCCTCGCGCGCGCCGCCCACGGATCCGCCCTGATCTCCTCCGCGGCGAACTCGCGCTTGAGCGGCTCGAGGATGCGCCATTCGCGTTCGCTCAGCTCCACGATGTGTGGATGGATCACCCGGCCCGGCTCCTCGGTGCGGCTCCCCGGCGCCATCCCGCGGCGCCGCACGTGCCCCACTCCCAGCGCGAAGAGCGCCTTCGCGGGCATCACCAGGAAGGCCTCCGCGCCGATGCGCCGGCGGAGCCAGTCGCAGTGCTTACGCATGGAGAATCCACGCGGCACCTTGAGCGTGGTCCAGAGGCGGTACGCCGAGCCCGTGGTCTCCGCATCCGTGGAACGGATCACCACGTGGCCGGAGAACGGGTCGTCGCGCGAGAGGTAGTCGAACCCGGCGTCCAGCCGCTCGGCCGGGATCCTCCAGGCGATGAGAGCGCCGGGGGCGAGGTTGGTGGCCAGCAGCGTCTGGCGCACGCGGCGGATGGTGCCGGCGGCGAGCATGGCCGCGATGCGCTCCAGCACCGTGTCGAGCGGCACGCCGGAGCGGCGCGCTATCTCGGCGAAGGGGTCTTCGAGAAAGCCGGAGATCCGGTCTTCGGACTCGGCGAGTATCCGCGCGTTGACCGCGTCGGTGATCTCCACGGGAATCGATGAAGCCAGCATTTCACCACCACGAACCGGTATGGGAGCGACACGCGGTCGCCCGCATGGCGACGCCGCGCGTTGCCAAGATAACACGGCGGGGTCGAACGGCGGCCGACCTCAGAGGAATCGCGAGATGGTGTAGATCGCCAGGCCAGCCAGCCCGCCCACGATCGTACCGTTGATCCGGATGAATTGCAGATCGCGCCCGATGGCCAGCTCGATGCGGTGCGAGGTGGCATCCGGGTCCCACGCGCTCACCGTGTTGGAGATCAGCTCGCCCGCCTGATGCCTGTGCTCGTCCACTATCGCCAGCGCCGACCTGGTGGCGAACTCGTCGATCTCGGAGAGGAGCGCGCTATTCGAGAGGAGCGCTTCGGCGAAGGAGGTGAGCCCGCGCTCGAGTGCGCCCGGCCCCTCTTCGGCCTCGCGCGAAGCGTAGCTCACCAGACCATCGCGCACGCTGCGCCACGCGGACTCGGCCAGCTCGTCCAGCACTTCCGGACCCAGCAGCTCGCGCTTCATCTCCTCGGCCTTCTCGATCATGGCGGGCGAGGTCCGGAGCTTGTCGATGAACTTCGCCAGCGCCACATCGAACTTGGCGCGGAGCGGGTGTGCCGGATCGCTGCGCACCTCGTGGATGAGGTTCTCCGTGGCCGAGAGGATCTTCTGATAGATGCGCTCGTCCACCACGCCGGGTACCCACCACGGACTCTCCTCCAGCACCTTGATCCGGATCAGGTCGCGGTTGTCCTCCACAGCTTGCGCCACCAGCCTGAGCGCGTCGTCGAGGAGCTCCTGATGCCGCCCGTCCGACGCCACGAGAAGGAGCACGTTGCCCAGCAGCGGCGCCGCCCGGGTGCCCCGCACCCGCTCTTCCAGAGTGTGAGCGATGAGACGCGACGCCTCCTCCTCCGGAATGGCCTCCGCCGTGCGCGCGAGTCCGGCGGCCACCTGACGCGCGATCAGCCGGGCATTCCGCGGCTTCGCGAGCCACTGCGCGGCCCGTTCGGCCATGCGGATTCCCTCGAGTTTGCTCTGCAGCACGGGGCGCGACAGGAAGTTGTTCTGCACGAAGTTGCCGAGCGTACGGCCGATCCGGTCCTTGCGCCTCGCGACGATGGCCGTGTGCGGAATCGGCAGGCCCATCGGATGTCGGAACAGCGCCGTGACCGCGAACCAGTCGGCGAGCGCACCGATCATGGCCGCCTCCGCGGTGGCGCGGATGAAGCCGAGCCACGGATGGCTGTGCTCGAGAACCCGGGTGACGCCGAAGACGAGCGTCGCCGCCACGAGGAGGCCCGTGGCGAGTCGCTTCATCCTGTCGAGCCTGGCCTGCTTGACATCGTCGTCCGGCCGCGTGAGCGGCATCAGCGAACCTTCCATCCCCCAAATCAGATGACTGGGAAGGGCTGCGGCAAGCGCGCCCGGCAGCGGCGGCCCTCACGCACGCGCGTCCGTCCCGCTGTCACGGTGCGCCAGCAGCTCGATCCGTACGCGGGTTCCCTTCCCCTCCGTGCTCGCGATCGCGATCGCGCCCCCCCAGCTCTCCAGGAGCTGCCGGCTCGTGGCGAGGCCCAGTCCGCTCCCCGACGAGCGCGTCGAGAAATGCGGCTCGAAGAGCCGCGGAAGCACGTCGGCCGGCACGCCGGATCCGTCGTCGTGTACCTCGATCACGATCCTGCCATCGGACCGCCCGCAGCGCAGCTCCACGCTGCTCGCTCCGGCGAGGCGCGCGTTCTCGAGCACGTTGAGCAGCACTTCCCTCAACTCCTCCGGGCGCGCCACGGCGCGCAGCGGGTGCTCCGCTCCGCTCAGCTTCCAGTCCACCGCGCCCGACCCGGCGCGTTCACGCCTCCCGTCCCCTCCCATCCGTTCCAGCCCCACCACGTCCGTCGCCACCGCCGAGACGTCCACCACCTCCGGCGGCTGGCGCTCCGCGGGCGCCATCCCGTAGCGGCTGAAGCTGCGCGCGATCTCGTCGAGGCGGTCTATCTCGGCGAGTATCCGTTCCACGTTGGAGGCCAGGATCTCGCCGAACTCGGGGCGCGCATCGGCGTGCGCCCGCCGGAGGTGCTGAACGCCGAGTCGTATGGGAGTCAATGGATTTTTGATTTCGTGCGCGACCTGGCGCGCCATCTCCCCCCACGCTATGACGCGCTGCGCGCGCGCCAGCTCCGTCACGTCATCCAGCGTGAGCACCACTCCTTCCCCGCTCCCGGCGAGGCGCACGAGCCGGCCCTGCAACTGCCTGCCGCCCGCCTCGAGATCGAGCTCCTCCTCGGCCGCGCCACGCCGCACGAACTCCGCGACCCGGCCGGCCAGCGCGGGCGCCACCTCCGCGAGCCGCAGTCCCACCAGCGGCGAGTCGAGCAGGGCGGATGCGCGCGGATTCGAGAAGAGCACCTCGCCGTCGACCGAGAGCGCCACCACGCCGCTGGCCACGTTGCGCAGCACCGTGGCCGTGCGCCGCTGCGCCGTCTCGAGCGCGCTCCTGCTGGCACCGAGATCCGCGGCCATCCTGCGGAAGGCGGAGAACACGGGCTCGAACTCCTCCGGCGCGCGGCGTTCGAGCGGCGGCTCGCTTTCTCCGCCCGCGATGGCGAGCGCTGCCTCGCGAAGGTTCCCGATGGGGCGCGCCAGCGAGCGCGACGCCAGGCGGCTCAGGAGCAGCGCGCCGAGCGCGCCGAGCACGGTGGCGAAGAGCACCAGCACGCCCAGGTCGCGCCGCCGCTGGTCCAGCAGGTATTCGCTTCCCCGCGCCGGCGCCGCGGTCACCACCCGCTCGCTCCACGGCGTGGGCGCGGAGAGGTAACCGAAGAGAGCGGACCCATTGCCCAGCTCGAGGCGGCGGCTCGTGTACTCCTCCCGACCCAGCCGGAGCCGCTGATACACGTCGCTCGGCAGGAAGCGGCCCATCGGCGCGATCGCATCGAAGAGCGGCTCGCTCGCCGCCGTGAGCTCGCCGTAGCGATAGACGATGAGCGGCGTGCCGAGCCGCGCGCCGCTCACGGCGAGCGGCTCCGAATCTTCCTCGGCGGCACTTTCGTTGTAGGCGCGCAACGTCTCGCGAACCAGCAGGTCGCGCGACTGGCGGTCCTCCAGTTGGAGGCGCTGATAGCTCCATACGGCGAACGCAAGCGCCGGCAGTACGAAGAATCCGAAGAGTACGAGAGTGAGGCGCGCCCGGAAGCTGTACGCCCAGCTCCTGGCCCGCTCCGCGACTCGCGAGCGGAACGCCGGCTCGGGAAGGGCGCTGATCGTCCATAGTACGGCCAGACACATCAGATCGAGCAGCACCACGAGCGTGGCGCGCTGCACCAGGATCGCCTGCGGCCGCAGGTCGATCTCCATGTGGGCGCGCATCGGACCGCGCGCCGTCTGAACCAGGCGATTCCCGTGGAGCTGCCGTCCCGAGCGGTACCAGCGCGTGCTGTCGGGCGTGAGCGGCCAGATCGGCTCCACGCCGAGCAGCGACATCGCGTACGGCGGTGGTCCGCTCTCCCGCTCGCCCAGTCCCAGCAGCGCGTCGAAAGGATCCTCGGGGATAAGGCGCGTGCGCGGCCCCACCGTCACGGCGGTCACCGAGCCGCCGGGGTGCGGCACGGCGAGAATCGTGAGCTGGCCCGGCATTCCGAGCACGGTGCGCACCACCACTTCGCGCGACGCGCGCGCCTCCGCGGCCACGTCGGCGAGCGCGCCCTCGGGCACCGTCATCGCCGCGAGTGCCACTCGCGCCGATGTGGCGCCGCCGGACTCCACCTCGCGCAGCTCCACGGGATAATCGGCTCCCATGAGGTCGGAGCTCACGTACAGCCGCGCGAGGTCGGCCTCGGTACGCGGAGCGCCTTCCGACGAGATGGCGACCGCCAGGCGGCGCAGGACCGCGACCACGTCGGGCTGCACCTCGCTCAGTCCCGATACGTCGCGATCGGCGAGCAGCGCGCGGCCTCCCACGCCGGCGCTCCACGTGAGCGTCGCGGCGCCCAGCGCCGCCACCGCGCCGGCGGTGAGCACCAGCCACCAGTGCCGCCGAGCGAATACCGCCGCGACCACAGCGGCGGCCCAGAGCACGAAGTACCAGGAGGGCCACACGCCGGGCGTGGCGAGTACCATGGGTCCCGCCGCGGCGGCTGCCGCGGCCAGCAGCGGCGCCACCGCTGGCGGAAGTCCGCGCCACGAGCGGGCGAGCGCGGCCTGCCCCGCCACCATCGCGGCCGTGAGCAGCGCCGTCGCCACCAGGAAAAGCGCCACCTCCCACGCGATCCAGAGCGTGGCGCTCACCCCGCCCGGCGGCGGCGTCACGCCCGCCGCCAGCGTACGGAGCAGGAGCGCGCCGCCCGCCGCGAGCGGAGGGAGCAGCGCGATCGCCGTGCGCTGTCCGGGTCCGAGCCGCGTCGATCGCATGGCCAGCAGGAGCGCGAGCAGCACGATCGCCGCCGCGAGTCCCATCGCTCCGACACTCCCCGTGAGCGGCCCTCCGGCCTCGGCGTAGTAGACGGTGGGATCGAAGAGCACCCAGCGACTCGAGAACATGCTCAGGGGCACCAGCGCGACCACGCCGAGCGCTACCAGCAGCGGCACCATCCGCCAGCGTACCGCGCGCTCGCTCTTCCACACCGCCACCAGGTAGAGCACCAGCGTGAGAACCAGCGCGGCGGCTCCGCGCCCACGAACGCGTTCCAGCGCCAGGAGTCGCGCCTCCTCCATGCCCGGCGCCACCGCGCGGGCGACCAGCAGAGTGTCGCCCACCGGCGCGAATACCACGGCACCGGTGTCCATGAGCGCCGGAGCGCGCGGAGCCACCTCGAAACCGTGCAGCCCCACGGAGCGCGCCACCTGGTTGGTGATGGCGGGCGCGAACTCGTCGCCGGGCGGCACCGAGTGTATGGTGGCCGTGGCCACGGCGCGAGACTCGCCGTCCACCACGGCCGCGTAGAGCGTCACGTAGAAGGGCGAGTACACCACGCCCAGCGGCGCGACCAGCGAATCGGTGGCCGTGGTGACCTGCCCCGCCCACGCGACGGGCACGCCCCGCCGGTACAGCGCGACGCCGCGCGCGGGGCGCGAGCCCACCTCCCGTTCGAGCGCCTCGAAAGCGTCGGCCACCTGCACGGGCGCCTGGACGGCTCGCTGCGCGCTTCGGCGCAGCTCCCGCGACGCGGCCGAGAGGCGATCGCCGAGCGTAGCAGCGCCGCGCTCGAGCAGCGACGCGCCGAAAGTCGGCCAGCTATGCTCGATCTCGTCCAGCGTCCGCTGCGCCGCGAAGGCGACCGCGCAGAACAGGACGGTCGCCAGGAGGGCGGCCGACGCCCACGCTCGGTGGCGGCGAGTCCAGCGCGTAGCGGCGCCCAGCGCCACTACCGTGGCGAGGAGCGAAGACAGGAGATAAGGTATCCGCGGGTCGCGGAGCCACAGCGCACCGGCCACGATCGCCGCGCCGGCGGTTATCGTCCAGATATGCGTCCAGAGCGCCGACCCGCCAGAGGCGCCGGCGCCCGCGGCCGGCGTCACATCATCCTTACTCGAAATGACCCTGCCACCTCGCGCCGTGGATGTTCATCCCAGGCGCATGAAAGAAATGGGACCGGCGCAGGTCGCGGCCGCCATGGCCGCCGACCCCCGATTGATAATTCCCGTGGGAGCGTGCGAGCAACACGGGCCGCACCTTCCCATCGGCTGCGCCACGGTCATCGCCGAGCGGCTGGCCGACGACCTCTCCGCCACCACCGGCGTGCTGCGCGCGCCCACCGTGGAATACGGGGTGAATACCCCGGAAGAACGGGATTTCCCCGGCAACGCGTCGATGCGCCGCAAGACGCTCCACCGCATGCTCAACGACCTCCTCGCTTCCTGGGAAGCGTCGGGCTTTCGCGAGTTCATCCTCCTCACCGCGCACGACTACGACGCACACCAGGAAGCCATCGACACCGTGATAACCCGGCTCGCGCGCGTGCGCGTGGTGGACATATACGCGGTGCGCATAGACGATCTGCTCGAAGGACAGGATGGGCACATGCACGGCGGCGAGGCGGATACTTCGCTCATGCTCTATCTTGCGCCGGAGCTCGTCCACATGGAATGGGCACGCGACTACATGATGTCTCCCGAATCGCTGAGGCGTTACCGCAGGGGGCAACTGCGCGTCCCCAAGGGGAGCGCCGGTTCGATCGGCCGCCCCACACTGGCCACCGCGGAGAAGGGCCGGGCGATCTACGAACGCATCCGCCAGCGCATTCGCGAGCGCATATTCCTCGCGCCGGCCGCCGATTCGTGAAACCCTCCCTCCGACTCCGGGTATTAGCTTTGAATATGCGATACTTCGGCCTCCTCTCCGCCACCCTGCTGGCGGTACCCGCCGCGGCTCCGTCGCAGGTGACAGTGGTGGACGAGGGGAGCTTCACGATCAGCCGCTCCGGGACGAAGATCGGCCGCGAAGTGTTCACCATCCGCCGCACCCCCGGTCCCGGCGGCGATGTGTACGTCGCCAACGCGACCGTGGAGTTCGACGCCGAGAGGCTCTCGCCCGCGCTCCGCGCCGACGACTCCTTCGCCCCGCTCGCCTACCAGCTCGAGGTCCGCGAGGGTGGCGAGGTGCGCGAGCGGCTCCGCGCCATAGTCGGCCGCGGCCGCATCAGCGCCCAGGTGAAGACCGCACGCGGGGAATCCACCAAGGAATACATCGTGGCCGACGGCGCGCTCGTCCTCGATGACCACGTATTCCACCAGTACTACTTTCTGGCGCGGCGCGCCTCGCGGTCGCCGGACGCCGCCACCGTACCGGTGGTCGTCCCGCAGCGCAACGCACAGGTGGTGATGCGCCTCGCCTCACAGGGGAACGACGCGGTCACCATAGGCGGCCGCGGCATCACGGCGCGACTCCTCGTGCTGACCGAGCCGGGGGGCGGCACGCGCCACGTATGGGTGGACGACCAGGGACGCGTGCTCAAGGTGGCGCTCGACGCACGCGGCATCACGGCCACCCGCGACGAAGCACCCCGTTGAGCGGCGCTTCACCCCGCCACATCCGGTTTCCCCTCTCCGCCCCCTCGCCCCGCCTCTCGTGGGGCGCTTCATTTCGGTCTGCCCCTGAAACCGCCCCTCGGCTCGCCGCGTAGGGGAGGCAGACACCACGCGAGGAACTCACACGATGCAATCCACCCGGCTCGTCGCCGCGGCGATCGCCGCTGCGCTGACGGCGCTCTCGTTCGGCTCCGCTTCCGCCCAGATTCCCACCACGACCCGGACCGACACCACCGCCGGCGCCGACACCACCGGTACCCTTCGCGGCGACACCGCCGGTACCGGCCCCACGCTGACGCTCGATGACGCGATAGCGCTGGCCCTCGAGAACAACCCCGACTTCCTCTCTACGAAGGACCGCAGGCGCGCCGCCTCGGCCGGAAAGCGCGCCGCGTACGGAGCGTTCCTGCCCAGCGTGAGCGCCTCGCTGCAGGGCAGCTACCGGCAGTCGGGTGGACAGCCGATCAACGGCGTCACCGGCTTCGAGGTAGCCTCCGACATATACCAGTCGTTCTACTCGCTGAACCTGACCCTCCAGCTCAACGCCACCACCTTCCTGAACCCGAAGATCCAGTCTTCCACGGTGAAGGCGGCGGATGCGGACATCGCCGGGTCGGCCCAGCTCGTGCGTTCCACGGTGGAGCAGAACTACCTCAACGCGCTCGCCTCGCGCGCCAAGGCCGAGCTCAACGACTCGCTGGTCATCCAGAGCGAGGTACAGCTCGAGGTCGCGAAGGCGAAGATGGCGGTGGGCTCGGGGACCCAGCTCGAGGTCACGAACGCCGAGGTGGCGCTGGGGCAGGCCAAGGTGGCCGCGCTCCAGGCGCACAACCAGGTGGAGATCGACAAGCTCCGCCTCTTCCAGACGCTGGGCGTGCAGCAGCCGGCCGATGTCCGGCTCACCACCGACTTCCCCGTCCGCGCCCCGGACTTCACGCTGGAGTCGGTGCTCGCGATGGCGCGGGAGAGGAACCCGGCGCTCAACGCGCTTCGCGCGCGCGACGACGTGGCGTCGCTGAGCGTGAAGACGGCGCAGTCGCAGTACATCCCGTCGCTGCAGTTGAATGCGGGCTGGGGCGGCTACACGTACCAGTACGCCAACAGCAACTATCCCGTCACGCTGGCCGAGAGCCAGATGCGGAGCTCCATCGCGAGCTGCTACACACAGGACTCCCTGCGTGTGGGTGCGGGGATGCCGAGCATCCAGGGACAGTGCGACGGGCTCCCCCGCTTCGGGCCCAGCACCGCGGCCCAGATCCGCTCGGACAACGACCAGTTCCCCTTTGGCTTCACCAAGCAGCCCTTCCAGGTGAGCGCGCTGCTCTCGCTGCCGATTTTCGATGGCTTTCAGCGCGAGCAGCGGATCGAGGAGGCCAAGGCGCAGCGCAACGACGCGCGCTACAACATCAGGAAGCAGGAGCTCGCCGTCACGGCGGACGTGACCGCCGGCTACCTGCAGGTGGTGACCAACGCGAAGATAGTGGAGCAGCAGGAGCAGAACGCGGCCATGGCGCGCCAGGAGCTGGAGCTCGCCCAGGAACGCTACAGAGTGGGTGCTGCGGACTACCTCGAGCTCGCCAACTCGAGAGCCAGCTACGAGCAGGCCGAGAACGACCGCATCAACGCGATCTACAATTATCATATTTCATTTGCGCAGCTCGAGAACGCGGTCGGGCGGCCGCTGCGCTGACGGCAATTACCGGGGAACAGCATGAGTCAACGTGCGAAGTGGAGCATAGCCACCATTCTCGTCCTCCTGGTGGGGGGAGTCATCTTTCTCGGCGCGTCCAAACGCGGCAACAAGGCCGTGGATGTGCGCGAGGAGACGGTGGGCAAGCGCGACCTCGTCGCGTCGGTGACGGCGAGCGGCCAGGTGGAGCCGCGCGTCAAGGTGGATGTCGCCTCCGACGTGTCGGGGCGCATCGTCCGCCTGGCGGTGAAGGAAGGCAACATGGTCAAGAAGGGGCAGTTCCTTCTCCAGATCGACCCGGCCACCTACGAGGCCGAGGTACAGCGTGCGCACGCCGCGGTCGCCTCGGCGCGCGCGGACATGGCGCGGGCCAAGGCCAACCTGGAGCAGTCGCAGAGCGCGATGCAGCGCTCGGAGGCGATTCGCAAGAGCAACGCGACGCTCGTCTCCGAGGAGCAGATGGAGCAGCTCAGAACCACCGTGGACGTCAACCAGGCGCTCTTCAACTCCGCCAGCCACATGGTGGAGCAGAGTCTCGCCGCGCTCAGCAACGCGCAGTCGAACCTCGCGAAGACCACCATCAGCGCCCCCCTCTCCGGGAAGGTCACGCGCCTGAACGTGGAGCAGGGCGAGACGGCGGTGCCAGGCACCTTCAACAAGGACGCCGCGCTGCTCCTCACCATCAGCAACATGGACACCCTCGAGACCACCGTCAAAGTGGATGAGACCGACGTCGCCCGGGTCTCGCTGGGTGACTCGGCGGTAGTGCAGATCGACGCCTTCCCCGATACCACGTTCATCGGAAGGGTGGTGGAGATAGCCAACAGCTCGGTGCAGAACCCGACCGCCGGCTCCGCCCAGAGCACGGACCAGGCAGTGGACTACGAAGTCAAGGTCATGCTGCTCAACCCGCCGCCCGACACGCGCCCCGACTTCTCGGCCACCGCGAAGATCGTCACGGCCACGCGCACCCAGGTGCTCGCCATCCCGATCATCGCGCTCACCGTTCGCGACCGTCAGGCCGACCAGAGCGGCGACTCCGCGCAGCTCGCGCTCGGCGCCCGTCCGGAACAGCAGGTGGGCCAGAAGGAGGTGGAAGGGGTATTCGTGATTGGCGCCGACAACAAGGTGACCTTCCAGCCCGTAAAGATAGGGATCGCCGGCGAAGACTACTTCGAGGTGACAGACGGCCTGCAAGGTGGCGAAACCATCGTGTCGGGCAGCTATCAGGCGATCCGCGATCTCAAGGAAGGCACACTGGTGCGCGGTACCAAACAGGGCGAACAGAAGGGGGTTGGCACGTGAGTGCTGCTGAAATGCAGGACGATCTCGTAAGCAATACAGCCGAGCGGCAGGTCGTGGTCGGTAATCAGGGCGTGGCACCCGGTCGCGAGTGGGTGATCGTCACGCGCGGCATCCGCCGCGATTACGACATGGGCGGCGAAGTGGTGCACGCGCTGCGCGGCGTGGATCTCGCCATCCGCCGCAACGAGTACGTGGCGATCATGGGGCCGTCGGGGTCGGGGAAGTCCACGCTGATGAACATCGTCGGCTGCCTCGACACGCCCAACGCCGGCGAGTACTGGCTCAACGGCGAGCTGGTTTCGAAGATGAAGGACGATGAGCTCGCGCGAGTGCGCAACCGCGACATCGGCTTCGTGTTCCAGACCTTCAACCTGCTGCCGCGCGCCACCGCGCTGCACAACGTGGAGCTTCCGCTGGTCTATGCCGGCGTACCCGCCGCGGAGCGGAAGCGGCGCGCCAGGGAAGCGCTGGAGAAAGTCCAACTGGGCGAACGGGTGGACCATCGCCCGAACGAGCTCTCCGGCGGCCAGCGGCAGCGCGTGGCCATCGCGCGCGCTCTGATCAACAATCCGGCCATCCTCCTCGCCGACGAGCCTACGGGCAACCTCGACTCGCAGACATCCGACGAGATCATGCGCGTGTTCGAGGGCCTCGCGAGCGGCGGCCAGACGGTGATCATGGTTACGCACGAACCCGACATCGCCGCCCACGCGCGCCGGGTCGTGGTGCTTCGCGACGGTCGCATCGCCTCCGACGAGCGCCGTGAACAGTTCGTGGGCAAAGTGATGTCGGGAGCCTGATGCCACTCTTCGAAGCCGCCCGCCTCGCCCTGTCGCAGATAAGGGTGCAGAAGCTCAAGAGCTTCTTCACCCTTCTCGGCGTGACCATCGGCGTGATGTTCCTCATCGCGGTCGTGTCGATCGTGAACGGGATGGGGAACTACATGGAGGACGCCTTCGCCGGAAAATTCCTCGGCATCAACACGATCAACGTCCGCCGCTTCCCCGACTTCAACATGGGGAACGTGACGGAGGAGCAGTGGAAGGAATGGCAGCGGCGCCCGTACATCAAGGAGGCCGACGCCATCGCCATCCGCGACAACCTGCCGGCAGGCGCCAAGTGGGCCATCGATGATGTGGACTGGCTCACGCCGCAATCGCGCTACATCGCCTCCGGCCCGCAGACCATCGCGCACGCCGCGACCGCCGGCTACTTCGACATCAAGAACCTGGAAGTCACGCAGGGGCGCGTTTTCAGCGAGCAGGAAGACCGCCTCGGCGCGGCCGTGGTGGTCATCGGTGCGGAAACCGCCGAGCACTACTTCCCGAGCCTCGACCCCATCGGAAAGGAGCTCCTCTTCGAGGGGCTTCCGTTCCGCGTGATAGGCGTGCTCGAGAAGCAGGGGTCCGCGTTCGGGCTGTCGCTGGACAGACAGGCTATCGCGCCGTTCCACTCGCCCATGTCGCGCTTCACGGGGGCACGGAACATCTACGCAGTGCTGGTTCAGGCGCCGGCGCCGCAGGCGATGCCGCAAGTGGAGGGCGCGCTGCAGGAGCTCATGCGGCGGAGGCACAAGCTGCACCCTTCGCAGCCCGACGATTTCAGCCTCGAGTCGTCGGCCTCCGCGCTCTCGACGTGGCAGAGCATACAGAAGTACCTCGTGCTCGCGGGAATCTTCCTCCCCGCCGTCGGCCTCGTGGTGGGGGCGATCGTCATAATGAACATCATGCTGGTGGCCGTGGCGGAGCGAACGCGCGAGATCGGGATCAGGAAGTCGCTCGGCGCGAAGCGGCGCGACATCATGTCACAGTTCCTCGTCGAGGCGGCGACGCTCAGCCTGATGGGAGCGGCCATCGGAATCGCGCTGGGCTACGGTCTCTCGAGCCTGATAGCGGCGGTGTCGCCGCTTCCCACGAGCGTGGCGCCGTGGTCCGTGGCTGTCGCGATCGCGCTCGGGGCGGGAATCGGCATCCTCGCCGGCGCGTACCCCGCGAGCCGCGCATCGCGACTCGACCCGATCACGGCGCTGAGGTCCGAGTGAGATGAGCATCGGCTACCGGCTCCACGCGCTCTTCGAGGGCGTCGGCATCGCTCTCGACGCCATCCGGCAGAACAAGGTACGGGCGGCCCTCACGATTCTCGGTATCGCGGTCGGCGTGTTCGTGGTGACCGCGATGTCGGCCGCGGTGCACGGGATAAACGCTGGAGTGGCGGAGAGCATGGCGGCCGCGGGTCCGACCTCGTTCTACGTGACCAAGGCGCCGGCCGGAATCCAGAACTGCAATGGCTCCGCCGACAGTTGCCCCTGGCGACGTTTCCCGAACCTCACCGTGGATGAGGCGGAAGCCATAGCGAGACAGCCGGCCATCCGCGCGGTCGTGGCCCAGACCAGCACCTCGGCCGCATTCAAGTACCTCGATCGCACGGTGCCCGGCGCGCCCGTGGATGTGTTCACTCCCGGCTGGGCAGAGGTGACGGGTGCCACGATCGATCCGGGGCGGAGTTTCACGGCGCGCGAGGACCGCGACGCGGACAACGTCGTGCTCATCAACGAAGCCATGGTGGGCCAGCTATTCCCCGACAGCAACGCGGTCGGGAAGACGATCTCGGTGAACGGGATGCCCTTCCGCGTGATCGGCGTCTACCACGCGGCCGCCAACGTGTTCTCGAACGATGACAAGCCGAAAGCCGTACTGTCGTACGAGACCGCCCGCCGTCGTCTCAACGCGAGCACCTGGTGGCTCTTCCTCACCGTCAAGCCACGCGATGGCATCCAGCAGGACATCGCCATCGATCAGACCATCGCTACCCTGCGCACCAAGCGGATGTTGAAGCCGGTACAGGACAACAGCTTCTACATCACGACGCAGGAGAAGGCGATGGACATGTACAACAAGATCGTGGGTACCTTCTTCCTGGTGATGATCACGCTCTCGGCCATCGGTCTCATGGTGGGCGGGGTTGGCGTGGTGGCGATAATGATGATCAGCGTGACGGAGCGCACGCGCGAGATCGGCGTCCGCAAGGCGCTGGGGGCTACGAGAGGCACGATCCTCTGGCAGTTCCTCGTGGAGGCGGCCACGCTCACCCTCGTGGGCGCGCTGATCGGACTGATCATCGGCGGCCTGCTCACGTGGGCCATCCGCGCCTTCTCTCCGATCCAGGCCTCGATCCCGCCGATCGCCATCATCGCCGCCCTCGCCGTGAGCGCCTTCACGGGCATCCTCTTCGGCCTCCTTCCCGCCGCCCGCGCCGCCAAGCTGGATCCGGTGGAAGCGCTGCGATACGAATAGAAGGGGGCAGGAAGCAGGAAGCAGGAACTGCACACCCATGAAGTCATACCCGC
>CAZTTY010000052.1:25296-30600 GCA_964616815.1 uncultured Gemmatimonadaceae bacterium | reverse complement strand
GAGAAGTCGAGCACGTACCAGCTCTGCTCATCGAGGTGGCCTTCGATGGTGATGCCCACTCTGTAGTTGTGTCCATGCAGCGATTCGCAGCGGTGGCCCGCGAAGGTGATGAAATGCGCCGATGCGAAGACCAGATAGTCTTTCGTGACGCTAACTCTGAACTCGCGATCCATGCTCATCGGTTCCCTGTCCTCAGCGGTTCCCATCGTGGCTCGGTTCGAGTCGTTCCTCCAGCAGCACGGCGTAGATCGCCGCCGCCGTGAGGTCCGCGGTGGTGCCGGGGTTGCGGCTGTTGCCCGGATCGCGCAACTGTCGGTCGAGCAGCGCGATACCGTCGCGCCCGGCGTCCGTGCGAACGCCCCCCGCCTGGACCACGGCGCGCGCGCTCCCCGCTACATCAACGGCTGCGCCGCCGCCAAGTTTCCGGGCGATGTGCGTGTCGGGCGCGGCGGCCAGGAGTACGAGGTAGCACTCCAGCACCGCGTCGTCCCACGAAAGTCCGTCGCGCCGCGCGCGCCGCAGAGCCGGCGCGCCGGTCTCGAAGGTCGTGGCGAAGTCGGTCGCATACTCGCGCGCCACTCCGTCGCGCTCCGCGGCGAGCTTCATCGCCTCCAGCAGCCCCACACTCGGCGCCGACGCGACGTCCTCACCGTCCACGCGCCCCAGCCCGGCCGGGTGCGCGATGCGGATGGCCTCGTACGCGTCGGCCGCATCGCCCACGGTGGTGGAGCGCAGAACTCGCGCTAGCGCCTCGCGGAGCGTGCAATGCGTGCGGCGGGCCGCGTGCGCGGCGTGTGCGAGGGGAGCCAGCAGAAGCACGATGCCGAGGTTGGTGTTGGAGCGCGTCCAGCGCGCGGTGGCGCGGATGGAATCGAGGATGGTGCTGCCGAGCGTGGCGCCGCCCGCCTCGGCGAAGGCCGGCCCGATGGCCGCGGCGCTGGCGAGGAAGTCCTCGTAGCGCGTGTCGTGGAAATTCCGTCCAGGGGAGACGTTGCCCGGTTTGGGCGCGCTCGCCTCCAGCAGACAGGAGAGCTGCGCCGCGGCCGCGATGTCGTGCACGTCGATCACGCGCGCCGGCGAATGGCGTCGAGGAGGTGATCCACGATCGCCGTGGCCACGTCGATGGATGTCGCTTCCTGGAAGCCGCGCCATCCGGGGATGCCATTCACTTCCAGCACGTACACCGTTTCGTCATCTCCCGTCCCCGTCCCCGTTCCCGGCAGCAGGTCCACTCCGGCGTATTCGGCCCCCACGGCGCGCGCGGCGCGGAGTGCCATCGCGCACCACTCGCTCGGCAGCTCGAACGCGCGCGCCATACCGCCGCGCGCGACGTTGGTGCGCCACCCACCGGCGGGCGCGCGCCGCTCGATGGCGCCGAGCACGCGGTCGCCCACCACGAAGGCGCGCACGTCGCGCGCTCCGGCGGTCCCGGTCCGGCCCACGGCGCGCTGCACATAGTAGACGCCGCGTATGGCCTCCAGCGCGCGGAAAACGCGCCACGCGCTCTCCTCGTCGCTCACCCGCACCATACCCAGGCCCATCGAGCCGAAGAGCGGCTTGACGACCACGTCGCCCATCGCGCGAAACGCGTCCATGGCGTGGTCGAAGGAGTCGCACACCACGGTCTCGGGCGTGGGCAGCCCGGCGCGCTGGAGGATCGAGGAAGTGTAGAACTTGTCGACCGTGCGCTCTATGGAGCGTGGAGAGTTCAGAACGCACACGCCGGCGTCCTCGAGCCAGTGCAGCGCGTCGACTCTGTAGATGATCTGTTCGAGCGAGCCGTTCGGAATGATGCGCGCCAGCACCGCCGGCGCATCCAGCAGCGCCTCGCCCGCGGCCTGGAGCTCCTGCCGGTCACCGAGGCGCGCGACCAGCGACTCGTACTTCAGCGTGACACCTTCGTGGCCGCGCTGCGCGAGCGCGCGCAGGAGCTCGCTGGTGTGCCACCCGGTGCGGGAGGAGAGGATCGGGATCTTCATCGTACGGGTCGCGGCGCGGTGCCGCGGGTCATCCGAGCAGCGATTTCCTCAACACGGCGGGATCCATCTTCCCCCCGTGGAAGGTGCGGCCCGAAGTGGCGCTGGTGATCCATACCTCGGCAGGGCTGAAGAGCAGTTTGTCTATCTTGTAGAAGTCGCCGCCGTAGCGCTGGAAGATATCGTAGAAGGGAGTGCCGTAGTCGTCGGACGCCGACGCGGGGAGTCGGCGCGCGAGCTCCTCCAGCTCGTCGTCGCCAGCGTCCACGGTGAAGCGCGCTTCGCCGCCGTAGAGCACGCAGTCATTGGTACGGCCGATCGCACGGAGATCGTCCCCGGCGACGGGCGGGATGGGAGCGGTGCCCATACCGCTCACCACGCGCCGCACGTCGAAGCCGAGCGTTTCCATCTTGTGGAGCCCGGTTTCGAGCGAGCGAGCGACCACCTGGATGCCGCCGGCCAGGGAGGCCGTTGGAGCGATGGCGAAAGTGATCGCCGCGGGGTCCACGCCCGCCTTCTCCGCCACGTATTCGGCCACGGCATCGTCGGGCAGCTTACGGCCTTCGAGCACCAGCACGCCCCGGTCGGCTCGTTCGCGGTAGCCGAGTTTGTCGAAGAGCTCGGTTTCCACGCGCGCCACGGCGCGGAGAGGGCCCGACGCCATCGCGAAATACTTCTCCACTTGAAGCGCCCAGCCGGCGTACTGCGACGCCATGCAGGCCACGGCGGGGTGGTCGGTCCAGACGCGGATCCCGGCGTAGGGGGTATCGCCAATAAGTAGCGTTGTGGTACTAATATTCCCCAGGCCCGACATGCAGAGGCGGGCGAGGCCCATGCCCGCGCCTATTCCGCCGGGCGAGCTCACGCCCGCGTCCAGCACGCGCGCGCCGGACGGGAGCCGGACGACGGCGATGCGAAGCTCGTCGGCGCGCGACTCCAGCTCGTCGGCCATGGCGCAGGCGCGCTCGTTGAGTTGGAGGTCGCCGTGCGCGGCGGCGTGCTCGTCGGCCGCGGCGCCGGCTGCCGTGGGGTTTTCGCCGTCGGTCATGCCGCGCTCGTCCATCGAAGCATCTCTCCGCTCGTGCCCTCGAGCATGGAGATGTCGCCGGAGTAACGCCCGTAGCGGCCGCGAAGGCGATCGTCGGCGATGTCGAGTCCATGCTTCGACCGGAGGTACCGCAACGTCAGCGCCAGATGCGGCGGGCGGTACGTGCACGCGAAGGTGTAGGTGGCCGGGATCTCCGCATTGCCGAGCACCACGATGCTCCCGCGCTTGTTGTAGCGGCCGATATCGCTCCCGGCGTCGCCCAGCACGATGACGCTGCCGGCGATCATGGCCTCGCCCGCGCGGTCGCCCGCGCGCGAGCACACGATGATTCCGCGGCGCATCCGCGTTCCGGCCTCGGCGCCCAGCCCGCCGCGTACGATGATCTCGCCGCCGAGCATACCCTTCGATGCGCCCAGCCGTGAGGCGCCCACGCGATCGCCGGCATCGCCCGCGATGTCGAGGAGGCCGCCGGCCATCTCGAGTCCGGCTCCGTCGCCCGCGCTGCCGTCGACGCGCAGCACGCCGCCGCTCATGCGCGAGCCCACGTAGCGGCCCACGTTTCCCTCCACGACGAGCTCACCGTCCGACATCGCCGCGCCGAGCGCGTCCATGCGCGAGAGGTCGCCGATCGCGCGCACGTGCGCGGAGCGTTCGCCGCGAATGTCGAACAGATCGCCGAGCGCCAGTTGCTCGCGGCCGCTCCAGAGCGGGAGGTGTGCGATCTCCGTGCTCGAGAGAGAGGCCAAGCGGTCGGGCGTGACCGACTCGGCTTCGACGATCGAGTCGGGTTGGGCACGGAGAGTGAGGGTGATGGAATCGCTCATGTGCGCAGGAAGGCGGGCAAGGATCGCGCCCTCGACGTCGAGGCATCGCTCGGGCTCGATGCGACAGTCTCGTCGCGACGATTCGGGCGCAGCTTCGCGGTGCGAGGACATCGGCGATCGTGCGGCCCCGAAATCATAGCGCGCCGAAAAGTGGCCGGCCAGCCGCCGGCACCGTCGCGAGCGGGGCGGCCACGTCCTTGATTACACGCCCCCGGCCGGGTAGCGTACGTGACCGCACCGTGTTTCGAGCGTCCAAGAAACGCGCCGGTGCTCCGTCGACTCCCTCCGAAAGACATCCTTACAGTGAAGCTTCTGCATGTAGTGGGCGCGCGCCCCAACTTCCCCAAGCTCGCGCCCGTGCATCGCGCCGCGCGCGCGGTGGGGCTCGACCAGGTGGTGGTGCACACGGGGCAGCACTACGACGAATCGCTCTCCGAAGGGTTCTTCCGCGACCTCGGGATCCCGGCGCCGGACATCAACCTCGGCGTGGGGAGCGCGAGCCACGCGGTGCAGGCCGCGCGCGTGATGACCGGCATCGAGCCCGTGCTCCTGGAGCAGAAGCCGGACTGGCTGGTGGTGTACGGGGATGTGAACTCCACCATGGCGGCCGCGATCGTGGCGTCGAAGCTCGGCGTCAAGGTGGCGCACGTGGAGGCGGGTCTGCGCAGCAACGATCGTACGATGCCGGAGGAGGTCAACCGGATCGTGACGGACCGTCTCGCCGATCTGCTGCTCACGCCTTCGCGCGACGCCGACGCGACGCTGCGCGCGGAAGGGGAGCCCGAGGCGGAGATCGTGTTCGTGGGGAACGTGATGATCGACACTCTCTACTACTCGCTCGATGCCGCGAAGCGGAGCGGCTTCCGCGAGCGGCTCGGTGTGGGCGACAGCGAGGCGGTGGCGGTGACGCTGCACCGTCCGAGCAATGTGGACATCCCCGAGCGGCTGCGCGCGATCGCGGGAGCGCTGGCGGAGATGGCTCGCGAGCGACGGGTGATTTTCCCCGTGCACCCGCGGACGCGGCAGCGGTTGAACGATCTCTCGCTCGACATGGGGAGCGTGGAGCTGATGGAGCCGCTGGCGTACCCGGAGATGCTCGACCTCGTGAGCGGCGCGCACGTGGTGGTCACGGATTCCGGCGGACTGCAGGAGGAGACGACTGCGCTGGGCGTTCCGTGTCTGACGCTGCGGCCGAACACCGAGCGGCCGATCACGATCACGGAAGGCACGAACCGTCTGGTACGCGAGCCGGGCGAGCTGCCGGCGCTGGTACGGGCGGCGACACGTAAGAACGGCGCCCGGAGGCCGGAGGGTTGGGACGGCAGGGCGGGGGAGCGAGTCGCGGCCGCGCTGGCGAACAGGGGGTCGGGCACCCGACTGTAGGCACCTGACCGTAGAGGGGCCGGCGGGCCTGGCCCCCGCCCCCCAACCGTCCGGGGCCGGGCCCCCGCGCCCC
>CAZTTY010000052.1:6668-25286 GCA_964616815.1 uncultured Gemmatimonadaceae bacterium | reverse complement strand
GGCACAGGGGGGGGCGGCCACCCGTGTGTAGCCACCTGCGGTTTGGGGGGCGGGGGTAATGCCCGCCGGCCCCTCTACGGTCAGGTGCCTGACCCCGTCGCCCCCATGATCTCGTGGAGGTGGAAGTGGTGCGGGCCGAGCTTGCCGCCGTAGTTGCCGGCGGTTATCCGCACCACGCCCGGACCGCACGCGGCGTCGATGCCCTTGCGCATGGCGTCCGAGATGGACTTCGCATCGAGGCCGTCGAGCACTATTTCGAACACCGCGTTCACTCCTTCCGGGAGCTCTGTGCGGGTGATCGCGCGCAGCGTGGGCGAGTACGCGTCGTTGGTGGTCGCGATCATCCCTTCGTAGCGCTTCGATCCCACTTTGCTTCCGCTGCGCACGATACCGCCGGGGAAGGGGAGGATCACGCCCGGCGCGCCGCGCATGGCTTCCACCGCGCTCTCCGCCGCCGCGAGCGCCGCTGACTCGCTCTCGGCCAGAATGAGGAAGTTGCCGCCGCCGACTCCCTTCACCTTGCCGAACTCCTCCTGCACCAGGAACTCGCCTTCCATTACCGGGATGCGCCAGTAGCGCACGCCCGCGATCACCTTGCTCGACTGGAAGCCGTCGCCGAAGGTGCGCAGCGGCCGGCCCACGCTCACCCGCTCGGGCGCGTCGGGAAGCCCATCGAAGCAGGCGGTGGTGGGACACGTCAGCACGGTCTGACCGATGCGCTCGATGAGTCGCTTCGCCAGGCTCGCCGAATCCATGGTGAAAAGGAGCGTGCTGATGCCGGGCCGACCGTCGAGAGTCTCGTCGGGCCCGAGCTCGCGCTCGATCCCCGCCTCCACCTTGCACGCGATGACCGAAGTGGCGAAGCCCGTCAGCTCGAGCGCGGCGGTGCGCGCCCACTTTTCCGTGGCCGCGGTGATGATCACGCGCGCGCCGCGCATCCCGAACGCCTCGGCGAAGGTGTCGTCGATGGCGACGCCTCGGATCTCCATGCTCAGCGCTCCTCGCCCCGAAACTTTTCGGCGGCGACGGGATAGTTGGCGAAGGACACCGATGCGTAGCGCTCGAACCAGCGCTCCAGGTCGCGCGTGACCGCGTCGTCGTACTCCGGGCGCACGTGCAGTCGCTTCCCCTCGGGCGCGCGTCGGAGCTGCCCCTCGTCCACCACGAGGGCGCCGCTCTTGAACACGTATCGCGGCGTGGCGAACATCTCGGCGTAGTTCGCGGAGCGCGAGTAGATGGTGATGTCGGCGTCGGCGCCGGCGCCGAGGTGCCCCTTGCGCTCGAGGCCGAGCTGCCGCGCGGGACCCGCGCGCGTGATGATGGCGATCTCCTCGAGAGTGTACTCGCGGTCGAGTCCATCGAGCAGCGCGCTTCCGGCGAGGAGCTTCTGGTTCACCCTCGAAAGCCGGTCTTTCCGATACGCGCTGTCCATCAGAAGCCGGATCAGCTCAGGGTAGCTCACGAAAGAGCCGCCGTTGGGATGGTCGGTGGAGAGTACCATCCGCCATGGATCGCTCGACAGAAGGAACAATTCGAGTCCCACGGCCCACTGCAGCGCCGAGACCGCCAGCTTGTCCTTGTACTCGTAGGGGACCACGCCGCAGCCGGTCTCCACTTCGATGTCGGAGTTCACCCACTTGCGGCCGCTGCTCGCGTGGAGGAGATACTCCACCGCTCCGTCGGCCGTGAGCGTGGTGGCGGGGCCGAACATCACCTGCCCGACGTCGCCGGTGACTTCGGGATGCGACGCCATGTAGTCGGCGATTCTCCTGGCTCCCGACGACCACGGCGCTCCCTCGCCGCCGTCGTAGGCGTGGAACTGCAGATGCGTGAAGTGCGCACGCCGTCCGTCGAGCGCCTCCATGCTCTCGAGCGTGGTGGCGACGTTGCCGGGAACGCCGAGGTTGTTGCAATGGATGTGGACGGGGTGAGGGAGGTGAAGCTCGTTCGCGGCATCGGCGAGCGTCTCGAGGATGGCGCGAGGGGTGAGCCCTTCGCCGAGGGTCGCGTCGTCGATTCCGTTCACCACGCGCACGTTGCGCTTCCAGAGCTCCACTCCAGCGGGATTCACTACCTTGATGGCGTAGCCGCCGGTGGCGCGCAGCAGCCACGCCGCGTAGTCCCGTGCCCGCGCACGCTCGCCGGCGGCGATCTGGCGCAGGAGGTAATCGTCGTTCCCCATCAGGACGAAGAACCCGGCGTCGATGATGGGAGTGTCGTCGAGCTGCGCGTGCGTGTCGCGTGCGGCCACGGCGGCCACGGCCGCGTCGAAGACGGTGGTATAGCCGAGCCCGGCGTAGCGGTAGCCGGTGGTGAAAGTGGTGGGGATGGTGCCACCGCTTCCGGAGCGGCCGCCGCCATCGTCCAGGTCGGGTGCGCGCGCCGGATCGGCCGTGTGCGTTTCGGGGAGGAGACGGCGGCCGAGGTTGACGCTGCTCGCAGCGATGTGCGCGTGGATGTCTATTCCGCCGGGCATCACCACCATCCCGCGCACGTCCAGGCGTGGAGCATCGTCGGGCAGCGAGTCGACTACGTGGCCGCCGTCGATGCAGATGTCCCGCACGATTCCGTCGATGCCATTGGCGGGGTCGTACACTTCGCCGCCCGTGATACGGAGCGCGGTCATCGGCTCGCATCCTCTCGGGACTGCGTCGTGCGCGCCCGGAGCCTCGCGTCCAGCGCTGCGACCACGGATGCCGTGTCCGGCACGGACGGCGGTGCCGGAACCGCCGGCCGGAGCGGCAGCGGGATGTCGTCCATTCTGAATGCCATTCCTCCCTCGTGGATCCCGGCAACACCGGTATCGATCGCGATCTCCGCGGCTGGCTGAATACCGCTCGCCCACGGGCCGATCACCACCCGCGGTACGCCCGCCATGCATGGAATCCCCTCCGCGCCGGCGTTGCCGACTACCACTATGGCATCCACCGCCCCGCGCTCGAGGAGCGCCGCGCTCGACTCATCCGGCCGATAGCGCGGGACGCCGCGAGAGTAGTCCACGGTCATCGGGAACCCGCTCTGCCACGTCAACACCGCCTCGGCGCCGTTGCGATTGCCGCCGGCACGAAGCCCCATGAGCGAGCAGCGGATGCGGGCGTTGAGCTGCTGGGCGAAGATGATGAGCGCTTCCGCACGCCACGAACGTTCCGGTACGCCGCCGTCGCCGCCGCGCTCGGGCGGCTCCGCGTCGTAGACGATCACGGCGTAGCGCGACGAGTCGAGCCGCTCCGACAGAGTGTCGAGCGCGCTATCCGTCCTCGACGCGCGCAGCAGCGCGAGCGCTCCCTGCTCCTCGTCCGGTTCGAGCGAGATCCGCAGGTCGGCATCTTCCGGTCCGCGCTCATCGCCTATGTCGACCGCTATCACCGTGCGGTCGTTCCTGCCGCCGGGTACGAAGATCCCCGCGGGGTCGGGCGCGTAACGGCTGAGGAACCGCGGATAGCGCGCGGCCGGATTCACTCCCCAGAATACGATCAGATCGGCGCGATTGCGGATCTCGCCGAGCGATGCCGTGGGCCTCCCGCGCCGCTGCGCCGCGAGCACTCCGGCGGCCGAGGTGGACGACGTGATGTCATCCACCACGCCTCGGAGATGATCGGCGAGCGCCACGGCGGCGCGCTGCGCTTCGCACGAAGAGTCGGGCGCCAGATAGACCAGCGCTCGCCTCGCCTCGCCCAGCAGCGCCGCCGCCGCGTCGAGCGCTCTCTCGACCGTTGCGCCCTCCCCCCGCACGCGCGTCTCGCGGCTCACCATTCCGTCCCCGAACCACGCTCTCCCGAGCTCGCACGCGTTCCGTGCCTCCACGATGCGCCCCTCGCGTACCACGACCTCGATGTCGTCGCAGGCGCATCCACATCCGAGACAGGTGGAGAGAGTTGTATCGGTCAAAGCAGGGCTCCGTATCCGAGGCGGGTGGAGAAGAGGGAACTGGTCAAAATCGGGATCCGCGTCACTCGACCGAACATGGATCCCCGCTTTCGCGGGGGCGACAGCGAGGCGTGTGCGGTTTCTGTTTACTGCTTCCTGCCCCCTGCCTTCTGCCTTCTCCCCTCTTCTCCATACGCCGTACCCGCCTCCCGTCTCTCTTCCCGATCCGATCGTACATCTCCCGCGCCTTCCTGGCGAGCATCGCATGGCACGAGATGTCATCACTCGCGGTCGCGAAGATGGTGCACACTGGGTGCCCACGCGGTATGATCTCGCCGGAGTGCGGTATGTCGCGGACGTCGGGGTCGGCGAGCCACGATGTGGTGTCGGGCACTTCGACGGTGGAACGGGCGAAGAGAACGGCCTTGCCGACGGCGCCGACGGAGCGGAGTGCGGGCGAGAGATCTAGCGAGGGCGGCGGCGCGGCAGCTCCGCGGCGGCCTCTCGATCGTCCGCTCTCCTCGGCGCAGGCGTGGGCGTGGGCGGCGAACACGGAGTAGCCGAAGGCGCGCTCGGCGAGCTCCATGGATGCGGAGTAGCGCGGGTTGAGCTCGATGACCAACGGGATCCCGTCCGGCGACACTATGAAGTCGAGCGATGCGACTCCCGAGAGGCGGAGCTCTTCGGCGAGGAGCTCCGCGGAGTCGCTGGCGGCGTCGACAACCGATCGCGGGAACGCGCCGAGGATGCTGCCGCAGTACTGAAAGCCGGCGGCGCCGAAGTCTGCCTCGCCCACGAGCTGCCGCGAGATGGCGAAAGGAAATGCGCGCCCCGCCCGTGCCACGAAGGCGATGGAGCCGGGCGTACCGGAGATGTGCTCCTGGAGGACGTGCGTGCGCGGGAGCAGGTCGCCGGAGTGCCACGCGGCGATGCCGTGACCACCGCCGGATGCGCGCGGTTTGATGAGCCACTCGCGCGAGGCGTCGGCCGCGCTCGCGCGCGTGAGCGCGCCGGTGCCGAGCCGGGTGCGGAGAAGCCGCGAGAGCGCAACCGCGCTCCGAGCGCGACGCAGCACCTGCGGCTGGTTGCCCCAGAGAGCCGCGCGGGATGCGAGGAGCGCGACCTCGCGCGGATGGTTTTCCAGGCTCGAGCCGTAGCACACCGCATCGCAGCCCTGGTCGAGCCCCCCCCTCACCGCGGCCGTGGCGATGGCGCGCGCGGAATACTCGACGCCGAAATCGCGGCGCAACGCAAGCGCGGGGGAGGCCGGGTTGTCGCGGTCGGCGTACGCGTCCACCGACAGTACGCGATATCCGGCCCGCACCGCCGATTCGGCCATGGCGCGTGTGGATATGCCCACGAGAAGGATGCGCGCGACGGCCCCAGGGGGCTCGACGCGTGAGTCAGCGCTCTCCGCCGTCATCCTCGCACTCCCGCGTCGCCCTCTTTCTCTCCGCCGTCATTCCTGCACTCCCGGCACCGTTCCTCCTTCCGCGGTCATCCCCGCGCAAGCGGGGACACATGTCACTCGACCCGGTATGGGTTTCCGCCTGCGCGGGGATGACTGGTGGCGCCTCTCGCTCATCGGAGCCCCAGGCGCGCGCGCGCCTGCTCCGGGGTGATGACGTATAGATGATCGAGCACAGTCCCGGTGGCGTCGCTGATGCCGAGCGTGGTCACGAGCTCGGTGGACGAACCGCCGGCGAGGCCGTTGGCGATGAGCGCAGCGCCCTCGGCGGCCTGCTTCGCCACGCGGGCGGATCCCGCGAGCAGTCGCACCGGAGCGAGGCGGCCCAGACGCTCGGAGAGCTCGCGCTCGATGCTAGCGACGCGGGCGCCGCGGCCGGAGATGAGAATCTCTCGCGGATTCGGTACCGAGACCGCCAGCGCCGCCGCGGCCTTCTCCACGCCTTCGATGAACGCGGCGCGCGCCATACGCGCGCGGCTGTCGGTGCGATCGTCGAGGCGCACCCACACGCTCGAGTCCTCGCCGAGCACGGTCGCGAGGCCCCCGCCGAAGAGCAGCGCCTTGTGAACCTCGCCCGCGAGGAAGGCGACCTCGCCGTCGAGCGCGCCGGCGGAGCGTCCGCCGATCGGCCCCGAGCTTCCGCCGATTCCGTCGACGATCATCCCGTTGCTCACCGCGATGCCCGCCGTGAAGGCGCCGCCCAGTTCGAGGAGGATGAACGATACTTCGCTCGCGGCGCACCGGCGGCGGCGCATCTGCGTGTGCATGCCAAGCGCCGCGGCGCAGAGCTTGTCGGCGGTGCCGATGTCGACGCGGTTGATCTTGCGATGCTCGGGCACCGACGGAAGCTGCACCACGCCCGGGGTGAGGACCACCGGCAGCCCGGCTTCGGCGAGCGCGCGAACGAGCGAGCGCATCCCCATTATCCCACCGCCCTCGCCGGCGCGCGCGAGGAAAGCCAGCCGGAGCATTTCGTCGCTCACATTTTCGACTCGTACCAGTGGAACGCCGTATCCCGACGGTCCGGCGATGAGCTTCGCGCCGGCCCCTTTCAGGATGTCGATGAACGCGGCCGGCTCTCGCGCTATCTCTTCGGTAGAGAACGCGCGATCGAGGAATACTTCGTCGTCATCGAGACCGCAGACATCGATGGTGACAGTGCCGGGATCGATACCGAGTGTCTTCATACCGTTGGATACTCATTCGATTTCCCGGGCTACCTCGGCGATCGATTCGGCGTCGAGGACGGCGTCGCTGGACTCGAAGAGACGCGCGATGCAGCGCTTGTGCACTTTCATCTTGAAGCCGCCCACGCCGAGGGCGCCGAAGGTAGTAACGCCGTCGCGCTTCTCGCCGCCGTCGCCTACCTCGATACCCTCGATGCCGAGCGGAGGAACGGCGTTGAGGTCGCACGCCACGAGGAGGCCGGGTTTCTTCGCCCAGGCGTCGCGCGGCACGAGCATTATTCCGGCGGGCCCCGCGTTGAGCAGGATCTCCGGTTTCACTTCATCGATGATCCGGCCGGCCTCGGAGGAGTCGTGCATCACCACGGCGTGGACGTCGCCGCCGAAACGATCGGAGATCGCCTTGCGAACGCGATCGCCTTCGGCGGGCTTGCGAGATGTGATCGTGACGTTCGCACCTGCCTTCGCGAAGAGTCCCGCGGCGCGGGTCCCCACCGGTCCGGTTCCGGCGGTCACGAGCACCTTCCTGCTTTTCGTCCCGCCAACGGCGCGCGAGATCTTCTCCACCGCCGCTACCGCCGTGGTGTTCGACCCGTTCGAGTCGAGCATCATCGAGATGCGAAAGCCGTCGAACACCGCCTTCCGTGCGGCCGCGAGGAGCTTCTCGCCCTTACCCATGTCGGTGCCGCCGATGAACAGCGCCGTGTTCTTCAGGTCCTTCGGTCCACGCGTGAAGATGCAGCCGTGCACGAGGTCGCGGACATCGTCCTCCGCCACCTCGCCTCGACTCATCACTTCATCCGCGCCTGCATCGAATGCCACGATGGTATCGAACACGCTGGGCAGCCGGGAGGAGTCGAGTTGGAGGAGGAGTTTTTTCATATGCTATGGGGAGGGAGCAGGACGCAGGAACTACCGAGGGAACAGGGAACAGGAAACAGGAATTGCACACGTTCCATGGTCATGCCCGCGTGAGCGGGGATGACAGTGACCGGTGTGCAGTTCCCGCTTCCTGCTCCCTGCTCTCTTCCCCCTACTTCCCCTCGGCGCCGCCGGCGAACGGGTGCTTCGCGGTGGCTTCGTCCTTGAGGATGTCATCCAGCTTCGGGAGCCCCTTGAGGGCGCGCTCGATGGACTGCTTCGTGGCGGTGTAGTTGTAATCGAAGATCTTCTTGTCGTCCTTCGCATCCCAGTGGATGAACACGCCCACCAGTATGCAGTAGTCATCGACCTTGTCGCGCGGGATGATCCCTTCCTTCACCGAGTCCACCACGGCGCGCGCCACGGCCGCCTGCGCGGGGCCGAACATCTGTACGGCCTGCGTGGCGCCCTTGATGGTCACCTTGTTGAACAGGATGGTGTCGGGCTTCGCGGGCAGGTTGGGGGTGACGACCGCCAGCAGCGTGGAATGTCCCTCGCGCTGCTTCGAGAGTCCTTCGACGAACGCCTGGCCGGCAGGTCCCGACTTCGAGCCGATGATCAGATCGATGTGCGCAACCTCGTTGCCGTCGCCCACGAGCGACTCGCCAATGAAGAAATCCGCTGCCATGGTCGTTTCCTCCAACAGGATGTGGTTATACAACAGTCACGCGATCGCGTGCTGCTTCGTGTACGGAAGCTCCGCGAGCGCCACTACCGCCAGATCGATACCACCCACGCCGATAGCGAGTGCTATGCAACGATGTGCTCGGCCCGCGCCGAGCTCGACTCGCGCCGAACGCCGCGCCCCATCAACGCTCCGGCTCGCGTCATCGTTCCCCCGGACCGCCCGGAGCTCGAGGCCAGATATGAAGAGCTCGCACGAAAAGTGTCAAGCACGTGCGTCGCGCGGCGCCCCGACGAAAAATCACCCTTCCTCCACACCAGTCATCGCACACAGTTTTGGAGCATGCGCATACCCATCGAAAGCTACCGGCTCGCTAACGGACTCTTCGTTACGCTCTCCGAGGATCACACCGCGCCCATCGTCGCGGTGAACCTCTGGTATCACGTGGGCTCCGCCAACGAGCGCGCCGGGCGCACGGGCTTCGCCCACCTCTTCGAGCACATGCTCTTCCAGGGCTCCGCGCAAGTCGGCGCGAACGAGCACTTCGAGCTCGTTCAACGCGCCGGAGGCACTCTCAACGGATCGACCTGGCTGGAACGCACCAACTACTTCGAGACCGTTCCCTCGAATCAACTCGCGCTCGCCCTCTGGCTCGAGGCCGACAGGATGGGATACCTCCTCCCCGCCATGACCCAGCAGAAGCTCGATACCCAGCGCGATGTGGTGAAGAACGAACGACGATGGAGCGTGGACAACCAGCCGTACGGCACCTGGTGGGAGCGGCTCCCCGCCCTGGCGTACCCGCCGCATCATCCGTTCCACCACTCGCTCATCGGGTCGATGGAGGATCTTTCGCAGGCGAGCCTCGAGGATGTGGCCACGTTTTTCGCCACCTACTATACGCCCGACAACGCCGTCCTCTCGATTGCCGGCGACTTCGATCCCGCCGAGGCTCGTGCACTGGTCGAGAAATTCTTCGGGCCGATCCCCGCCGGAGGTGGCAGGCCGCCGCTCCCCGACATGTCGCTCCCGCCAACATTCGGCGAGTGGCGGCGCGAGGTGGTGCCCGACAACGTCGTTGCGCCGCGACTCTTTCTCGCGTTCCGCTCGCCGGTATTCGGCTCGCGCGAGTACTACGCGGGCAGCGTGCTCGGCGCCGTGCTCGGCATGGGGAAGGGAAGCCGCTTCCAGAAGCGGCTGGTGCGCGAGCGGCGCATCGCGTCGGATGCCACGGCCTTCACTTTCGACCTCGCCAAGGGGGCCGACATGCTCGTGGCCGACGTCACGGCGTACCCGGAGGTGAGCGCCGGGTCGCTGGAGGGGGAGGTGGCTCGCGAGATCGACGACGTGCACCGCAACGGAGTGGACGCGGCCGATGTGGAGCGTGCGGCTGCGCTCATCGAGACTGGCTTCGTTTCGGCCATGCAGTCGGCGGGCGATCGCGCCGACCGTCTTTCGATGTTCGCGACTCTCTTCGGCGACCCGTCGCTGGTGAACGAGCAGGCCGACCGCTACCGTGAGGTCACAGCCGACGATGTGAATCGCTTCGCGCGCGACCGGCTCGGCGAGGACAACCGGGTGAGTCTGCTGTACGTCCCGCGACCTCCCGGCGAGCCGGAAGATGGATCGGAATCGGGAGCGGAAAGCGGTGTGGAGGTGGGGGCGCCATGAGCTCGCGAGACTCGCACGATCGGAACGAGCTGGACGGACGCGCGTCGCGGGACGCCGGCAGGCTGGCAGGCACCGACGCCGGTGCACCAGCGCCGCTCCCGCGCCCGGAGCCGGGCCCGCCGCGGCCGTATCAGTTCCCCGCTTTC
The DNA here is from genome assembly GCA_964616815.1 of uncultured Gemmatimonadaceae bacterium. Classification (GTDB taxonomy): domain Bacteria; phylum Gemmatimonadota; class Gemmatimonadetes; order Gemmatimonadales; family Gemmatimonadaceae; genus JADGGM01. The sequence continues at coordinate 15,404 of CAZTTY010000052.1, read as the reverse complement.
GAACGCACCACGCTCGAGAACGGGCTCGGCGTGATCGTGGCGCCGGTGCGCACGTTTCCCATGGTCACGGTGATGCTGGTGTGCGATGCCGGCGCCTCCGCCGAGCCCGTGGGCACGGGTCGCGAGGGAGTGGCGAACATCACGGCACGCGCGCTTCTCGAAGGGACGAAGCGGCGCGGGAGCGACGTGACCGAGCTGTTCGAACGGCTCGGCACCAGCATCGGCGCGGGTGCCGACTGGGATGTGGCGAGTGTGGCGATGACCACGCTCACGCCACGTCTGGAGGATGCCATGGAGCTCTTCGGGGAAGTGATTCTCGAGCCGTCGTTCCCCGAGCGCGAGCTCGAGCGGCTCCGGGCCGAGCGCCTCTCCGACATCCTGCAACTCACCGCGGAGCCGCGCGGACTCGCCAACGAGATGTTCTCGCGCGTGCTCTACGAGCCGCGGTCGCGCTACGCGCGTCCCGAAGATGGCAGCGCGAGCTCCGTCCGGTCGATCACGCGGGAAGACGTCGAGAGCTTCTACGCCGCGCGCTACCAGCCGTCGGTGTCGACTCTGGTGGTGGTGGGCGACGTGAGCGTGGACGACGGAGTGAAGCTCGCGCGCAGGATGCTGGGCGGGTGGAGCGGGCGCGCGAGCGAGTCGCCGCCGGTGCAGGCCGCTCCGGCTCGCACCTCGCGCGCCGTGCACCTGGTGCCGAAGCCGGATGCGCCCCAGTCGGAGATACGCATGGGCCACGTGGGACTCCCGCGCTCGCACCCGGACTACTTTCCCGTGCTCGTCATGAACTCCGTGCTCGGCGGTCTGTTCTCGTCGCGCATCAATCTCAACCTGCGCGAGGTGCACGCGTACACGTACGGGGCGTTCTCGGGTTATGCGTGGCGGCGCGGGGCGGGGCCGTTCGTGGTGTCGACGGCGGTGAAGAGCGATGTGACCGCGGAGTCCGCGCGCGAGATCCTGCTGGAGATGGAGCGGATGCGCACGGACACCATCAGCGAGGACGAGCTCTCGCTGGCCACGAGCTATCTGGGAGGCGTGTTCCCGATCCGCTACGAGACCACCGATGCCATCGCGCGCGCACTCTCGGCGATGGTGGCGTACCGTCTTCCGCCCGACTACTTCGACAGCTACCGCGACCGGGTGCGCGCGGTGACGAAGGTCGACGTGCTGCAGGCCGCCGACAGGCATCTGCATCCGGAGGAGCTGCAACTCCTGGTGGTGGGCGATCCGGCCGTGGTGCGTTCGCCGCTCGAGGAGCTCGGCTTCGGTCCGGTGGAGCTCGCTCCGGCAGACATCGAGGGGAGCGAACTGGAGGCAGTGGATCGGGAGGGCGGCCGATGAACGGAGACGGAATGGGCGGCGACGGAGTCGGGCCTGCGCCCGATGGGGTGGGGAAGGTGGGCGGCACCCGCAAGTACACGGGTCGCATAATCAATGTGGACGTGGACGACGTGCGCTTCCCCGACGGATCGGTGGGTCAGCTCGAGATGGTGCGGCATCCCGGAGCGAGCGCGATTCTCCCTTTCCTCACCGACCCCGGCGGCGAGGATCCGCAGGTACTGCTGATCCGCCAGTATCGCTACGCGGCCGAGGGTTACGTGTACGAAGTGCCCGCCGGCCGGCTCGACCCGGGCGAGACGCCCGAGGAGTGCGCCGTGCGGGAGCTGAAGGAGGAGACCGGCTGCGGCGCGGGAAACATCGAGCATCTGTGCAGCTTCTATACGACCCCCGGCTTCACCGACGAGAAGATCCACGCCTACATGGCGAGCGATCTCACGCGCGGCGAGAGCTCGCTCGAGGCCGACGAGTTCGTGGAAACCATCTCGCTCCCTCTCTCTCGCGCGCTGGGGATGATACGCGAGGGCAGTATAGTGGATGCGAAGACGGCGCTCACCTTGATGTACGCGGCGGGGTTCCGGCTGGGACGCTGACGCCGTTCCTATTTGCCGGGTTGCGGGCCCGTCCAGATGAGGATGCTCCCGCAGTTGCCGTCCGTGTATTGGGGCGGAGCCCCGGCCGAACCCCCGTAGACCTCGATGGCGGCTATGTCGCCGGGACGGATCATGCCGTTGAGCGCGGTGTCGTCGATCAGCCGCGCGCCGTCCACGAAGAGCGCGGGCTGGCAGGTACCGGTCGGACCCATGGTCATGCCGCGCGAGGAGAGGATCGTGTAGTCGAAGTAGGAGGTGGGCACCAGCTTGAGCCCGGGAACCCTGCGCAGGATGTCCGTGAGGTCGACCGGCCGCATCTCGGTGATGTCGGCTCTCGTGATGAAATGGCCGCTGCCCTGTGTCTTCCGCCGCTCGAGGAATCCGGTGTAGTCGAGACGTCGCTTGAGAGTCTTTCCGTAAACGGTCACCTGGTCGAGCACATCGGTGCGCTCGCTGAGAGTGACTTCCACGGACCGGGTCTGGTCGCTCGCGAGATCGACGGAGACTCGTGTGGGAGCGTAGCCCACGTAACGCGCTTCGAGCGACTGGGTGCCGGCCGGGAGGCCGGAGAGAGTGAACGTACCGTCGTCGCTCGTATTTCCCGTGACGTCGCTTCCCCACACCATGAGATGCACGCCGTGGAGCGGCTGCCCCGCCGCATCGTGCACCACGCCGGTGAGGCGCGCCCTCCCGTGGCGCAGCCGCGCACCCGGGAGGGCCGTCGCGCTTCCGCTGTCGTTCACGGCCACGGCGGCCGTACCGCGCGGGATGCCGAAGTCCTGATGCAGCACCCCGCTCGCCGGTACGTGCAGCTCCACGTAGCCGGTCGCGTCATCGCCGAGCTCCGCGCGCGCGGCCACTGCGGCATCGGAGGGCAATCCACACAGCGCGTACCACCCGGCGTCGTTCGCCTTCACCGGGACCTCGCGGCGCTCGGTGTGAATCCCCTTGTCGACCACGAGGTCGGTCCAGCTCATTGTCGCAGTCGCGCCGGCTAGCGGAGCGCCGTTGTCGGCATCGCGGATGAAGCCGATGACGAGCGCCGTGGAGTCGCCGGGCGGGAGTGCGCCGCACAGAAGCTTCCGGATCGTGGCCGCCGAGGGGATCGCGAGTCGCACTGGAGGGGGGCCGTCGCCGCTCGCATCGAGCGGACGCGGCTCCACGGCGAGCCCGAGCGAGTCGAGCGCCGGATGCATGAAGCCCACTATGAACAGTCCGTGCGGCACGCCGGGGATGTCGAAGCTGCCGTCGGCCCTCGTGGTTCCGCTCCACGCCCGCGCGTTCTCTCCGCGCGCGACGACCTGCACCAGCGCATTGGCGAGCGGCTTTCCGGCGAGGCTGTCGAAGACGGTGCCGGAGATGGTGACGGATGCGCCGGCGGCGTCAGATGAGTCGGTCGGGGAAGTTCGTTGTGCGGATGCAGCGGGGTGGATACCGGCGAGGAGGGCTGTGGAGGCGACCAGGGTCGCGAGGCTCGAGCGAAGCGCTTTCGAGTGTGGCAGCATTGGGCAGGTGTCGAGGATCGCCGGCGGTTCGGGGTAGTGTCTGAGGACTGCTGCTGCACGGACAGCAATCGAGCATCAATCGGGCCGTGTCGCAAGGCGTTCGGGAGGGGCCGGAGCGGCGTCGCTGTCCACCGCCGGTGACGGCGGTTGTCCTCGCGGAAATGGTGTCCGGAAGGGCGACCGGGATGCCGCGGGCGTGCGCGCGGCCCACCTGGCGCGTCCAGAGCGCCCTGCGTCCGGCGCGGCGGTTGGCAACCCTTCGGGCCGGAAAGGGGTCCAAGAACCAACGCCCATGGTGCGAGGCGGGGTGGCTGCGGCGGGTGTCTCGTTAACGATTGCGTCCACGACACCGTCATCCAAAGTAGACAACAGGGCCAGAAGCTGGTATATTTCGGCGGTTGCTCGAGTCGCGTAAACCGTTGATGGTTAGCCAGTTAAGTCGGCCCTGACGGGTTGGGCGCGGTCGGCATGGCCCATGCCTTTTTCACTGATGCAGACGACCAGGAGGTGGAACGATTCCGCTTCGTCGTGTCAGTGAGCACACCCTTGAGCTGGGGGACTGGAACAATGGCTGACGTCGCGCTGAAGGAGATGGTGCCGTCGCCAGGGGCGGTCGTTCGAGAGCGGCTGCAGGCCTTGGACGATTCGGAGCTGGTGGCCGCATTCCTCGATGGCGAGGAGCGGGGCTTTCAGGAGCTTGTTTCGCGCTATCAGACGCGGCTCCTGAACTTCATCTATCGCACGATCGGCGACAGGGAGCGTGCGGAAGACCTCGTACAGGAAGTGTTCATCCGGGTGCACCGGCACCTGCACCGCTTCGACCGGTCGAAGAAGTTCTCGACCTGGGCGTACACCATCGCATCGAATCTGGCGAAGAACGAGCTGCGCAATCGCTCGCGCAACCCGCTCGTCTTTTTCCAGACGATAAGAAAGAACTGGCAGGATGAAGACCGTCCGCTCCAGTTCGAGGATTCGGCTTCGCGGCCGGACGATCTCTATCGCAAGCGGCATCTCAGGTCGCTGGTGGAGAGCTCCGTGGCGCAGTTGCCGGAGCACCACAGGCAGGTATTCATCCTGCGCGAGCTGGAAGGGAAGTCTTACGAGGAGATCGCCGAGATCACCGGCTGCAATCTAGGAACCGTGAAATCGCGTCTCAACCGCGCGAGGAGCGCGTTCGCCACGATCATAGAGCCGGGACTGCGCTAGAGCGACAGAGTGTCCCCGGTCATGGGAGCGGGCCCGGCAGCCGAAAGCTGCCGGGCCCGCTCGCATCGCCGCGTCGCGTCCGCAGAAGGCCGCCGCATCCACGAGTATCCGTCATCCCCGCGAAAGCGGGGATGACGGGCTTCGTGCAGGACGACGAGAACACCACCATCCGCGGCGGTGGCGTGGGGTCCCGTTCCCTACCTGAACATGCTGAAGAAGTGTCCGGCGAGTGTCGATCCGCTCGCCAGGAGCGATGCGCCGATGCTCAGCAGTGCCACCAGCACCAATGTGAGCGGGTCGGTGCCCGTGAGGGCGAGGATGCCCAGTACGATGGCGCCCGCGCCGATCAGGACTTCGGAGCCCGCGGATGCGTACACGGTATCATGCAGCTTCGATGTATCGTCGCGCGCCATCTCCCAGCGCACCAGCGACTCCAGACGAGCCATCGATCCGCTCGCCATGAGAAGGCCGGCACCGGCGGCGATCGCGGAGATCGCCAGCAGTGTGCCGGTCGAGAGGCCGAGGAGCGCCAGGACTCCCAGCACCAGGGCGGCTATGCCGGCGAAGGCTTCCATCCCCATCCCCCCGGCGATCTCGCGTCTCGACGCGGTGCTCTCGGGCGCCGAAAGCACCCTTTCGTAGCGCGCGGCTATCGCGCCGCCCGCCACTACTAGTCCCACGCCGATCGCGATCGCCGCGATCGAGGCCAGCATGGTGGGGAGCACGCCCAGCAGGCCGAGGATCGCCAGAACTATGGCCACTGCCCCTCCCACCGCCTCGGTGGTCGAGCCGCCTTCGATCTCGTGAAGCGCCGTGTGCTCTCTGTGCGTGATGCCGATTTGAGTGCTCATGTGGTCCTCCGTCACGATCGCTCGAATCGTTCCGGACCACGGCAGGTTGTGACCTCTCACACGGCCGCCGTACGAGTTGTGGGTCGCCCGATCCGGAGCGAAGCGGGCGGTGCGTGTTCGCCTGTTCAATTGCATATCGAACTGCCGATTACCGCTACAGGAGTGCCTACCTGTCAGCCGGTGTGGCGGTATTTCGTACCGTCGTGCGCAGCGCCCTGCCGCCTGCGCCGCGCACTGGATAAACCTCGCATTTATCGCACCTTCCGCATGGATCGCGGAAAATATTCCGGACGCCGCCGCGGCGGCGTGCGAGTGTCGAGTCTGCCCGGAAGGCAGATGTCCGGACCACCCGTCCGGCGTGCCCGGCGCGCGCCGGAACCCTCCAGTGAACGCCGGGTATGCAGGCGTGCGACCGCGCTTCGCGCCTGGCATTCGCGCCTGGCATTCGCGCCTGGCATTCGCGCCTGGTGGTCGATGCACTTTTCACCCTCGTCCCGTTGTCCGCCTGAAATGAACTGTCGCGAGTTCCGCAAGCACCACCTCGCCTTCACCGACGGCACACTCGGCGACGACGAACGCGTTGCCATGCAGCTCCACCTCGCCGAGTGCCGGAACTGCGACCGTTACGATACAGTGGTTCGCCGCGGACTGCTGGTGCTCAGGAATCTCACGCCGGTGGAGACGGCGCCGGACTTTCTCGACCGCCTCGAGACAAAGCTCTACCAGCTCGACCAGGCCGACGCACGCGCCGCCGTTTACCGCGGCCCGGGCTTCGGCTCTTTCATTGCCGTAGCCACGAGCATGCTCGCTGCCGGATTCCTGGCGGCCGCGCTGCTCGACTGGACCGGCCCCGCGCGGGACATCCGCTTCGCCCCCGTGGTCGCGATGCGACCCGCGCTCCCACCCGCTCCACCCCCGCTCGACTTCGACTTCGTAGCCTCCGCCTCCGCCGGTCTCCCGGTGTGGTCCGCCGCGATGATGGCCGAGCAGGCGCCGGTCCACTTCGCCGCCATGGAGATGGGGAGGTAGGAGGGAAAGGAAACAGGAAACAGGAAACAGGGAACAGGGAAGTGCACACGTTCCATGGTCATGCCCGCGTAAGCGGGGATGACAGCGAGGCGTGTGCAGTTTCTGCTTCCTGTTTCCTGTTTCCTGCTTCCTGCTCCCTTTTTTTCCCTCCCCTCCCTCTCCACGAAAGGCTATGTTCTCACGCATGGCACCCTCTTCCTCCTCTGCCGGCGGTGAGCGGGCGTTCCGCAAGGCGCTCGAGGCGAAGGCGTTCGCGGGGGCGTATTGCATTTACGGGGAGGATGATTTCCGGAAGGAGAAGGCGGTCAGGGAGCTGATGGGGGCGGCGGTGGAGGAGGGGACGAGGGACTTCAACTTGGATGTGCGGCAGGGCGCCGAGCTGGATGCGGAGACTATAGGCACTCTCCTGTCCACGCCGCCCATGATGGCCGAGCGCCGCGTGCTGGTGGTGCGCGACGCCGCTGCACTGAAGAAAGACGCGAAGGGATGGCTGGACGGATACCTCGCGCGCGGCTCGCCGAGAGGCGGGGCGGCCGACGTGGTGCTGGTGCTCCTGTACGCGTCGGGCGGGAAGCCCGACAAGAGCATCCTCGCGCGCACGGAGGCCGTGGACTTCGCTCCGTTGAGCTGGGAGCGGCTTCCCCGGTGGATCGCGCACCACGCGAGCACCGAACTGGGCGTCTCGGTCACCGACTCCGCGGCCGATCTGCTGCAGCAGGCGGTGGGGAACGACCTCGCGGCGCTCGCGGCGGAGCTGGACAAGCTCGCGAGCTACACGCGCGGCGAGGAGATAGACGAGGGCGCGGTCACGGCGGTGGTGGGGGTGCGGCGCGGCGAGACGCTGGCCGATTTTCTCGATCTCGTCGGGCGTCGTGACGCATCGCGCGCGCTCGCGCTGGTGCCGCACATACTCACGCAGCCCAAGGTGAACGGTGTCACCGTGGTGATGGCGCTCACCACGCAGATGCTCGCGCTGGCGTGGGGCGATGCGGCACTCGCGCGCGGGCTTTCACCCTCGCGACTGCAAGGCGAGTACTTCAACTTTCTCAAGAGCGGCGGTGGTGCCTACACCGGCCGGCCGTGGGGCGACGCCGTGCGTGCCTGGGCGGCCGCGGTTCGGAACTGGGACGCCGCGTCGCTCGATGCCGCGCTGGAGGCGCTGCTCGCCGCCGACATCGCGCTGAAGGACACCCGCGTTTCCTCGGACGAGCAGACACTGGCCAACGTGGTTCTCGCGCTCTGCGCCGGTGCGGCGGGCGGTCCGGCGCGGGCCGGCGCACCCCGTGGAGGGCGCCGCGCCGGCTCGCGCGCGGCCGCCTGAGCGCGTCGCGGATCATCTTCGGGGTTCGCGGCGTAGACTCTCCGCACGTTCAGTCGTTAGCTATACAGCAGAGGCGTTCGCGCCCTTCGTTCCTCCTAACCGCTGTTGCCGGAGCCATGAGACACCTCCCCCTCCCCGTACTACTCCTCGCCGGCGGCGCGCTGCTCGCCGCACCGCTGTCCGCACAGAAGGAATTGCAGGAAAGGACTGCCGCGCAGGCGTCGACCCAGGTCCAGCCGCCCGCGCACGCCGACACCCCGGCACCCGCGGCGGCACGCGACGATGTGTTCGAGCGGGCCCGCCGGCTCGTCGCGGCCGGACAGGGAGATACCGGACGTAATCTCATCCAGAGCGAGCTCAATGCCGCCGACTCGGGCTCCGTGCGCTACGTCGAGGCGCTGTACTGGCGCGCGGTGCTCGCGAAGACGGCGGCCGACGCCGAGCGCGACCTGCGAACTATCGTCATCTACTATCCGCTCTCGCCCGAGAGCGACGATGCGCTCATGCGGCTCGCGCAGCTCGAGATGACGCGCGGCGAAGACGAGCAGGCGATCGGTCATCTGGAGCGCGTGGTCCTCGAGCATCCGCACAGCACGTCGCGGCCGCGCGCGAGCTTCTGGATGGCGCGTCTCTACTTCGACAAGGGAAAGGACGCCGAGGCTTGCAGGAATCTCGCGGACGCCGCCGCCAACACCCCGGCGGCGCAGGTGGAGCTGCGCAACCAGGTGGACTACCTGATGCCGCGCTGCGCGGGGATCGACATGGGCGCGGCGGCGCGGCCCGCGCAGCCTGCCGCTTCCACGGCGCGCTCGCCGGTGCAACCCGCCGCACCGGCGAGCGCACCGGCGAGCGCACCGGCGAGCGCACCGGCGAGCGCACCGGCGAGCGCACCG
>CAZTTY010000052.1:0-6568 GCA_964616815.1 uncultured Gemmatimonadaceae bacterium | reverse complement strand
GCGAGCGCGGATGCTTCGCGGGAATTCACCGTGCAGGTGGCGGCGTTCGCCAGCCACGACTCGGCGGAGAAGCTCCGCGCGCGGCTGCGGGAGCTGGGCTACCAGGCGCGGATCACCAGCGAAGGGCAGCCGTACCGCGTGCGCGTGGGTCGCTACGCCACACGCGAGGCCGCCGACTCCGTGGCCGCGCGCATGAAGCTGCAGCACGTGGACGGCTACGTCACCTCGGCCGAGCCGCGGCGTTGATCCTCGGCCGTGTGCGCGGGACGCCGGCGCGTGCGACCGCGGGCGCGATTGCGTGCGCGATTGCGGGCGCGATTGCGGGCGCGATTGCGCGCGCGATGGAGCTCGCCGTGATGCGGTGGCCGGCTGCCGCATCACACGCGCCGCTCTGACGTGACGCGCGCCGTGGCCAGGGAAGGGGGCACCCCGCTCATGCAGCAGTACCGGGAGATCAAGGCGCGTCACGAGGACGCGATCCTGTTCTTCCGCATGGGCGACTTCTACGAGATGTTCTACGGCGACGCGGAGATCGCCTCGCGCGTGCTCGGGCTCACGCTCACGTCGCGCAACAACGGCGGAGCCGCCGAAGTGCCGCTCGCCGGCGTGCCGGTGAAGGCGGTGAGCGAGTACCTGCGCCGTCTGGTGAGCCAGGGCTTTCGCGTCGCGATCTGCGAGCAGGTGGAAGATCCGAAGCTCGCGAAGGGGATCGTCCGGCGCGAGGTGATAGAGACCATCACGCCCGGGGCCGCCTTCGCCGACGATCTGCTCGACGGATCGCGCAACAATTTCCTCTGCGCGCTCGCCGCGCCGGGCCCCGTGTCGGGCGTCGCGGCGGTCGATCTCTCCACGGGCGAGCTGCGCCTCGCTACCGCACCCGCAGCGGACGTGGCTCCCGTGCTCGCGCGCCTCGCGCCGAGCGAGCTGCTGGTGGCGCGCGGAGCCGACACCGCGGGTGCCGAGCTCGATTCCCCGGCGCGCGGCGACGAGAACGTTCTCGTGACCGAGCGCGAGGCGTGGGAGTTCGACTCCGCGCTAGGCAGTGACGAGCTCGCGCGGCAGTTCGGCGTGGCGTCGCTGGAGGGATTCGGGATCGGGGCCGGCGACGCTCCGGCCGTGGGCGCGGCGGGCGCGCTGCTCCGCTACCTGCGGGAGCTGCAGCCCGGCGGCGTGCCGCACCTCGCGCGGCCGGTGGTGGAGCGTCCGGGGAGCGCGATGCCGCTCGACGACATGACGCGCCGCAACCTCGAGCTGGTGGAGTCGCTGCGCGGCGGCGCGCCGGGCGACACCGCGGGTACTCTGCTGGCGGTGCTCGACCGCACCACCACGCCGATGGGTGCGCGCCTGCTCAGGCAGTGGATCCTCACCCCGCTCACCGGCCGCGCGGCGATCGAGGCGCGGCTCGACGCGGTGGCCGCGCTCGCCGGCGACGCCCTCGCGCGCGCTGCGCTCCGAGCGGCGCTCGACGGCGTGCGCGATGTGGAACGGCTCGCGGGGAAGACGGCCGCCGGACGCGCCACGCCGCGCGAACTGGCCGCGCTCGGCGCATCGCTCGCGCGGCTCCCCGAGGTGCACCAGGCCGCGGGCCGCGTGGGAGCGGCGGGACTCCTGGCAGCGCTCCTCGAACGGTGGGACGCGTGCGATGACATCGCTCGCGAGATAGCGGGCACGCTCGTGGAGCGGCCGCCGCTGGCGATAGGCGATGAGGAGAGCGTGCGCGAAGGCGTGGACGCGGAGCTCGACGAGCTGCGCGCGCTGCGCAGGGGCGGGAAGGACGCGATAGCGCGCATCCAGACTACCGAGCGCGAGCGCACCGGGATCTCCTCGCTCAAGGTGGGCTACAACAAAGTCTTCGGCTACTTCATAAGCGTCACCAACTCCAACCGCCACCTCGTGCCGGAGCACTACCAGCGTCGCCAGACGCTCTCGGGCGAGGAGCGCTACGTGACGCCGGAGCTCAAGGAGTACGAGGAGAAGGTGCTCTCGGCGGCGGAGCGCATCGAAGTGCGGGAGCGGGAGATCTTCGAGTCGCTCCGCGTGCGCACCGGCAAGGCGGTGGAGCGGCTGCAGTGCGCGGCATCCATCGTGGCGCAGCTCGACGTGCTGGCGACGCTCGCCGAGGTGGCCGAGCACGAGGGATACGTTCGACCGGAGATGCACGACGGCTTCGAGCTCGAGATCGCGGCGGGGCGGCATCCGGTGGTAGAGCGGATGATGCCGCGCGAGAAGTTCATCCCCAACGACCTCGTGCTCACCGGCGACGCACGCATGGTGATCCTCACGGGTCCGAACATGGCGGGGAAGTCCACCGTGCTGCGGCAGATCGGGCTGATCGTGCTCATGGCACAGATGGGCGGTTTCGTGCCGGCGGCGCGCGCGCGGATCGGGATCGTGGACCGCGTCTTCACGCGCGTGGGCGCGAGCGACAACCTCGTGCGCGGGCAGTCGACGTTCATGGTGGAGATGTCGGAGACGAGTGCCATCCTGCACACGGCCACAGCGCGGAGCCTGGTGCTCCTGGACGAGATCGGTCGCGGCACGTCCACGTACGATGGCGTCTCGATCGCCTGGTCGGTGAGCGAGCATCTGCACGACGCGGTGGGGTGCAAGACAGTGTTCGCCACGCACTATCACGAGCTCACCCAACTGGCCGACGAATTAGTAGCAGTTCGTAACTATAACGTGGCCGTGCGCGAGGTGGGCGACGAGGTGCTCTTCCTCCACAAGCTGCAGCCCGGCGGCGCGGACCGATCGTACGGCATCGAAGTAGGTCGCCTGGCGGGTCTCCCCGCGCCCGTTCTGGAGCGCGCGAGGGCGGTGCTCCGGCTGCTCGAAGGAGGGCATCTGGTGCGAGGGAAGCAGGAGGCAGGGAACGGGAGGCCGGAGGCAGCGCAGCAGCTCGCTCTCTTCGAGATCGCCGGGCCGCACCCTGTGGTCGAGAAGCTGAAGGCGATGGATGTGGACGATCTCACGCCGCGCCAGGCGCTGGAGCTGCTGGCGAAGCTGGTGGCCGAGGCGGGAGGGGGGTAGGGGAAGGAAGCAGGAAGCAGACGGCAGGGAGCAGGAACTGCATGGCGTGGACCGGTGTGCAGTTCCTGCTCCCTGCCGTCTGCTTCCTGCTGTCTCATCCCCTCCCCTCCATCCGGTACACCGTCCCGTTGCTCGAGAGCAGGTACATCTCCCCCGCAGCGTCCACGCCGAACGATTGCACGCGGCCGATCCCGCCCACTTCCCAGTCGGCGCGGCCCGTCACGACACCGCCCTCGAAGCTGAACGAGCGGAGGAAGCTGGTGCAGTAGTCGGAATAGAAGTACTGCCCCACCGCCGACGGTACGAGCGTGCCGCGGTAGACGAAGCCGCCGGTGATGGAGCAGCCCTCGGCGTGGCCGTACTCCAGCATCGGGAGCGTGAGCCCGTTCTGGTCGCAGCTCGACGCGCCGTAGCAGTGCGTGCCCTCCATGATGTTCCAGCCGAAGTTCAGGCCGCCGACATCGGCGGCGACCACGTTCACCTCCTCCCACGCGTTCTGCCCCACGTCGGCGATGTACAGCAGGCCGGCCGCCGTGTCGAAGGCGAAGCGCCACGGGTTGCGCAGGCCGTACGCCCAGATCTCGCCGCGCGCGTCCGCGCGCCCCACGAATGGATTGTCGGACGGGATCGTGTACGGGTCACCTTCATCCACATCTATCCGCAGGATCTTTCCCAGCAGCGTGCCGAGGTCCTGGCCGTTCCCATGCGGATCTCCGCCGCTTCCGCCGTCGCCGAGCCCTATGTAGAGCTTCCCGTCGGAACCGAAGAGGAGGAGGCCGCCGTTGTGGTTCGAGAACGGCTGCTCCACCGCCAGGATGAGCTTCGCTGACGCGGGGTCGGCCGCATCGGGATCGGCCGTGCTCACGGCGTAGCGCACCACGCGCGTGTCCCCGTCCGCGTCGGTGTAGTCGACGTAGAAAAAGCCGTTCGACTCGTACTCCGGATGAAACGTCATGCCGAGCAATCCCTGCTCGCTTCCGTTCGAAACGCTGCCGCTCAGATCGAGAAACGGTGTCGCGAGTAGCGCTCCATCCTTCACGATCCTGATGCGTCCCGTCTTCTCCACGACGAAGAGCCGTTCGTCGTCGGGTGGCGCGGTGAGATACAGCGGCTGCGAGAGACCGGTCGCCACCGGCGTGAGCGTGATCTCCGCGGACGAGTCGGGCGGCGCGGGCGGTGTGGGACTGGCCGCCGTCGATTCGTTGCAGCCGGCCGGGAGCGCGAACACGAGCGGGAGCAATGCGACGGATGCGTGCGACACGACGCTGCGGCTGAACGTGGTTGGCGACATGACTCTCCTCGCGCGCGGGTGTCGACTTTGTAACCCGCGAGGCGCACTCTGTTCATGGTGCTCCGTTCGACGCTCGCCGCCGGGCGTGGCGCCATCCGGCCGGGGCCGGCTCGACGCGGCGCTCGCTCTGGCACCGCTCGCATCCGTTCGCTATGTTCGACGTCGACGCATCCTCCCCGTCGGGCGCCGCTTTCCACGCCTCCCGGCGCTCGGCATCGGCGCGAGCCAACCAGCCGTACGGCCGTCTCCACACTGCCCTCCATCCGAACGCCACCGTGAGACAGATGCAGCCCGTCCTCTGGACCAAGGGGGTTCTCCTCAGTCCGCAGCACCTGCAGACTCAGGACCGGTTTCTGGAGGACCGGCTCCACTTTCAGCTTTCGGGGCTGACGTTTGCGCCGTGGGGTTTCGCGAAGCTCCGACTCGATCACGAGGCGCTCGCCGGTGGCACGCTCGCGATCGCGGAAGCGAGCGGTATCCTTCCCGATGGTCTCCTCTTCGACATGCCGGAGTCGGATCCGCTTCCCGAGCCGCGCGCGCTCGCCGGTTGTTTCGCGCCGGATCAAACGGAGATCGACGCCTGGCTCGCGATCCCCGAATACCATCCGGGCGGCCGCAATGTGTCGGCCGATGGCGCGCCCGACGGCGCGGCCCATGGCACGCGCTACGGCGCGGAGGTGCTGCTGCGGCGCGATGAGAACACCGGCCTCGCCGAGAAGCCGATCCAGGTGGCCAGGAAGAACTTCCGCATCCTCGTGGACGGCGACGCCATGGAAGGGCATTCGCTGCTGCGTCTGGCGCGCATCCGCCGGAGCGCCACGGGCGCGCTCGAGCTCGACCCGCGCTTCATCCCGCCGCTCGTGGACATCGGCGCGAGCGATGCGCTCGTCGCGATCGTGCGGCGCCTGGTCGAGATACTCTCCGCGCGCAGCGGCGCGCTCGCGGGTACGCGGCGCCAGCGCAACCTCGGCCTCGCCGACTTCAGCATCGCCGATGTCGCCAGCTTCTGGCTCCTCTACTCGGTCAACAGCGCCTTCCCGGAGCTGCGCAGCTTTCTCGAGAGTCGGCGCGGGCACCCGGAGTCGCTGTACACGGCCATGCTTTCACTCGCCGGAGCGCTCACCACCTTCTCGCGGCAACTGCAGCCGCGCGAGCTCCCCGTGTACGAGCACGACGACCTCACCACCTGCTTCGCACGGCTCGACGAGCAGCTTCGCACGCTCCTTGAGACCGTGGTGCCGGCGGGGTGCGTGTCGATTCCGCTGCGGCTCTCGCAGCCGTCGATCTACGCCGCCGCGCTCGACGACGACCGCTACCTCTCCGCGCCGGAGCTCTACCTCGCGGTGGCCGCTGGCGCGGGTGGCGGCGCTGCCGGTGCACCGGCGTCGGCGCTGATCCAGCGCGCGCCGCAGAAGATCAAGATCTCGGCGGCCGGACGCATCGATCATCTGATACGGCAGGCGCTCCCGGGGATCGCGTTGACTCATACGCCCGACCCGCCGGCCGCCGTGCCGATCAAGGTGGACCATCACTACTTTCAGCTCGCGCGCAGCGGTCCCGAATGGGATGCGGTGGTCGCGGCGCGCAACCTGGCAGCGTACGTGCCGGCGGATTTTCCCACTCCGGAGCTCGAGCTGATAGTCGTCCTGCCGCGCGCGCGCTGATGGGCGCCCGCGCGAGTCGCCATCGTGCCGGCGGAGGGGCGGCGCGCGATCAGCCTCTGAGCACCAGATACAGCACGAGCGCGATCGCCACGATGACGACGACGTTCAGCGTGATGATCAGCGGAAGATACGAGGGCGGCTTCGACGCTCCGGGCTGTGGCACCTCCTGCGCCCGCGGTGTGCTGCCCTGGGCGGGAGGAGCCGGCGTTGCAGTCTCCGGAACGGCCGTCGACGCCGCGGGCGTGGCGCTCGCGATGAGCCGGGTGTACTCGCTCTGTGTGGAAGCGCCCGCGAGCGGCGCCGGGGCCGGAGGCGGTGGAGTCGGCGCGATCGGTGGCGGGAGCGGCGCCGGCGGCTGCGGATCGATGGGCGCCGCACCTGGCACGGGCACCACGGGCGGGGTGCGGGTGGCAGGCTGGCTGGGCGTCGCGGCGCGCGGTGGCGGCATCACCGCGGGGATCGGTGGTACCGTGAGCGCCGGGCGCGGCGGCGGCGGGGCGGCGGCCGCCGGCGCCGCCGGCGGTCGAGCTGGCGGGATGCCGGCCGGCGGTG
Source organism: uncultured Gemmatimonadaceae bacterium (assembly GCA_964616815.1). GTDB lineage: Bacteria > Gemmatimonadota > Gemmatimonadetes > Gemmatimonadales > Gemmatimonadaceae > JADGGM01. Next base: position 31 of record CAZTTY010000052.1, on the reverse strand, counting down.
CTGGCGGCCGCGGTGGTGGTGGGGGTGGGGG
>CAZTTY010000051.1:18553-30781 GCA_964616815.1 uncultured Gemmatimonadaceae bacterium | reverse complement strand
TCCAGGAAGCGGAGGAACGCGCGCGCCATCAGTAAACCTGCTCGAAGGGGAACTTGCGCTCGAGGCTCGGCGGCCGCAGCGCGTCGTCACGCGGATTGGTCACCGAGTAGCACTGCCGTCGGCAGCGCCCCCTCCGCATCAGAGACCCGACCCGTTGTTCCCCGCGTGCTCGCGTGGTAAATCAGTGACTGCGGCAGCGCGGCCGGACCGAACCGGCCGGCCGGCTCACTAATCCGGGATGGCAATGGATCAGCTTCTGACACGTCGGCAGGCCGAGCTGGTCGCCGAGGAGCGCACGCTCGTCCTCGGCGTGCGCGACCAGCTCGCGCGCGCGGAGGGATCGCGCGACGACATCGAGCGGCTGGCGCGGCTCGTCAACGAGATGGACGAGCTCTTCCTGCTGGTGGTGGCCGGAGAGTACAACGCCGGGAAGAGCACTTTCATCAACGCGCTGCTCGGCGACGAAGTATTCGCCATGGGCGACCTTCCCACCACGCGCGAGATCTCCATCCTTCGCTACGGCGAACCGGGCCCGCCGAAGCCATCGGGGAAGCACACGCTCATCTACCAGTATCCGCTGGAGGTGCTGCGCGATCTCGAGATCGTCGACACGCCGGGTACCAATTCGCTCGAGCGGATGGAAGAGATGGTCACGCGCGACTTCGTCCCGAAGGCGGACCTCGTACTCTTCGTGACCAGCCTGCTGCAGCCGCTCACCGCGAGCGAGCTCGACTTCCTGGGGCTCATCCGGCAGTGGGGGAAGAAGGTCATCTTCGTGGTGAACGGTGTGGACCGCCGCAACTCGGACGAGCAGATCGACCGGGTGAGAGCGTACATCGTGGGCGAGGTCACCAGGCGTCTCGGCGGGCCGGAGCCGGCCACGTGGTTCGTGAGCTCGCGGGAAGTGCTGAACGCGCGCCTCGGCGCACGCGGAGGCGGCAGCGCCCACCGCGCCGCGGCTGGCGACGGCGATGCCGCGGCCGACGGGTCCGGGGCCGGACCGGGCGGGACCGCCGGCGGCGATGGCGCGCTCGCGCTCGACCCCCGCAACGAATTCCCCGCCCTCGAGCGCTACCTGCTCGAGACACTCCGTGACGACGAGCGCGTGCGCCTGAAGCTCCTCTCGCCGCTCGGAGTGGTGCGCAAGGTGCTCGAAGACAACGTCGGCATCCTCGGCACCAGGCTCGGCGTGATGCGCGACGACTCGCACGTTCTCGGCAGCGTGCGCGAACAGCTCGACGCCTACACCGCCGAGATGCGGACGGACGCCGAGCGGTACCAGATGGAGCTCCGCACCGTGCTGGGCGAGGTGGAGCGTCGCGGGCGCACCTGGCTGGAGAACAACATCCGGGTAGGGAACATCAAGCTGCTGCGCAACAAGGACGCGGTCGAGAACCGCTTTCGCAACGAAGTCGTAGCCGAGGCGCCGCGCGAGATCGAGGAAGTGGTTCACCGGATGGTGGACTGGACCGTGAAGCGGAACCTCAAGCTGTGGAGCGCGATCTTCGCCGAGCTGGATGCGCACATGTCGCGGCTGCGCGACTCGGGCGCTCTGGCGGGGCAGGCGGACACCGAGTTCCAGTACAATCGTGAAGAGCTCTTCGCGCGGCTGCGGCAGCCGGTGGAGCAGCGGCTCGGAGCATTCGACGCCGAGCGCGAGGCGCGCGGCATCGTGGAGTCGATGCGCGACGCGCTCACCCAGGCGTTCGGCGTGAACGTGCTGGCGGTGGGGCTGGGGGCGGTGATCGTGACCGTGTTCACCGCGATGGCCGTGGACATAACGGGCATACTCACGGCCACGCTCTTCGCGATAGCGGGATGGCTGATAATTCCCGCGCGGCGACGGCGGCTGATCCGCGAGCTGGAGGAGCGGATCGCGAAGCTGAGCGAGGATCTCTCGGCGATCCTCGCCGCGCGGTTCGACGAGCAGCTCGGCCGGTACCGGCAGCAGCTCCTCGAAGTGATCCAGCCCTACGAGCGCTTCCTGGAGCTGGAGCGTGCGAAGCTGGAGCAGGCGCTCGGCGAGCTCGCCGGCGCGCGAAGCCAGGTGGACTCCTTGCAGGGGAAGATCGAGACCCAACTCGGGGTTGGCTGACGCGACGGGGGTGGAGCTCTTCGGCCCGCGCGTGCGGCAGGTCGAAGAGCCTCACGGCGACCGCGCCCCGGCTATCTCAACGCGTCCGCGCCGCCGACGATGGGGATGGTGAACGAGCTGGCATCGAGATCGATGGAAAGCTCGGTACCGGCGCTCGGCCAGAGCGTGAACTCGCGATCGCTGGACATCACCATCACCGCGATCCGTCTACCGGCCGGAATGATCTCGTCGCTCGGCTGAATGTCGAAAGTGATGTCGTAGAACTTCCCGGGCACGAGCGGCTCGCCCGGAAGCTTCGAATCGTAGTTGCCGCCCGAGGTGAGCGAGCGATAGTTCTGCGGATCGGCCCAGCCGCGCGTGATCAGGCTCTCCTGGATGTCGGTACCGATCGTGGTGGAGTCGAAGGGAAGCTGCACCAGCCATATGGTGAGATTCGCGGCGGGCTTGCTCGAGGCGAGACGCAGAGTGACGCGGGGGGTGCCGGAGATGTGCACCGAATCCGTCAGCACGTCGGTGGCGTAAAGCAGCCGGTGCGGCGAGCGCGCCGCAGACGCGAGCGCACTTCCGCTGAAGGACACATCGTCCACCAGCTTCTCGGTCCCCTGGCTTCCCTTCGAAGCGAGTGCCAGCGATCCAACGGCATTACCGCCCGCCACGGGATGGAACACCACCGGCACCGACCCGGGCACCGGGAAGTCGGCGTAGGGGGTGGGGCGGGTGCGATCGGGACGATTGCGGCGTCCACGACGCAGCGCGCCGCGGCCGCGACCAGCGGTCGAATCTCCGGCGGCGCGCGCGGCCGCGATCTGCCTCTGTACCTCGGCCACCGCTTTCGCCTGCGCCGCCTGTGCGGCCTCCTCGTGCACGATCCAGGCGCGCGGATCCTTCTCCACACCGTTGTCGACGCCGTAGAGGTAGTGGCTGAACCACCGGTTCACGATGTCGGCCGGTGGATTGCCGCCGTGTCCACCCTGGTGCAGGTAGATCGACACGGGAAGTCCGTGCGCCTTCATCTCCTCGTACACGCGCGTGCTGTGCTCGGGAACCACGTTCCAGTCGTTGAAGCCGTGCGCGAGGAGCACCGCGGACCTGATGTTCTTCACGTATGGAAGCAGGTCGCGCGATTCCCAGAAATCGTTGTAGTCACCGGTGGTGCGGTCGCGGTGGCCCGCGGCGGCGAAGAGGCCATCGCGATACGTGCTGTTGCAGTACGCGCGCGTGGCAGTGTCGCCGCTGTGGATGAAGTCGTAGAGGAAGTCGATGTCCTCACCGAGCCAGCCGCCCGGATGGCGTACGAGGCCGTTGGTGCGGTAGTAGTGGTAGTAGGAAGTGTTGGGCGATACGGGGATCACCACCTCGAGTCCCTCGACCCCGGTGGTGGCCGCCGCGAGAGGCAGAGTTCCGTTGTACGACGTGCCGATCATCCCCACCTTCCCCGTGGACCAGTCGGCCTTCACTTCCTCGTTCCCGGTGCGGGAAGTGAAGCCGCGGGCGCGGCCGTTGAGCCAGTCGATCACGGCCTTGGGCGCGAGGCGTTCGGGAGCGTCGCCCACCGTGGGGCAGCCCTGGGAGAGTCCCGTGCCGGGCGCCTCCGAGTGGACCACGGCGAAACCGCGCGGCACCCATTGGGCGATGAGGTCGTTGGAGATACGCGGACGCACCGCCTGGAAGGGGATCTCCGGCTGATTGACGCGCGGCCTGGGTTTGGCACCGAGCTCCTGCTTCACATCCCAGAGGCTGGAGCGCGGTCCGGAAGTGCCGGCGAAGTAGGGACTCGACTCGTAGATGACCGAGACCTGGAGGCCCTGGGTTTCCGTCTGGCGTGGGCGAGTGACGTCGACGTGCATGCGGTCCTTCTTTCCATCGCCGTCGGTGTCGAACTCGGTCTCCACCCAGAGTTCCTGTCGCACCCAGGTGGTGCTGTCCTGGAAGGCGGGGACCACCTGCGCCTGTCCGTCGGCGAACACGGGAGTCGACTTCTGCTGCGCGTCCGCGTTCACGGCGGCGAACGCGACAATGGCGCCGGCCAGCATCGCGGCGGAGCGGATTGCGGGAGGACCGGGTCGGTGAGGCATCCTGGGTACCGGGCTGGGAGTTCGAGGTGCGAACGAGCGGAGGGGTCGTATACTATATCCAGTGGCTCGGCCGGCGGCGAGGCCGGCCGTCGCCGGAACGACGGCCTTGGAATCGCCTAACGCGTCAGCCGAGCTCCGGTGAGCTCCGCGATCGCGCCGAGCGTGGTCTGCGCGGCGTTGAGGCCGAGCCGGAAGTCGTCGTCGCTGTACGTGGAGTACAGGTCGGTGGGCTGATGCCAGTTCGGGTTCCACCCCGCACCGACGTGCATCCCGCGCTCGTTCTCGCGCAGGCTGATCGCCGGCACCAGATCCATGAACGGCGAGGAGTCCGTGTTCGTCATGTGCGGGCCGACCGCCGCGGGGTAGTCGGTGGCGTACCGCTCGTTCGCGCCGCGGAAGTGCCAGGCCAGCTTCTGCGCGCCCTCGGCGAACTTCGCCTGCGACTGGAACTCGATGTTGACGTCCGCCTCCGGACGCTGCTTCGCCGGCAAGGTGCCGTCGGCGTTGGGCATCCCGTGATCGAACATCATCATGTCGTGCTGGATCATCCCGAGCCACTTCGGCTCCGGATACTTGCCGGAACCCACGGGATCCTCCTTCCCCTGCAGCGCCGCACGCTGCTCCACGTACGCATGCGCTCCGTTCAGCCCCGTCTCCTCGTTGTTCCAGAGGATGAAGCGGATCGAGACATCGGTCTGCACGTCGGGCATGCTGAAGATGCGCGCCAGCTCCATCACGAGCGCCGTGCCCGAGCCGTCGTCGTTCGCCGCCTCGCCCCACCCCAGGCCATCCATGTGGCCGCCCACGATGTACATCTGGTCGGGGTGCTTCGTGCCGACCTTGGTGCAGTAGACCTCCTGGCGCTCGCCCGGCGTGGGCTGCTGCCGGTTCAGCTCCCGGAGGCGCGCGTCGGGCTGCCGCAGCGAGTCGCGGTTCACGCCCGTGGGCCCGCGATGGCCGCGCATGCGCGATCCGCCCACGCTCCACCCCTCCTCGCGCATGCGCCGATACTCGGCGATCTGCTCCGCGCTGGGACGCTGCCCCTGCGCGCGCGTACGCGGGCGCGGCTGGAAGTCGTAGGTGATCCGCTGTGTCGGCGTGCAGCCATAGCTCTGGAGCTGCTTCTCGATCCAGTCCACGGCGGCGCGGTTGCGGTCGGTGCCCTGCTGCCGGTCGCCGAACTGCGTGAGCCCCTTGATGGTGGCCTTGTAGCGATCGAGCGAGAGGCGCGACACCAGCTCGGTGATCTGCGGGATGGCGGTGTCGGGACGAACGGTGGTCTGCGCCGGGAGCGCGGAGAACGGAGCCGCGAGCGCGAGGAGCGCCGCACCGGCCATGAGTCGGTTGGGATATTCTGGCATTCGAGTGGGGGGGGGCAGGGTTGGGATCGAAGTCGTCGCTGCTCGGCGACTACCGCGCCTCGCCGCGGGGGTCCGCGGCGGCCGTGGGATCCATTATACAATACGTCCCGCACGCCCCGGTCGCTGAAAACTCCGGCCCGGGGCGCGCTCGGGGGGAGAACCTTCAGCCGGCGGGCGCGCGCGCGCCGGCCGCGGAGTCCGCTCCCGCCTCGGGTGCCCGCTGCGCCACGTGCTCACCGTGCGCGTACACGCTGGCGGTACGCCCGCGCAGAAGACCTATCAGCGTGAGCCCGGCCGACTCGGCGAGGCGGATCGCAAGGCCGGTGGGCCGCGACACCGCCGCCAGCGCGGGCACGCCCGCCACCGCCGCCTTCTGTACGAGCTCGTAGCTCGCGCGGCTCGTCATCACCACGAAGCCGCCGCCGGGATCGATCGCGTCGCGCGCGAGCGCGCCGATCACCTTGTCGAGCGCATTGTGCCGCCCCACATCCTCCCGCGCCACGCGGATGATCCCGTCGAAAGTCGCCCACGCCGCGGCGTGCATCGCCTCGGTAGCGCTGTTGTACTCCTGGAAGCGGCGCAGCTCCGACTCGGCACGCCAGAGCGATTCCGCCTCGAGAGCGCCGCTCCACTCCACCGCCCGCGTCTCGCGCAGAGCCTCGTCGATGGTCTGCACGCCGCACAGACCGCAACCCGTGCGCCCCGCGAGCTGACGCCCGCGAGCGGAGAGCCGTTCGACCACAGCCGGACTCACGGCCATCTGCAGCTCGATCCCCTGGCTGTAGCGCACTACCTCCACGCGCTCGATGTCGGCGGCGGAGCCGACGATCTCCTCGGAGAGCGAGAAGCCGATGGCGAAGTCCTCCAGATCGGCGGGCGTGGCCATCATCACAACGTGCGGCCGGCCGTCGTACACGAATGCCACCGGCACTTCTTCCGCCACCGGCACTTCGCTCTCCTCGGCTCCGCGCTCTCCGAGGTGCAGCCTCCGATAGCGCCGCACCGGCTCGGCGTAGCCGAGTCCCAGGAGAGGGTGGCCCGCCCGAAGTGTGGGAGGGAGTCGCTCGGTCATCGCGCCCTCCGCTCCGGGCGGGAAGCCGGGCGGCGCTCAGCCCGTAGCGGCTCCATTCCCACGCCCCCCGTCGGCTCCGCCGGAGTGGCCGCCGCTCCCTCCCGCGGAGCCGTTGCCGGGCGAGCCGCCCTGGACGCGAGGAAGCGGGCTCGGCCCGCGGTTCTGCACGAACCGCCAGCCGAACCTCCCCTTGATGCACAGATTTCCGAGCGTGATGTCGTTGTCGAGCGGCGCCATCACGCGCACGATCTCGTTGTCCTGAACGGTCAGCTGGAGCGTACATCCCACGCCGCAGTACGGGCAGATCGTGTCGACTTCCTTCTGCCTGCTCTCATCCCAGTCGCCGGCGGCACGGAGGTCGTACTCGCTCTTGAACATGAGCGCGCCCGTGGGGCACACCTCGATGCAGTTGCCACAATAGACGCACGCGGAGTCGGGGAGCTCCACAGCGAATTCGGTGGAGATGCGCGCGTCGAAGCCGCGCCCCGCCACGGCGATCGCGAAGGTGTTCTGATGATCTTCGCCGCACGCCTCCACGCACTTGTAGCAGAGGATGCACTTGGCGTAGTCGCGCACGTAGAGGTCGTTGTCCACCTTCACGGGCTGCGCCACTGTGGCCGCGTAGTCCGGGTCGGGGGGAGCGTGGTGACCCGTGGGCGCGAAGTCGCGTTCGCCGTTCGGCACCGGCGGCGCCGGCGGACCGTAGCGCTCCGGCGCGCATCCGTACTCTTCGAGCCATTCCGCGGTGTTGGGCGCGGTGGAGAGGTCCACCGATGACGCCAGGAACTCCAGCACCATCCTGCGACTGTGGTTCACGCGGTCGGTACCGGTCTTCACCTTCATCCCCGCTTCCACCTTGCGCGAACACGAAGGCACCAGCACGCGCGAGCCTTCCACTTCCACCATGCAGGCGCGGCACGCGTTCACCGGGTGCAGCGTCTCGAGGTAGCAGAGCGTGGGGATGTCCTTCCCCATCCCGCGGCAAGCCTCGAGGATGGTGGATCCCTCGGGAACGCTCACCGGATGGTCGTCGATCGTGAGCTCCACGGAGCGGAGCGGGGGCCTGAGCTGAACGAAGTCGGTCATCGTCCCGCCTCCGCGTCGAACATCCCGCAGCGTTTGATGGCCGATTCGATTGCGCTGTACGCCGTCTGGCCGAGTCCGCAGATGGATGCGTCTTTCATCACGATCCCGATCTCCTCCAGGAGCGCCAACTCGTCGGCTTCGCTCCCGCGCGTCCGTTTGGCCGCGATCCGGTGGAGCGCCTCTTCCTGCCGCACCGTCCCCACTCTGCAGGGTACGCACTGGCCGCACGACTCGTCGCGGAAGAAGGCGGCGATGCGGCGCAGCGCGTCGCGCATGTCGGCCGTCTCGTCGAACACCATGATGACGCCGGAGCCGAGCGTGGCGTTGGCGGCGCGCGCGCCCTCGAAGGTGAGCGGCATGTCGATCTCGTCCGGGCGCACGAACGTCCCGGCCGCCCCTCCCAGGAGGATCGCCCTCATGGTACGCCCTTCGGGGAGCCCGCCGGCAATGTCGATCAGCTCGCGCAGCGTGGCGCCAAAGGGAACCTCGTACACGCCGGGACGCTGCACGGATCCCGAGAGGCAGAAGAGCCGCGTCCCGGTGGACTGCTCGGTGCCGATGGAGGCGAAGGCCGGGCCGCCGCGGAGCACGATCGGGATGACGTTGGCGAGCGTCTCCACGTTGTTGATGACCGTCGGCCTCCCGAAGAGGCCCTCGTCCGCCGGGTAGGGCGGCTTGTTGCGCGGCTCGCCGCGGAAGCCCTCGATCGAATTGAAGATCGCCGTCTCCTCGCCGCAGATGTACGCGCCGGCGCCCTTGCGCAGCTCGATGTCGAAGCGGAAGGGACGACCCATGACCGACTCGCCGAGGAAGCCGCGCGAGCGCGCCTGCTCGATGGCGCCCTGTATCCGTTCGATCGCCAGCGGATACTCGCCTCGAACGTAGATGAAGCCCTGCTCGCATCCGGTGGCGAATCCCGCGATGGTGATCGCCTCCACTATCGCGAACGGATCGCCCTCGAGGAGCACGCGGTCCTTGAAGGTGCCGGGCTCCGACTCGTCGGCGTTGCACACCAGGAAGTGCGGCCGCGCTGGCTGGCGCGCCACGGCATCCCACTTTCTTCCGGTGGGGAACGCGGCGCCGCCGCGGCCGAGGAGCTTGGAGTCGGTGACTTCGCGGATGACCCTCGCGGGCCCCATCTCGAGCGCGAGCCGCAGCGCCTCGTAGCCGCCGGCCGCCCGGTACGCATCGATGCTGGTGGGATCCACCGTCCCGACGCGGGAGAGGAGCACGAGCGACGGATCGCCCTGCTGCGGGAGCGGATGTCGCGCGGTACCGGCGCCGGCGGGCACCTGGCCCGTGAGAAGCGCGGCGGCATCGTCCGGCGTGACGTCGCCCAGAAGGAGCTCCACCGGCTCGCGCCCCGCCACCGTGAGGAGCGCCGCCGGCGCGTGGTCGCAGAAGCCCAGGCAGGGGCTCGGCAGCCATGCCGCATCGTCGTCATGGAGCTCGATGTGCTCCATCGCGTGAGCCGCCGCGCGCCCATTGCCGTCTCCGTTCGCGTGGCCGTTCGCGTGGGCGTTCGCGGCCGCGTGGGTGTGCGCCGGACCGACGCGCGCCTCGAGCGCGTCCATCACTTCGCGCGCGCCGCGATACCTGCAGCCGATGTCGTCGCATACGTGGAGCACCCGCCTGGGGCGGGGCGCAGTGGCCAGGAGCGCGTAGAACGTGGCGACTCCCCATGCCTCCGCGGGCGGCACCGTGAGCCGCGTGCAGACGTAGTTGAACGCTCCCTCGCTGACCCACCCGACCCGTCGCTGCACCGCATGGAGCGCGGGGAGAAGGAGATGTCGGAGCGCTCGCGCGGCGTGGCCGCCGTACGCCACGTGCGCATCGCGCTCCGGCACCCGCTCGGCGCCGTGCCACCCCGACTCGGGAGCGCCGAGCAGAGCGTCTACCGCTTCCCGCTCCTCGTCAGTGGGTTCCGCGTTCAGCAGCTTGAGGTCCACTCAATCACCTTCGACCAGAGTGTGGGTCTCGAACACCTCGGGAAGCACCTCGTCCATCTCCGCGCGGGCCGGCTCCACCCTCACCGCGCACGCCTTGAACTCGGCGGTGCCGGAACGGGGGTCCGTGGCGTCGATCGTGAGAATGTTCGCGCGCACTTCGTCCTGGAAGTGGGGCGTCATGAACACGAGGCCTGCCCGGAGCGTGGTGTCCACGCGCACCGGCGCGAGCACGCTGCCGCGCCTGGAGGTGACGCGGGCGATGTCGCCGTCGGCGAGGCCGAGGGTGGCCGCGTCTTCGGGCGATACATCGACCGTGCCGCCAAGGTGCAGCGGCGAATCGTAGCCTCCCGACTGTACGCCGGTGTTGTACGACTCGAGACGGCGCCCGGTGGTGAGCGTGAGCGGATACTCCTCGTCCGGAGTCTCCACCGGTCCCGCATGCTCCACCACCGAGAAGGGCGCCGGCGGTCCGCCGCGCGGACTCTCCCAGAGGCGGCCGTGCAGGAAAAGCGCTCCGGGATCATCCACGTTCGGGCAGGGCCACTGGATACCATCGAGTGCCTCGAGCCGTTCGTACGTCATCCCACCGAACATCTTCGGCGCCATCTCGCGCACCTCGTTCCACACCGACTCGGCCGTGGGGGATCCCCAGTCGTGACCCAGCCGGCGGGCGATCTGCGCGATGATCCAGAGCTCGTCGCGCGCATCGCCCGGTGGAGTGAGGGCGCTGTGCACGCGCTGCACCCTGCGCTCGCTGTTGGTGAACGTGCCTTCCGCCTCGCACCAGCTCGCGGTGGTGGGGAGGATCACGTGCGCCATCTGCGCCGTGCGGGTGAGGAAGATGTCCTGCACCACGAGGTGGTCCAGCCCCTCGAGGGCACCGATGGCCTTGTGCTGGTCTGCCTCGGACTGCGCCGGGTTTTCGCCGATCACGAAGAGCGAGGTCAGCTCCCGGCGCTCCATGGCCTGGAACATCTCCGTGACGTTCAAGCCGCGCTGCGGCTGAAGCTTCACGTTCCACGCCTTCTCGAAGCGCGCGCGAATCTCCGGATCCGTGACGGCCTGGAAGCCGACGAAGCGATCGGGGATCGCGCCCATGTCGCCGCCGCCCTGCACGTTGTTCTGGCCTCGGAGCGGGGAGAGACCCGAGCCGTAGCGGCCCACGTGTCCGGTGAGGAGCGAGAGGTTCACCAGCGCCAGCACATTGTCGGTGGCGTTGTGGTGCTCGGTGATGCCGAGCGTCCAGCAGATTATGGCACGGTCGGCGCGCGCGTAGGTGAGCGCGGCCTCGCGGATCGCTTCCGCCGGTACGCCCGTGATGTGCTCGGCGTACTCCAGCGTGTACGACTCCACGGAAGCGCGATACTCCTCGTACCCGGAGGTGGCGCGGCCGATGAACTCCTCGTTCGCGAGGCCGGCGTGGATGATCTCGCGCGCCATAGCGTTGGCGAGCGCGATGTCGGTTCCCACATGCACGCCGAGCCATACGTCCGCCCACTGGGCAGACGTCGTACGCCGCGGATCGACCGCGTAGAGACGCGCGCCGTTGCGCAGCCCCTTGAGGAGGTGGTGGAAGAAGATCGGGTGATTCTCGCGGGGGTTGGCGCCCCACAGGAAGATCACATCCGTCTCCTCCGCCTCACGGTAGGAGCTGGTGCCGCCGCCCGCCCCGAAGATCGCCGCCAGACCGGCGACGCTGGGAGCGTGTCAGGTACGGTTGCAGCTATCGACGTTATGAGTGCCGAAAGCCACCCGGGCGAGCTTCCCCGCGAGGAAGTTCATCTCGTTGGTGGACTTCGAGCAGCTCAGGATACCCAGGGCGTTCGGACCGTGCGCCGCGATATTCCGGCGGAAGCCGTCCGCTGCACGGTCGAGCGCTTCGTCCCAGGTAGCAACGCGAAAGCCGTCGCCCTCGCGGATCAGCGGCTCCGTGAGCCGCGTGTAACCGCGCCCGTCGTTCCTCTTTCCTCGCATGCTCCTCCCGACTTAAGGAGACGATCGCTCGAAAGGTACTTCTGCTACTACATGCATATATTGCACTCGTTCCGGGGGGAATCAACCCGGAGTCAGCTACCGCGTCGCGACCCCGGCTCCCCCTTGGTCAGCGCCGCTTCCCCTTCTTCGAGGGTTGCTTCGATGCCTTCGTCGATTTCTTCGATCTGGAAGGCTTCGGCGCCGGCAGCTCCCGCTCGGTCGCGGCGAAGAGCTCGGCCAGCAGCTCGCGATCGTCGAGCGCGGAGTCCAGCAACAGGTACGGCTTCGCGCCCGGATACGGCGGCGCCTCCGTCGGGGCATCCAGGAGCGCGCGCCCCGCATCTGTCGACTTGAGGAAGAGCTGGTTGTCGCACACCAGCGCCACGACCTTCGCACCCACGTAGAGCGCGTACTCGCCGAACATTTTTCTGTCGCCGAGTCCATGCACGCCTGAGAGCTGCTCGCGCACGTACTGCATGAAGTCCGGATCGGATGCCATCGGTTCACCTCGGGCGTGGACGGGGTGAGGCGCCTAATGCCAAATGTAGAGGGTGGGCGGCCCGCGGCCCCCCCCCCCCGACACTAGGCCCCCGGACCCCGCCCCCCGGGTGTTTGC
>CAZTTY010000051.1:0-18543 GCA_964616815.1 uncultured Gemmatimonadaceae bacterium | reverse complement strand
GGAGCTATGGTTTGCTCGGGGGGGTTGGGGGGGCCCGGGCGACCTCGGGTTTGTTGTGGGGGGGGGGGGCGGGGCCCCGCGCACCCTCTACATTAGGCGCCTGACCCCGTCCTCGATATTATTAGCATCGACTTTCGGAGTCGGGGATATGGAACAGCGCATCCGTCTCTGCCTGACGCCGGATGGCGTTCGCCTGGCGTACGCCATCTCGGGACACGGACCACCGCTGCTCAAGGCGGCGAACTGGCTCAGCCATCTCGATCACGACTGGCGCAGTCCCGTCTGGCGACACTGGATGCGCGAGCTCTCCACGGGCTTCTCGCTGATCCGCTACGACGAACGCGGCTGCGGCCTCTCCGACTGGGATGTGGCGGACTTCTCCTTCGATGCATGGGTCCGCGATCTGGAAACCATCGCCGACGCCCGCGGACTCGCCCGCTTCCCCATTCTCGGTATCTCGCAGGGAGCCGCTGTCGCGGTGGCATTCGCGGCGCGACATCCGGAACGGGTGAGCGCGCTCGTGCTCTACGGCGGCTACGCACGTGGACGCCTGAGGCGGGATCCGTCGCCCGAGAAGGTAGAGGAAGCCGAGTTGCTGCTGCGCCTCACGCATCTCGGCTGGGGGCAGCGCCAATCGGCGTACTGCCAGGTCTTCTCGCGACTCTTCATGCCCGACGCCGCACCGGAACGAATCATGTGGCTGGATGAGCTGCAGATGCACACCACGTCCACCGCGAACGCCGTGCGCTTCCAGTCCGTGTTCTTCGACATCGACGTCACCGCCGAGGCGCGACTCGTGCGCGCACCCACACTCGTGCTGCACGCGAGAGACGACGGCGTGATTCCCGTGGAGGAAGCGCGCGTCCTCTCCTCGCTGATACCCGACGCGCGGCTGGTATTGCTCGACGGACGAAACCACGTTCTCCAGGAAGACGAGCCCGCATGGCCGATCTTCCTCTCCGAGACGCGGCGCTTTCTCGGTGGGAGCGCGCACGATGACGAGCCCTTCGCCACGAGCGAGCCATTTTCCACGCTCACCGAGCGCGAGCGCGCCGTGCTGGAGTTGATCGCGCGTGGGGCCGGCAACTCGCAGATCGCCAGCAGCCTCTTCATCTCGCCCAAGACGGTGCGCAACCACATCACGAGCATCTTCCGCAAGCTCGGAGTGGATACGCGTCCACAGGCGATAGTCGCCGCGCGCAGCGCCGGCTTCGGCCGACTCTCCGCCGAACGCGACTGAACGCGCGTGGGACTCCGCTCCCACGCGCCAACGCCGCTCCATCGGATCCTCTTCGAAAATCGGGACCGCCGCCTCATGTGCGAGCGGTACCGCCGGGTGCAACATCACGCACCCACACCTCGAGGAGAGAATGAGCGCCACACTCACGCCCCCACGTCGGACGATGCTTCCCGATCCGACGTTCTATCCATCGCCGCGCGCAGCGGCGGCCGCACCACCGGAGACGCTCGCGTACGTCATGCTCGTGAATCCCACGCCGGAAGACGGGGGCCCGGATTCGATAGGAGTCGTGGACTGCGACCCCAACTCGCGCACGCATGGCGAAGTAGTCACCCGCATGGACCTGCCGTATGCCGGCGACGAGCTGCACCACTTCGGCTGGAACGCTTGCAGCGCGGCGCTCTGTCCGTACGCGCCGCACCCGCACGTGCGCCGGCGCCATCTGGTAGTGCCCGGTCTCAGATCGTCGCGCATCTACATAGTCGACACGCAGCCGAACCCGCTCGAACCCGCCATCGCGCGCATCATCGAGCCGGATGAGCTGGTGGCGAAGACGGGCTACACCCGCCCGCACACGGTGCATTGCGGACCCGACGGCATCTACGTGAGCGCACTCGGCAACGCCAGCGGCGACGCGCCCGGCGGAATCTTCATACTCGACCACGACACGTTCGAACCACTCGGCGCCTGGGAGATCGATCGCGGGCCCCAGCGCCTCGCGTACGACTTCTGGTGGCACCTGGGCTACGACACGATGGTCAGCAGCGAGTGGGGCACGCCCAATATGGTCGAGAATGGACTCGTGCCCGAGCTGTTGATGGAGAAGCGCTACGGCCGCCACCTCAACTTCTGGGATCTGCGAAAGCGGCGGCACACGAAGTCGATGCAGCTCGGCGAGAACGATCAGATGGTGCTGGAGCTGCGACCGGCACACGACCCCACGCGCGCGTACGGCTTCGCGGGCGTCGTGGTGTCGCTGGAGAATCTCTCCAGTTCGATCTGGCTCTGGTTCCAGCGCGATGGCGAGTGGCAGGTCCAGAAGGTGATCGAGATCCCTGCGGAAGCTGCCGACCCGGGCGATCTCCCGCCCGCGCTCAGGGATTTCAAGGCGGTGCCGCCGCTGGTGAGCGACATCGCGCTCTCGCTCGACGATCGGGCGCTCTACGTGTCGTGCTGGGGAACCGGCGAGCTGCGCCGCTACGATGTAACGGATCCCTTCCACCCGAGGCTCACGGGATCGGTGCATCTCGGCGGCATCGTGCGGCGCGCGGAGTACAACGGCTCGGGCCCTCTGAATGGCGGCCCGCAGATGATCGAAGTGAGCCGCGACGGGAAGCGCGTCTACCTCACGAATTCGCTCTACATGTCGTGGGACGCGCAGTTCTACCCCGACGGCATCCGCGGCTGGATGACGCGGCTAGTGGTGGGAAGCGACGGGGCGATGAGCGTCGACCCCGACTTCTTCATCAGCACCGATCGCTATCGTCCGCATCAGGTGCATCTGCAGGGCGGCGACGCGTCGTCCGATTCGTACTGCTTCTCGTGAGGGTGTGATGAACTGGACGGTGCCCGCACTGCTCGGTGCGTACCACGGTTTGAACCCGGGGATGGGGTGGCTCTTCGCCGTGGCGCTGGGCGTCCAGCATCACCGTGCGTCGAGCGTGGTGGATGCGCTGCCGCCCATCGCGCTCGGCCACGCGGCGAGTGTTGCGCTGGCGGTTGGCGCGTTCGTGGCGGGCGGGGTTTACCTACCGATGAACGCACTGCGCATCGGCACGGCGGCGCTTCTGTTCGCCTTCGGCGTCTGGCTGGTGGCGCGCCGCGGGAAGCATCCGCGCTGGGTAGGAATGCGGCTCGGCTTCCGCGATCTCACCATGTGGTCGTTCCTGATGTCCACCGCGCATGGGGCGGGGCTGATGCTCCTCCCCGTGCTGGTGGGTGGTGCCGCCGCACACGGCGGAGCGATGCACCATACCCGGAGTGCGCTCGACGGCGGTGCGGTAGTGCTCGTCGCGCACACCGCGGCGATGTTCATCGTGATGGGAGCGGTGGCTCTCGCGGTCTATCGAGTGCTCGGAGTGGAGTTCCTGAGGAAGGCGTGGATCAACTTCGACGTCGTCTGGACAGTTGCGATCTTCATGGCCGCGGCGAGCACACTGCTGGTGGGCTGAGCGGCGGGGGCAGGCATTTTTTGTTGTGGTTCCTGACGGGGGGGGTCTGGCACTCTTTGTTGTGGGCTCATTCGCAACGCTCACGTTACATATAAATCGAGTGCCTGACCCCGCCGGTCGGCATCGCCGGCGATGCGTATCATCACCGGAAGCGCGAACTCGAACAGCTCCCGGGCGCTGAAGAGATGGCAATGGGCGTCGCCCACCCGACCTCCGTTGTTCGACGAAGCCGCCAGGTAGCCATCCACGATCTGCGCGAAGAAGCGATCGGGCCAGTTGGCGTGGGCGCCGTCGCTGGCGGTGTTCACTTCTTCCATCTCACGCCAGACCCTGACTCCGTTCTCCACGATCGGGACCTCGAATCGCGCGATCCGCTTGCCCGGGAAATCGGCTACGTGCTCCACGTAGTGAAGAAACGTGACGGTATCATGATCGGAGCCGAGCAGCAGGATCTTGCCATCCAGCTCGAGAAAACGTTCGAGCGCCGAATCGTGGCCGAAGGCGTAATTCCACGGCTGCCGCGAGAAGAGATGGCCGGCATGGCTCCCACGGGCGACGAACCGCGCGACGTGATCGTTGACTGTCGCCCCCGGGAAAGTGCGGAAGAACTCGACCAGTGTGCCGTTGCTGCGGTCGGAGCGCGCGGTATAGGCGTCGAATGGCGGCAGCTTCTCCAGCACTTCAGCTTCCCGTTCCGGGGACAATCTCCCGCGCCCCACTTCGTCGGCGTACTCGGGGCACCCCGCGTACATCATCAGCGTACCGCTCGGTGTGAGCGCGTCCGCCAGGGCGAGATGGATCTCGTCCGGTCCACCGGCGACCTCGCCGATGGACCGGACCGATGCGTGCGCCATGACGATGTCGCCAGGCGCTACGCCGAGTGCGCGCAGATCATCGGCGAGCTGCTCTCGAGAATACATGACGCGGCGGTTCGCGTGAATCCGACAGCGTGCGACTCCCCATGGAGTATACGTCCAGGAGCCGTGAGTCAGCCACTACGAATGACCGACGTGCAGTCGATCGTCCCACACGTCAGCGCGAAGTCCTCGCGCCGGCGGGGATGCGCCTCGGGAACGACACGGTGACGGCCGAACCGTCCGCCAGGAACGCCGAGGCCGGAGTACCGGAGACCGCCGCCGCGAAATCGGCGCCGTACAGCGGAGCGACGTCACCGTCCAGCCGCGCATTGCGCACGCGCCACGTCCGCCACGGCGGGTGCTCCACGCGGTACTCCACCGTCCCGCCATCGCGCTGGCGCGTGTAGCCCCAATGGTGGACGGTGATGAACTCCTCCTCGGAGCCCGCGCCGAGAGCGCGCGCTGTGCCGATCGGTTCGGCTGAAACGGCCGCGTTCGCGCCGCGATGGCGCCACGCGTACTCCACCACAGCAGGCGCCGCGCTCTCGCCGTCGATCGGTCCCAGCCGGTGGCGCATGGGGAGCGTGGTGTACGGCTCGTTGTAGCTCAGCTTCGCGACGGTCGCGATCAGACGACGCGGCACGATCTCACGGATGAACGTGACGGCTCGTCGGACCTCGCCGTCCACGGTTCGTCGCACGCAGATGCGAAGGTTGACTTCCTCGAAGCTACGGTGAAACGGCACGGGCACGCCGAGCACGCGCGTATCGCGGAAGAGAAACCCGACCACGCTCACGTAGGTTGCGCCATTCCAGCTATCGAGCTCCGTTCCGGCGGGTACGTGGGAGAGCAGCAGCTCCGGCGCGACGCGATAGTTCAGCATCACGAGCCAGCGCCACTCGGCGGTCAGGAAAGTGCGAAGACGGCGCACGTCACGGGTGCGAAACGATGGAAAGGATGGTCATCTCCCGCGGTCCGGGCCCGTAATGCCAGAACACCCTGAAGGCGCCAGGGGTCCTGTTCTCGACGTACGCCTCGAACACCTTCTGCCCCATCACGCGACTCAGAGTGTCGTATTCGTGAGTCTGGAGAGATGAATGCCTGGGGTTCGACTGGAGGCGTCCGAGGGTGGCGCGAACCTTCTTCGCCTTTCTCCTGTTCGATCTGTCGAGAGCCGCGAGCTGCCCCGCCGCTTCCTCGGTGAACAGCAGCTCGAATGGCATGGAATCTCAGTCGTCTTCATCGAGAGCCGCGAACTCGACGAAGGAACCGAGGCTCCTGGTCTTGCCGGCCTTCGATTGTTCGATGCCGCGCAGAACGCTCGCGGACGCCCGCGGGTTCTCGAGCAGCCACGCCTCGCGTGCCGGGATGACGACCACCGGATCGAGAAGGATCTGACCTTCGTCGTTGACCATGACCCTGAACTGCTTCTCCGAGATCTCGCTCCCGACCGTGACCCGACCACGCGCATCGGCTCTGATCACGTCGCTTTTCAGAGGCCTGAACGCCGTTTCGGATGGGGCGTACGCGGTTGCCGGCTCGCGGACGGATCGGACTTTCGCTGCCGGCGCCACCGGAGTGCCCGATGACTGCTTCCGGGGGGTTTTCCCGCCGCGATTGTGCGCAGCTTTCTTTTTCATGGTGTGGTGGGGTTCCGGGTCAGCACTCGCTGCCACCTTCAAGTTAACAGCGCCATGGCAACATGGGCAATGCCCCCCGACCCACAAAGGGGAGCGACGGGTCAGGAGCGATGGGGTCAGGCCCTCTACAGCGAGGGCCTGACCCCATCGCCTCCTTGACGAGGGTGGCGCGCTCGACGGCCCAGCTCCATCGTTCGCCGTCATGCGCTCCACTTTTCTGATCGCACTGCTGCCGATGCTCGCGGCCTGCGCCTCATCCGCACCGGTGGCCCGAGCCGCTCCGGATACGCCGGCGCGCCGACCCGCACTGGAGTCGCGCACCATACACGCGACGTCCAACCCGATCGTGTCGGACGGCAGCTACTACACGACCGATCCGGCGCCGCTGGTGGTGGGCGACACGTTGTACATCCTCACCGGACGCGACACCGCCAGTCCGGGCGTGAACGACTTCCACATGCCCGAGTGGCAGATGCTGGTGACCGGCTCCGATCCGATGGAAGGGAGGTGGACGCACTACCCGCACTTCCTCCGGCCCGAAGAAGTCTTCAGATGGGCCGCGCCGGGAAGAGCGTACGCCGCGCAGATCGTGCGCGCGCCAAACGGCAGGTTCTATCTCTACGCGCCGGTGGTGTACGCCGCGGCGACCACGCGCGACAAGTTCGCCATCGGCGTGGCCGTCTCCGACACGCCACTCGGCCCGTGGGTGGATGCGCATCCCGAGGGCCCCATCGTTTCCCAGTCGTATCCCGTTCCGAACGACATCCAGAACATCGACCCCACCGTGCTGGTCGATCACGACAGGCGCGTCTACCTGTACTGGGGCACCTTCGGCCGCATGAAGGGGGTGGAGCTCGAGCAGGACATGATGACGTTCAAGGGAACGCCGATAGATGTGCACACTCTGAACGGCTTCTTCGAGGCGTCGTGGCTCTTCGAGCGCAACGGCACCTACTACATGGCGTATGCGGCGAACACCGCCGGGCCGACGTCGGAATGTACGGAAGCGATCTACTACGCGTGCATAGCATACGGCACGGCGCCGACACCGCTGGGACCGTGGACCTACCGCGGCGTCATCCTCGATCCGGTCTCGTCGACCACCTCGCATCCGGGAATCGTGGAGTACGGAGGCAAGTGGTACATCGCCTACCACACTGCGGATGCCAAGAACGGCGGGCACTTCCGGCGCTCGGTGGCGATCGACAGGCTCGAATGGGATGACGGCGTCACGCCGGCGGCGATCAGGAAAGTGATCCCGACGGGCGGCGCGCCGGTCGACACGACTCCGACCAGCAACATCGCTTCGCACGCGCGCATCACGGCATCCAACGTTCCGGTCCCCGTGCGCTACTGGCTGCGCGCGGTGAACGACGGGAAGGTGCGCGAGTCGCCGCTGCCACCGGACATGTGGGCGACGTGGACGCGCGACAACCCGCCGCGTCAGTGGATCATGTACGAGTGGGATGAGCCGCAGACCCTCACCGGTTCGAGCATCTACTTCTGGGGCGACCACCCCGCGGGAGCCGGTGAGGGCGTCGCACCGCCGAAGTCGTGGCGGCTCGAGTATCGCGACGGCGCGGAGTGGAAGCCGGTTGACGCTAAATCACCATACACGAGCGCAGTCGACCGCTTCGACCGCGTGGACTTCACGCCCGTCACGACACGCTGCCTGCGCGCCGTGTTCGACGCCTCGACCAATGGCACCAGCTACGCAGCGGTTGGCGTGCAGGAGTGGGAAGCGTATTCGACGCGCGCGCTTCCGCCGCGCACGCCGCCGGTCAAGGGCGAGGCGAACGCAGATTGTTCGTGAGGCGCGTCATCACCTGAGCGACGCGCTCCTCGAGAGTGCCCGTCGCCACGACGACGTCCGCGCCGAGCGCCCACTCGTCATCGATGAACGCATCGCGGAGCAGCGCGTCCACTTTACGGCGAAGCTGAAGCTCCTCGTGCTGCACCGCGATGCGGTCGGGGCGCTCCACCGGCACGTAGACTATCAGATCGAGCGTGGCCACCGCGTCGCACACCAGCGGCAGCCACTCGGCCGTGACGGCATGGCCCGATTGCCGATGCGCGAGCATGTAGGCGACGTAGTCTGCCGGGGAGCGATCGAAGATCACGTTCCCCCGCTCTTCATGCACGCAGCGCAGCGACCGCTCGAGCTGCACCTCGATCTCCTCGAGCGACAGCGAATCGGCGAATGGATGCCCCTCCGCTTCGATCTGGTAGTACGCCTCCTCGACCATCCGGTAGCCTGGAAGCGAGCGTGCCAGCTCGACGGCCAGCGTCGACTTCCCCGTGGCATGTGCGCCGGCGATCGCGATTCTCATCCACCTCCCGCCTTCACGCCTGCTCTGGCGGGCGCACATCGGGCAGGAACGCGGCGAGCAACCCGAGCAGCGGGAGAAATGCGCACACCTGATATACGAACACGATCCCGAAGTGATCGGCCAGCAGACCGAGCACCGCTGCACCGAGACCGCCGAGCCCGAAGCTGAATCCGTAAAAGAGCCCTGACACCATCCCGATCCGGTGCGTGAGCATGTCCTGCGCGTACACGATGATGGCCGGGAACGCCGACGCCAGAACCAGCCCTATGACGACACTGAGCACGACCGTCCACGCGAGCCCGACGTACGGGAGCAGCAGCGTGAATGGCGCGCAACCCAGGATCGAGAACCAGATCACCCGCCTCCGCCCCATCCGATCGCCGAGCGGCCCACCGATGAGCGTGCCCGCAGCCACGGCAAACAGAAACACGGCCAGGAGATTCGCAGCGGTGTGCGCCGACAGGCCGAAGCGATGCATGAGATAGAACTCGTAGTAGCTGCTGATGCTGGCGAGGTAGAAGAATTTCGAGAACATCAGGACGAGCAGAATCCCGATCGTGTGACGCACCACTTTCGTGGGAAAGCGTGGCCGATCGGATACCGCGTGCGTTCTCACGCGTTCATCGATGTGGCCCTTGTACCAGCGGCTCACCTGCAGCAGGATGACGATCGCCAGCAGCGCCGCGAGCCCGAACCAGCCGGCGCGCCCGCGCCCCAGCTTGAGGATGATGGCGGCGGCGAACACCGGGCCGAGCGCCTGCCCCGTGTTTCCTCCGATCTGGAAGAGCGACTGGGCCAGGCCGTATCGTCCACCTGATGCCATGCGCGCGACGCGCGACGATTCAGGGTGGAACACCGATGACCCCATGCCGATCAGCGCCACCGAGAGCAGCAGTATGCCGTACGATGGCGCGACCGAGAGAAGCAGCAGGCCGCTCAGCGTGAAGCACATCCCGACCGGCAGCGAGTACGGCAGCGGGCGTTTGTCGGTGACCATTCCCACCACCGGCTGCAGCAGCGATGCCGTCATCTGGAAGGTGAGTGTGATTAGCCCGATCTGAACGAAGTTCAGGTTGAACTCGCCCTTGAGCAGCGGGTAGATCGTCACGATCACCGACTGCATCATGTCGTTCAGCAGGTGTACGAAGCTGACCGCGCCGATCACGCTGAAGCGAGTCGGGGTGTGCAGCGGTGGTGCGGCTCCCGCGACCGGGGAAGCTGCGCCGAGATCTGATCGGGCAGGGACTGCGTTCACTATCGTTTATGTGTAAAGGGCAATTCGCATGAGAAATCCGGTGCGGTCGCTTGCGCGGCCTCAACCGGAAACGCCGTTCCTCGGGCACCGGCTTCGGTGCTGGAGGAACGGCAGGCCCTCAAAGTATATGCGGGGGAGAAAGCGGCGGGTGCCGGCAAGTGAAGTTGGAGAATCGTTGGCGACTCGCCTGCCCAGGGCAATTCACCCGTCGTCGCGCGAAGCCTCACACACGCTTCATGCTGCCGGCGTGGTCAGCCATGCTTCCGCAAGCGCAACGTATTCCACGAACTGCAGGTCGTCGCGATCCACGCCAGTCTCATCACAGAGTAGTGGCAGGGCTGAAGTGAAGTGCAGAAAGTGCTCCCTGATCGTACTCGCTGGTGGAATTTTCGTTCTTGCAGACGTAGTCACGAGCCAGTGCCGAACCTCCACGATGGCCTGATCCGGCGAGTCGTGGTGTGCGCGGATATCGTGTCCGGCGAGATCGGAGATGGAGGCTTGATACCGGTACGGTTGGGAATCCAGTACCAGGAGCTTTTTTCGATGCAGCTTCGGGGCGCCGTATGTCTTCGACCCGAGATCGAGCCCCAGCTCGAAAGGCATATTGAAGCGCGGCAGCGCAGCCCCGTCACTGAGTTCAATTCGCGAAAGATCGTGGATGCCATAACGCGAACCGCGTACCAGGCTACAGATCTTCGTCAGCCGGACCTGACTGGAGTCGGAGTCTTCCAGTGCGCACCGTGGCGTAAAGCCGCAGTCCAGAATGCAAAAAACTATGGCCTCGAATAGAGGCCAGTATTGCTCATCGAACGGACAGTTTATGAAGACACTGTCAGTAAACCGAGGAACGCGCCGAGCCATCCGGAGTCTTGCTTCGGGACGTAGGCTTCGAAGCCGGGGTGAGACCGTTCTTCGCAGCCGGAGAGTGAGCAGCAACACGGAATGCGACAAGATGCCTGCCAGTGGCAGTTTTCGACGCCGTAACACGTACATCGCCGGATTTGGCAGATCTCGATGGCTTGCGCGATGCCGCCACCGCTGACGCATTTTTGATTGCGCGCGTGGCAGTCTTCGCTTTGGCAAGCGAGACGCGACCGGTATTCTTCAGACCTCTGATTGGACGCTTCGCCATTTCCCCCTCCAGTATCTCAACGATAATTCTCTCCAGGTCAGCAGACAAGCATGAGCCGACTCCGTGGGACAGGGCCGCGAGCTACCCTCTGGATGTAGTCAGGGTGAGACGAGCGACGCCAGCTGCGCCCGCTGCCTCTTATTCGCGTCCGGCCGGATCACGAGCTGCCATCGCGCCTTCGAATCCTCGCCGCCCATGAACTCGAGACCGAACCACGCGAGCGCCTCGTCGTAGTTCAGCTCCTCGGTCGTGTCGAGAGCGCGATGAAACCAGTCGGTGAGATCCGCGCCGGCCACCTCCGACGCCACGACGCGGAACTGCTCGGGCGTGAACCCGTGCGCTCCCGAATATCGCGCGTACGCCGCGCGCATCACGTCGTCGAGACTCCGGCGGCCGTCGGTCACGCGCCGGATGTGCGCGTCGAGCAGCCACCCCACGATCGGGCCCTTGGTGTAGTAGCTCACAGTCGTCGCGCGATCCATGCCGACCGCCGAGTTCTCGCTGTTCCACACATCGAGCGATGATGCGGAAAGCGTCTGCACCAGTCGGCCGGGCGTGTTCTGAAGCTGCTCGATGAGCGCCGACATCCCGCTCAGAAACGCCGACTGATCGGCGATGCCCGATCGCACGACCATCAGGTTGCCGTAGTAAGTCGTCAGCCCCTCCGATATCCACAGGCTCGGCGTCTTCGGCGCGCCTTCGTAGTCGAACGGACCCAGCTCGATCGGCCGCAACCGCTTCACGTTCATCGCGTGGAAGTACTCGTGGCTCACGAAGTCGAGCCAGCGCAGATATCCGGCAGAATCGGACTGGCTCGCCGCGTTCGACGTGAGCACAGTCGAGTTGCCGTGCTCGAGTCCACCGCCGCCGCCCCGAAAGAGATTGAGGAACACGTAGCGGTCGTACGGAAGCCGACCCCAGAAGCGGGCGTTCTCGCCCACGATCCGCTCCAGATCGCGCGCCGCGCGATCGGAATCCCACACGCCGACTTTGCCGCCATCGACGATCGTGTGGTGGCTTCCGTCGACGGTGAAGCTTCGGAATCGGAGATCTGGACCGGCGACGATCGGCGAGTCCACCAGCTCGTCGTAGTCGGCGGCGCGGTATTCGTCGCGCGCACCTCCGCGCACCGAGTCGAGCGAAGTCGCCGACCGCCATCCAGGTGGCAGATCGAGCGTCACGCCGATCGGCCTGCGCACCGTGTCGGCTATCGTGACGAAAGTCGGTGCGCCGTTCAGCAGGATGAGCGAATCGCCCACCCAGTTCGCGGTCACGAACTGCACGTCGGCCGTCACGTCGTATCGCACGACCACCACGGGCGCGCCGCCGGTCGCGATGCGCCAGCGGTTGCGCGCGTGATGCGTCACGTCGAGCGCCGCACCCGCGGCAGTCGTCGCCGAGATGTCGTGCACCCGGTCGGCGTAGTTCTCGACCTTGTAATAACCCGGCGACCAGATCGGCATCATCAGTTCGACCGATGCCGCACCCTCGGTCGGCAAGCGCGCGGTGACCACCGCCGTGTGGCTCGCCGGATCGGGGAAGGAGACGTCGTACGCGACGGCGGCCGGGCGAGCGCTCTGCTGCGCGGCGATCGGAGCAATCGGCGCGGCAACCGCGACGCCAAGGAGGCACGCCGCTCGGCGGATGGCGAGCTGTCCTGGCGCGGATGGCAATGGCATTCTTGCGTAGAAAGCGAAGCCGCTCAGGCAGCGGCCACTGAGCGGGCCCGCATGTCGACCTTCAGCCGATGCCGAACGGCATCGAAGATCGCGGCGAGATTGTCCATGTTGGGGTTCCCTCTGGGCGAGAGCATTCTGTGAAGGCTCTTGCTGGGAATATCAGTGAGATCGGAAAGCTTCTCGAAGCCGACGGTGGAGTTCACCAATTCGCGCAATACGAGTCGGGCCGTATCAGGCTCTCCGTTGAGGAAGAGCGTAGCCGCTTCGTCGAGCAACGCTTTGGCGAAGGCCGGGTCTCGGTGGAGATGCGCGGCGACGGTTTCCTTGAAGTCACGAGTCAAAGCCATAACTCACCTCCTCTTGCGGCAGGCCCTTCACCCCGCAGCCCGCCACACTACCCCCTCAATACTTCCCCAGATACTCCTCCAGCTCCCACCCGCTCACCTGCGTGATGTACTCGCGCCACTCCTCGCGCTTCGCCTCCAGAAAGTTCTGCACGATGTGCTCGCCCAGCGCTTCCCGGATCACCCGATCCTTCTCCAGCTCGTTGCACGCCTCGTTCAGGTTCTGCGGCAGATCATCTATCCGGAGCCGCCGCTTCTCCCGGTAGGACATCTCCCAGATGTTGACGTTCACCGGCTCCCGCGAATCGGCCTTGGTCTCGATTCCGTCCAGACCCGCCGCCAGCATCACCGCCAGCGCCAGATAGGGGTTCGCCGAAGGGTCGGGCATCCGGAACTCCAGCCGCGTCCCCGTTCCACGCCTGTCGGGTATCCGGATCAGCGGCGACCGGTTCCGCATCGACCACGCCACGTTTATCGGCGCCTCGTAGCCCGGCACCAGCCGCTTGTACGAGTTCACCAGCGGGTTCGTGATCGCGCACATCCCGCGCGCGTGCTTCAACAGTCCGCCTATGTAGTGCAGCGCGGCCTTGCTCAGCTCCCACTGGGCGTTCGGATCCCAGAACGCGTTGCGGCTCTCGCTCGTGAAGAGCGACTGGTGCGCGTGCATCCCGCTCCCGTGCTGCCCGTAGATGGGCTTGGGCATGAACGACGCGAACAGTCCGAAGCGCTGCGCCACGTACTTCACCACGAACCTGAACGTCGCCAGGTTGTCGGCGGTCACCAGGGCATCGGCGTACTTGAAGTCCACTTCATGCTGGCCGTGCGCCACCTCGTGGTGCGCGGCCTCCACCTCGAAGCCCATCTGCTCCAGCGTGTCGACTATCGCACGCCGCGCATCCTCCCCCAGGTCCACCGGCGCGAGATCGAAGTAGCCGCCCACGTCGTGCGTCTCGGTGGAAGCCCGGCCGTTGGGCGCCGTCTTGAACATGAAGAACTCGGCTTCCATCGCCGCCTTCATCACGTAGCCCATCTTCTCCGCGCGCTCGAGCTGCCGCTTGAGCGCACGCCGCGGGTCGCCCGCGAAGGGACTTCCGTCCGGCACTGTGATGTCGCAGATCACCCGCGCCACCCGGCTCCCCGGCTCGCTCCACGGGTACACCTTGAAGGTGTCGAGGTCGGGCGTGAGGAGCATGTCGGACTCCTCCACGCGCACGAATCCTTCTATGGACGAGCCGTCGAACACGATGTCGCCCGAGAGTGCTTTCTCGAACTGCGACGCCGGCACCTCGACGTTCTTGTTGATCCCGAGCACGTCGGTGAACTGGAGCCGCAGGAAGCGCACGCCGAGCTTCTCGGCGAGCTCGAGGATGTCCTGCCTGGTGGCGCCCTGCGTCGCGGGCGTTATGGCACGATGGGAGGGAGACAACTCGTACATCACTGGTTGCTGGTGGATTGCTCACGCGCTGCTGGCGCTAAGCTAGTCCGGCAGTGGCGGGGCGTCAAAGTGAAAGTTCGCACGGCGCGCGGTGCCCCGGCGGCGGCGCGTGATGTAGATTTCCCGCCGGACGCGCGCCGGGCTCCACCCGGTCGCGATACCGATCGCCGGGTACCCGACGGCTCGTTCACAGGCAACCCGCTCCACGCGCGCCCGCCGGGGTGCACTACCTTTCGCTGGTCATGTCGTCCACTACTCCGCCCGCCTCCTCCGCCACCTGCCCCAACTGCTCCGCGCCCGCTTCCGGACGGTTCTGCGCCAGTTGCGGCGCCCCGCTCGAGGGGGCGGTCTGCTCCACCTGTCACGCCGCGCTCACGCCGGGCGCGAAGTACTGCCACCGCTGCGGCACCGCAGCGGGGGCGGGTACGGGTGCGGCACCCACGGCAGCGCGCGGCGATGGCGGCGGCTTCCCGGCGGCACTCCCCTGGGCCGTGGCCGGGATCGCCCTCCTCGCGCTCATCGCGCTCCTCGCCGGCCAGCGCTTCAACGGTGCGCGCGCCTCCCAGACTTCTCCCACGGCAAGCGCCGGCGCGGTGGCTCCCGACGCCGGCGGGATGGGCGGAGCCGGCGTAGGCATGGCGCCGGTGCGCGCGCCCGACATCTCGCAGATGTCGCCGCGCGAGCGCGCCGACCGGCTCTACGATCGCGTGATGCGGCTGAGCGAGGAGGGGAAGCAGGACAGCGTCGCCCTCTTCGCCCAGATGGGGA
Organism: uncultured Gemmatimonadaceae bacterium; assembly: GCA_964616815.1. GTDB lineage: Bacteria > Gemmatimonadota > Gemmatimonadetes > Gemmatimonadales > Gemmatimonadaceae > JADGGM01. The sequence continues at coordinate 3,692 of CAZTTY010000051.1, read as the reverse complement.
TCTCCGCCTACCAGATGCTCCCCGAACAGGACGCCGACACACGCTACGACATGGGCCGCATAGCCGAAGTGGCCGGCGCGCTCCCGCTCGCCCGCGCGCAGGCCGACAGCATCCTCGGCTCCGACCCCGACCACCTCCTCGGACTCATCCTCGCCATCTCCACGGCGCGCGCCGCCGGCGACTCCGCCGGCGTCAGGACTTTCGAAGCCCGGCTGGTCTCCGCCCAGACGTCGGAGCTCGCGCGCAACCTTCCCGAATACCAGCGGCACGAACGCGAGATCGCGACCGCGGTCGACGCCGCCAGAAAGGAGGGCGCCACCGACTGAGCGCCCCTCGCGGCGATGCCGCAAGTCTAAACGAATTCTAATTTTGCGCGACGTTACACCGCGTCGTGCAGCTTCGTCACTCCGTGGCGGGCCATTCTGCGTTACGGCACCCGCTCGCACGGTCGTGATCGCGACCGGCGTTCCCCGCCTCACCCGGAATCTCTCGATGGTACGCGCAGCTCCATTTCTCGCTCACTCGCCCGCCGACGCCGCCAGTCCCTCGCATCGGATGGGGAGCGCGACTGTCACCCGGGTCCTCGTCGTGGACGATGAGGAACCGATCCGTACGGCCATCTCCCGCTTCCTGCGCACCTGCGGCTACCAGGTGGAGAGCGCCGGCTCCGCCAGCGATGCCATGCAGCTCCTCTCGCACGAGAGCTTCATGCTCATGCTCTGCGACATCCGCATGCCGGGGATGACGGGGATCGCGCTCCTCGACCACGCCACCACCAGCGATGCCGACCTCGCCGTGGTGATGCTCACCGCCGTGAACGACGCGGCCACCGCCACCGACGCGCTCGCGAAGGGGGCGTACGACTATCTGGTGAAGCCGGTGGAGCTCGGCGACCTGCGCGATGCGGTGGAGCGCGCGCTCCACCGCCGCACTCTCCGCCTCGAGCAGCGCCGCGTGGAGCAGCTCATCCGCGACGAGGTCGCGCTGCGCACGGCGGAGCTCCAGCGCGAGCAGGACGCGCTCCGCTCCACGATGGTGAACATCGCCGAGACGCTCATCAACGCCATGGAGGCGAAGAGCATCTACCTGCGCGGCCATTCGCAGCGGGTCGCCGAGCTCGCGGTCTCGATCGCCGACACCCTGAAGCTCGACGCCGACACCATCGAGGCGGTGCGCCTCGCCGGACGGCTGCACGACGTGGGGAAAATCGGTATCCGCGAGCACGTCCTCGACAAGCCGGGCCGCCTCACGGCCGAGGAGTTCGATCACGTCAAGGACCACGTGCGCATCGGGATAGAGATCCTCGCCCCGCTCAAGCATCTGGGCGTGGCGCTGGACTACATCCGCGACCACCACGAGCACTACGACGGCTCGGGCTACCCCAACGGGATAGCCGGCGAGAAGATCTCGCTCGGCGGACGCATCCTCGCCGCCGCGGACGCCTTCGACGCCCTCACCTCGAAGCGCGCCTACCGCGATCCGATGACGCCGCGCGAGACGATCGAGTACCTCGGTCAGAGCACGGGCACTCTGCTCGACGCAAAGGTGTACGATGCCTTGCGCGAAGTGGTACTACATGGGAAGACCCTCGTTTTCATAGACGACGTGATCCCCTGATCCGGCAACGCCGAAGGCCGGCGGAAGGACCGCTCCTGCCGGAGCGGCTCGAACGTCCGCCGGCCGCCCCGCCATGACCGCGCTCGAGGCCCAACAGACTGTGAGCGCGACACGTATTCGCCTTGTGACCTATTCACGTTTTTTCGCCCGGTGGCACCGCGCCGCCGGGCTGACGTCTCTTTTCCTCCTGGCTTCGGTGGGGTGCGTGCACACTCCATCCGTGTCGGGCGTGGCCGGCACGGCGCCGAGCCCGGACAGGCCATGGACGCCGCCCGCCAGGGCGAAGTCGGTGGAGGAGCCCGCACGCCCGAGCGCCCCCGAGGTGCCGCCCGACATCGCCGAGCGCGTCGCCGACCTCACGCTCACCGACATCGTCGACCTCGCGCTCCGGAACAACCCGTCCACGCGCCTCTCCTGGTCCAACGCGCGCGCCGCCGCGGCCGCGTACGGCTCGTCGAAGGGCGCCTACTATCCCACCATAGATGGGAACGTGGGCGTCACCCGGATCAAGACGCTCTCGGCGCAGGGTCGCTCGGCGGTCGAGCAGACCACATACGGACCGAGCCTTCAGCTCTCCTGGCTCCTCCTCGACTTCGGCGGCCGCTCCGGTTCCATAGATGCCGCCCGGCAGGCGCTCCTCGCGGCCGACTGGACGCACAACGCCACCATCCAGAGCGTGGTGCTCGACGTGGAGCAGGCGTACTTCCAGTACGTGGCCACGCGGTCGCTCCTGGCCGCGCAGGAGACCACCTACCAGGAGGCGCTCCGGAATCTCGAGGCCGCCGAGGAGCGGCACCGCGTGGGCCTCGCCACAGTGGGCGACGTGCTCCTGGCGCGCACTTCGGCATCGCAGGCGCGGCTCGACATGGAGACCACCGAGGGGGCGTTGCAGACCACCCGCGGCGCCCTTGCACTCTCCGTGGGCCTCCCGGCCAACACCCCGTACGACATCGCGCCGCCCGATACTACCTTTCCGGTGGAGATTCTGGTGGACAGCGTGGGCGCGCTCATCGACCAGGCGCTGGCTGCGCGTCCGGACCTGAACGCATCGGCGGCCGCCGTGCAACAGGCGCGTGCACGGATCAAGCAGCTTCGCTCGAACAGGCTTCCCGCGCTCACGCTGGGCGGGAACGCCAACCGCACGTATCTGCGTACGCTGCCGCGAGGCGGCAACAGCTACACGCTGAACCTGGGCCTCAGCATCCCGATCTTCGCCGGCTTCTCCCGCGCGTACGATCAGGTGCAGGCGGAGGCGCAGGCCGAGGCTGCTGCGGCGCGGCACGACGCGCTGCAGCAGCAGGTGATATTCGAGGTGTACAGCTCGTATTACACCCTGCAGACCGCGGCGCGCCGCGTGCGCACGGCGAGCGACCTGCTGGCCAGCGCGGAGCAGTCCGAGGAAGTGGCGCTCGGGCGCTACCGGGCGGGAGCGGGCACCGTTCTCGACCTCCTCTCGGCGCAGAGCGCGCTGGCCAGCGCCAGAGCACAACAGGTGCAGGCACGCTGGATATGGCAGAGCGCTCTGGCGCAACTGGCGCACGATACAGGAGTCCTCGATTCGGGAGGCGGAGCGCCATTCGAGCTCACCCCCGACTCGTCCCAGACGAACCCACCAAGATGAACGTCAGAGCTCGATCCATCACCCGCGGCGTCCGGTCGCCGACGCAGGCACCCTTCACGCGGCGCGGCATCCGTCGCGCGCTCGCGCTCGGCGCCGCCGTACTCGCGGCGGGCGCCTGTGACGACCCGCACGTCCCCCCGGCGCAGGCGGTGCCGGTAGCCGTGGCCAAAGTGGAGCAGAACGCCGTGCCGTGGGAGATCAGGGCTACCGGCACCGTGGAGCCGCTGCAGACCGTGTCGGTCGCGTCGCAGGTGAACGGGATCCTCACCGAGGTGGGCTTCCGGGAGGGCGACGAAGTCAGGCGCGGGCAGATGCTCTTCCAGATCGACCCGCGCCCGTTCCAGGCTGCGCTGCAGCAGGCGCAGGCGGTCCACGCGAAAGACCAGGCCCAGCTCGTGGCCGCGGAACAGGATGTGAAGCGATACGAGTCCCTCGTCGAGAAGGACTACGTGAC
>CAZTTY010000050.1:12593-31467 GCA_964616815.1 uncultured Gemmatimonadaceae bacterium | reverse complement strand
GCGACGGCCCGGCCCCGCTCCCTCGAAGTCCCGACCCGCCGTCGTCCCCGCTATCACACTTCCACGGAGATGACATGCTGAATCGATTGGCATGCGCGCTGGTCTGCATCGTCGCGCTCTCGGCGCGCGCTGAAGCGCAGGCTCGACAGATCACCGGAACCGTAGTCGAGGAGGAGGGCGAGATCCCGATCTCCTCCGCTCAGATTCAGGTGAAGGGAACCACGATCGGGACACTGGCGGAGGCAGATGGCTCCTTCACCCTGAACGTCCCCGAAGGCGATATCGTGCTCGCCGTACGCCGGGTGAGCTACTCGCCCGCAGAAGTGACTGTGTCCGCGAATCAGAGCTCGGTGCGGATCGCCCTGAAAAAGGACGTTCTCCAGCTCGAGCAGGTGGTGGTCACGGGCCAGGCCACGGGCATCTCGAAGCGCAACCTCGCCAACTCCGTGGCGACGGTGAACGCCGAGCAGATCACCAAGGTCTCCTCGCAGAGCATCGACCAGGCGCTCCAGGGCAAGGTGGTGGGCGCGCAGATCCAGACCAACAGCGGCGCCCCGGGCGGCGGCAACCGGATCAGGATCCGCGGCATCTCCTCCATCCTCGGAAACGCGCAGCCCCTCTACGTGATCGACGGCGTGATCGTGAGCGACATGGCGATCGCCTCGGGCACCAACAAGGTGACGCGCGCGTCCGGAAGCGGAATATCGGTGGGCTCGCAGGAGAACCCCGACAACCGCATCTCGGACATCAACCCTAACGACATCCAGAGCGTCGAGATCCTCAAGGGCTCCGCCGCATCCGCCATCTACGGGTCGAAGGCATCGGGCGGCGTCATCCTGATCACCACCAAGCGCGGCCGCACCGGCGCGCCGGCATTCTCGCTTCGCACCAGTATCGGTACCTCCGCGCTCTCCTATCGCAACGGCTCCCGCCGCTTCCAGTCGCTCGAGGATGCCGTGGCGGTGTTCGGGAGCGAGGCCGAGGAGTACTGGGACCCCAATAGAGTGATCGACTACGAAGATGAATTGTACGGCAACCACCCGTTCAACCACGAGACATCGCTGAGCATCAGCGGCGGCAGCGAGAACACGCAGTTCTACGTTTCCGGCCTCCTGCGCAAGGAAGACGGGATAGTCACCAACACGTATGGCAACAAGAAGAGCCTCCTCGCCAACCTCGACCAGAGAATCGGCGACCGCCTGAAGCTCTCGGTGGGGTCGCAGTTGATCCGGAACGACAACGATCGCGGCCTCTTCGGGAACGACAACCGGGGCAACAGCATCGGATACGCGTTGACCAAGATCCCGAGCTTCCTGGATCTCAGGCGCAAGGCCGACGGAACGTTCCCCGACAACCCCTTCTGGCCCAGCAACCCGCTCCAGACGGTGGATCTCTTCGAGAACAAGCAGACCGTGTGGCGCAACGTATCGACCGTGCGCGCCGCCTTCGACGCGATCAGCGCCGATCACCACACGCTGCAGCTCATCGCCTACGGCGGCGCCGACCTGCTCAACCAGCGCAACAACGTCTTCTCTCCGCCCGAGCTCCAGAACGAGCGGAACAACGCACTCCCCGGCACCGCGGCCGTTTCCAACACGCAGAACATGCAGGGGAACATCAACCTCAACGCGGTACACACCTGGACGCCCAACGCGTCGATGAGTGTCACGTCGCAGATCGGCTCGCAGTACGAGCTGCGCACGCTCGACCAGACGCGCACGTCGGCCGAGAACCTCCTGGGGGGTCTCTCGGTGGTAACTGCCGGTACGGTGCGCGACCTGGACGAGACTCGCCAGCGCGTGGAGGACTTCGGCATCTTCGCCCAGACCGAGGTGCTGCTGAATGAGCGCCTGCTCCTCACCCTCGGCGCGCGCGCCGACCGGAGCAGCAACAACGGCGACCCGGGGAAATACTTCTTCTTCCCGAAGGCCTCCGCGTCGTATCGCTTCCCCGGCCTCGCACCGGGACTCCTGGACGAGCTGAAGCTGCGCGCCGCCTACGGCGAGACCGGCAACCAGCCGCTCTACGGACAAAAGTTCACGCCGCTGGCCCTCTCCAACATCGATGGACTCGGCGGCTTCCGGGTCGGCTCCGTGCGCGGCGCGTCGGACATCCGGCCGGAGCGCCAGCGCGAGTACGAAGTCGGCGCCGACGCGACGATCCTGGGCAGCCGCGGAACGCTGGAGCTCACCGGCTTCGTGCACGAAATCTCCGACCTGCTCATCACCCGCACCCTGCCGCCCACCGCCGGATACAGCAGCGAGGTGTCGAACGGCGCCGCGATGCGCGTGTGGGGTCTCGAGGCGGCGCTCGACCTGTTCGTGGTCCAGCGCGAGAAGCTCCAGTGGCAGTCGCGCGTCAACTGGGCGATGAACCGTAGCAAGATCACCGATCTGCCGGTGCCGGCGTTCCTCATCAGCTCGCCGCAGGTGGGCGCCGTGAAGATCGAGGAGGGGAAGTCGGCCACACAGATCATCGGCAACGACACGCTCCCCGAGCCGGGGCGCAAGGTGGTGCAGGTGGTGATCGGCGACGGAAATCCAGCCTGGACCGCCGGATGGTCGAACACGTTCACCTACGGGCCGTTCACCCTGTACGGCCTGATCGATCACCAGCAGGGCGGCATGCTCGCGGATGGGACATGGCGTCACTACGACCTCGGCCAGAACTCGGCCGACTACGACGACCTTACCCCCACCGGAGAGAAAGTGGGAGACGTACGCAGAACGTCGTATCTGCAGGTGACCAGCATCTACTACCAGGACGCGACCTTCACGAAGCTCCGCGAGCTCACGCTGAGCGTGGATCTGCCGGAGCGCATCTGGAAGTCCGCGCTCTCGGGAATAGACAACGCGCAACTCTCGCTCAGCGGCCGCAACCTGTACACGTGGACCGACTTCCGCGGCACTGATCCAGAGTTCTTCAACTACGGCGCGTCGAACGTCCCCGACGCGGTGCAGCGCAATCGGGAGATCGCGCCATATCCGCCAAGTCGTTCGTTCTGGCTCACCCTCAGCCTGGGCTTCTGACCATGATGCACATACAATCGGCCCGGCCGAGGCGCTGGGCCCACGCTGCCACCATCGCGCTGTTCGTGTGCGCGGGCGCCTCGTGCAACGAGGTGCTCATCCCCAACTACAACGAGCCCAACGTCGACCAGCTCGAGGTCGACCCGACCGCGTCGAGCGTCAACACCACGGTGATCGGACTCCTCGTGGGACTCCGGGCGGAGGCGAACACCTACGCATCCACGCTGGGGATCCTGGGACGCGAGATATACAACCTGGACGCGGGAGAGCCACGCAACGTTCTCGCGTACCTGATCGGACCGCTGGAGCCCGGCGGATTCGGCACCGACATGGGATGGACTACGGCGTATCGCAACCTGCAGACGGCGGCGATCGCGCTGAACGCCGTGGAACGCGTGGCCGACTACACGCCCGAGCAGAAGGAGGGCGTACGCGGGTTCGTGAAGACCATCATGGCCATCGAGTACTTCAATCAGATCCGCGTGCGTGACGAGTTCGGGATCGTGGTCCAGATCAACACCGATCCGAAGGCGCCGCTCGCCCCGTTCGTGAGCAAGGACAGCGCGCTGAACTACACGGCCAACCTCCTCGACGAGGCGGCCACGCACCTGCAGGACGCGGGCGGCGCATTCGCCTTCGATCTAACCTCCGGATTCGCCGGCTTCGATACGCCGACCAGTTTCCTCGAGGTGAACCGCGCGATCAAGGCACGCCTCGAGATCCACCGTGACGACTGGGACGCGGCACTCGACGCGCTCGACGGATCGTTCATAGACACCACCGACGCGAGCCAGGGCGGGCTCCAGCGCGGCGCGTACCACGTGTATTCCACCGGCTCCGGCGACCTCTCCAACTCGCTCTACGACCCCGCGCCGCGAGCGCTCGTGGCCCTCCCCGAGTTTCTCACGGAGGCCCAGCTCCGCTCCGACGACTCGCCGGACCTGCGCGCCAGCTCGAAGGCGGAAGAGGGCGAGGTGTTGCTCTCGACCCAGGGCGTATCGTCGAACGTGAAGATCACCCGCTACGGGGGCAATACCGATCCCGTGCCGATCATCAAGAACGAGGAACTGATCCTCCTGCGCGCCGAAGCCAACATCGGTCTCGAGAATCGCGAAGCTGCGATCGAGGATCTCAACTTCATCCGCGTGCACTCCGGCGGCCTCGAGCCGCTGCCGCCGGACTACGCGGGCGACCTGGTGACCGAGCTTCTGTACAACCGGCGCTACTCGCTCTTCTTCGAGTACGGGCACCGGTGGGTGGACATGCGCCGCTACGACCGCCTGGCCGAGCTCCCCCGCGCACAACCGTCGCACCGCGTCTTCCCCCGTGTGCCGATTCCCGTCGACGAGTGCAACCAGCGCTCCGAACAGCCGGTCGGCTGCACGCAGGTGAGCGGGAGCTGAGGGGAGCAGGAAGCAGAAAGCAGGAAGCAGGAACTACCGAGGGGACAGGGAACGGGGAACAGGAAACAGGAACTGCACACGCCTCGCAGTCATGCCCGCGTGAGCGGGCATCCATGTTACTCGGTCGAACCCGGATCCCTGCTTTCGCGGGGATGACCATGGCACGTGTGCACTTCCCTGTTTCCTGTTTCCTGCTTCCTGCTCCCTGCTCCCTGCCCCTACTCCGCCCTGAGCGCCACGTTCGGATCCACCCGCGCGGCGCGGCGCGCGGGAATGAAGCTCGCGGCGGCGGCCACGGCGAGCATTACCACCACCACGCCGCAGTAGACCACCGGATCGTGCGGCGACACGTCGAAGAGCAGCGGACCCACCTTCCTCGCCGCCAGGAAGGTCGCGACTCCGCCCAGTGCGACGCCCACCGCCGCGAGTAAGAGCCCCTGCCGCACCACCAGCCACACCACGTCGCCCTCCTGCGCGCCGAGCGCCAGCCGCACGCCCATCTCGTGCGAGCGCTGCACCACGTTGTAGGCTATCACGCCGTACAGCCCGATCGTCGCCAGCACCAGCGCCAGAGCGCCGAACACCATGAACATCGCGGCGCCGAGCGACCACGACTGAATCTGCCGCCCGATGACGTCCGAGAACGGAGTGACGGTTATGTACGATACGCCGGGCATGAGCTTCTGCAGCTCGCGCCGCACACTCTCCACGCGCTCCTCCGCATCACCGTGCACGCGCAGGAGCAGGCCGGTGCGTTCGGGGTGGTACTGCTCGGCCGACAGATAATAGTAGAGACCTGGGTCGTCGCTGAGCTTCGAGTTTTTTATGTCTTCGGCGACGCCCACCACGTAGAAGCATGGCTCGGAGTCCGCCCCGATCCTGATGCACTTGCCCATCGGATCCTCGGCGGGCCAGAGTTTCTTCGCCATCGAGCTGCTCACGACGACCGCGCCCGGCGCGCCCGCAAGGTCGCCCGCCTCGATCCCCCGCCCTCGCAGGATGCGGGTGCCCATCGTGGCGAAGTAGCCGGGTGAGACGGCGTTCAGATCGTACTGCTCCTGCAGGCGCGCGGAATCCACTCCCGGTACGTTCATGCCCATGCTCCACGTGCTCCAGAACGGGAGCGTCACGTTGAGCGCCGCATGCTCCACCCCCGGAATCGCCTGCGCACGTTCCAGCAATCTCCGTCTCAATGTGAGCGCCTGCACGCTGTCCAGCTCCACTCCTCGCATCGCCAGATCCGCCACGAGCACCGAGTCGGGATCGTAGCCGAGCCGCACGTGCCGAACGTTGTTCAGACTGCGCACGAAGAGGCCGGCACCCACGAGCAGTACCACAGAGAGCGCGCCCTGCAGTACCAGAAGTACCACCCGGGTCTTCGACCTGTGAATGACACCCTCGCGCTGGCCGGCCTTGAGATCGAGAGTGAGATCGGTCTTCCCCGCCTGGAACGCCGGCGCGAGCCCCGTGAGGATTCCCGCGGCGACCACCGCCGCACCAACGGCCAGCAGGGTGCGGGTGTCCGTCATGACCGGCGAGTCCGCGCCAGGTGGCAGAAACATCGCGCGCAGCGCGGCACCGCCCCATTGAGCGATGACCAGTCCCGCCACCCCGCCGAAGAGCGCGAGCAGGAGACTCTCCGTGAGGAGTTGCGAGAGAAGGCGTCCCCGACTCACGCCGAGCGCCACGCGCACGGCTATCTCCCTCCTGCGCCGCAGAGCGCGCGCGAACAGGAGGTTGGCCACGTTGGCGCACGCTATGAGGAGCACAACGAGCGCCATGCCGCCCACCAGCGCGGCCACTTTGGCGGTGCTGCTCTGCTGTGGCCCGCGCGCACTCAGAATGGATGCGGCGAACGCGCGGTCTCGCGAGCGGTCGCTACTCCCCGCACTCCTCTCGCCGTACTTCTCATCGGCCGCCTGATAGCTGCGAGCAAGCGCCGAAGTGAGGTCGGCGTCCGCCGCGGCGATGCTGACGCCCGGCCTGCGTTGGGCGATCATGTTGGCCCAGGTCCAGTGGTAGGTATCCCACCAGCTTTCGCCCGAGAGTCGTATCTCGACGCCCGAGGCGTACGACGAGACCGGGATGTACGCGACCGGTGGCTGCTCCGGCCACAGCCCGGCGAATCCCTTGGGCGCCACTCCGATTACGGTGTAGACCGTCGGCCCTATCTGTAGCGTCGACCCCAGCACGTCAGAACGGCCGCCGTAGCGCGTCTGCCACATCGCGTAGCTCAGCACCGCCACCGGCGTACCGTCGGGCGGTGTGTCCTCCGCCGCACTGAAATAGCGGCCGCGCGCCGGCGGCGCGTCGAAAAATCCGAAGAAGCTCGCGCTGACCACACCCACCTGCATCTCGCGTGCGGCCGACCCCACCCCGATCGCGAGCTTGCGGCTCGTGACCTCGGCGGTGCGCTCGAAGGACTTCGTCCACCTGGTGAGATCCACGTAGCGCGCGTACTGGATCCCCCCGTTCACGAACGGTTCGCCGCGATAGTACGACGATGTGTAGACCCTGTGCGTGGATGCCGGGCTCTCGAGCATGGGCGGCGGCCGGAAGAGCAGCCGATCCACCACGGAGAAGATCGCGGCGTTGGCACCGATCCCGAGCGCGAGCGTCAGCACCACCGCGATCGCGAATCCCGGCCGCGCGCCCAGTCCGCGCAGCGCGTAGCGAACGTCGCGGGTGAGTACATCCCACCACTTCATCCACGCCATGGTCATCTCCGGTGCAGGTGGCGATCCCCTACCGCATCATGTAAGAGACAGTTCCGTCGCCTCCCGGGTTGCCGGATGCGGAGAGCACGCTGGCGCGCACGCCCCGTTCGCGCGAGGCGAGCCCCGGGGACCGCGCTCCCCTACTCGTGCGCTACGCTACCGTCTCCAGGATGCGAGATGTTCTCGCCGGACTCCATGCCGCGCTCGATGCGACGGTCCGGCACCAGCCACATGAGCGCCACCAGAACGTAGATGGCACCCGCGATCCACGGTCGAATGAAGGAGGCGCCGATGGCCAGCAGGTAGAACAACGGCGACAGCTTCCCCTTGAGGTCGCGCCCCACGGCCCGCTCGAGCATCGAGCCGGGACCCTGCCGCGTGATGATCGTGCGCTGCAGCACCCAGTACGCCATGGCCGCCATCAGGAGTACGACTCCGTACATGGCCATTGGCACCGACTCGTAGTGATTCTCGCCTATCCACGCCGTGACGAACGGGACGAGCGAGAGCCAGAAGAGGAGGTGCAGGTTGGCCCACAGCACGCCGCCGTCGACACGTTCGGTGGCGTGCAGCATGTGATGGTGGTTGCTCCAGTAGATACCGATGTAGATGAAGCTCAATACGTAGCTGAGGAACACCGGGATGAGCGGCCTGAGCGACTGGATCTCTACTGCGTGCGGCGGGCGAAGCTCCAGCACCATTATGGTAATGATGATGGCGATCACTCCGTCGCTGAATGCCTCCACCCGTTGGGTTCCCATGCGTGTTCGAGTTCAGGATTGATTGCCGCTTTCGCCGGCACGGTCATGTAATGAAGCGTCGCGCATGAACGCCGTCAGGGCCGCGTTCACCTCGTCCGGCGATTCCTCGGGGCTCGCGTGCCCCGCTCCCTCGATGAGCACGGCGCGCCCCAGCGGCGCCTGACCCGCCAGCTCCGCCGCATCGCGCGGCGAGATCAGCCTGTCCTCGCTCCCGAAGATCACGAGGAGGGGCATGCCGATGCGCCGCAGCTCCTCGGCGCTGAGCACGCTCCAGTCGATCTCCTGCAGTTGCGCCCAGAGCGCACGTACGAAGGCCGGATCGCGTGCCGGCGCGAAATACTCCTCGACGTCGTGCGCACTCGGCCACCCACGCGAGCCGTAGGCGCTTCGCAACGCCAGCGCGAACGCCCAGCGCCGTGCCGCCACGGCTGGCAGCGCGGGTCCCAGCCCCACGGGAAAGAGCCGCGCCAACGCCACCAGCCTCACCCGGCCGAATCCCACGGGGGCGAGCAGCGCCAGCCGCGCCACTCGCTCCGGCGCCTCCAGTGCCACCCGCGCCGCCACCAGCCCGCCCAGCGACAGTCCCACGAACATCGCGCGGTCGATACTCAGAGCATCGAGCACGTCCAGCACGTGTCTGACAAGCGCAGCTACCGTATACTCGCCCGGCTCCAGCGGCTTGTCGCTCCACCCCTGGCCCTTCATTTCCACCACCGTCACCCTCCCCCCCCGCGCCGCCAGCGCTGCGATGTTCTTCCTGAACGCGTAGGCCGAGCACCCCCATCCCGGGAGCATGACTACTTGCTCCCCTCCCTCCGGCCCACACTCCACTACCCTCACCTCGCATCCCCCGCCCACGCGCACGAACCTCGCCGTCACCCCCTGCACTCCAGCGGGATAGGCTTCGTCTTCGGCGAGGATCGGAGGAGGCATGGGGGAGGTGGGGAGGAGGGAGGGGGGAGGAAGCAGGAAGCAGGGAACTGCACACCAGTCGGCGTCATCCCCGCGAAAGCGGAGATCCATGTTCGACTGAGTAACATGGATGCCCGCTTCCGCAGGCAAGACCATGGAACGTGTGCTGTTCCCTGTTCCCTGTTTCCTGTTTCCTGCTCCCTTTCCCCCTCCCCCTCACCCCATCTCCATCCCCCAACCGCCGTACCGCGCGATTATGCCGAGGCGGAATGTTATGTCCGCGCGGATGGAGTCGGTGGAGCTGTCGGAGGCCAGCGGGAAGCTCGGCCAGGAATAGGCGGTGGACGCGCTCAGCGTCGGGGTGCGGCGGCCGGAGCCTGGCTCTTTCCATACACCCTCGGAGTCCCGATCGCCGAGGAAGCGCTCGAAGAGCTTCGTCCAGTTCTCGTTCCGCTGCAGCAGACCGAGCCTGGCCACGAGCTCGAGCCATTGGAGCGCCGCGGGGATGTCGCCGTCGACGGCATTCCGATGCGGGAGGAGGTCGCCCAGCACCAGGTGCGGCTCCGGGACGATTTTTTCGCCCACGAGACTGACGGGTGTCTGGCGCGGCAACGGCTGCGATATGGCCCCGTACAGCCTCTCCATGAATCCGTAATGCTCGTTGCGGAAATGAGGCATGTACGCGAGCATCTGGAGCAGAAAGATCGACGGCGGCGCCGCCTCGGGTGGGAGCACGTGCTGGTTCCCCGAACGTACGAACGGCTTTTCGGCGAGCGGTGAGCGGAGAAAGGCATCCACCCGCTCGGTGATACGACGGGCGGCGCCCCGGAGGCGCGGGTCGTGCCCGTAGCCCGCCTGCGCCAGCGCGGCAGCGGCCGCCTCGCGAAGGATCGCTCGCCCGTGGTGCACCAGCGCGGGCGCCACTCGGCCGCGTGGAGCGAGCTCGAAGAGGTAGGAGGGGTCGTCGTCTTCCGCGAGCAGGCGGAAGAGAACCCGCCGCGCCTGCAGCAGCGGCGGAGAGTCACGGTCCCAGCCGTACTCGAGCAGCCGTTGCACCGCACTGATGGTTCCCACACCCTCGAACCCCTGCCCCGCCGGAGGAACCGCGAGCATACCGCCAGGCCAGGTGCCGTCGGTAGCCTGGAGAAGGGCGAGCAGGAGCGCTGGCTCGTAAGTGTACGGAAGCGAGGCCAGCGGGTCGCCCCCCTCGCACGCGATCCTGGCTATCTCGGTCACGGCGCGGAACTTGATCGGAGCAGCCGCGTGCTCGACGAGCCACGAGAGCGGGAAGCGAACCGTCTCCTGAGTGCTCGGCGCGGGGGCTGGAATGTAAAAGTCCGGCGTGATCGGAACGGTCACGGCACCCTCGCTGAAGTCGTGTTAAGTCGTTGCAGACAACGCAGATGGCGAGCCACCACGCCCGCCCGGATTGCGGCCTAACGATACTACAATGTCGAACTGCTCGCCAGAAGCGCGCCGCCTTCCGGCGCATTTCGTCCGCGGCGGCCTCCCGGCCCGATGCTTGTGAAGGTACTCGCGGACGATCATCTTGCCCCAGAGCACTTTACGGCGTGAACATGATCCAGAGTCTGCTGTCTCGACCTGTCCAGAAGGTTCCGGACAGCGTCCGCTTCGATGGGCGCGTCCTCTTCCTCACAGAGGACCCGGTTGTCGTGCGCCGACAGCTCGACGGGGAAGACGTTCCCTTCGACCTCTCGGCGCCCGTCGGCTCCGCCGCACGCCCCGCCCTGCGTGACAACATCTCCACCGACGAGATCACGCCGGCCTATATCTGCTACTACTTCGACGAGACACTCGGCGACTTCCCCTATCTCGGCCTGAAGTGCGGCGACGAGTTCCCCATCGTTCGCGGCTCGGTCCGTAGCGGGAACTTCATCGCGAGCGTCTCCGGCAAGCGGCGCGGGAAGGGCTCATCGCGTGAACAGTCTCCGTACGCCGAGATGATGGCGGGCATCCGGCTCGTGATCGCCGAGAACATCGAGCGAATCTACCGAGAGAACTGCCAGAACCTCGGCGTTTTCACCTCCACGGACTTCGGCCTCATCGAGCGCGTCCGCCGCGGTGAGGAGATCCCGCTCTCCGAGTTCACCGCGCACGAGGGAGGGATAACGCGCGGCATCATCGAGTACGGCGGCCTGTTCAACTACAACGTCGCGCGACTCCAGGGGAAGGTGGAAGTGCCCACGGTGGCCACGCCGCCGCGACCCATGACCATCGCCGAGAAGATCTTTGCGCGCCACTGGGTGGTGGACGCCGCCGCGGGCACGACCGGCATCCCCGCCGTCGAACCCGGCGATCAGGGCTTCGTGCTCACCGACATCCGCTTCAGCCACGAGTACGTGACGCCGATGTCGGCCATATTCTTCGAGCAGCTCGTGGGCCCCGACGAGCCGGTGAACGACCCGTCGAGCGTCTTCTTCTTCCGCGACCACCTCACCTTTCTCGACCAGGTGATGCGCCCCGAGCACCGCGAGATGGGGCTGCTCGATGTCGCCAACCAGCTCGAGGCCAAGCAGCGCACCTTCGCCGAGGCGAAGGGGATCCGCCTCTACGGCCAGCTCGACAAGCGGCTCAACCTCCACGGCGCGATCACGGCCGCCGGGTCCGAGGCGATCTGCCATTCGAAGATCCTCGAGGCGCATGCGCTGCCGGGACAGATCATCATCGGGAGCGACTCGCACACGCCGCACGCCGGCGCGGTGGGGTGCGTGGCGTTCGGCGTGGGCACCACGGCGATCTTCAACTCCTGGATCACGAAGGACGTGCGTGTGGAAGTCCCGAAGTCGTTCAAGGTGGTGGTGCGCGGCGAGAAGCCGGCCAACATCACCGCCAAGGACTTCATGCTCGAGATCCTCCGCCACCCGTACATAAAGAACGGCGAGGCGATCGGTCAGATCATCGAGTACGCCGGCGAAGCGGTGAGCGCGCTCTCGGTGGACGAGCGTGCCACGATGACCAACATGGCCGCGGAAGTCGGCGCGTTCACCGGGATCATCGCGCCCGACCGGAAGACCCTGGATTACCTTGTGGGGCAGCGGGGGATGCCGGAGAACGACGCGCGCGCGCTCTGCGCGGGCCTCTACTCCGACGAAGGCGCCGAATACGTGAAGGTGATCGAGATCGACGCCGCATCGCTCCGCCCCATGATCGCGCTCCCCGGCGACCCGGGGAACGGGATGTACGTCGACGAGCTCCCCGGCGAGGTCTCGATAGACATCGCATATGCCGGCTCGTGCACCGCGGGAAAAAAGGAAGACATGGACATGTACGCGCGGGTGTTCCGCGAGGCGCTGGAACGTGGCGAGAAGGTGGCGCCGGGCGTGCGCTGCTTCATCCAGTGCGGCTCGCGCGAGGTATTCCGGTACTGCCAGGAACGGGGGTACGACCAGCTCTTCGACGACGTTGGCGCCACGTTCATCGAGCCCTCGTGCGGAGCGTGCATCAACGCCGGCCCCGGCGTCTCGCGGGACAGGAACGACGTCACGATCTCGGCCATCAACCGTAATTTCCCCGGCCGCTCCGGGCCGGGTCAGTTGTACCTCGCTTCGCCCTACACGGTGGCGGCCTCCGCGATCGCAGGCAGGATAGTGGAGTGGCATGCCGAGGGCGAGGCGTACGACGCGGCACCCGAGCTAGCCAATGTCTGACCGCGGCCGCACGACCGCGGGGCCCACGCACGCCCAATTCCATGCGAGGTGAGTTCGTGGACGTGGACGGCGCCCGGCTGTACTACTACGCCGCCGGGTCCCGCGGCGCGGGCGAGCCTGTCGTGCTCATCCACGGCTTCCCCACCTCATCGCACCTCTGGCGCGACGTGGTGCCGCTGCTCCCGTCCGGGCGGCGCGTGGTGGTGCTCGACCTCCTCGGCTACGGACGCAGCGACCGTCCCATGGAGCGCGATCTCAGCATCAAGGGACACGCCGAGCGCGTGCTCGCGCTGCTGGACGCGCTGCGCATCCGCTACGCGGCCTTCGTGGGCCACGACCTGGGAGGCGGGATCGCTCAGTACCTCGCCGTACGACACCCAACCCGCGTCGAGCGGCTCTGCCTCATAGACTCCGTGGCCTTCGACGAGTGGCCCACGCGCCAGATCAAGATGGCGAAGGCGACTCTTCCGCTCACCCGCCACCTCCCCACTACCTGGATTCTCTCCGCGCTCCGCTCCGAGATGGAGCGCGGCTACACCCAGGAGACGCGCGGAGTGCGATCGATGGACATCTACATCCGCCCCTTCTGTTCGCCGGAAGGGCGCGACGCCCTGGTAGAGCATCTCGAGGCACTCGCCCCCGAGGAGACGGTGGCGCTCGCGCCGCGCCTGGGCGAGATAATGGCGCCCACCGCGATCATTACCGGCGCGCACGACCCCTTCCTCGCGCCCCACGTGGCGCGACAGCTCCACCAGGCGATCCCCAACTCCACACTCGACGTCCTCCCCGACGTCCGCCACTTCACTCCCGAAGAATCGCCCGACGCGATCAGCACCATCATGGAGCGGTGGCTGCAGCGCGAGCAGTAGGGACCCCACCGCAAGGAGCCCGATGTCGATAGATCGGTTGACCAGCGCGACCGGCGCCGCCTTCCTGACGATCGCGCTGGCCGCCGGCGGAGCGCGCGCACCACTCGCGCACGCGGCAGCCGCCGCCGACTCGTCGCGCTACGACGCGCATGGCCTTGTACGACGACGTTCGCGGCTGGAACGCGCTCCCCTTCATGGGCAACGGTGAGTTCTACCTCGACTACGGCGACTACGACTACACGGTGGACGTCCCCGCCTCGTACATCGTCGTAGGCTCCGGCGTGCTCCGGAACCCGGACGAAGTGCTCACCGCCCGCGATCGGGAGCGACTGGCGAGGGCGCGGAAGAGCGACAGTACGATCTACATCCGCTCTCCCGGCGAAGTGAACGACCCGTCCACGCGGCCGGCGGGGAAGGCGCGCCTGGTCTGGCACTTCACCATGAACGACAGCCGCGACGTTGCGTGGGCCGCGTCGAAGGCGTTCGTCTGGGACGCCGCCGCAGCGCCACCGCTGGCTTTTTCCGGCGTGAGCCCCTCACCCGAGCTCCGAAGCTTCGCCAGCGACCCTGATCCGTGCTCCAACGACTCGCGCTAACGCCGAGTCTGGTGCATCTTGCGGTCATGACAAGCTTCTTCGTCGTCTGCACCATACTCGGCGGCGGGGTGCTCATCCTGCAACTGCTGCTCGGCCTCCTCGGAATGGACGCCGCGCACGGGCTCGACGACCTCGATGCGCCGCACGACATCGGGCACGACGCCGCCGATGGCGCGGCGGGCGGGCTGCACCTCTTCAGCGTCCGCGCGCTTTCCGCAGGGCTCGCTTTCTTCGGCCTCGCGGGGCTCGCCGCGACCTCGGCCGGATGGCCGCTGCTCCTGGTGCTCGTGGCGGCGGTGGTTCCCGGTTTTCTGGCGATGCTCCTGGTCGCGTTCAGCATGCGCTGGATACTTCGACTCGAAAGCGACCGCTCCATCCACGTCACCAGCGCCATCGGTGAGGGCGGCATGGTCTACATCCCGATACCGGGCTCCGATGCCGGCCCCGGGCGAGTCACCCTCACCCTCAACGGCCGCACCGTAGAGTACGACGCGGTCACTCGCGGCGAAGCGCTCTCCACCGGTACGAAGGTCACCGTCGTAGACGTACGAGAGCCCGACATCGTGGAAGTAGTCGCGACCCCATCCCTCGACGAGGTTCTCTGAGCATGCATACGCCACTTCCCTACGCCATGATCCAGTCCGGTTCTCCGCTGGACGGCATCGGCGGCTTCGCGACCGGCGGCGGCCTCCTACTCCTCGCACTCGTAGTCGGGCTGCTGCTGCTTTTCGTCTCGCGCTACAGGCGCTGCCCGGCCAACAAGGTGCTCGTCATCTCCGGCAAGGTGGCCGGCGAGAGCTCGGCGCGCGTGATCTCCGGCGGCGGCGCGTTCATCTGGCCGGTGATCCAGGAGTACGCCTACCTCGATCTCACGCCGCTGCAGATCGACATCCCGCTCAAGGATGCGCTCTCGGCCGAGAACATCCGCGTCGCCGTGCCGAGCGTGTTCACCGTGGCCATCGGTACGGACGCCGAAACGCAGCAGAACGCGGCCGCGCGACTTCTCTCCATCGCCAACGAGGCCGCGCTCGTGAAGCGCCAGGCGCAGGACATCATCTTCGGCCAGCTCCGACAGATAATCGCCTCGATGCGTATAGAGGAGATCAACCGCGACCGCGACGCGCTGCTCACCCGTATCCAGACGCACCTCGCGCCGGAGCTCAAGAAGATCGGCCTCGTTCTCATCAATGTGAACATCACCGATCTCATGGACTCGAGCGGTTACATCGAGGCGATCGGAAAGAAGGCGGCATCGCAGGCCGTGCAGCAGGCGCGCGGCGATGTGGCTGATCAGGAAAAGATGGGTGAGATCCGCGTCGCCGAGGCGAACCGCGAGAAGGCGGTGCAGGTGGCCAACGCCGAGAAGGATCGCGAGATCGGCCTGGCCGCTGCCGCGCGAGAGAAGGCCGTGAAGATCGCGGAGCTCGAGAAGGAGCAGCAGGTGGGCGAGCAGACCGCGGCCTTCGAGCGCGAGGCGGCGGTGAAGAACGCCGAGCAGGAAAAGCGTGTCGCGGTGGCGCAGGCCGACGCGCTCGCGATCGCCGGTGAGGCGCAGGCGCAGGAGCAGATCGCCGCCACCGACTCGCACCTCAAGGTGAAGCAGGCGGAGGCCTTCCAGGTGGCGGAGACGCGGCGGCGCGAGGCCGAGGCCGCGGTGCAGGAAGCGCAGAACCGCGCCCAGGCGCGCGCGGCTATCGCGCAGGCCGAGCGCGTGGAAGCCGAGCAGCGTGCGGCGCTCGAAGCGCCCGCCAAGGCGGAGAAGGCGCGCCGTATCGTGGAAGCCGAAGCCCAGGCGGAGCAGGTGAAGCTCGCCGCGGACGCCGAGGCGCAGGCCGTGAGGCTCCGGCTTCAGGCACAGGCCGACGGCGAATACCAGATAATGGCGAAGCGCGCGGAGGCGCTCGGCATGCTCGTCGATCGCGCCGGTGGGTCGAAGGAGGCTTTCCAGCTCCTGCTCGTGGACAAGGTCGACACACTCGCCGAGACCGCCGCCAAGGCGATCTCGAACATCAAGTTCGACAAGGTCGTGGTGTGGGAAGGGGGCAATGGCGTGGCGAACGGCGTCGGGAACGGCGTCGGCGGCGCGGCCGGCTTTCTCCAGAACATGGCCAAGACCCTGCCGCCGATGATGCACGTACTCCGCGACATCGCCGGCGTGGAGCTGCCCAACTACCTGGGCGAGATGAAGCCGGAGGACGGGCTGCCGCCCACACCCGTTCCGCCAACGCCCGTTCCGGAGGAAGAAACGACCGATCCATTGCCCGGGTCGAGTCTCTGATGTAGAGAGGGGCGCTGCCGCTGGCAGCGCCCCTCTCTACATCAGAGACTCGACCCGGCCGTCTGCCCATCGCTGACGCGCGACGCGCCCCATGGCCTGGGAATTCCCGGCACCCCGACGGATCGGACAGTCATCGAGGTGTCAGACATGCAGAGTCCATTCGAGGTGCGACCCGCGCGGCTGGCTCCGGTGCGCGCGCTGCTGGCTGCGGTGCTCGTACTGGTCGCCGTCTCCGCGTGTTCCGACGACGACAATCCCACGGGACCCCAGGCTACCATCGCGGTCTCCGACGTACAGCTCCGGCGGGGGACCGAAGCCGGACCGCTCGCCGTCGTCACTTTCGACGCCGGCGACGCCGACTCCGCGCGCGCATGGATCCTAACGCCCGACGCCGAGCCCTTCGCCACTCCCTTCTCCCCGGTCTCGGGAGGCAACGGCCGCATCGTCGTGACGGGGCTCCCCCCCGCCACCGACTACCGGATCTACATCGAAGCGCGCGCCGGCGAGGAGTTCGGCATCTCCGACACTTCGAGCTACGCCACCGCCGACCTTCCGGAGGCGCTGCGCGACGTACGAATCGACATGGCCACCGGCACCTTTCCGAGCGGCTACATCATCACCGAAGTCGCGGCGAACGACAACACGCTCTACGCCGTGGCCTTCGACAGCACGGGAACGCTGGTCTGGTATCGTCACTTCCCGGACTACCATCAGATCGGCGACTTCCAGCGGCAGCCCAACGGCAACTACACCATATACCTCGGCACTTCCACCGGACACGAGCCGGTGGCCGGCGAATACGCCGAGTTCACCACTGCGGGTGACATCACCCACGACTGGTCCATCCCCGGTCCGTACTACGTGGACGGCCACGAGATTCGCTTCGTCATGGAAGACACCGCCGTCGCGGCGGCGTACCTCTTCGGCTACGACCAGCACGAGATGGACATGACCGGGCACGGCGGCGGCACCAGCGACCTGGTATCGGTGCACAAGATTTTCCGCGTCACGCCCGACGGCGACGCCGACCTTCTATTCGATGCGATGGACCGCTGGACGCCCGCGGACTTCACGTCGCCGCCGCTCACCGACAAGGGCGACATGGATCACCCCAACTCGCTCGACTTCGACTCCGATGGAAACATCATCGTGAGCTGGCGCAGTCTCGGTGCCATAACCAAGCATGACGCCACCACGGGCGCCGTGATCTGGCAGCTCGGCGGTACGAAGAGCGACTTCACAATCGAGGGCGACCCGCTGAACGGCTTCAGCGGCCAGCACTTCGCCCGGATGCTGCCGGACGAGCACGTGCTGCTCTACGACAACGGCACCGCCCACGATCCGAACGTGACGCGCCCCGTGGAATACGCCCTGGACACGGACGCCGGCACGGCGACCCTAGCGTGGGACTACCTGAGCCCCGACCACACGTACACGACCTATATGGGCTCCACCCAGCGTCTGCCGAACGGCAACACTCTCATCGGCTACAGCACCTCGGCGATAATCACCCTGGTAGACCCCGCCGGCACCGTCATCGCCAGCGGCTCCAAGATGGACGGGTCCAGCTCCTCGATCTTCTACCGGGCGCTGTGGGTGCCGGAGCTGTGAGGGGGAAAGGGGGAAGGAAGCAGGAAGCAGAGAGCAGGAAGCAGCGAACTGCTTCCTGCTTCCTTCCCCCTACATCCCCCGCACTTCCTCGGCGGCGGCGAGGACATGGTCGATGTCGCGGGAGAGGGCGCGGGCTTCCACCGTGGCACTCGCCACCTCGGAGAGGGCGGCCTGAACGCCGGACGAGCTGAGCTTGAGAAGATCGAGCTTCAGATTCTGCATCGCCATCACGACGCTCTCGAGCTGGCCGAACAGCCGCTCGCGCCGGGACGAGAGCTCCGCGAGCGAGGTGTGCTGGCGCTCGAGCAGTGAAAGGCGGCGCGAGTGGTCGGCCGAATCCTCGGGTTCGACACGGACAGCGGCGAGGCGCGTTTCCAGGCGCCGCAGCGCGTCCGGGGAGACGTCCGCATCGAGATGGTGGAGCATGAAAGCGATCGAAGATGCGCGGGCAGCCAGCGCGTCCACCGTTGGCGCCACGTCCGGGATCAGTTCGCGGTCGGCCTTCGACAGCGTGCGCATGATCGAGGCTATCGCCTCCCGGTCCGCGGCCACACGCCGCAGCGCCGCTCCGTGCGGGCCGGCGAGCACCTCGGGCGGCGCCAGCTTCGACACTTCGTCCTCCTCCGCCCGCTTCGACCGTCCGCGCTTGCGCGCCGGCTCGGCCGGTGCGCCGAGTTGCGGCGAATCCGCGGCCGGCGCCACGTCGCGCTGGAAGATCCGCCCCCACGTCACGCCCTCTGCCCAGAGCGTGCTCCACTGCCGCGCGAGGTTCGCCCCCATCCCCAGCGCGGCGAAGAGGAACCAGGGGAAGTGCGGCGAGGTGAGAAAGTTGATCCCCGCCAGCGTACCCACCGTGACGCCCGTGCCGGCGAGGTTGCGGCGGAAAATCACGATGCGCTGTTCCAATGGACGTGCCGCGAACGCCTCGAGGCTGTCGTGCCGTTCGCGTCGCCCGCGCCGGCCTCCCCGCCCACGGCGCCGCGCTCCCCGCAGCGAATCCAGATACGGGAGCGGCGGCTGCTCCGCCGCC
>CAZTTY010000050.1:0-12493 GCA_964616815.1 uncultured Gemmatimonadaceae bacterium | reverse complement strand
GCGGCGGGGCCGGGCGAGCGCATCGTTCTGGTCTCCAGCAGCCACGGAGCCACCCCTTCGTTCGCGATCGCAGCGCGGAACCCGGCCGCATCCTGCCAGCGATCCTCGGGACGCTTCGCTATCGCGCGCTCCACGGCCGCGGCCAGCCCGGGCGGGACGTCGGGACGCAGTTGCAGCAGCGGACGCGGCGTCTCGTTCACATGCTTCATCATCATCGCCGGCGTGTTGCTCGCCGTGAACGGGAGGTCGCCGGCGAGCATCTGATAGGCCACGATGCCGAGCGCGTATATGTCGCTCCTGCCATCCACATCCCGCTCGCCGAGTGCCTGCTCGGGCGACATGTACGCCGGCGTCCCCACAGCCACTCCGGTGGCCGTGAGGTGCGAGTCGGCTTCCGCTGCCCGAGCGATGCCGAAATCGGTCACCAGCGCCCGGCCGTCCTCGCTCCGGATGATGATGTTGTCGGGCTTGATGTCGCGATGGATCACGCCGCGCGTATGTGCGTATGCGAGCGCGTCGGCTACGTCACGGAGTATGCGGCGCGACTCATCGATCGCCGGGCGCCCGCGTGCCAGGAGCGCCGAGAGATTCTCGCCATCCACCAGCGCCATCACGAAGTAGACGAGCCCGCCGCGCTCGTCCACCGAGTAGATGGGAACGATGTTCGGGTGGTCGAGCTGCGCGGCAGTCTCGGCCTCGCGGAGGAACCTGCGCCGCACGTCCGTGCGGAAGGCCATCTCCGGCGGCAGCACCTTGATCGCCACCTCGCGCCGCAAGCGGATATCGGTGGCCCGGTAGACGATGGCCATCCCTCCGCGTCCGAGCTCTCGCCCCAACTCGTACGCATCGCCGATGACGGCGACCACGCGGTCGCGCATCGGATCAGTCACACGCGACCGCCACCGGCCGAAGCGCGCGACTCGGCACCGACCTGCACCGCCGCATCCACTTCATCCGCGAGCGATCGCGCGCGCTCGGTGAGCAACGTGATGTGCTGGCTCACGCCCGCCACATCTTCCGCGCGCAGCCGGAGCACGTCGATGCGCATGTTCTGCAGCGCGAGAAGACAGCTCTCCAGCTTGGCCGCTGTCTCGTCGTGCCGCCGCCGGGCGTCAGCCACCGCGCGCCTGTCTCTCTTCAGCAGAGCGAGGCGCCGCACCCGCTCCTCGCTGCGCGGAACGTCGAGCGGATTCGCCTGGGCCTCGAGCTCGGCGATCTCCCGTTCGATGCGATCCGCCGCGTCGGGCGCCGGCGCCGAAGCGTGCAGCGCCGCGGCGAGCCCCTGAGTGCGCCGGAAGAGACCCTCCGCGGCCGGCACCACTCCTTCGACCAGCGACTGGTCCGCACGAGGGAGCGATGTCACTATGCGCGCTATCTCTTCGAGATCGCGGCTGGCCCTTCGCACCTGCTCGGCGTACGGACCGTAGTCGGCGGGCCTGGTGGGTGCACCGCCTCCCGGCGGAAGCGCCGCGCGGTCTGGCGGCGGCTTGATCCGCTTGCGCCGACGGCGTTCGCGGACCTTCCTCTTCTTGTTCTTCTCGAACTTCGCGAAGAAGTCCTCGATGTGCTCACCCGCTTCCTGGAGCACGTCCGTGAAAGGCCGGTCGCGCGGCTCCCGGAACACGTCGTGCCAATCGTAGCCGGCCGACCAGAGCTTGGAGTACTTCAGCGCCATGAAGATGCCCCAGATCACCGTGATCGAGATGAAATCGCTGCTGGTGAAAATCGCAGCCACCACGATCACCGCGTTCACGAACGCGAAGCGCGCGAAGGAAGAGCGGAACTGCTGCACCTCCGGAGCGGACCAGCGAGCTATCTCTTCGGCGGTAGGAGCGTAGTACTCGTCGGTGGAGGAGTCTGCCGAGGGAGCCGGGGCACCATCGAGCGTTCGGCCCGCGAGCGGATACGGCGACGCGGGTGCCGACTGCGTCCAGCTACCGGTGGCGCCAGCCGCAGCGCCAGCGCGCCGGGGCGGCGGTGCCGAGAGCAGAGCGGCGCGCGCGGAAGGATCGCCCGAGAGGACGCGCGCCACATCCGCCGCGCCGGCTACCCGGTTTCCCGGCTCCTTCTCCAGCAGCCGCATTACCACCGTCGCGAGCTCCCGCGGGACGTCGGGGCGGAAATCGGTCACCGGCGGCGGCATCTCCATTATGTGCTTCATGAGCATCGAGGGAGTGCTCATGGCCTCGAACGGGAGCCGCCCAGCGAGCATCTGATAGCCCACGATCCCGAGCGAGTAGAGATCGCTGCGACCATCGATCTCACGATCACCCGCCGCCTGCTCCGGCGACATGTACGCCGGCGTACCGATCGCCACGCCGGTCGCAGTGAGCCGCGAGTCCGCCCCGCCCTGCACCGCCCGCGCGATGCCGAAGTCGGTGACCATCGCGCGCCCACTCTCGCGATCGATCAGGATGTTGTCGGGCTTGATGTCGCGGTGCACCACGCCGCGCGCATGGGCGTACGCGAGCGCGTCGGCGACCTCGCGAAGAAGACGCCGCGTCACGTCGACCGGCATCCTCCCCTCGTCGTGCTCCCGCCTGGCGAGCGTGGGTCCATCCACGCACGCCATCACGAAATACACGAGCCCCTCACGCTCATCTACCGAATAGATGGGCACGATGTTGGGATGGCTCAACTGCGCCGCGGTCTGTGCCTCGCGCAGAAAGCGCGACCGTATGTCGCCGCGAAAGGCGAGCTCCGGCGGGAGGATCTTGATCGCCACCACACGCTTGAGGCGCCGATCGGTGGCCCGATAGACCACACCCATGCCGCCACGCCCCAGCTCCGTATCGAGCTCGTAGTGCGCAGTGAGGGCGCGTTCCGCGAGCGCACGGAACTCGGCGTCTGATGAAGTGGCGATGGGATCGGGCACGTCGTAATCCTGGCGGGAATACAAGATGCTTAGTCTACAACTCGCCGGAGCGCCTGAAAAGACGATCCAGCCGCGCTGGCAGTTCCCTTACGTCAATCCGACGGGCGGAAGTTGCAATTCCTGCCGCGCTGGCGTAAGTCATGCCTTCGGTCTTCTGGCGGAACGGCCCGGTCTCGTCTGCTCTTGATTGCTACGCGCGAAGTATACCCGATTGACCACTGGGGGGTATCATCTCCGGCGGTCGATCATCGCGAGCCGGAATGGAGCGTGCGGGGATTTCAGCTTCCCGGCGCGTCGTTCCACCGCTCGACACTCAACTAGAGTTCTGAATCATGGCACAACGTCTGACCCTGCCCGTACTGCCGCTCCGAGGGACGGTGATTTTCCCCGGGCTCACGGCTCCCATAGCCGCGGGCCGGCCCGGCACCCTCAGAGCCATCGAGGCCGCTCTCAAGGCCGATCGGCTGGTCTTCGCCGTCGCGCAGCGCGACAACGCGGACGAGCCGACCCCTGACATCCTCTACTCCATGGGCGTCATCGCCCGCATCGGGCAGGTGCAGCGCGGACTCGGCGGCGTGCAGCTCCTCCTGCAGGGAGAGCAGCGCGCAGCGGCGCTGCAGTACACGATGACCGACAACTACCTGAGCGCCGTGATCGTCCCCTCCGAGGAGATGAGTCCCGTCGACGAACACGACCCCGCCTTCGAGGCACTGCATCGCGAGACTCGCGAGCGCGCCGCGGAGCTGGGCGAGAAGCGCGGACTCCCCGAAGAGGTAGTGCATCAGGTGCTCGACTCCGTGACCGACCCGGGCCGCTTCGCGGACCTGGTGGCCGGCTACATCGAGCTCAGCGTACCCGAGAAGCAGGGACTCCTCGAAACGCACAGCGTCGAGGAGCGGCTCCGCCGCGTGCTCGTGCACGTGCAGCGCCAGATCGGACTTCTCGAGGCGCAGGAAGACATCAAGTCGCAGGTGCAGGAGGAGCTCGGCCAGCGCCAGCGCGAGATGTATCTCCGCGAACAGATGCGCGCCATCCAGAAGGAGCTCGGCGACGACGACCAGAACCGCGAGATCGAGGAGCTGCGCGAGAAGCTCGCCAAGCTGGAGCTTCCCAAGACCGCGCGCCACGAAGTGGAGCGCGAGCTCGGGCGCCTCGAGCGCACGGGACGCGAGTCGATGGAGGCGCAGGTCATCCGCACCTACCTCGAATGGATCGCCGAGCTGCCGTGGAACACCCGCTCCGACGACGACCTCGAGCTCAAGCACGCAGCCGAGGTCCTAGACGAAGACCACTACGGCCTCCCGGATGTGAAGGATCGCATCCTGGAGTTCCTCGCCGTGCGCCAGCTCAAGGCCGAGGAGCTCGCCAACGAGGTGGAGAAGAGCGGCGAGTTTCCGGCACTCAAGCTCAAGCCGGACGTGGACGACGCCAACCCCACGCTCGGCTCCAACGAGCACGACGATCACCAGATAACCGACAAGCGGGAAGCGAAAGCGAGGGCGATGGCCAAGGGCCCGATCCTTCTCTTCGTAGGGCCCCCGGGCGTCGGCAAGACGAGCATCGCGAAGTCGATCGCGCGCGCGCTCGGACGCGAATACGTCCGCGCCGCGCTCGGCGGCGCGCGCGACGAAGCCGACATCCGTGGACATCGCCGTACGTACGTCGGCGCCATGCCCGGCCGCATCATCCAGGGGATGAAGCAGGCCGGCACCAAGAACCCGGTCTTCCTGCTGGACGAGGTGGACAAGCTCGGCGTGTCGTTCCAGGGTGATCCGGCGAGCGCGCTCCTCGAAGTGCTCGATCCGGCGCAGAACGACAACTTCACGGATCACTACCTTAACATTCCGTTCGACCTGAGCGAAGTGCTCTTCATCGCGACGGCGAACTTCATCCAGAACATCCCCGCCCCGCTGCTGGATCGCATGGAGGTGGTGGAGTTCTCGGGCTACACCGAGCGCGAGAAGGCCGAGATCGCGAAGAAATATCTGATCCCGCGCCAGCTCGACGATGCGGGGCTCGCCGGCAAGGGCGTGACCTTCAGCGACGACGCCGTCATGGCGGTCGTGAGCAAGTACACGCGCGAGAGCGGCGTGCGGCAGCTCGAACGTCAGATAGGGGCGGTGGCTCGCAAGGTCGCCCGCAGGCTGGCCGCGGGCGAGAGCACCGAGCTGACGCTCGGCCCCGACGACGTGCGCGAGCTGCTCGGACGACCGAGGGTACACCCGGAGCGCGCCGCCGAGGAGAACGAGGTGGGGGTGGCCACGGGGATGTACTACACGCCGGCCGGCGGCGACATCATGTTCGTGGAAGCGGCGATCCGTCGCCTCCTGGGCCCGCCGCCGCAGGAGAACGTGACGCAGGTGAGCGGGCTCGGCACCGTGTCGCTGATACTCACCGGCCAGCTCGGCGACGTGATGAAGGAGTCGGCGCGCGCGGCGCTCACCTACGCGGCGACGCACGCATCGCGGCTGCACATTCCGAACGACCGGCTCGGCAACATCGAAGTGCACATCCACGTTCCGGCGGGAGCCATCCCGAAGGATGGACCGAGCGCCGGCGTCACGATGAGCACCGCGCTGGTGAGCGCCATGTCGGGACGCCCGGTGCGCAGCGACGTCTCCATGACCGGAGAGATCACCCTGCGCGGCCGCGTGCTCCCGATCGGTGGAGTGAAGGAGAAAGTCCTCGGCGCCCATCGCGCCGGAATCAAGACCATCATACTTCCACGGGAGAACGAGGCCGACCTCGAGGACATCCCCGAGGACGTCCGCAACAGCCTCGACTTCCACTGCGTCAGCACGCTCGACGAAGTCTTCGACATCGCCCTCGTCCCGCTCGAGGGCGCCGAGCCCGCAGCGGAGAAGTCGATAATGGAGGCCCAGGAGGAGGCCGCCGCCGGCGCGGGAGCGTGATGGGGAAGGGAGCAGGAAACAGGAAACAGGAAACAGGGAAGTGCACACCCATGAAGTCATGCCCGCGGAAGCGGGCATGACCATGGAACGTGTGCAGTTCCTGTTTCCTGTTTCCTGTTTCCTGTTCCCGGCTTCCTGCTCCCTGCTCCCCTCCGCCCCTCACCCGCCTCCGAACGGGCCCCAGATCCAGATCGACCAGGGGTCCTGCGGCTGGGTGCCGTCGAGGAAGTATTCGGTGTAGCGCTTTTCGGGCGGGGTAGAGGGCGTGGCGATCTGGCCGGTGTCGCGATCGAGCTGCGCGGTAACCAAGCCGGAAGGGGGGTCGTCCCAGGAGCCGGCATCCCTGTTCTGGTAGTAGCTGGCGATCATCTGACCCCAGATCGGCGCGGCGAGCGCGCCGCCGGCGACGCCGTGTGCAGCGATCGGCTGCGGCTTGTCGAGGCCGACCCACACGCCCGCCACCACCTCCGGCGTCATCCCCACGAACCAGGCGTCCGTGTTGTCGTTGGTGGTGCCGGTCTTTCCCGCCACCGGGATCCGCTCGGGGACGTATCGGCGCACGCTCGTGGCGGTGCCGCGCGTCACCACATCGCGCAGCATGTCGCGCACGATGAAGGCGACCCGCGGATCGAGCGCGAAGCGCGGCGCGCTCGCCGGCGCGGTCCACACAGTCCGGCCGGCGCGGTCTTCGATTCGTTCGATGAAGCGCGGCGCCACCACGGCACCGAGATTGTCGAACACCGTGTACGCCGAGACGAGGTCGAGCGGAGTCACCGCGCTCGCGCCGATCGCGCTGGACGGGTACGGCGCGATCGGCGCCGATATCCCCAGCCGCTGAGCGAGCAACGCCACCGAATCGATGCCCGTCCGCATCCCGAGCTGCACCGCGACCGAATTGCGCGAGCGCACCAGCGCCTCGCGCATCGTCATCGGACCCAGAAACCGGCCGTCGTCGTCGCGCGGACGGTAGATCGCTCCGTTGTCCATGAGGATGGCCAGCGCGGTGTCCCCCACTATCTCGTTGGCCGGAAGGCTGTCGCGCAGCGCTTCGGCATAGACGAACGGCTTGAACGCCGAGCCCGGCTGGCGTAGCGCATTCACGGCGCGGTTGAACGGCGACTGCACGTAGTTCCGCCCGCCCACCATCGCCAGCACGTTCCCCGTGACCGGATCGAGGGCCACGACCATCCCCTGCAGATAGTCGGTGCTCCCCTTCGGATGATTCGCGAAGGTGGGATGCCGATAGTCGGGGCGCTCCTCGACCCGCAGCAAACCAGCCCGCAACGCTTCCTTCGCGGCGATCTGCATCCGGGAGTCGATGGTGGTGATGATGCGGTAGCCGCCGTTCCCGACCGGTATTCCGGCCTCCTCCGCCTGCCGCTTCACCACGTCCGCGAAGTACGGAGCGGCTGCCGGCATTCCCGCGTCGGGCGCCGTCTTCACCGGTTCGCGGGCGGCATCGGCTGCCTGCTTCTTCGTGATGTACCCCTGAGCGGCCATCAACGACAGCACGAGGTCGCGACGCGCCTTCGCGCGATCGGGGTGGCGGATCGGATCGTAGATCGCCGGCCCCTTGGGGAGCGCGGCCAGCGTGGCCGCCTCCGCGAGCGTGAGCTTCGTGGCCGGTTTCCCGAAGTAGTGGCGCGACGCGGCATCCACGCCCGACCAGCCGTGGCCGAAATCGATCTGGTTGAGGTACGCCTCGAGTATCTGCGACTTCGTGTAGTGCTTCTCCATCTCGCGCGCCGCCGCCTGCTCGCGCAGCTTCCGCGGGATCCCGGAGATCCCCGTCTCGCTCCGATCGATCTCTTCGGGGTGCATGTTCCCGACGAGCTGCTGCGTGATGGTGCTGGCGCCGCGCGCGTGACCGCCGAGCGCGTCCTTGATGGCGGCGGCCACTCCAATGACATCCACGCCATCGTGCTCGTAGAAGCGCTGGTCTTCCACGGCCACGAACGCTTCTCCCACGTAATCGGGAAGGGCGCGGAGCGCCACGCTGGTGCGCCATTCCCTGCCGATCTCGCTTATGAGCGACCCGTCGGCCGAGTAGACGAGCGACGACTGCGGCGGCTGCACTATCTGCCAGACCTCGCTGCTCGCCCCGCTCCCGCCGGCCTGCGCCGGGAGCGTCGCTGGCAACGGTCCCGCCAGCACGGCCGCCGCGAGAGCCGCCGCCAGGCGCGCGCGAAGCGCGCGACCGGCTGCCGCCAGTTCCGGATTGTTGAGGATTTCCATTGCCTTCTTGCTTGCCCGACGTGAAGCCATCGGCGGCGGTGACACTTCCGGGGCCCGGCGTGCATCGCGCGAGCCAGCCGCCCGAATCGGCTCGCAAAAGCTAACCCTCGATCGTCGCGGCGACCGTGACGTTGCTCCCATTTCGTTCCGGAGCCAACTTACCGGCATGCCTCCGACCATCCAGTTGGCCACCGCGCAGTTCGCGCCCGTCAAAGGCGAATACACCA
Organism: uncultured Gemmatimonadaceae bacterium; assembly: GCA_964616815.1. Classification (GTDB taxonomy): domain Bacteria; phylum Gemmatimonadota; class Gemmatimonadetes; order Gemmatimonadales; family Gemmatimonadaceae; genus JADGGM01. Next base: position 4,244 of record CAZTTY010000050.1, on the reverse strand, counting down.
CAAACGTTCGCAGGATCGGCGAGCTGCTCGCCCGGATGGCGGTGCTCCCCACGCCTCCGGGGCTGGTGCATCTCCCCGAGGCGGCGCCCACCGGCTACTTCCTGGAGGGCGGAGTACGCGAGCTCGCCGTCACCGCTGGAACGCTCGCGCGCGACCTGAACGCCGCCTACCTGGCGGCCATGCCCGGCGCGCCCGAGGTGGAGCTGGTGACGGGCTTCTACGAGCTCTGGAGGCACAATCTCTACAACAGCGCGCTGTGCGTCCGGCTCGGCGGCGGCGAACCGGCCATCCGCCACGTGCACCGCAAGAACTTCCTCCCCACCTACGGTCTCTTCGATGAAGAGCGCTTCGTCGAGCGCGGCCAGCGGATCCGCGCGTTCGACACCCCGTGGGGGCGTTGCGGCGTGCTGGTGTGCGAAGACGCATGGCACCCGCTCACTAGCACGCTCCTGGCGCTCGACGGGGCCCAGGTGATCTTCCTCTCGGCGGCGGCTCCCGCGCGCGGGGCCTCGCCGCGCGGGGATGGAAGCTCGGAACCGGCCAGCGTGACGCGCTGGGAGCGCCTCGTGCGCGAGATCGCCAGTACGTACGGCGTGTTCGTCTCGCTCTCCAACCTCGTGGTGAGCGAGGCGGGGCGCTTCTTCCCCGGCGCTTCGATGGTGGCCGATCCGCGCGGTGACGTACGCCTCCGCGGTCCGCTCTGGAAGGAGTCTGTGCTCTCCCTCCCGCTCGACCTGGACGACCTCACCACCGCGCGCGCGGATGTGCCGCTCCTGGCAGACCTTCGCGTGGGACTTCCGCCCCTACTCGAGTCGCTCGAGCGCATCCGGTCGGGACATGTGCCGGAGCTCTCGTACGATGCCGCCGCGCCGGCGCAGCCGGAGCGCGCCACCTCGCCCGCATCGAAGTCGCCGAGGCAGTCGCAGGACGGCTGGTTCGACGTCGTACGAGTGAGCGGCATCGAGCATTGGGGTCCGCCGCCGCTGGCGCTGGATGCTCCGCTCGTGGAGCAGTGGCTCGTGGAGTTCCTTCGCAGCGAGCTCGGCCAGCGCGGCTACTCGAAGGGAATCGTGGCCGTGTCCGGCGGACTCGACTCGGCCGTGACGGCGTACCTCGCGGCGCGGGCGCTGGGTCCTTCGAACGTCATCGGCCTCTGCCTTCCGTACGGCGAGTTCGGTGCGCGGAGCCTCGAACACGGGCGGCTGGTGATCGATGCGCTCGGCATCGAGTCGCGCGTGATGGACATAGCGCCGGCCGTGGATGCGTATCTCGCCAACGAGCCCGACGCCGACGAAACGCGCCGCGGGAACGTGATGGCGCGCGTGCGCATGATCGCGACTTTCGACCTCTCGGCGCGCCACTCGGCGCTCCCGCTCGGGACCGGCAACAAGACCGAGCGGCTGCTCGGCTACTTCACCTGGCATGCCGACGATGCACCGCCGGTGAACCCGCTGGGCGATCTGTACAAGACCCAGGTGCGCGAGCTCGCGCTGCACCTGGGGGTCCCGAGCGAGATAATCCAGAAGCCGCCCTCGGCCGACCTCGTGCGCGGACAGACCGACGAAGGAGACCTCGGCGTGAGCTACGAGAGCGCGGACATCATCCTGCACTGGCTGCTCTCGGGTTACAGCGCGGCACAACTCACCGCGCGCGGCTTCGCGGAAGCGGACATCTCGCTCGTGCGAAGGCGTCTGGAGGGAACGCACTGGAAGCGCCGGCCACCCACGGTGGCGATGCTCAGCGCGACGGCGATAGGCGACAGCTACCTGCGTCCGGTGGACTACTGACGCGGCGCCGCCGGGGCACGTGACCCCATGGCGCGATGGCGCGTCCCACGAGTGCACGCCATCCGCCTTCAGCGTCCCCGCCGCGCCGGGCAGGGCTTCCAGCGGGCTCCGGAGTAAATGACCAGCAAGCGTCGCCGGATCACCGACGAGACCATCCGAAAATCCGTCGTCGCGTTCGCGGCGTTCAGCGTCCCCGTAGGGCTGGCGCTGCATCAGTACACGCGTCCCATCCCCTGGCTGGGCGTGGGTCTGATCGTAACCGTGCTGGCCGCCACGCGCGCCTTCGGCATCCCGCTTCCCGGAAAGGGGTTCGCGAGCTTCGCCGCGGGAGCGATGATCCCCGCGGTCATCGCACTCGGATGGGCCGGCGGCGCCCTCGTGGGCGCGGTGGGCCTCCTCCTGGGCGACGCGATAGTTCGGCGACTCCCGCTCCGCAACGCCGTAGGGAACGCCGGCCACTTCGCCACGGCATGCTGCATCTCTGGAATCGCGTACTTCACGATTCTGCACGGACTCCCCGGAGTGCTGGCGTTCCAGAGCGCCAACCTCTGGCGGCTGACGGTCTTCATCCTGCTCTTCATCGCGAGCGTCAACACCACTTTCTACATCCAGCTCCTTCGATCGCCGGCCATCGCGTGGGTGGATGCACGCCTCACGGCGCGCTGGGAAAGTACGGTGGCGGTGCTCTCCACGCTTCTGGGGCTGGTGGCGCTGCGCATCGCGTACCTCCACGACATCTCCGGCGCCTACGTGGCCGGCGTGGGTGTGCTGGTCACGATCACCGGCCTTGCGCACTGGCTGGTGCGGCGCGCCGCGGTGGGCGAAGGGCTGCTGCTCGTGCAGCGGCTGGCGCGCGCGCTCACGGCACGTCCGGAGCTGCACCGTGCGCTCGATGACATCCGGCGCCTCACCCGGTCCATCGTACCGTGGGAGGAGATGCAGATAGCGCGCTACGACGAGGAGAGCCACGAGCTCGTGGTACTCCACGACACATCGCCCGCGATCGCGGCCGGCGAACGCTTCACCGCCGCGGAGGGCCTTCCCGCGCTCGCCATCGAGCGTTCACGCCCGGTGGTGACGAGACGCGGAACCCGTGCTACGCCGCGCGAGACGGAAGGGATCGGCTCGGAGATCGTGATCCCGCTGAAACAGGGCGACCGGCTGGCAGGGGTCTGGACCATCAGGCACACGCGCACCGACATGTACCGCGACTACGATGCGGCCCTCCTCGAGGCGGTAGCACCGCAACTCGCGCTCTCGCTCGCACTGGATTCGGTGATCCGTCCGGTGCTCAACGCGTCGGAGCTGGTCGCGCAGCACGTGGAATCCATCACCGCTACCACACAGCAGTTGCACGCCGCATCGCAGGAGAGCGCGCAGACGGCCCGACGAGTCTCGGCCACGGTACGCGATCTGTCGGAAACGCTGGCGGATGGCGCGCAGCAGGCGACCGCCGCTCGCGACAGTGCCGATCAGACCGCGAGCGAGGGGAGCGGAACCCGCCGCAGCGGCGAAGAGATGCTCGACGATTCGCGCGCGGTGCGCAGCGCCACGGCGCTCGCCGCGCGACGCCTCACCGCGGCGGCGGACACCGCGCGCGCAGGCTCGGAGCAGGCGACGCGGTTGCAGGAGGTGTCGAGCGCCGTGCGCGCCTTCGGCGAGACCATCGCATCGCTCGCCGACCAGACGGGACTGTTGGCGCTCAACGCCGCCGTGGAAGCCGCGCGCGCCGGCGTGCACGGACGCGGCTTCGCCGTCGTCGCGCAGGAGATCCGCGATCTGGCCGACCGCAGCTCCGAGGAGGCGGAGGGGATGGACCGCGCGGTGCGCGACATCCACGGTACGCTCCAGCGCGCCATCGAGCTCATGGAGCGGACGCGCTGCGACGTCCTGCAGGTGGCCGAGGAGAGCGGCAAGTGGGTGGATGAGCTGGATCGCATCGTGACGGCGTCCGAAGCGGTGGCGTCCGCCGGGGTTCGCATCGCGGAGGCTTCACGCTCCAGCGCCGAGCACTCTGGCATCATGGCGCTCGCGCTCGCCGGCGCGCGCCACGACGCCGAGCACGCCGCGAGCGAGACCGCCGTGGTCGCGGGCGCGAGTACTCAGCAGGAGGCGGCCATCGAGGCACTCAACGAAGCCGCCACCCAGCTCAGCCGCACCGCCCACGACCTGGCGGCCGCGGTGACGGCGGTGAGGAACAACTAGGGAGCGGGCCCTACGCCACCTTCGCCCTCACCCCTCTCGCCATCGGATCGCGCAGACTCGAGATGATGCGCGCCGCCATGGCGTCGAGTTGTGTACGATCCGGCATCGAGGAGCCGTCGAACGGAAGATTCACCTCGAAGCCATCGCCGGCGCGACGCGGGATCAGATGGATGTGGAAGTGGTAAACATCCTGACCCGCAGTGGTTCCGCTCGACACCACGAGATTCATCCCTTCCCTGCCCGACACCTTCC
>CAZTTY010000049.1:0-31758 GCA_964616815.1 uncultured Gemmatimonadaceae bacterium | reverse complement strand
GTCGGCAGCGCCCTCTCTGCGTAGTGGTGCCGAGACTACCGGTCACTTCGGCACATCGGCCTCGGCGAAAAAGAAGGAGCCCTCCAACTTTGCGTTCTCGTCGGAGTCGGAGGCATGAATGGCGTTGCGCTCCTTCGACTCGGCGTAGAGGGCGCGGACGGTGCCCGCGGCGGCTTCGGCGGGGTCCGTGGCACCAATGGTCTCGCGCAGCGAGGACACGGCATCCGCGCGCTCGAGGAGCATCGGCATACACGGGCCCGACGTCATGAACTTCGTGAGCGACGCGAAGAAGGGACGCTCGCGATGCACCGCGTAGAAGGCCTCCGCCTGCGCCTGCGAGAGATGCAGGACGCGAGCGGCGGCGATGCGAAAGCCCCGCTCCTCGAGGAGAGCGATGATCTTCCCCGCCTTGCCGGCGCCGAAGGCATCGGGCTTGATGATGGTCAGCGTACGATTCCCAGCCATGTTCACGATCCCAGTAGTTTGCGAACGATGTCCGCGCGCGAGAGGAACCCCACCAGGCGCCCCTCACGCACGACCGGAACACGTTCGACGTCCTTGTTGGCCATCAGAGATGCTACTTCCGCGAGCGGCTGATCGGGCGAGACGCAGAGCACCTGCCGCGTCATCACGTCGCGGACGGTGCGCCCGGTCTGATCCGCGCTGCTCGCCGCGTGCGTCGAAGTCGCGCCGAATATAGCCTTGTTGCCCAGCATGTCGCGCACGAGCTCGCGCTCGCCGAGCATGCCCACCAGCGTTCCCTCGGAATCCACCACGGGCAGCGCGCCGATCCTCGATCGCGCCATCTCGCGCGCCGCATCGCGCAGGGGCGTGCCTGGCCGCGTGGTGCGCGGTCGCTCGGTCATCAGCTCACGCACGGTTATCTGCGGCGCCAGCTCCGCTTCGCGCCAGTCGGATAGCCGCGCGAGCTCCTCGGGCGTCTGCGCGGCGAGGATGCGATCCACGGTTTCCTGGCTGGAAAGGAGCCGCGCGAAGGCGCCGAGCGTCTGGAGATGGAGCGCCGCCAGTCGCGGCGGCGCGATGATGAGCAGCACGATCCTCGCCTGCTGCCTCTCCAGCTCGCCGGCGTCGCGCGAGATCGCCTCCGGCGCCACTCCGATCGCGACCGCCAGCTCCTCGACCGCATCGGTGCGGTAGTGAGTGAGGAACGCGCGGTCGCCCAGCACCACCATGTCTTCCCCGCGCCCCTCGTCCACTCGCGTCCCGAGCTTCCCCGGATCGGCCACCGCGCCGGTGGCGGTGAGCCGCTCCACGAGAAGCCGGGCCGCGTCGGGGAGAGGGAGCTGCTCGAGCGGAACCACCATCCGCTCGGGCACCACGACATCCGAGAGTCTCACATCCGCTCTTGAATCAGCTTCACGAACTCCGCCGGACGCTCGGCGATTCCCATACCCGCCGCCTTGAAGGCCTCGATCTTTTCGGCGGCCGTGCCGGAGGAACCGGAGATGATCGCGCCCGCGTGCCCCATCCGGCGTCCCGGCGGCGCGGTGCGACCGGCTATGAAGCCGACCACCGGCTTGCTCATGTGCTCCTTGATGAAGCTCGCCGCATCCTGCTCGTCGCTCCCTCCGATCTCTCCCATGAGCGCGACGGCTTTGGTGTCGGGGTCCTTCTCGAAGGCAGCGAGGCAGTCGATGAAGTTGGTGCCGTTGATGGGATCGCCACCGATGCCCACGCAGGTGGTCTGGCCGATCCCGGCACGGGTGAGCTGATAGACCACCTCGTAGGTGAGCGTCCCGGAGCGGCTCACCACGCCCACGGAACCCGGCGCGCAGATGTTGCCGGGAATGATGCCCACCTTGCTCTTCCCCGGAGTGATCAGCCCCGGGCAGTTGGGACCGATGAGGCGGGCACCCTTCTCTCTCACGTAGCGGTACACGCGCGTCATGTCCAGCACCGGCACGCCTTCCGTGATGCACACGATCAGCGAGATCCCGGCGTCGGCGGCCTCCATGATCGCATCCGCGGCGAATGCGGGCGGCACGTAGATGACCGAGGTATTGGCCTTCGACTCGGTCACGGCATCGGCCATCGTGTCGAAGATCGGCACGCGGTCCTCGAAGCGCTGGCCGCCCTTCCCCGGCGTCACGCCGGCGACGACGCAGGTGCCGTACTCGAGCATCTGCTTCGCGTGGAACGAGCCGTCGCGGCCCGTGATTCCCTGAACTATCAGTCTGGTGGTGTCGTCTATGAATATGCTCACGCCGCCTTCCCCCCGGTCGCCAGTTGCACCGCCTTCTGTACCGCGCTGTCCATGTCCGTCATCGCCGAGAAGCCGTTCTTCTCGAGGATCTGCACAGCGATCTCCTCGTTCGTTCCGGTGAGCCGGATCACGATGGGCACCTTCAGAGGGTTCGCCTTCGTGGCGGTCACGATTCCGTTGGCGACATCGTCGGTGCGCGTGATGCCACCGAAGATGTTGAAGAGGATCGCCTTCACGTTCGGATCGGCAGTGATGATCCTGAGCGCGTTCACCACCTTGTCGGGATTGGACGAGCCGCCGATGTCGAGGAAGTTGGCGGGGTCGCCGCCGTAGTACTTCACGAGATCCATGGTGGCCATCGCGAGTCCCGCGCCGTTCACCACGCAGCCCACGTTGCCGTCGAGCTTCACGAACGTGAGACCCGCGCGCCGCGCATCCACCTCGCTCGGTGCCTCGGCCGATTCGTCACGCAGCGCCGCCAGGTCGGCGCGGCGAGCCAGCTCGTTGTCGTCCACGACGATCTTCGCGTCGAGCGCGAGCACGTCGCCCGCGGGTGTGGTGACGAGCGGGTTGATCTCCGCGAGCGATGCTCCGACCTCGGAGAACGCCGTATAGAGCTGCTGCATGATGCGGGCGGCGGCGCGCACTTTCTTGACGTCGTCGTACAGGAAGAAGCCGAGCCGCATGGCCTCGAATGGAAGGAGCCCGAAGGCAGGATCCACCGCGAGCCGCATGATCTTCTCGGGAGTCTTCGAGGCCACCTCCTCGATGTCGATTCCACCCGCGGGACTCACCATGAACACGGCGCGCTTCGACGCGCGGTCCACGACGATGCCCACGTAGGCCTCGGTCGCTATGTCGGCGGCCGGCGTGACGAGCACTCGCTGGACCGGGAGATCCTTGATGCGCATACCGATGATCTGCGATGCCAGGCTCTTCGCTTCGGCCGGGGTCTTCGCGAGCTTGACGCCACCCGCCTTGCCGCGCCCACCCGCGTGCACCTGCGCCTTGACCACCACCGTTCCACCGAACTGGCGAGCTATCTGCTCGGCCTCCTCGGGCGTCGAAGCCACCTCGCCGGGTGGGACGGGAATTCCGTGCCGGCGAAAGATGTCTTTCGCCTGATATTCATGAATGTTCACGCGTTCTCCAGTGTGATCGTCGTTCCTGCTTCGCCCGCGACTGCCTCCAGACCGCGGCCGAGCTCTGTAATGATAGCGCGTCCTCCGGTGGCTCGCACGAACTTCACCGCGGCGCGTACCTTGGGCGCCATGCTTCCCTCGCCGAACGCTCCCGCGGCGTCGAGCCGCTCGGCTTCCGCGGCGTCGAGCGTGCGCAGCGCGTGCTGCGAAGGCATTCCGTAGTCGACGTACACGGCGTCGATGTCCGTGAGGATGAGAAGCAGCGATGCGCCGAGGTCGCGCGCCAGTACCGCCGCCGCCAGATCCTTGTCGACCACGGCGTCGAGTCCTTCCCATCCCAGAAAAGGGTCCCGGTATACCGGCACGCCGCCGCCGCCACAGGCGATGACCACCGTTCCCGTCGCGAGAAGCGCGCGGATGGAATCGACTTCCGGAATCGCCAGCGGCTTCGGGCTCCCCACCACCCTTCGCCACGCGCCGTGTGAATCCCTCCTGATGGCCTCGCCGTCGCCCGCGAGACGGCCGACGCGGTCGTCGGGAATGGAGTGGCCTATGAACTTCGTGGGATTCGCGAGCGCAGGATCGTCGCGCGCGACGCGAACCTGCGTGACCAGCGCCACCGCCGTGCGATTGCTCCCCGCCGCTCGCAGCGCGTTCTCGATGGATTGCTGGATCATGTAGCCGATCCATCCGGCGGTGGACGCCACGAGCACGCCGAGTGGGAGCGGCGCCACTTCGTCGGCCGCGATCTGATTGCGCACCAGCTCATCGCCCACCTGCGGACCGTTGCCGTGGACGAGGCAGAGATTCCACCCGTCGAGCGCGAGGTCGACCACGAGTCCCAGGCTTTCGCGAGTGTGGCGGAACTGGTCGTGGATGCTCGAGCGCTCGCCGGGAGGCGAGAGCGCGTTGCCACCCAGCGCTATTACCGCGGTGCGCGTGGGTGCGGTGCCGGTGCTCGCTGCCTGGTCGTCGGTCATCTCGGTGAAAATCTATCGCGCGTCGGCATCACCGGGCACCGGATGCGACCAGCCGGCCGAGGGCGTCGTAGGCACGGCCGAATGCCTCCCAGTCGCCCCTGCGCATCGCCTCGCGCATCTCCTCGTACAGGCGTCGAACGCGGCTCTGGAAGTCCCCCGCACCTACCGGCTCGTCGCCCGTGGGCGGCTGGAGCGTCACACCGAGCGCGCTCGCCAGAGTGGGGCCGGCGATCGCGGCGCTGTCGCGCACCACCGCAATCCGCGCCAGCTCCGGCGGCGCGTCGTTCTTCCAGCGGTACGCCGGCTGCATCAGCGCGACCGAACCGCCGAGCGGGATCGCGCGGACCGGGCCGCGCACCATGCGCGTGTTGGCCGGGAGGGCGATCGAACTGTCGAGCACCTGGTGCAGCCGTTCGAGCTGCGCGTTCCAGCGCGTGGCGCCTCCCTCGTTGGGAAGCCATTCGGTGATGCCGTCGCGTCCCGATGTTCGCAGTACCAGTCCAGCGATCCGGTCGGTGGAATCCAGCACCGCCTGCGACCAGACGAGAGTGCCTCGGGGGAGCTGGTAGAGCGGCTCGGATCCGCGGCGAAGGACCGAGTCGGCGCCGTCGTTCCATGGGAGCCGACCCATCGGCTGTGCCTCGCCTCGCCCGCCGAAGCGGGCGAGCATCTCCGCCTGGGCACGCGCGCCGTCCACGGATGGCGGAATCGCGGCGAGCAGCTCCGACGGCAGCGTCGACGATGCGTCGAACATGGCCGGGAAGAGCCGCATCCAGCTCGTCACCATCGGGCCCGGCACGCCCCCGGGAAGGATCGTCACCACACCCGTATGCGCGTTCACCGCCGCCACCGCGGCGTGGTGCAGGTAGCTGAACTCGCGGCTGCCGAGCAGGTAGTGCTCGCTCAACGGGTAGTACTCGCTCGCCGCATAGAGGTCGACGATCCAGTACAGGGAGTCCGCCGCCACCACGGGACGCACGCTCGTACCCTGCGCGAAGAAGGGCGCGAGCTCGCCCACCCTCTCTCGTATGCCGCGGCGGCTCACCACGCGCGTGGGAGCGAGCTCGGATGAGAGGAGCCGGAAGTTCTGCAATCCCCACGCGTGTGCCAGCCGCGCGAAGCCGCTCGATAGACTCGGCGCCGCCACCTGGGCCGCGGGATCGGTGACCACCGTGTACCCGGGGACGGCATCGTAGATGAGCACCGTCGGGAGCGAATCCGGCTGCGAGTCGGTTCCGCCCGGCACCCGTGGAGCCGCGATGGGATGACCTTCGTCGTCGGCGGCCGCGGCGAGGACGCGGGTCGCGAGCCAGCGACTGCGGCGCTCGTCCAGCTCGCCCGAGGCGGCGTCGATGCGCGGATGCTCGGTGAGCACGACTTCCTGCATGGCGGGAGTGGCCGGCATCCAGCCCACTCCGCGCGTGACGCCCGGCGAGCGCCTTCCCGCTCCCACCGCCCGCTCGACAGCGGCCGGATCCCAGACCGCGACAGCGCCGATCGCGTCGCCCGGCGAAGGAAGCGCCGCGCTCTCGTTGTGCGCGTCCCGACTGTCGACGGTGATGATGCGGTCCACCGCGTACGCGCGTCGCGTGTAGTCGGCACGGAGCTGCCGGTAGGGGGCTTCGCGAAGCTGTGCGTCGTCGATTCCCGATGAACGGCGGGCCACGACGGGCCCGAGCTGGTGGAGCGCCAGCGAGGCGACCAGGAGTATGGTGAGCGCGACGAATGCAACTCGAAGCTGCCCGTTCCACCCGAATATCAGCACCACGAACGCGATGCCGACGGTGAGTATGGCGAGCCATACGCTCACCGGTATCGCCGCGTGATGATCCGCGAAGGTGAACGCTCCCGAAGCTCCACTGCCGTGCACCATCACGCGATAGGCGCCCAGGCGGTCGCCCCACGCGAGGATGAGCAGGAGGACCGATCCGAGCACCACGAGATGCCGGCGCACCCAGTTCGACACGTACAGCGAACCCCGCTGCCACCGCATACTGGGCGTGAGCGCGTACAGAAAGATCACGAGCGCCACCGCCACGAGGAGCGTGATGAGCGCCCACAAGTGCAGCGCGTTCTCCAGCGGGAGCCAGTAGACGAAGAAGCCGAGATCCGCCTCGAAGTAGGGGTCGGTCTCGCCGAAGGGCACGCCGTGGCGCGAGAGCGCCAGCGACATCCAGCTATCGTTCGGGAGCGTGAGCAGCGCTCCCACGACCACGGCGATCGCGGCCGCGGCGCCAACCAGGTAGCTGCCGGGAATCTCCTGCCCGATCTCGACGTTTCCCACGCGGCGCGGGAGCACGATGGAGACCACGCTGTGCCGCACCGCGTAGAGGTTGGCGAAGATGAACGCGGCCGCCGCGCCGCCCGACGCGAAGTCGAGCAGAGCGGTGAGCAGCGTCTTCGTGCGCCAGAGGGAAGCCGCCCCGAGTGCCGCGTACCAACTGTAATCCACGTACATGCCGGCGAGCAGGCGCCCGGCCAGGAGCAGGAGCGCGATGGCCAGGACGGCGAGCAGGGCCCAGCGCCGCGCTCTCACGCTAGACGCGCACGTCCCGGGAGCGGAGCCACCCCTCCATCTCGTCGCGGATGGCGCGAAGCCGCTCCTCGCTCCGCGCCTCGAAGCGCAGCACCAGCACCGGCTGGGTGTTCGAGGCGCGTATCAAACCCCAGCCATCGCCGAACAGTACTCGTACTCCATCCACGTCGATGACGTCGTGGACGGATCGGAAGTGCTTCGCCGCCTCCTCCACCAGACCGAACTTGCGCTCTTCGGGGACATCGACCCGGATCTCCGGCGTCGAGACGAAGTCCGGGACGTCCGCCAGCAGCTCCGATACGCTTCTGCCGGAGTCGGCCACGATGCGCAGCAGACGGGCCGCACCGTACAGCGCGTCGTCGTGCCCGTAGAATCCTTCCGTGAAGAACATGTGCCCCGACATCTCGCCGGCCACGGGAGCACCGAGCTCGCGCATCTTTTCCTTGATCAGAGAGTGCCCGGTCTTCCACATGAACGGCTTCCCCCCCGCCTTCTCTATGGCGTCGGGAAGCGACTGCGAGCTCTTCACGTCGAATATGATCGGCTGACCGGCACCCGTGCGCGATAGCACGTCGCGAGCGTAGATGATCAGCAGCCGGTCGCCCCAGACGATGTTCCCCCGCTCGTCGATCACTCCGATGCGGTCGGCGTCGCCGTCGAAGGCGACCCCCAGATCCGCGCCTGTCTCGCGTACCTTCGCGATGATGTCCTCGAGGTTCTCCGGGACCGTCGGATCCGGGTGGTGATTGGGGAAGCTCCCGTCGCTTTCGCAGTACAGTCCGGTCCATTCCACTCCGAGCCGGTCGAGCAGCTTCGGGGCCACCAGCGCGCCGACTCCGTTGCCGCAGTCGCACACGACCCGGAGCTTCCGCGAGAGCGGACCGATGCGCTTCGCGATGTCGGCGACGTAGCGGTCGATGATCTCCACCTCGCTCGTCTCCCCGCTGCCGGCGGGAAAATTCCCCTCGAGGATGAGCGCGTGGAGCTCCTGGATCTGTTCGCCGTGCAGCGAGACGCCGCCCATGCTCAGCTTGAACCCGTTGTACTCCGGCGGGTTGTGCGAGCCGGTGATCTGGATACCCGCCACCACCGGGAGATTGTGCAGCGACCAGTAGAGGAGGGGCGTAGGCACGACTCCGACGTCCACCACGTTCACGCCCGATTCCTCGAGCGCGCGCACCAGCGCATCGCGCAGTGCCTTGCCGCTCGGCCTGTTGTCGCGTCCCACCGCCACCGCTCCCCGGACGCCTTTCCTGGCCATGTGCGCGGCGAACGCGCGTCCCAGGCCGTGGGCCACCCGCGCGGTGAGATCCTCGCCCACGATTCCGCGGATGTCGTACTGACGGAATATCCGCCCGCTCACTCCCATGCTTCCCCTCCAGACAGAGCGAGGCCGCGTTGGCGGCCTCGCTGGTTTCACTGTCGATGCGCGGCTGCGATCGGCGGCGATTCCTGGGCTGCTGTCTGCACCGTGGGCTGACTCCTGTTGGCGAGACCCACGAAGCCGGCCGGGAAGACGCCGAATATGAGCAGCGCCGTGGCCGCCACGCCGATCACGAGCGATGTGCCGAGTCCGAGCGGCCGGCGCTCGACCGGCTTCTCGGAGCGAGGCCTCATGAACATGTAGATGATGACCGCCAGGTAATACCCCGCCGATACGACGCTGGCGACCACCAGGATCACCGCCAGCAGCACCTGCGGGTGCGACGAGCCGATGGCGGCGCGGAGGATGTACCATTTGGCGAAGAAGCCCATGCCGCCCGCGATCGGGAAGCCGAGGAGCGAGAACATGAACACCGCCATCGCCAGCGATTCCCATGGCCTCTCCCACCAGAGCCCCGTGTAGTCCTTGAGGTTCTGCCTGCGCTCGCCGGGCTCGTCGACGGCCACGACCACCGCGAACGCTCCCATCGTGGCGAGCATGTATGCCACGAGGTAGAACACCAGCGAAGACGCACCGGCATCGGTGTACCTGTTGGCCACGATCGCCACGAGCAGATAACCCGCGTGCGCGATGCTGGAATACGCCAGCATACGCTTCATGTTCCGCTGGGCCAGCGCTATGACGTTGCCCACCACCATCGTGATTACGGCAAGCCACCAGAGCACGGGGAGCCACGCGCCCGACGCGCCGGGAAACGCCTCGTGCCACACGCGCAGGAACGCCGCGAACGCGGCGGCCTTCACCGCCACGGCCATGTAGGCGGTGATCGGTGTCGGAGCGCCCTCGTATACGTCGGGTGCCCACATGTGGAACGGCACCAGCGCCACCTTGAATCCGAAGCCCACGACCAGCAGACCGATTCCCACGAGGAGCATGGGCGCGCTCGCGAAGCTCGCTTCCGTGACCTGGCTGCCGATCGCCGAGAGGTTCGTGGTGCCGGTCGCGCCGTAGACGAGCGCGATGCCGTAGAGCAGGAACCCGGTGGAGAACGCGCCGAGCAGGAAGTACTTGAGCGCGGCTTCGGCGGAGCGGTCGCTCCGGCGCTTGATGCCCGCGAGCACGTACACCGCGATCGACATGAGCTCGATCGCGAGGAACACCATGATGAGGTCGCGCGCGGCGGCGAGCAGCATCATCCCCGCCGACGAGAGCAGCACCAGCACGTACATCTCCGCCGTCACCATGCGCTCGGTGCGCGCGTAGTCGAGCGACAGCGCGAGCGTGATGAGGGTGGTGGCGAGGATCACGAGGTCGATGGCCCAGCGGAAATTGTCCACCGCGATGATGCCGCCCGCCGCCGTGGCGCCGCGCACGATCATCCAGACCACTACCGCCGCCGTGATGATCGTGAGCCAGATCGAGAGAACCCCGACGGTGTGTGCGCGCTGCTCGGACTCCTTCTCCCACGCCGCGAAGAGGAGCAGGATCATCGCTCCGACCGAGAGGACGAGGTCGGGGAGGAGCGCCGCGGAGAGCTGGACGGGTACGCTCAGGTCGAAGTGCATGTCAGGGAACCCTCCTCATCCCGAGCCGCGGCGCGTTCGAGGCGGCTGCACCCGTCTGCACCTGCTCCACGAAATTGTTCGCCGAGCGCTCCATCCGCTTGAGGATCGGCGCCGGGTAGACCCCGATCCAGATGATCGCCGCCGCGAGCACTCCCATGGTCAGCAGCTCGCGGCCGTTGAGGTCGCGAAGGTGCTCGTTCTCCGGCTTGTCGAGCCGGTGATATATGATCCGCTTGATGGCCCAGAGCAGGTAGCAGGCGGCTAGTATGACGCCGATGGTCGCGAAGAGCACGAACCATGGCTGCGTTTTGAACGCGCCAATGAGAACGAGGAACTCGCCGACGAAGCCGTTGGTGGCGGGAAGCCCGATGCTGCTCATCGAGACCAGCGTGAGCAGCGCGGCGAACATCGGCATCACCCGCGCGAGCCCGCCGTAGGCATCGAGCATTCGCGTGTGCCGTCGCTCGTACATCATCCCTATCAGGAGGAAGAGGGCGCCGGTGGAGATACCGTGGTTGATCATCACCATCAGCGCTCCCTGCACGCTCTGCAGCGTGAGGGAGAATATCCCGAGCATCACGAAGCCGAGGTGGCTTACCGATGAATAGGCCACGAGCCTCTTGAAGTCCGGCTGGACCATGGCCACGAGCGCGCCGTACAGGATTCCGACCACGGCGAGGATCAGGATGATGTTGCGTACCCACGGCGTGAGCGCCGCGCCCGGGAAGAGCGGGAGCGCGAAGCGCAGGAAGCCGTAGGTGCCCATCTTGAGCATGATACCCGCCAGTATCACCGAGCCCGCCGTCGGCGCCTCCGTATGGGCGTCGGGGAGCCAGGTGTGCAGCGGGAACATCGGCACCTTGATCGCGAACGAGATGAAGAAGGCACCGAAGAGCCAGAGCGCCGCGCGCGAGCTCACCGCCGCGTGCTGCATTATCTGGTCGTAGCCGAAGGAGAGCTGCCCCGTGAACGGGTCGCCCGAGTGCATCCACAGATAGATGATCCCGACCAGCATGAGGAGCGAGCCGAGCATCGTGTAGATGAAATACTTGATGCTGGCGTAGATCCTCCGCTCGCCGCCCCACACCCCGATGATGAAGTACATCGGGATGAGCATGATCTCCCACATCAGGTAGAAGAACAGCAGATCCAGCGCGATGAACACGCCGAGCATCCCCGTGGTGAGGAGCAGCATCAGCGCGTAGTAGCTCCTCACCTTGGTCTTGATGGCCGTCCAGCTCCCCAGAACGGAGAGCGGCATCAGGAGAGTGGTGAGCAGCACCATGAACAGCGAGATGCCGTCGATCCCCATGTCGAAGCGCGCGCCCCACTGTGGGATCCACTCGGTGGAAACCCGCGCCTGCCACCCCGACGTACCGGGATCGAAGGACCACCAGAGGCCCAGCGACACCACGAGCTCCACGAGCAGCGTGATGAGTGCCACCCAGCGGGCGTTCGGCGCCGCGGCGAGCGTTCCGTCGTCGTGCGAGATCGCGGCCTGGATGAGTAACACGAGCGCGCCCACCAGAGGGATGAGCAGGAGCGCCGGGAGCACCCAGTCGTTGTAGTTGATGGAAGTCAGTAGAGCTTGCATCGATCAGCGGAGAGTGAAGGCGCCGAGCACGGCGAGTACGCCCACGACGATGGCCCAGGCGTAGGCGCCAACCTGGCCCGATTGTAACCAGGAACCGATGGCCGCGAAGCCGCGGGCCAGCCATGCGCTCCCGTTCACGAACAGGCCGTCGATGATCCCCTGATCGATCACCTTCCAGAGGATGTTCTTCGAGATGGTCACCGTGGGCTCCACGACGGTGTCGTCGTAGATCTCGTCCACGTAGTACTTGTTCTCGAGCACGCGCGCGAAACCCTGCTCGGGCTTCGCTTCGGCCTTCGGTACGAGCGCCTCCGGCTTCAGCCTCGCGGCCGCGAAGGCGACGCCGGCCACCGCGATCACGATCGCCAGCCCCACGAGCATCAGCTCCGTGGAATGCGATACCTCCGCCGGCGCCCCGTGCGTGATGTGCAGTGCGGCCTCCCCCACCACGGGGTGCAGCCAGTGCTCGAGTCCGCCGGTGAGGCCGGCGGGAAGATGCAGCAGCGCGGGCAGATTGAGCGCGCCGCCCACCGCGCTTAGTATGCCGAGCACCACGAGGGGCGCCGTCATGCTCCAGGGCGCTTCGTGCAGATGCTCCCTTTCCCGCTCACCCGTCCGGTTCGGCCCGTGGAAGGTGTAGAGCATGAGCCGCGTCATGTAGATCGCGGTGAGCAGCGCACCAACCAGGGCGAAGAGGTAGACGCCGTAGAGGACGTACGTACCCGGGATCCCGAGCCAGGTGATGTCGGCCAGGGTGCTGTCCTGCGCGCGCGCGAAGACCGAGCTCAGGATCTCATCCTTCGAGAAGAAGCCCGCGAAGATCGGGATACCCGCTATGGCCAGCGTGGCGATCCACATCATCGCGAAGGTCCAGGGCATGTACTTCCTGAACCCGCCCATGTTGCGCATGTCCTGCGCATCCTGGTCGCTGTGCGTGTGGTGCAGCGCCTCGTGCATGGCGAAGATCACCGAGCCGGCACCGAGGAAGAGCAGCGCCTTGAAGAACGCGTGCGTCACGAGGTGGAACATCCCCGCCACGTACGCGCCCACGCCCACGCCCACGAACATGTAGCCGAGCTGGGAAACCGTGGAGTACGCCAGAACCTTCTTGATGTCCCACTGCTTGAGGCCGATCGTCGCCGCGAAGAGCGCCGTGATCGCGCCCACCACCGCCACCGTGAGCGATGCGGCCGGCGCGATGGCGAACAGGAAGGAGCTCCGCGCTATCAGATAGACGCCGGCCGTGACCATCGTGGCCGCGTGGATCAGCGCCGAGACGGGCGTCGGGCCGGCCATCGCGTCGGGCAGCCACACGTACAGCGGAATCTGCGCGCTCTTGCCGGCGCACCCGAGGAAGAAGAACAGGCAGATGGTGGTGATCACGGGCGCGCCCACCGGGAGCGCCGACGCGGCCTGCTGTACGCCGACGAAATCGAGCGCGCCCAGATTGCTCCACACCAGGAACATCGCCATCAGGAATCCGAAGTCGCCGATCCGGTTGACGATGAACGCCTTGAGTCCCGCGTCGGCGTTGGCCTTGTCCTCGTACCAGAAGCCGATGAGCAGATACGAGCAGAGACCGACGCCCTCCCATCCGACGAAGAGCACCGGGTAGCTCGATCCGAGCACCAGCACGAGCATGAAGGCGACGAACAGATTGAGGTACGCGAAGAAGCGGGCGAAGCCCGCGTCGTCGCGCATGTAGCCGAGACTGAAGACGTGGATCAGGGTGCCGACGCCGGTGATCACCAGCACCATCACCATCGAGAGCTGGTCGAGCTGGAACGCCCAGTCGATCTGGAGGTCGGTGCCTACCGGCATCCAACTGAAGAACCGCTTCACGAACGGCGTGGACATCTCCGCCGGCATCGCGAGGAACATCGCCAGGGCGAGCACGAAGGCGATCGCCATGACCAGCGGTCCCACTATCGTGACGATCGAAGCGAAGGCCGGCCGCCCGGGTGTCGCGTGCGCGTCGCCGTGCCCGCTGCCAGCGCCGTGCCCGTTCGCGGAACCGTGTGATACGCCATGGCCCACATCGGGGTCCGGCGGCCCCGGACGGTACGCCGCGGCTAGGGAGAGGAACCCGTTGATCACGAAGCCGATCAGCGGCAGGATCGGCAGCAGCCAGACGTACTCGGCCACGGTTCCCGCCAGCGGATGCGCGAGCGCCGGCGAGGCGCCTTGCAGGAGGAGCATCACCCTTTCAGGAGATTGATGTTCTGTAGGTCGACCGTCTCGTGGTGCCTGAAGATCGAAATGATGATGGCCAGCCCGACCGCCGCCTCGGCGGCCGCCACGGCCATCACGAAGATCACGTAGACCTGGCCCGTGACGCCGTAGAGTCGCGAGAGCGCCACGAAGGACAGGTTCACCGCGTTCAGCATCAGCTCCACGGCCATGAAGATGACGATCGCGTTGCGCCGCGTGAGGACGCCGACCACCCCGATCGTGAAGAGTACTGCCGAGAAGAAAAGAGCTTCAGCGACCATCGCTCACACCCTTCGCTTGGCGAGAACGACCGCCCCGATGATGGCGGCCAGGAGGAGTATGCTCGTCACCTCGAAGGCGAGCAGGTACTCGTTGAAGAGCGGGCCGGCGACCGCCGTGACCACGTTGCTCTGCACCGCGGGCTCGATGAGCTGACGCGGAAGCTGCTGGCGCCCCAGCACGCTCAACTCGGCCAGCAGGAGGATGCCGGCCGCACCCGCCAGAAGCCGCGGCCAGAGTCGCTTGATGTCTCCCGCGCCGGGAACGTGCCCGAGGTTGAGGAGCATGACCACGAAGAGAAACACCACCATGATCGCGCCGGCGTACAGCAGCACCTGCACGGCTCCGATGAACTGCGCATCGAGCATCACGTACATCGCCGCGAGGCAGAACATGGTGTTGACCAGCCAGAGCGCGGCGGCGACCGGACTCTTGCGCGTCACGAACGCGAGCGCCGACGCGATCGCGATCAGGCCGAAGACGTAGAAGTTGAACTGGAAGAAGAGACCGTGGTGCATCATTCTCCCCTGGGGTCGGCCGGGTCCCACATCTCGCACACCGGGTGCGTCTGCTCCATCAGCCGCTGGAGATCGTACACGAATCCGGCGCGGCTGTACTCGGAGTTCTCGTAGTGCCGCCCCACGTGGATCGCCTCCTCCGGGCACACTTCCTGGCAGTAGCCGCAGAAAATGCAGCGGAACTCGTCGATCTCGTAGATGAGCGGGTAGCGGTTTCCCTCTTCGTCCTCGCCCGGCACCAGCTTGATGCAGTTCGCCGGACAGATCTGCGGACAGAGGCCGCACGCCACGCACTTGGCCTTCCCGTTCTCGTCCGTGAGCATGCGGTGGGTGCCGCGCCAGCGCGGCGAGAGATCCCACTTCTGCTCCGGGTATTGAAGGGTCTTCTTGTGTGGATCGATGAGGTGCTTGAACGTCAGCGCCATCCCCTTGAGAGTCGAGCGAATGTAGCTCGTCTGCTCGATCGGACGGTCGAGCACCTTTATCTGGATTCCCATCTATCAGTCTCCCTGTACGCCAGCCAGGCGGCGCGGGATGCTGGCGGCGCGAAGCCGCGCGAGCTCCGCCGCATCCACCCTGCTGGATGCCGGGCTCACGATGCGCCCGCGATCGAGGACCACGAATACCAGCGCCGCCAGAACGATGTTGAGTACACCGAGGATCGCCCAGTACGCGGGGAGGAACCCGAGCCATACCGCGCTCGGCGATATCCCCAGCAGGCTCAGTACCAGCAGCGCCGCCGCCATGATCACCATGTAGACCAGCGCGAGAGGGATCATGACCTTCCAGCCGAGCCCCATGAGCTGGTCGTAGCGGAAGCGCGGGAGCGTCCAGCGCACCCACATGAAGAGGAAGAGGAAGAAGCCCACCTTCGCCATGAAGAACGCGAGTGTGATGAGCGTCTTCCACCAGGCCCACGGCGCCATGTTGATGCCGTTGACGAACGGGACGCTCCAGCCGCCGAAGAAGAGCGTGACGGTCAGCGCGCTGGCGGTCACCATGTTCGAATACTCGGCGATGAAGAACATCGAGAACTTCATCGCGCTGTACTCGGTGTGGTAGCCGGCGATCAGCTCGGATTCGGCCTCGGGAAGGTCGAAGGGGAGCCGGTTGGTCTCGGCGAACGCCGAGACGAGGAAAACGAAGAAGCCGAGCAGCAGCGGGAAGATGTACCAGCCGTCGATCACCTGCTTCTCGATGATGGTGCCGAGCGAGACGTTCCCCGCAAGCAGAAGCACCGATACCGCGGCCAGCCCCATCGCCACTTCGTAGCTCACCATCTGCGCGCTGGAGCGGAGGCCGCCGAGCAGCGAGTACTTGTTGTTGGAGCTCCATCCGGCGAGCACGATCCCGTACACACCGAGAGACGAGATGGCCAGGATGTACAGGAAGCCTATGGGCAGGTCCGCCACCACCATGTCGACGAGCCCCCACGGCGTGGGGAGCGGCGCCGCGAAGGGGATCACGGCGAAGGTCATCAGCGCCGGGAGGAAGGCCATGGCCGGAGCGAGTACGAAGAGCACCTTCGACGCCGCTTCCGGATATGTCTCCTCCTTCATGATGTTCTTGAGCCCGTCCGCCGCGGGCTGGAGGAGGCCGAGCTTGCCGCCCACGCGATTCGGGCCCTGACGATCCTGGATCCACGCCGAGATCTTTCTCTCGGCGAGCGTGAGCATCGCCACGCCCACCATGATCACGGTGAAGACCACCAGCATCTTGATGATGCTGAACCAGAGCCACGGCGCGCCGTGGACGGGCGTCTGCGGGTCGTACACCTTCTGCAGAAGGAGAAGCGAGGCGTATGGCATCAGCCGGCCGTCCTCGCGGGCTCCGAGCCGGCGGACATCATCTGTCCCTTCACCCCGATCGATTCATAGCTCATCCCGGCGAACTCCGGTTTGGCGGCCGCGAGCGCTTCGAACGCCTCGGCCGCCGTGTGGTGGCCAGCTCCCTCGCCCAGGAAGGTGAGCAGATCACCGATCGCCCACCAGACCGGGTGCGACATTCCCGGACCGGAGCGCGCCTGCTGGTAGCGCTGCACGCGCCCGCGAATGTTGGTGAAGGTCCCCTCCTCCTCCGCCATGTTGGTGGACGGGAGGGCGACGATCGCCTGTCGCGCCGCGTCGGGGAGCACGGTGCCGATCTCGATGATCGCGCCGGCGCGCGCGAGATCGGCCGCGTCGACTTCGGCGAGCTCGTGATCGGCGATCACGAGTACGTCGCCATCGTTCATGCCGGCGAGCGGCGTGTCGGTCTTAACGAAGCCGAACAGCTCGGCGCCGCGCACGTTGGCGGCCCGTTCGGCGCGAAGCGCGAGATCCTTCACTCCCGGCAGCGGCACCTCGGGTCCGCGGCGAACGCGGAAGGCGCCCTGGCCGCCGGTCTTCTCGACGAGCCGCGCGAGCATCCAGAGCGACTCGTTGGAGAGCATCGGGCTGGCCAGCACGAACGCGCGCTTCCCGTTCAGGTGGAGCGCGGCGGCGCGAAGCGCCTCGTCCCAGTCCGCCGCCGCGAGCTTGTCGCCGCGACGCACCAGCGGCGCCTCGATCCTGTCCGTCCGGTTCATCCAGCGATAGTCCAGACGCCCGGAATCACAGAGGTAGTACTGATTGACCTCGGTGTTCGAGCGGGGCCGCATGCGGACCACCTGGTTGTCGCGCGTCTCGAGGATCATGTTGCAACCCTGCGAGCAGTTGGGGCAGATCGACGGTGTACGATCCAGCTCCCACGAACGGGCCTTGTTGAGGAAGTCCTTCGAGAGGAGCGCGCCCACGGGGCAGATGTCGATGACGTTCCCGGCCCATTCGTTGGTGAGCCCCTTCCCTTCGAACACGCCGATCACCGCGCGGTCGCCGCGCTCGCTCACGTTGAGCACGGTGTCCTGCGCCACCGAGTCCATGAAGCGGACGCAGCGCGTGCACATGATGCAGCGGTTGGTGACGTAGAGGACGTCGCCGCCGAAGTCCTCGGCGGGGTTGAAGCGCTTCGGATCGCGCAGCCGTCCCTGGGCCGGCCCCTCGCGGTAGGCGTAGTCCTGCAATTCGCACTCGCCCGACTTGTCGCAGATGGGGCAGTCGAGCGGGTGGTTGATCAGCAGGAACTCGAGTACGCTCTTGCGCTGCTCGAGCGCCCTGTCGGAGAAGACGTGCACCACCTGCCCCTCGGCCGCCGCCGTGGCGCACGCGGGTGCGAGCTTGGGCGCCTTCTCCACCTCGACCAGGCACATGCGGCACGAGCCCGCCACGGGGAGGCCGGGGTGGTAGCAGTAGTGCGGAACGAGGACGCCCGCCTGCTTGGCCGCCTCGAGGATGGAGGTGCCCGGCGCGACCGAGACCTCGCGCCCCTCGATCGTCAGTGTGATCTGCTGTCCGTCTGCCATTATGCCGCCGCCGCGGCGCGCATCGGGCACCGCTTGCCTTTGATGTGAGCCTCGAACTCGTCGCGGAACTTGTTGATGCCGGAAACGATCGGCGTGGCGCACGAGTCGCTGAGCACGCAGATCGTGGTGCCGGTCATGTTCTTCGAGAGGGAGAGGAGCGTATCGAGATCCTCCATCGTCCCATGCCCGTCCTCGATGCGCTCGAGGATGCGCGTGGTCCACGCCGTGCCTTCACGGCACTGCGTGCACTGTGCGCAGCTCTCGTGTGCGTAGAAGCGCGCGAGGCGGGCCACCTGCCTGACGATGCACTGGGAGTCATCGAACACTATCACGCCGCCGGATCCCAGCATGGAACCCTGGGCTATGAAGCCCTCGTAGTCCATCATGGTCGCCTCGGCTTCCTCCATTGTCTGGATGGGAACGGACGAGCCGCCGGGAATGATGGCCTTGAAGCGCCGCCCCGGAGGCGGGCCGCCGCAGACGTCGTACAGGAACTCCTTGAAGGGGAAGCCCATCTCCACCTCGTAGTTCCCCGGGCGCGCCACGTTGCCGCAGACCGAGAAGAGCTTGCTCCCCGTGCTCTTCGGACTGGAGTGCGACATCGCCTTGTACCAGGCGGGCCCCTCGTTGAGGATGTGCGGCACGGCGCTCAGCGTTTCCACGTTGTTGATCGTGGTGGGCATGCCGAACGCACCCGCCACCGCCGGGAAGGGAGGCTTGATACGCGGGTTGCCGCGCTTTCCTTCGAGCGAGTTCATGAGCGCCGTCTCTTCGCCGCAGATGTACGCGCCGGCCCCCTTGTGCACGTGCACATCGACGCGCTTGCCGGTGCCCATCGCGTTCTTTCCCACGAGACCGGCCGCGTACGCCTCCTTCACCGCGGCGCCCATCACTTCCAGCGGCTCGGTGAACTCGCCGCGAATGTAGACGTAGGCGGTTTCGGCGCCGATGGCGTACGCGCCGATCGCCGCTCCCTCGATGAGGGCGTGCGGCGTCCAGCGCATGATCTCGCGGTCCTTGAAGGTGCCGGGTTCCGACTCGTCGGCGTTCACGCAGAGGTAGTGCGGCTTGCCGTCGCCGTGCTTCATGAACGACCACTTCATCCCCGTGGGGAAACCGGCGCCTCCGCGCCCGCGAAGCCCCGACTCCTTCACCTCGTTGATGATCTCCTCGGGAGTGCTGCCGAGCGCCTTCTCGAGGGCGCGGTAGCCGCCTCTCTTCTTCCAGCCATCGAGCGTACGCGCCTCGGAGTCGCCGAAGTAGCGGGAGAGAATCGGAGTCTCCCTGGGATGCGGTTTATGCGGAAAGCCCATTTACGGAAGCCGGCTCAGGATTTCGGGAACGTTGTTCTCGTTCACGGACTCGACGAACTCCTCGTTGATCATTATCGGCGTGGCGAACCCGCAGGCGCCGAGGCATTCGGCCTCCACCACCGTGAAGCGCCCGTCGGGCGATGTGGCGCCGAGCTCGCGGCAGCCCGTGTGCTCGAGGAGCGCGCGGAGAGTGTCTTCCGCGCCGCACACGCCGCACGGCGACGTGGTACAGACCTGGATGAAGTAGGTACCGACGGGATGCTGGTGGTACATGGTGTAGAACGTCACCACGCCCTTCACGTACGCGGGCGTGAGCGAGAGGCGCTCGGCCACCTCCGCCATGGCTTCCTCGCTCACCCAGCCGCGCGCGTTCTGAATCATCCACAACGCCGGCAGGAGCGCCGCCATCTTCGTGGGATAGTGCGTGAGCAGCTCCGCCAGCTCGCGCTCCGCGTCTCCCACGAAAACGGGCTCGTAGTGCGGATCGCTCACGCCGTGCGACGCGTCGCTCTCCGCGCCCGTGCCGCCCATCTCTTCCGTCTTCACCGGTCGATCTCTCCCATGACGATGTCGATGCTGGCGTTGATGGCGATCACGTCGGAAAGGAGGTGGCCCTCCACCATCTTCGGGATGGCGGAAAGGTTGACGAACGACGGCGGCCGGATGCGCCAGCGCACCGGCTTCGCGGTTCCGTCGGACACCATGTAGTAACCCTTTTCTCCCTTGGGACTCTCGACGGCCACGTAACACTCGCCCACCGGCGGCCGCGGACCTTCCATCACCTGCTTGAAGTGGTGGATCATCGACTCCATGTCGCTCATCGCCCGGGACTTCGGCGGGAGGATGACGCGGTGGTCGCTGCTGTTCACCGGGCCGTCGGGCAGGCGGTCGAGCGCCTGCTGCAGGATGCGAGTGCTCTGGCGGAGCTCCTCCATGCGCACCAGGTAGCGATCGTAAACGTCACCGTGCGTGCCGACCGGTACCTCGAAGTCGTAGCTCTCGTAGTCGAGGTATGGAAAGTCACGCCGTACGTCGTAGGCCACACCGGAAGCGCGCAGCATGGGCCCGGAGAGGCCGTAGTTGACCGCCTCCTCCGCCGTCATGGCACCGATGCCCACCGTGCGCCCCACCCAGATGCCGTTGGTGGTGAGGAGCTGATCGACTTCGTCGATCGTTTTGGGGAAGTTGCGGATGAACTGCTGGAGCTGGTCGGTCCAGCCTTCGGGAACGTCGGCCGCCATTCCGCCCACGCGCGTGGCGGTGGTGGTGAGCCGGGCGCCTACCCAGCTTTCGAGGAGATTGTAGACCGTTTCGCGCTGCTGGAAAGTCCACAGGAACGGCGTGTACGCTCCGATGTCGATGCAGGTGGTGCCGAGCCAGACGAGGTGCGAGATGATGCGCGAAAGCTCCATGGCGATGACGCGCAGCACGGTACAGCGCGGCGGCACCTCCACCCCGAAGAGACGCTCCGCCCCGAGGACGAAGGCGACGTTGTTACCGATCGAGTTGAGGTAGTCCTCACGATCGGTCCACGGGATGATCTGATTGTAGGTGCGGTACTCGCCGATCTTCTCGAACCCGCAGTGCAGGTAGCCGATGTGCGGGATGCAGCGCACCACCGTCTCGCCATCGAGCTCGAGCACGAGGCGCAGCACGCCGTGCGTCGCCGGGTGCTGCGGTCCGATGTTGATGAGGAGATGCTCGCCCTCGAGCTCCGGTTCCATCGGGGCGGGCGGATCGATAGTGGTCACCGCCCCGCCCTCGTTCACCGTGAGCGGGGTCCTCTTCGGGCGGCCCAGCTCGTCCACTCCGGAGCTGCCGAGCGCGACTTCGACGGTACGCCTGTTCTTCGGCATGCTATT
Source organism: uncultured Gemmatimonadaceae bacterium (assembly GCA_964616815.1). Classification (GTDB taxonomy): domain Bacteria; phylum Gemmatimonadota; class Gemmatimonadetes; order Gemmatimonadales; family Gemmatimonadaceae; genus JADGGM01. Next base: position 10,771 of record CAZTTY010000049.1, on the reverse strand, counting down.
CTCCCGTCTCCTCGCCCGCCGTGAGACGATGGCGCATCGCTTCGGGAAGGTCTTCGAACGCCTGCGCGATCGTGAGCTCCTCCATCGAGTAGCGCGCCTCCGGGTTAGCCGAGAGCGCCTGGCGGAGCTGCTCCGAGCGGCTGAAGCGGCCGCGCAGCGGGAAGTCCTTGCGCAGCGGGTAGCCCTCGGTGTAGCGCTCCCACATGAGGATGCGTCGCAGGTCGGGATGCCCGGCGAAGACCACGCCGAACATGTCGTAGCACTCGCGCTCGAGCCAGTCCGCGCCGCGGTAGATGTCGTACACGCTGGCGACCTCCAGCTCCTCCCCGCGCGCGAACTCGACCTTCAGCCGGATGAAGCGGCGGAACGGCAGCGAGCGCAGATGCCAGACGACCTGCAGCGGAATCTCCCGGTCGCGGTACTCCACCGCGGTGACATCCGAGAGATAGTCGTAGCGTTGGCCGGCGTCGTCGTGGAGCCACTGCACGATGTCGTGGAGCTGGCCGCGCTCGACGTAGACCGTGGTCTCGCCCCAGACGACGTCGGCGCGCAGGATCGCCTCACCGAAGCGGTTCCGCAGCTCCGCGAGCGACGGGTTCGGCTCGCCGCCGGTGTACTGGATGTTTTTCGGAGTGACCGGTGCCGGGGCGCCGGGGAGTGCGCTGCCGGCCACCACCGGGGTGAAGGATCTGCTCACAGCCCTGAACGTGTCTGGTGCACGGAATTTCCGAACGGCTCGGAGAGCTCGTCGATTGCCTGTGGTGGGATGTAGAGCCCGCTCGTGGGATCCGGGACGATCTCGTGCCGGATCACGTTGTCCGCCATGCGCTCACGCTTCACCTTCTCCTGGAGCATCATGATGCCGTACATGAGTCCTTCGGGACGCGGCGGGCATCCGGGCACGTAGACGTCGACCGGGATGATGGTGTCGATCCCCTGCACCACCGCGTAGTTGTCGAACATTCCACCGGACGATGCGCAGGCGCCCATCGATATGCACCACTTGGGCTGCGGCATCTGCTGCCAGATGCGCCGGATCACGGGCGCGAGCTTGAACGGAACCCGCCCGGCGCAGATGAGCACATCCGCCTGGCGCGGCGAGAAGCTCATGCGCTCCATGCCGAAGCGGGCCAGGTCGAAGCGCGTGGCCGCAGTGGCCATGAACTCGATCGCGCAGCATGCGGTTCCGAACGGCATCGGCCAGAGCGAGCTGGCCCTCGACCAGTTGACCAGAAAATCGAGCCGGGTAGCGACCCAGCTTTCCTGGGATCCCGGGTCGTACGTAGCTACCGAGCGCTCCGGGCTGGCTGTCAATCCCATTGCAACGCTCCCTTCTTCCAGACGTAGATGAAGCCGACGGCAAGGATCGCGATGAAGACGAGCATCTCGCCGAGCCCGAAGAAGGAGACGTGTCCAGCCGGGCACGCGCCCTCCACGAGCGGCACGCTGCACGAGAGCTGGCGGTAGTAGGCGCTCCACGGAAGCATGAACACGGTCTCGATGTCGAAAATGATGAAGAGCATCGCGACCATGTAGAACTTCACGGAGAAGCGCTGCCGCGCGTCGCCGATGGCGGGGATTCCCGATTCGTAGGCTGCGCTCTTGACCTCGGTGGGTCTGGGTCTGAGCGAAAAGTGCGAGAGCGCGAGCATCATGACGGCGTTTATCGCCACGAAGCCCAGCAGCATCAGGATTGGAAAGTATTCTCGACCCATCGGCTCCCAGAGAGGTGCAATCAGGCCCAGTCTCGTGAAAAATTTCACGTTGTGCAGCACGCGAAAGTTATCTTGACGCACGCGAGAGTGTCAACGTGGCGAAGCGCAACTGCCGCATGTACATTCCGACCTTTCTACTTCCCTTTCTCCCTCCCAATTCATGTCCGTAAAGTCCGATCGCTGGATTCGCCGCATGGCCGTCGAACACGGTATGATCGAACCGTTCGAGGACCACCAGGTGCGCGAAGGCGTCATCTCCTACGGCGTCAGCTCCTACGGCTACGACATGCGCGTGGCGCGCGAGTTCCGCATCTTCACCAACGTGCTGAACTCCATCGTCGACCCCAAGAACTTCGACCCGCGCTCGTTCGTGGAGTTCGAGGGCGACATCTGCATCGTGCCGCCCAACAGCTTCGCGCTCGCCAGCTCCGTCGAGTACTTCCGCATCCCGCGCAACGTCATAACGGTCACGGTCGGAAAATCCACCTACGCGCGCTGCGGCATCATCACGAACGTCACCCCCTTCGAGCCCGAGTGGGAGGGACACGTCACGCTCGAGATCTCCAACACCACTCCGCTACCCGCGAAGATCTACGCCAACGAGGGAATCGCGCAGGTCCTGTTCTTCGAGGGCGACGAGCCGCCGGAAACCTCCTACCTCGACAAGAAGGGGAAGTACCAGAGCCAGAGAGGCGTCACGCTTCCGAGGATCTAGCTCCGGCGCGGCCGCGCGGGCGCCTGCCTCGAGGCCGGTACCCGCGCGCCCCGGCTCATCCCCCGGCACCCAGGCGGAAGCCGACGTAGAAGCTCCGCCCCGCAGATGGCGAGTAGTACCTCCCCCCAACGGCGTTCACCGACACGGTCGCGTTGTAGCGCTCGTCGAAGATGTTGTCGACTCCGGCGAACGGACGTGCCGCTATCCGGCCTATCTCCCTGTCGAGTGACAACCGCGCACCGACCACGGTGAACGCCCAGTTGGACTCCGTGTTGGCGTCGTTCACCGGATAGGAATCCACCCAGCGCGCCGTCAGCGTCGATGTCAGTCCCCACGGTGCGCTGTGGGTGAGCTGGCCGAACACGGTGTGCGGCGGAATCCCCGGCTCGCGATTCCCCGAGACGTCCTGGTCGCCGCTCACGTAGTGGTCGTACACGTAGTCCTGGTACGTGTAGCTGAGCCTCGCGGCGAGCTCGGTTGTCGGCCGCCAGCCGAGCGCGAGCTCGACTCCCCGCCGCGATGACTCGCCCGCGTTGCGATAGAACACCTGCTCGCCCACTCCTTCGTACGCTACGAGCGCGTCTTCCACGCGCGAGGTGTAGCCGGTGAGGCTGTAGTCCATCCGCCCACCCTCGATGGAGCCGCGTACCCCGACTTCCACGCTGTGCAGATACTCGGGGCCGAGCGTCTGGTTGAATCCCCCGGCGCCGTCGGAGCGGTTGGAGAGCTGCCGCATGGTCGGTGTCTGGTAGGCCTCGGCGAAGTTGGCGTACACGTTGAGCTCCGGCCGCGGCGAGTAGTTGAGCCCCACCATGGGGCTCGCCGCCGAAAGATCGCGCCTGCCGGATTGGTCGCCGTCGGCGAGCAGGTGGTCTGCCGCGCGAAAGTGGTAGCTGTCGTAGCGCACGCCAGCGGTGAGCGCGAGCTCGGGCGTGAGGCCGAGCGTTCCCTGCGCGAACGGCGCGAGCGAGAGCACACGTTCGCGCTGGTCGAGCTGAAGCGCCCCCTCGCGCGCACGGCCGCCCGTCGAGGAGACTCCGTCGTTGGCGAACTCGTGACGGTCGTCGTGCTGATAGGTGAGGTCCACGCCCGCCGTCAGCTCCAGCGGGAGCGAGCCCACCAGCGCCAGGTGCTGGTACGACGAGCGCACGCCCGCCGCGCTCCTGCGCAGGTCGATGATGCGGCCGGGGATGGGATTCCACACCGTGCGCCACTCGCCCCACGCCGTACCCCGGAGCGCGCGCCCCGGAGCGAAGGTGTGCTCCAGGTTGAGCCCTCCCTGCCCCTGTGTTCCGGACTCGCCCCACCCCTGTTCGAAGGCGCCCTCCCGCACGGAATCGGGGTCGTTGCGCGCGCGATCGCGCGTGAGGGTGCTCGGATTTTCCCCGAAGGGCATGTCGTAGAGGTTGAACACGGCGCCCAGCGTGGTTCGCGCGCCGAGCTGCGAGCGCGTCACGAGATTGAGTCGTCGTATGTCGGCTCCGCCGTACTCGCGAAAGCCGTCGGTGCGCGTCCGGTTGGCGTTCACCACGTAGCCGAAGCCGCCCAGCATCCCCTCGAGCTTGAGCTGCTGCCGGTTGTAGCCGTGCGAGCCGAACTGGATGCCCGGGTGCACCACGATCGGCGCGCTGGCCGGGAACTGGGTGGTCACGCTCACCACGCCCCCGCCCGAATTTCCGTACAGCACCGAGCTGGGGCCGCGGATCACTTCGATGCTCCCCGCAGAGCCGAGGTCGATGTTGTTGGGTTCCGTGGTGCCGTCGGCCATGGTGAGCGGAACGCCGTCCTGCAGGAGCTGTACGCCGGGGAGGTCGCCGCGGATGGCGAGCCGCAGCCCGCCGGAGTTGGAGTAGTTCCCCCTGTCCTCGGCGATCACGCCCGGAATCCCCTCCAGCGCCTCATCGAGGCCGGCCGTGCGGCGGCCGCGCTGGATCGCGTCGATCCCCACCTCGGTAACGGCCTGTGGAACCCGCGAAAGATCCTGGCGGGTGCGGGTCGCCTCCACGACCACTGGCCGAAGTTGCTGCGGCGCGCGCGCACTGTCGCCCGCGAGCGTCGTATCGCGCCGCGCCGTCGAATCCGACCGCTGGGCCGTTGCCGCTGCGACCGTACCGGCGCTCGCCAGGAGGGAGCAAACGATCAAAGAAATCCGGAAACTCTCATGCATCGCATTCCGCGGCGCCGGCTCGGTGTCTTCGCCGCGCCGCCCCGGTAGCCGAGGGCTCAGCTTCCCTCGTAAGTCACTCGCCAGATCGAGCCCGACCCGTCGTCGGAGACGAGGAGCGAGCCGTCGGCCGCCACGGCAACGCCCACCGGCCGGCCCCATACGTCTCCATCGTCGGTGAGAAAGCCGGTGAGAAAATCCTCGTACACGCCGCTCGTCTCGCCATTCCGGAGCGGAACGCGCACTACCTCGTAGCCGGAGCGCACCGAGCGATTCCACGACCCGTGCTGTGCCGCGAAGATATCCCCGCGGTACTCTTCCGGGAATTGCGAGCCGTCGTAGAAGGCGAGCTGCAGCGACGCCGTGTGCGATTGCAGCAGCACATCGGGCACGATCACCTGGTCGCGAAGCTCGGGGTGCTTGCCCTCGTGTCGCGGATCGGGGTGCGCGCCCAGATAGAAATATGGCCAGCCGTAGAAACCGTCTTCCTGAACGTGCGTGATGTAGTCGGGAACGAGATCGTCGCCGAGGCCGTCACGCTCGTTCACCGACGTCCAGAGCTCGCCGCTGGATGGGTCGACCGCGATGCCCGACGGGTTGCGCAGTCCCGAGGCGAACACCTTCACGAACTCTCCGTCGGGCGTGTACTCGAGGATCGCGGCCCTCTGGTGCTCCGACGGATGCTCGTCGGGGTCGTCCACGTTAGATGCGGAGCCGACCGCCACGAAGAGGCGGCGCCCGTCGTTCGAGAACGCCAGATCTCGCGTCCAGTGACCGTGATCGGGTGGGAGCCGGCCGGCTCGCACGGAGCGCACGTACTCGGCGAACGCTTCGATGTCGCGCGGCACGTCGGAAGGGAGCGACTGGACCACCGTATCCGCCGGACCGGCGGCAAGGGTGTCGCCGCGCGTATACGGCAGCCGCACCACCGAATTGGTGTTGGCAACGTAGAGCCAGTGCGGATCGTCGCCCAGCGGGTAGAACGCCATCCCGTACGCTTCCACGAAGCCGGTAGCGAAAACGAAGCTCTGCGCCGCGGTTCCATCGGCGCCGACGCCGCGCAGGAGCCGGATCCGTCCGGCGCGGGTCTCCATCACGAAGACGTCGCCGTTCGGGGCCACCGCGATGATGCGCGGCTGCGAGAGTCCAGCCTGGTAGAGCTGAACCGTGAAGCCGGGGGGCGCCTGCGGCACCACGCCATCCGGGCGCGGGACGATGCGCGAGACGGTGGACACCGACTTCGTGGCGTACGGCTCGGGGAGGTCGGCGGTGGTGATGTGTCGGAAGGTGCCCGGCTCGGGACGCGTGGTCGAAACGAGTGCCGCCCTTCCGGTGAGAATCTCCAGAGACTCGGCGCTCGCGGCGGTGTCCGCGCCGCCGCTCGCGCACCCGGCCGCCAGCATCGGCACGGCCAAAAAGAGAGCAGCCTTCAATCGAATCGCTCCGTGGCTCGGGGCGAGGCGCGCAGCGAAGCGTGCGCGGCAGCCGGTGAGCCGCGTTCAGCCAGCCAGCTACGCGCCTCGGAAAATACCGGCGATGAATACGATCACGACCAGCACGATGAGTACCAACAGTATCCATCCGAGGAGCGGCATCCCCGTGCCGGGGTTCACTCTCGCGCGCGCCGTGCCGGTGATGGGCTGCTCGATCTCCGCACCGTGCGCCGCCCCGGTGGGAGTGTCGTTTATCGCGTCGGCTCCACCGTGCGCGGCTTCGGGATTCCGGAAGCCGCTGGGACCTTCACTCCGTTCGGGCATCTCCCCTCCTGGCCTCGCGTAGCTGCGCGCGGCCTCTCCCCGCGCGCTCGAGGGGGAGGCCGCGCATCAATCAGGCCACGGGATGTGCCTCCGGGCTCAACCGTCGCCCTTTTCCCGCGAGCCCCACATCGCTTTCATGTAATCGTTGTTCATTCTGGCGATCACGTCGATGCTTATCTCCTTGGGGCACGCTGCCTGACACTCGCCGTGCCAGGTGCAGTTGCCGAATCCTTCGGCGTCCATCTGCGCGACCATGCCGAGCACGCGCCGGTTCCTCTCGGGTTGTCCCTGAGGGAGTAGTCCGAGGTGCGACACCTTGGCGCCGGTGAAGAGCGATGCCGATCCGTTGGGGCAGGCCGCGACGCAGGCGCCGCAGCCGATGCACGCCGCGGCGTCCATGGCGTCGTCCACATCGGTTTTGGCCACGAGGATGCTGTTCGCGTCGCGGGCGCCGCCGGTGGGAGCCGTTATGTAGCCGCCGGCGGCGATGATCCGGTCGAACGCGCTCCTGTCCACCACCAGATCGCGGATCACGGGGAAGGCGCTCGAGCGCCACGGCTCGATGTAGATCACGTCGCCGTCCTCGAAGTGCCGCATGAAGAGCTGGCAGGTGGCGGTCCCGAGCTCCGGTCCGTGCGCCACTCCGTTGATCATGAGGCTGCACATTCCGCAGATCCCTTCGCGGCAGTCGCTGTCGAAGGCTATGGGGGAGCCGCCGCTCTCGATGAGCCCCTCGTTCACCACGTCGAGCATCTCGAGGAACGACATGTCGGGACTCACGTCGCGAGCCTCGTACCGCTCGAATTTTCCCTCCGCCCTGGATCCCGCCTGGCGCCATACGTGAAGCGTAAGATTCACGGTCGTTGATCTCCTGACTGTCCACGCGCGCCGGCCGCTCCGGCCGGCGCGCGGCGATGGCTACTTGTAGCTGCGCTGCGCAAGATGGACGTAGTCGTACGTGAGCGGCTCCTTGTGCAGCTCGGGAGCGTTCCCGTCGCCCTTGTACTCCCAGGCGGCCACGTATGCGTAGTGCTCGTCGTCCCGGAGGGCCTCGCCCTCCGAGGTCTGATATTCCTCACGAAAGTGCGCGCCGCACGATTCCCGGCGATCGAGCGCATCGCGGCAGATGAGCTCCCCCAGCTCCAGGAAGTCGGACACGCGCCCCGCCTTTTCGAGCGCCTGGTTGAGCTCCGCGTCGCTGCCGGGCACGTTCACGTTGCTCCAGAACTCCTCGCGGATCTCCGGGATGCGCTCGAGCGCGTGCCTCAGCCCCGCCTCGTCGCGCGCCATCCCGCAGTAGTCCCACATCACCTTCCCGAGCTCCCGGTGGAAGGAGTCCACGGTTCGCTTGCCGTTGATGGAGAGGAGCTGCCTCGTGCGCTGCTCCACCTGCGCCTCGGCGTCCTTGAATGCCGGGTGCGACTCGTCCACCTTCTCGAGCTCGCTCGTGGCGATGTAGTGGCCGATGGTATAGGGGATGATGAAGTACCCGTCGGCCAGGCCCTGCATGAGCGCACTGGCTCCCAGGCGGTTGGCGCCGTGGTCGGAGAAATTCGCCTCTCCCGCCACGTGCAGGCCGGGCACGGTGCTCATGAGGTTGTAGTCCACCCACAGCCCGCCCATGGTGTAGTGCACCGCCGGATAGATGCGCATGGGCACCTCGTACGGATTCTCGTCCGTGATGCGCTCGTACATCTCGAAGAGATTGCCGTAGCGTTCACGGATGGTGTGCTCGCCGAGGCGCTGGATGGCGTCCGCGAAGTCGAGGTAGACGCCGAGCCCGCCGGGACCCACGCCGTAGCCATCGTCGCAAACCTTTTTCGCCGCGCGCGAGGCGACGTCGCGCGGCACCAGGTTGCCGAAGCTCGGGTAGCGCCGTTCCAGATAATAGTCGCGCTCGGAGTGCGGAATCTGGTTGGGAGCGCGCTTGTCGCCTTTTTGCTTCGGCACCCACACGCGCCCGTCGTTGCGGAGCGATTCGCTCATGAGGGTGAGCTTGGACTGGTGCTCGCCGCTCTGCGGGATGCAGGTGGGGTGGATCTGCGTGAAGCACGGATTGGCGAACGCCGCGCCGCGCTTGTACGACCTCCACGCCGCCGTGCAGTTGGATCCCTTGGCGTTGGTGGACAGATAGAAAACGTTGCCGTAGCCGCCGGTCGCGAGTACGATCGCGTCGCCCGCGTGCGAGGTCACCGCGCCGGTGACGAGGTCGCGCACGACGATCCCACGCGCCTTCCCTCCGATCAGGACGAGATCGAGCATCTCGGTGCGCGGGAACATCTTCACGCGACCCATCCCAACCTGGCGCTCCAGCGCCTGGTAGGCGCCGAGCAGGAGCTGCTGCCCGGTCTGGCCGCGCGCGTAGAAAGTGCGCGATACCTGCGCGCCGCCGAAGGAGCGATTGGCGAGCAGTCCGCCGTACTCCCTGGCGAACGGCACTCCCTGCGCCACGCACTGATCGATGATGTTCAGGCTGATTTCGGCCAGCCGGTACACGTTCGATTCGCGCGACCTGAAATCGCCTCCCTTCACGGTGTCGTAGAAGAGGCGATAGATGGAATCGCCGTCGTTCTGGTAGTTCTTCGCGGCGTTGATCCCGCCCTGCGCGGCGATGCTGTGCGCGCGGCGCGGCGAGTCCTGGAAGCAGAAACACTTCACCTGGTAGCCCAGCTCGGCGAGCGACGCGGCGGCGGAACCGCCGGCGAGCCCCGAGCCCACCACCAGTACCGTATGCTTCCTCTTGTTGGCCGGGTTCACCAGCTTCATGTCGAAGCGGTGCCGTTGCCACTGTGTCTCGATCGGGCCGCCCGGCTCGCGAGGGTTCAGCTCCATGCTCATCTCACCCATCCAAAAAAGATCGCGACCGGGACGATCGTGAATCCGGCCCAGACGACTATCGCAACGGCGAGCGCCGTGGGGCGCTTCAGCGGATTGGCCGATGGGCGATTGAGGCCCAGCGTCCGCACGGCGGCCCAGGCGCCGTGGAAGATGTGCAGGCCGAGCGCGACCATGGCGAGCACGTAGATCAGCATCACCCACCACACCTGGAAGCCTCCCACGAGCGTCGAGTAGATGTTGCCCTCTACGAACGGCGCCGGCTGGATCGTTCCGGTAGTCAGGTGGAGTATGTGGAAGACGATGAAGAGAGCGAGCGCGATACCGCCCCAACGCATCGACCTCGAGGATATCGTGGCCGTCTGCGGCACCTTGCGAGCGTAGGACACCCGTCGCGCGGCCCTGTCGCGCCGCGTGAGCTGGATGGCCGCCGTCACGTGGAGCACCACGGAAACCAGAAGTACTATCCTCGCCAGCCACAGAAGCTCGGCTATGGTGTGATGCAGGAAGTGCGAGTAAGCGTTGATCTTCGAAGCGCCGACGAACACCTGCAGGTTGCCGATCATGTGCACGATCACGAACGCGACCATGATCAGGCCCGTCACTCCCATCACGATCTTCTTGCCGATCGTGGAATCCCAGAAGAGCTGCAGGCGGCTCAGCGCCGCCGCGCCGCGTCGCGCGGGCACAGCTGCCGGACTGCTCATGTCTTGCTTCCTCCCAGCGATGCTGGCGCGCGACGTCCGCCCGTGGCGGACGTCGCGGCCGCACGCAGACTAGATCTTCACCGCCGCCATGGGACCGCGAACGGCGTCCGCGCTCCTGGCGAGCGCGTCGCGCTCCGCGTCGGTCAGCTCCACTTCCAGGATCTTCTCGAGGCCGGTTCGCCCCAGCTTGCAGGGGACGCCGAGGAAGAGATCCTTCATCCCGTACTCGCCCTGCAGCCACGCGGCGCATGGAAGGATGCGCTTCTGATCGTTGGCGATCGCCTCGCACATCTGCACCGCCGCGGCGGAGGGTGCGTAGTAGGCGGACCCGGTCTTGAGATACTTCACGATCTCCGCGCCGCCGGTGCGCGTGCGCTGCACGATCGCCTCCAGGCGCTCCGCACCGATGAGCTGCGTGATCGGGATGCCGCTCACGCTCGTGTAGGAGATGAGAGGCACCATCGTGTCGCCGTGCCCGCCCAGCACCATGGCCTGGATGTCGCGCACCGAGACGTCCAGCTCCTCGGCGATGAAGGAGCGGTAGCGCGCGGTGTCCAGCACGCCGGCCATGCCGAGCACGCGCTCGCGCGGGAAGCCGCTCACCTTCAGCGCGACGTAGGACATCACGTCGAGTGGGTTGGAGATGATTATGAGGATCGCGCCGGGCGAGGTGCGCGCGATCTGCTCGGCGACCTGCCTGACGATGCCGGCGTTGGTGTTGAGCAGATCGTCACGCGACATACCCGGCTTGCGCGCGATCCCGGCGGTGATGACCACGATGTCGGAGCCCGCGGACTCCTCGTAGCCGTTGCTACCAACGACGTGGGAGTCGAAGCCTTCGATCGGCGCCGACTCCCACTGGTCGAGTGCTTTCCCCT
>CAZTTY010000048.1:11730-31780 GCA_964616815.1 uncultured Gemmatimonadaceae bacterium | reverse complement strand
GTAGCTCAGTAAACTCATTCCACCCGGTGTCTCAAAACCATTGACAGGTTCCGGAGCAACAGCCTCCTCATCCGCGCGAGCCCCGCCGACTACCAGCTCATCGAAGCAGCCGTCAAGGAGCTCGACACCCGCCCGCTGCAGGTCCTCATAGAAGTGGTGATAGCCGAGGTGCGACGCGACCGGAGCTTCTCCTTCGGCGTGGAGGCCGCGAGCGATCCCGTCCACGTCAACGGCTCCAAGGCCACCGTGAGCGGATCGCAAAAGGGATTGGGGCTCGGTGACTTCGTGCTCCAGGTCATGAACCTCGGCACCCTGAATGTGGACGCCACCCTTAGCGCTGCGGCCGAGCGAGGGGACGTGAAGATCCTGAGCCGCCCCGTGGTGGTGGCGGCCAACAATCAGGCGGCCACGATCAACGTGGGAAGCCAGCGGCCCTTCATTCAGGTATCGAGGTCACTTCCCACGGATGCGGCCACCAGAGATCAGGTGGTGCAGTACAAGGACGTGGGCACGAAGCTCACCGTGCTGCCGACGATAAGCCCGGACGGGTACGTGGTGCTGCAGGTGACGCAGGAGGTGAACAGCGCCACGACGGAGGTGGCCTTCGATGCGCCGGTGATCTCGACGCGGTCGGTGCAGACGGAGCTGTTGATCAGGGACGACCAGACAGTGGCGCTGGGTGGTCTCACGGACAAGCAGCAGGACCGGAACCAGGGAGGGATACCCGTATTGTCCAGTATTCCGTTGATAGGAGGTCTGTTCGGGCATGCGAGCCGGCGGACGACGGAGACCGAGCTCTTTCTCTTCCTGACGCCGCACGTGATACGCACGGACCAGGAGGCGGACAGCGTGAGTGCTCCGTATCTAGAGAGAGCGAACAAGGTGAAGCCATGAACGAGAAAGAGCTGGCGCGGATCATCATTGGTGAGTCGATGTCAATCCGGCAAGTACGCGAGAAAGTCTTGCGCTTTGCACCCTTTCCACTTCCGGTGTTGATCCAGGGCCCTACGGGTTCCGGAAAAGAGCGCGTTGCCCAAGCCATACATAAGGCGAGTGGCTTCGGAGGGAAGCATGTAGCGGTCAATGTGTGCGCGATCCCGGAGCAGTTATTCGAGACAGCGTTGTTCGGCCAGGTCCGCGGTGCTTTCACCGGCGCAACCACCGACAGGCCGGGATATCTCGCGGAAGCGAATGGCGGCACGCTCTTCCTCGACGAGATAGGCGAGCTCCCGATATCGATACAGACGAAGCTGCTGCGGGCCGTCGAGTCGGGCGACTATCGTCCCGTCGGCGCGGAGCAGGATCGGGTCAGCGATTTCCGGGTCGTGGCTGCGACGCATCAAAATCTTCTCGAGAGAGTCGCCGCCGATCTATTCCGCGGGGATCTCTATTTCCGCCTCAACGGTATCACCATATTCGTACCGAGTCTGGACGAGCGACGGGAAGACATACCAGCGCTGGTCCATCACTTCGCGAATACCAGCAGAAAGATACCGCGAGGCATTGTCTTCACGGCGGGAGCGCTCGCATGGCTGCAGGATCGCGCATGGCCAGGCAACGTGCGTCAACTGCGGTTCACCGTGGAGCGAGCAGTGATCTGCGCACGTGATGGTGTGGTGGATCTACCGCTTCTGGAGGAACTCGAAGTTGCGGGAGGCGATGTTGCACGCGCTGCGCTACCCGCCCCAAGTGAGCGCGCGGTACTCCTGGGAGCCTTGGGCCGCAACGACTGGCGGATCGAGCAGACTGCCATGGAGCTCGGAGTTCATCGAACCACTGTCTTCCGACGGATGAGAGACTTGAGAATATCATCGCCGAGGCATGTGCTACCGGCCGACCATGATGACCTCGATCGAAGTCACGACGTCGATGCCACGTCTCCTCGTTCCTGATGGCGCGCGCTTCCGCGTCGATGTTGCACAGCGTTGCGCAACGGTTGTGGCCGTGATTGCAACATCTGCAACATCATCGCTTATGACCATGATGCAACTAGTGTAGGAGCAACGACTTACGAGCTAGCGAATCCGGCACGCCGGTTGCTTTGGCGCCCGAGCAGCTGAACGAGAATGAGCCGCCTCATCTCTACCACAGGAGATCGCTCATGCTGCTCGCCACACCACGCATTCGCTGCCGGCAGCTCTCATTGATAGTTGCCGCTATGTGCTCGCTCGCGCTCGCGATACCAGACGAGTTGCTGGCGCAGGGAAATCCACCATCCGCTTCCTTCAGTGCACTGCCGGGTGGTGGTGACACCGTTCATACCGCGGATTCATTTTCTCTCACGATTACTTGGTGTGACGATGGAGGCCTGGATCGGCTGACTCGCTCGGTGAAGCTCAACGGCTCCACCATCTCGTCTACCTGGACGGTGCGCCCCCCCGATGGAAACTGCGGCGAAAAGGCGACTTCCTCTGTAACGATAAATCCGCAGGTTGGCGGCAATACCATTCAGGCATACATAGAGGACAACTACGCTCAGCCTGGAACGAGCTACCGAACCTTCATCTACGACCCACACCAGATCGACATCACGCCGCATGCGGGATCGGCACAAGCAGCCGCGTTCGCGAGCTTTACCCAGGAATTCTCGATTGATGGTCTTACGAGCTCACCTGGCGTGTACAACCTATCCGTCATACAGTCTGGGTCGCTCAGCAGCTGCGCTGCGGATTCGAGCCAGGTGACGATGAGTTCTTCGATAAAGAAGGTGAAGGTTACTTGCCAGACCGGCGCTTCGAGTAGCAGTGGCGTTGTGAAATTGCGCGCGGTATCCGTAAGCCGACCGACCGAGGCGGATACCGGCTCCGTGACAGTGACCGCTTCGCTGATCGGGATCGTGACCTCCGTCTCGAGCCCGTCGAGCTCGAAGTATCGCGAAGATCCAACTTTCTGCGTAGCCGAGTGCTTCGATGCGTCATACTCCCATGGTACCGTGCCGTACTTCTCCATGGGTGCGGCTAGGAGTGTCGGTTTTGTCTATCACGGCGATCGAGTGGCGGTCAGGCCCTTCATTTACGCTGATGTGGCTCTGGTAGATGGTCGTGCCGCGCCAGACGAGTACTGGCTCGAGGCATCCGTGGATTGGGGAAGCGGCGCATACACGAAAGTTGGATGGCTGAACGGAGATTCGGCGAAGATCCGCTTCTCGGGCTCCGGTACTTCGGGCAAGACGATACACCTTGCCGGCCAGTTCGATGCGAGCGACAGGGCCACGAACGCCTACCCGATGCGCGTCACCGTCACAGCGAAGTATTCCACCTATACTGAGCAGTATATCGACAGCAGCGCGAAGCTCATCGTTGTCAACGATCTTTCTTCTCCCTTTGGTAGTGGTTGGACGCTGTCTGGTCTGGATGAGCTACATGTCGCTACGGGCGACAGCTCGGTCCTCATTGCCGAAGGAAGCGGCGCGGCAGTGTACTTCCAGAAAGGAAGTGGCGGGAGCTTCACGAGCCCCATTGGCGAATTCTCGAAGCTGTCGCTGACAGGGTCGGGGTCGAACGCGGTATATACGCGGTCCTATCCGGACTCGAGCAAGATCACGTTCGATGATGATGGTCATATGACCAGCGCCATCGATCGATGGGGCAACGAGATCGAGTACGGCTACGATGGCCAGCTCCGACTGTCGAGCATAAGCGACCCGTTCAGGAAGTACAGCGGCTCGCCTACGTACACCTGCATCAGATACTTGCCAACGAATCCGCCCTATTTCGTGGTGGGGCAGGTTCAGGAGCCCGGTACAGATGGCGAGCCATGCACGGGGCGGCTGACATCGACACTCGTCTCGACCGCCGATAACACTCTCCTCCGCATAGTGGATCCGGACGGATTGGGTACGAACTTTACGTACGACTCCGATGATCGCCTCTCCAGGATGATCGGCAAGGCACACGATACCACGAGGTACGTGTACCGAACTGACGACTCCTGGAAGCTCGATTCGGTCGTGATGCCTCGCGTACCCATAGACAACGGAAGCGGTGGGACCACCCTGCAGACTCCCAAAGTCGCCTACTCACCCTGGCAGGTGATGGGTGTGCCGGCCACTACGACTAGCTCCACTCCGGCTACTCCGCTAGTCTCGGACAGTGTGAAGGCAACGGTGACCGACCCGCTGGGCTACGCCACGACCATCAAGGTCGACCACTGGGGCCAGCCGCTCGGGATTACCGATCCGCTGGGCAACGTCACCACTATTCAGCGCGACGGTGCGGCTCACCTCTTCGCTACCGAAGTTACCGACCCTCTGGGAAGAGTAGATCAGTATTCCTATTCGGGTCCCTTCCTCATCGTATCGCATCCTCATGATCAGCCGGCAACCAATATCACCTATGACGACTGGGGGATGCCCGACACGGTCAGTGGAGGCGGAAATCCAACCATGACCTACAAATGGGATAGCACGGCGCGCACCATCACCACGAAGATCAACGGCCTCTATCCTACGGTTACCTACCTCGACTCCCTTGGCCGCATTACGCGCAGCAAGGATCCGGCCGATCACAACACGTACTATCACTACGAGACCACGTTCGGAAACCTGGACAGCACGAGCAACACTGCGGGTCAGTGGACCAAGGTGAAGTACGACGGATATGGCCGCGACTCGGCCGTAACTTCGAGTGGGCAGCCAACGCGAAGGCGGATTTACGACGTACTCAATGGCGATAGCCTGGCGTACGACGGCGTCAATGGCACGCCCACTCGCTTCACCCACGATTCAGCGTTCACCTATGCCAAGGTGCGCGATGCCAAGGGACAGGTATACCGGACGGACATCAACAAACTGGGTTGGCCGACGTATGTCTACGATCCTTCGGATACGATCAGCTGGGCCAAGAAGCAGTCATACCTGTACGACCTGGCGGGGCAAGTAACGAGCTATCGAAATCGGCGAGGTCAGTGGGTCAGGCTGCAATATGATGCGCTGGGGCGTCTGACGTCGCGCCGCGACTCGCTGGCACCGGCCGACTCCTTCCGCTACTCGCCCGATGGGCACATCGTAGTGGGGACGAACAGCATCTCGGTGGACAGCCTGATCATGGCCACGGATGGACGCGACACCGTGATTACCTGGATTGCTGGTAAGCGTTTCCTGAGGGTGCACTCGCCCGCCGCCGGCAGAACGGTCGATACGACCAGTCTCACAACTACGGCATCCGGATTGGCATTCCTTCAGAGGAGATATTTCTGGAGCCAGAGCCGTGGAGTCCTCGATTCCATAGCTGTGGGCAGCCAGGTCGTGAAGTTTGGCTACGATGGGGAGTTGCTTCGGAGCACGATTACCTATCCATCATTCGTGAGGCGCGACTCTTCGACCGCCTCGCATCAGAGCTACTTCACCTCGTATTCCACCAGCGCGGTAGACACACTCTTCCGCAGGTCCTACGCGCTCGATGCGCTGGGGCGTATAACGCAGGAATCGAGACCTGAGCATACGGATCTCGATGTGCGTAGCTTCGACTACAATGGACTCGGTGCGCTCCTCGGTTACGAACGAGCCCAAGCGGATTCCGCACGCAGCTGTCAGAGAGTGTTCATTGAAGGCGATGGGTATTTTGGCTGCGAGGTCACTGGCACGATGACACCGTACGAGACCCACGAGTACGGTTATGACCAGGTGAGTAATCTCCGCGTCGACACCAACTCCACCACCAGCGTGATTACCAACGGCACTTTCGGCACCGGGAACCACCTCGCTAGCTGGGGAAGCATCACGTACACGTACGACGCTGATGGAAACCGCATTCAGCGTGACTCCTCCAACAGAACCAGCTATTACGACTGGACTGCCAGCGGATCTCTCTACGGCGTACGGACGACGTGGGGTACCGGAGCGGATACGACTACCTACGACTACAACGCCTTCGGTCAACTGGTCAGACGGCGCACTAACGGGACTGTCGACCGCATCTATCTTTGGGATCAGGGCCAGCTTCTCGCCGTGCTGAATGGTGCAGCGACAGCGAAGCTTGCCGAATACGCATACCGTCCCGGCGTGGACCAGCCGCTGGCCTATATCACAGGGAACACGGGCGGAACGATCCGGTACTTCCAGACCGATCAGCGGGGCAACGTCATCGGTCTTACATCGGGCGGCCTATCGACGCAGCACCTGCTCTACGACCCGTGGGGGAAGGTCGAGAGTCAATGGGGTGTGTCGCTGGATTCCACGGAACTCGGTTGGAAGGGACTCTTGCGGGAGCCGGGGAGTGGGCTCTATTACGTGAGGGCCAGGTGGTACGATAGCCAGAGCCGGAGCTTCATCAGCGAAGATCCGATCGGGATTGCCGGCGGCATCAATACGTATGCGTTTGGCGGCAATGACCCGGTGAATCGCACAGACCCCACGGGGATGGGCCACTGGATTGATGGAGGTATTGTGTGGGCCCGTGTAGGCGAGGGCTGGTCCAATTGGCCCTTCTCGTGGGAGTCTCTTGTAGGGATGCTAGGTGGCCGTGGGGGTGCCGGAAGTTACGCTGGTGCAGCGGTAAGTAGTGGAGGTAATACATCGGTCGGTGAATACTCGGACTCGCCAAAAAGAGACATGATTAAGTGTGGACTCGCCGTTACTCTGGCAGCCGGCGCGTGGGCGGTTGATATCAGCAGCCTGGTGGGAGTGGGGTTCGCCGTAAAGGGTGCGGTCAAGGGAGTGCGCGGTGTTTGGACTGTCGCACGTGTAGAACTTGCGGCGAAAAACAGCATTAAAGTGGCTGCTCGAACTTTGGCAAAGGACAGGCTCGGAGTCATCAGGAGCCGAAACTCGACGCGAAACGTCGCAAGTGTTATTGGTACAGTAACATTCAACGCCTCTTTCTCGACGTTCACCGGAGCGATGATAGACCAAGCTACGACACCAGGCTCATTCCTACGCAGTCTCATCCCTATAGTCAACGCCATTGACACATCTAAGGCCGCTGCAGCTGCATGTAGGGCACAGTGAGTATGCTGACTACACACTTCTCTCTCGCATCTCACGGTGCCTGTCTGGAGTATTAATCGAAAGTATCGCGGGAACCCGATAATCCAGTAGTCGATGAAGGCACAAAGAGCACAGCTGATTTTTAAGACTATTGCGATGTGACACTTGCAGGGCGAGCCCATCCAGCCGGAGCAGATATGAGCTTGAACGATCCTCGTATGTCGGTGCCCTCTCGCATGTGGTCGCGTCTCGTTGTGCTCGCGCGCAACACAGCCCTAGGGGCATGCATCGGTTTGATATTCGGGCTCCTTCTCTCCTGTTGGGTAGTGGTGTTGGTGTTCGTCAACAGGTCCCTAGTACTTCATACGTCGAGCGGCACGGCGCTGAATGCGCTAGCCGCGATAGCGTACTATGTACTTGGCGGAATAGTCGCGGGCTCGATTGTTGGGTTTCTCTACCCGCTTCTACGGTGGCGAATAGGAGCGGTGTTGATAGGATTGATTGCTTCGGTTCCTCTATGTGCCGCGGGGCTTTGGATGCTCGGTGGCTTTGGACCATGGGACCCAGCCGACAATCTTACGCTTTTGTTTTGCACAGCCGCTCTCGGAGTCGGTGGTGGCCTTGGATTGTGGTACGTGATAAACAAAGACTAAGCTGTAACGCTTCAGCGTGAGTTGAACTTTTGAGCATCGTTATCGACTGATACTCTTGCCTCTTACTCGCGAGCGACCGCCCTCTCTGCCAATTATTTGGTTCATCGCGCAATTGGGTGCACTTCCCCGGGGAAAGCGTTTTTGATCTTGAGGATGAAGTAGTCGTCGTCGCGGAATCCATAAGCCATACGCTTGATGACTTTGATCTTGTTGTTCACGCCCTCGAGACGCCCGGTGTGGATCGGATATCGGCAATGGTTGATGATGCCCTCTGCATGCCGACGGGGATTCCTGGCGAACGTCCTGAGTGGTGAGAGACCACTCGCTTCGGCCATGGCGCACCACTCGTCCAGTGCCCTGCGTGCCCACCCAGCTCCGGCGTACGTCCAGATGCGCTTCAACTGGTCCTTGAGCACATAGACCATGTTGAGATTCTCATTGGCCTCGAGCAGGAGAGCGAGCCGCTCGCGCTGCTTGCCCGAAAGATTCCTCTCGTTCTTCAGCAGCAGGTAGCGGCTCCCCTTGATGAGTTGTCGACCCGATTCATCCTGCTTCTTCGACTCGTCCACGCGGACCCGGTCGATCACCTCCCGGCTGAACTTGGCCACTGCATGGAACATGTCGTAGACGAGTGACGCATGGGGACAGGCTTCCTTGACCGCCTCCCGATATCCGGAGGCCATGTCCGTGGCCACCGCCTCGATACCGGAGCGCTCCTCGGCGGTGAGTTCGGCGAAGAAGCTGAGGAGAGTGGCCTTCGTCCGGTCACGCCCTATCCACACCATGCGGCCCGTATCCAGGTCCAGCACCGTGGTCATGACCTTGGTCATGTAGGTATGCCCCTTGTGCACGGCGACCTCGTCGACGGCCAGGAGGCGGAGCCCCTCGTAGCATGGCGTCCCGACCTCTCGCACGAGCCGGCGCTTGTCAATCTCCTTGACCGTGTGTCAGTCCAGTCCGAAGTGAGCGGCTACATGCTTGATGGGAAGCACGCGGCAGAGATCGGCCACGGCGCGCTCGAGGCGTGCGGTCATGCGCCGATGGAGAGCGAGGAACTCATGCCGCTCACTCCGTACGCCGCACCTCCGGCAACGGAGCTTACGCCTGGGAACGAGCAGCTCCGTGCGAGTACCGGCCAGGGAGAGATCCAGCACGCGGCGCAGCGACGTACTGTGCACGCTTCTGGTCTTCCTCCCGCAACCCGAGCACACCGGCCGCCGGCGCGGGTCCGGCTCGAAGATGATCAGGCCCCTGATCACGCCAGCCGGGTCACTCGCCAGCTGTTGCTCCACGGGGATGACTCGCGGGAAGGGGAAGTATGGCGCTATACTGAGGGCGGACACCGCGTTCTCCGGGTTCGAGTTTGAATGGGACTTCAGACATCTTCATTCTGCTCGACTAGAAGGCCGGTGTCCAACTCATTTCTGCCTACTCAACCCGCGGATTCGCTGCACCCAGATCCGCGATGAGCCGTAAATAACGTACGTGCCACCATTCAGATATTCACGCATCATGTCCTACCGAGATAACGTTGTCAGGTGCGTCATCTACGGCGTCGGCGGTGGTGCCGCGTTCTCCGTTTGGGCGGTGCTTCTGTTCCTGCTTCGTGGCACAGACCCCTTCGATGAAATCCAGATCGGTCTCGGGCAGGCCATGATCTTCTACTTGGCTGGTGGTGCCACCGGCGGTCTTATTGTAGGGCTTCTTTGGCCGCTAGCTAAGTGGCGGATAGGTGCGTATCTCGTCAGCATCCTGACATTCTTCGTGTTGGCTTTCTGTATGGTAGTACAGTTGTCAGGGAGTCCGGTCGTCTGGGACTACTCATCTTGGCTTGCCGTACCGCTACTTGCCATCATTTTTGGACTGGCTTTCGGCAATTCGATATGGAAGGCTGCATCGGGTCGGTGACAGGGCGATTGCACCTTAACCCGCTCTGAGTAGCGAGGTTGGAGTGATGGTTTCAGATTCGACTGGGTAGCCTTGCAGCATGGAGTTGCCGTATGTCGTCTTTTGAAGCTTCCGAAACGCCAGGCATCGGGCCCATTCCCTCGAGCTTGCTAGAACAACTGGCCACGGTTCCCGACCCCAGGATCGAGCGTACCAAGCACCACGAGCTGGTCGATATCCTCGCCATCACGCTCCTCGCCGTACTGTGCGGAGCCGACAACTTCACGGAGATCGCCCAGTATGGCCAGGCCAGGAAGGAATGGCTCGAGACCTTCCTCGGTCTGCCCGGAGGTATTCCCTCGCACGACACCTTCAGCCGCGTCTTCGCCCGGCTGGATCGTCACGCCGTCTCGGCCTGCCTCACGCAGTGGGCCCAGCACGTGGCACTCATGGCTGGAGGTGGACTCGCTCGTGGCGAAGTGGTAGCCATCGACGGCAAGACGGCACGCCGATCGGGCGATTGCAGTAATACGACCGATTCGAGCGGCGCTGGCGGGGGGATGAAGGCGCTGCACATGGTGAGCGCCTGGGCCACGCGTCACCAACTGGTCCTCGGAGAGGTGAAGACGGCCGATCACTCGAACGAGATCACCGCCATTCCCGAACTGCTCCACCTCCTCGACCTGAAGGACACCACGGTGACCATCGACGCCATCGGCTGCCAGCAAACGATCGCGCGTTCCATTCGTGAGAAGAAGGCCGACTACGTCTTGTCGCTCAAGACCAACCAGCCCTGGCTCCACGAGCGAGTGGATCAGTTCCGTCTAGCCACCGAGGCCGAGCCGGATCGCTACTGGCGAGGGGTGGCTCACGAGACCACGACGACGATCGAGAAGGATCACGGCCGGATAGAGAAGCGCTCTTATACGGTCGTGCCGGCACGGGCGGTGATCCGCGACGCGGAGAAGCGCTCACGCTGGGCGGACCTGAAGACGGTCGGCTGGGTGGAATCGGAACGCGAGCTGCTCTCCGGACCCAGGGCGGGACAATCAGAGCGAGAAGTGCGCTACTTCATCTCCAGCCTGCCGGCGAAGGTGGGGCCGATAGCCCACGCGGTGCGCAGCCACTGGGGCATAGAGAACCGATGCCACTGGACGCTCGACATGGTCTTCCAGGAAGACCAGAACAGGACGCGAAAGGACCATGGTCCGGCGAATCTGGCGACCATCCGCCGCTGGGTGCTGAGCATCCTGCGTCAGGACACCACTCACAAGCACGGGCTCAAGGCCAGGCGCCTCAACGCCGCCTGGGACCATGACTACCTGCTCAAACTCCTCGGCTTCGCCGCCGGAATCAGGTCAGTGGTAGCTCTCATGGCGACGGTAGGCGCACGCTGTTCCTGCCAAGCCCAGACAGTCCCTACCCCAACTTCCCCCACACCGACCCCGGATACCGGCGCACCAGCCACGCGTCGATTCCCATCCACCTCCCCGCCTTCGCGAAGAAGAACGCGATCATCATGGCGCCCAGCATTACATGAAACCCCTGCTGTCCGGGGCTCATGTGCTGCACGGCCATTCCGTAGAACACCACCTGGAAAAAACCGAAGAACGCGCCGAGCGCCGTGAGGAATCCGAACGTGAGCGCGATCCCGATCGCCACTTCGGCGATCGCGGTGATATGCGCGAAGATGTGGCTGTTCGGTATCACCGTGTCGAGCAGGAATGCGCGATACCACTCGATGGGATTATCCGCAACGTAGCGCGCGAGCAGCTTCGGCATCACGTTGAGCCAGCGCGAGGTCGCCATCGGCACCGGGAGAAACCCCCACACCAGCCCGATCGTGAGCTTGGTGAGAATGCTTTTGAGAAACCAGAGTCCCACCACCACGCGCAGAAACGCGAGCCAGCGTTCCGGATGGCGCATCCCGCCTGCGTGAATCGCACTTCCTTGCATCGCGCTACTCCTCGTTCGTCGTAGTTCCGCGCCAGACGCGCGCCCCGCCGTTCGAGAACGCGCCCGTGTACACCTCTCCCACCTCGTCCGGTGTCCCTGCCGCCGCGGCCTGCGCGGCGACTGCCTCGCGCACTCGGCTCGCGAGCGTGTCAGCCGCCTTGTCGCCACCCACTATGCCGTACACCGCGGGACCCCACGAGCTCTGTCCCACGCCCGCCGCGCCCCACTCGGCCATCTTCTCCACCAGTTCGGTGCTGATCCCCGGAAGGAACGCGCTTCCCTGCGCGGGCGCGAACCACCGGCCGTTGATGAACTGGATCTCCGTGAGCGCGTGGCCGAAGGCGCGCAGATCCTTCTCCACCAGCGCGGGAAGAAGTGCCATGAGCACCAGGTGCGACACGCGCATCACGCCGCGCTCGGGAGGGGGCGGGAGCCGCGCGAACGCCGCCGCCTCCTTCTCGCCGCTCATCCCCTCCTTCCCCGGCGGCAGCGCCACCACGTAGCGCCACTCCGATGGAAGCTCGTAGCGCGCCAGGAGCGGGGCCGGGTTGCGACTCCCCTTGCGGCGCCCACCCTCGAGCACGAAGCCGCCTTTCTCGAAGATCCAGGTGCCGATGGCCGATCGCCGTGCGCGGCCCACGGCGAGCGCGAGCCGCGGCGCCGCGGTGGGGAGCGAGTAGAGCTCGGCCAGCGCGCGCGCGACGCCGAGAGCGAGCTGCGTTCCCGAGCCGAGTCCCGCATGCGAGGGGATGGCGCGGTGGACGCGGATGTGCGCGCCGCGCTCCAGCTTGTGATGCTCCATGAAGCGGCGCGCGAACTCCTCGGCCCGCGCCGCCGATGGCCCCTCGGCGCTCAGCTTCGCGGCGGGAGTGGCTTCGAGGAGGAGCGACGGCGTCGGTATCGCCACGCCGATCCCGCCGAAGCGGCGCCCCAGCGCGCCGCGCAGGTCGAGCATCCCGAAGTGAAGTCGCGCGGGCGCCTCCACGAAGACCGTGTCCTCGCCACCGTCGCCCGCATCGCGTACGTCCCGCACGTCCAGCTCGCCGATCGTCATTCAGCTCTCTCTCCCTTCTCCGCGGTCGCCACCGGACCGAGCTTGCCGTGTACGTATTCGGCGACGAAGTCCATCGCCTCGCGCTCGCGCTCGCCGGCGGTCTTGTTCACAATCACCTGCAGCCGCGCCAGCTCCGCGCGGATCTCGTCCGCTGGGAGCATGTGCGTCCGTGTGGCGAGTATCGTGGCCTCGAGCACCGCGCCGCGCGCTCGGTTGAAGCCTATGAAATCGCGCCGGGTTCCGCGATGCACCACGCGGGTATCGATCCTGGAGCGCGGCGGTGTGTCGTCGAGATTCAGCACTTCCACCTCGCGCCAGGAGCATGCAGCGTCGAGCACCACGCCCTTCACGCGCTCCGCCGGGTGCGCGGGGAATTCGGGCGACGAGAGCGCCGCGCGCGCGAAGATCGATACATCGTCGGTGATGTTCACCACCGCCACTCCGGTCTCGCGAAGGTTGTGGAAGGTGGTAGTCTCGAGGAACGGCTTGATGACAATGGTTTCCTCGTCCCACTCCACGCCCATGGGCGCGAAGTTCACCTCCCCGCGGGAATCCGAGGTGGTGACGATGGTCTCTATGATCATCGCGCCTGCCCGTGGGTCGTACACTCGCGCTCCACGAGGGCGGCGTACTCGCGCATCAGTTCGCGCGTGGCCGGGCCCACCGCGCCCGTGCCGATGGCGCTGCCATCCACGCGCACGAGCGGCGCCACGCCGCGGAGCGAGCTGGTGAGAAAGGCCTCGTCGGCGGCCGCCAGCTCGCGCGGCTCCATGGGCCGCTCCAGCACCTCGAGCTGCAGCGCCGTGGCGAGTTCCACAACCGCCGCGCGCGTGACCCCGGGGAGCACGCCGCACGTGAGCGGCGGGGTGACGAGCGCGCCGCCGCTCACCACGAAGATGTTGCTCGCGCTCGCCTCGGATACGTGCCCCTCGACGTCGAGGAACAGTACCTCGTCGGCGCCGGCGTCGCGTGCGCGCGCGAGCGCGGCGATGGTCTCGGTGTACGCGAGCGTCTTCACTCCGGTAGTGACGGCCCGCTCGTCGCGGCGCGCGTCGGCTGTGAGCGCCGTGAGGCCATGCTCGTAGATCGCGGACGGGAAGGCTGGGAGCGCGCTCACGGCGATCACCACCGTGGAGGATGCACGCTCGCGTGGAAGAAGACCGTGCACGCCCACTCCCCGGCTCACGGTCAGCCGGACGGCGGCCCGGACGCCCGATTCCGGAGCGCCCGCTCCCGCCACCGAGCGCGCTGCCTCCCGTGCCGCCTCCGCCAGCCAGCCGTCGATGCCGGCCGGGAGCTCGATGCGCAGCACGCCCGCTCCCCGCCGCAGACGGTCGAGGTGCCGCTCCCCGCGGAAGACCACGCCACCCCGGAGGAGCATGGTCTCGAAGATGCCGTCGGCCAGCGTGAAACCCCGGTCGAGCGCGGAGATGCCCCCGACGTTTCCGGCCACCCGCTCGCCGTTCACCCACACCAGGGGAAGCACGGGCGCGGCCGACGCCGGGCTCGCGCGTATCCCCCCCTCGCTCACCGCGCCGATCATCGCACCAGCGCCACCGGCGGTGCCTGCTCCGCGGCAGCGGGCGGCGGCGCGAAGGCGAGGTCGGCACGGTCGGGGAGCGATGCGGCGCGCGATGCGTCGCCGTGCAGGAAGCGGTCGAGCAGACGGTAGCCGTGCTCGGTGAGCGCGGACTCAGGGTGGAACTGCACGCCCGTCACCCGATGCTCGCGATGCTCCACGGCCATGATCTCGCCATCCTCGGAAGTCGCCAGCACCCGCAGCACGCCCGGCAGCGACGCCGGCTCGATGACCAGCGAGTGGTATCGCGTCGCCACGAATGGCGATGGCAGCCCGGCGAAGATCCCCGTGCCGTCGTGATGGATGCGCGAGGTCTTCCCGTGCATCACGCGCCCCGCGCGCACTATCCGCCCGCCGTACGCCGCGCCGATGCACTGGTGGCCCAGGCAGACGCCGAGGATGGGTACGCTGGGCCCGAAGCGCCGAACGATCCCGGTGGAGATCCCCGACTCCGCCGGCGAACAGGGACCGGGCGAGATGATGATGTGCGACGGAGCGAGCTCGGCGATCTCATCGAGCGTCACCGCGTCGTTGCGCCGGACGAGCGGCTCCCCGCCCAGCTCGCGCGTATATCGCGCGAGGTTGTGGACGAAGGAGTCGTAGTTGTCGATGAGCAGGATCATGGGCCGGCTGCCAGCGCGGAAATGAGTGCGCGAGCCTTGTCGAAGCTCTCGCGGTATTCCTCTTCCGGATCGGAGTCGGCCACTATACCTCCTCCGACGCCGAAATATACGCGTGCATCGAGAGCCAGACAGGTTCGGATGACGATGCTCGTGTCCATCGCGCCGGTGATGCCGATGTAGCCGACGGAGCCGCAGTACACGCCGCGCCGCGACGGCTCGAGCTCCGCGATGATCTCCATGGCGCGCACCTTCGGCGCACCGGTGATCGAGCCGCCGGGGAACGCCGCGAGCAGGAGGTCGATGGCGTCGCGTCCCGCTTCCAGCGTGCCCGTCACGGTGGAAACGAGGTGGTGTACGGTGGAATAGTGCTCTAGTGCGAATAAATCGGGCACCCGCACCGAGCCCGGAGCGCACACCCTCGAGATGTCGTTCCGCAGCAGGTCCACGATCATGAGGTTCTCGGCGCGGTCCTTCACGCTCTCGGAGAGAACGCGGCCGAGTGCGGCATCGTGCACGGGGTGGATACCGCGCGGCCGCGTGCCCTTGATCGGCCGCGCTTCCACCGCGCCGCCGGCATCGACGCTGAGGAAACGCTCCGGCGATGCGCTGAGCACGCGCACCCCGGCCATGTCGAGGTACGCGGCGAAGGGGGCCGGGTTCACGCTTCGCAGGCGGCGGTACAGCGACCACGGCGGCTCGCGCAACGGCGCTTCGAGGCGCTGCGTGAGGTTGGCCTGGAAAATGTCGCCGGCCACGATGTAGTCGCGCACTCGCGATACCGCGGCGAGATAGCCGGCGTGCGTGAACGACGATCGGAGCTCGATCTCGCACGTGCGCGCCACGCCCTCCACCGGGTACGACGGAGCCATCGTGCGGCCCGACGACAGGCCGTACGGTGGCCGGCTTCCATCGCGCGCCCCAGGTGCGCGTAGCGGCGCGACGTGGTAGTCGTGCGGCGTCCACCATCGCTCGCCGCCCGCGAGGCGCGAGCGCACCATCGCGAGCCGCTCGTGTGCGCGCGATGTCCGGCGCTCGCCGGCCTCCGGTATCCCGGTCGAGATGATCCAGCAGCGCTCCGCCGCGTGATCCCACGCTACGACCCAGTCGTAGAAGCCGAGCACCAGATCAGGGATGGCGAGGTCGTCGAAGCGCGGCGCGGGCAGCCGTTCGAGCTTCGCGCCGAAGTCGTAGCCGATGTAGCCGGCGGCGCCGCCCTGGAATGGCGGGAGATCGGGAACAGGATCCGTCTCGAACGGCTCGAGCAGAGCGCGGACCACCGAGAGCGCATTGTCGCTCGGCCTGCCTATGCCCGTCAGTCCAATATTGTCGCTCGGGCCATCGCCGTCCCCGGGCGTGATGACATCCACCTCTGAACCCTTCTCCTGAACCACCGCGAACGGGTCCGCGCACAGGTACGAATAGCGGCCCAGCTTCTCATGATCGCGCGCGCTGTCGAGGAATACCACGTACGGCGCGTCCACGAACCGCTCGCATGCTACGACCTGATCGGGAACGGCGTCGAGCTCCTCCACCAGAGGCGGCGTCACGCCTCGCCTCCGGCCTCCTCCGACCTCCGTGCGGCCGTCCGCTCCGCGCTCTCGTGCTCCGTTCCCTCGCGCCCGCCGTCCACGTCTGCGGAGCGCCCCTCTTCCGCGGCGCGCCGTCTCGCCCGCTCGCTGCGCTGCGTCAGCCGAACGCGCTCCGTCTTCACGTCGTCGCCCGGTGTGAGGTATCCCCAGTCGAGCGCGCCCTCCTGCCGGTATGTCTTGCCGAGCGTGATTGCGAGGCGGGCTTTCATCAGCTCGCGCCCCAGATAGAACGCGTGCGTCGCCTCCTCCACTCCGAGCTCGGCGAAGATCTCCTGGATGTCGGTGCCGCGCACGAACTTTTCGCGATTCAGAACCGTGATCAGCTCCCGGTCTGTGAAGATGCGGAAGTTGGGGTCGGTGATGCTCGCCTGCAGCTCGCGCAGCTCGCTCTCGCTGTACTCCAGGATTCGCGCGTCGCGCGTGGTCACCAGCCGGTCGTCGATGTGCTTGGGGACTATTCCGTTGTTCACGGAGTAGTGCATGAGCCGCCGCGCCACATCCACTTCGCGCACCGCACCGCTCGCCCAGTTTATGACTTCGGTGGTGAGCACCGCGCGAATTCCGAGCTCCTGGCAGATCCCCACGAGCACCGCGTTCACGCCCGTCGAATCGGCCTCGGTGAGCTCCGTGAGGTTGCCGATCCCCATCATCATCTCCGCGTCGGGGAAGCGGCGCCGCACTTCGGCGTAGCGCTCGATCGACGCGGTGAAGCCGAAGCCGATCGGCTCGATGACGGGATCGATGAGGTACGGCACGCCCCACGACTCGAGCGCGGCTATGGTGGGCTCCAGCGTGACGATGTCGCCGCCCACCTCGGGCACCACCACCGCGCGCACGCCGCTCCTCCCCCCCAGCTCGCGCGCGACTTCGAGGTTGGAGCCGTTGATGCTGAGCACCAGCGACGCGCCCGCGCGCACTGCCGTGATGATCTCCGCGGGGTCGAAGGTGTCGATGCTCACTTTCATCCCCGCGTCCACCAGCTCGCGCACCACGTCCCCTAGCGCGGGGAACTCGAGCCCCGGCGTGCAGCCGATGTCTATGTAGTCGGCGCCCGACTCGCGGAAGTGCTCGGCCGCGGCGCGGATCTCCTCGCGCGCCATGCGCGGCGCGTTGTTGATCTCGGCGATGATCTCGATGTCCCACGCGCCGTACTCGCGGCGCAGCGCCGCCTGGCCGAAATGCTGCGGGATGTCGCGCAGGTCCTTGGGCCCCTTCTCGGTGCGAACGTCGAACTTCGTGGCGATCGCGCTCACGTCTCCTTCCGAGAGCCCCGGGATGAGCACCAGGTCGGTGCCCGGCGGCACTTCGAGCGACTTCGCGATCCACTGCGTGGTCATGAGGGCCGCCACCGTGATGCGCATGACGGCCACGTCGTACTCGAAGGGCGGCGACATCGCCTCGAGCGTGCGCCTGAGCGCGGGCTCGGCGAGCCGTCCCGTCACGAAGAGCACGCGCTCGGGCCGCACGTCGGCCGAACGTTCGCTGGAGCTCATCGCCGAGCGCGCGCTACTTCGAGTCGCCGGCGCGCACGAACTTGTTGGGCGTTCCCTCGAGCGCGCCGCCGCGCGGACGCCAGAGCGCCACGTCCTCGATCTTGCGCGCCAGCTCGAAATCCTTGTCGCTGATCCCGCCGGCGGCGTGGTTCTGCAGCTTCACCCACACCTTTCCCCACGTCACCGTGAGGTCGGGGTGATGATACGCCGCCTCCGCGAGATACCCGATCGCGTTCACCAGCATGAGCGTGGTGGGCCAGCCGTCGGTGTTGTATTGCCTGCGTATCCAGCCGTTCTCCAGATACCAACCCGGCAGCTCCTTCAGCTTCTCGCCGACTTCCGCGTCGCTGTACGTCCTTTCTTTCGTCGCCATCGTCTCTCCTCCCCATGCACCCGTGTTCACATCACGATGCCGCCGCCCACGAGCAGGGTCTGTCCCGTGAGAAAGCGCGCGTCGCGCGACGCCAGGAAGACCGCGGCCCTCGCCACGTCTTCCGGCGTTCCCCAGCGCTTCAGCGGCGTGGATTCCACCACTCGCTGGTAGTGCCGATCGTCGAGTCCGGCGCCGAATTCGGTCTCGATCCATCCTGGCGCCACGATGTTCACCCGCACTTTGGGCGCCACCGAGCGCGCCAGCGACTTGCTGAAGCCGAGTATGCCGCCCTTGGCCGCCGAGAAGATCTGCGGATTTCGTCCGGCCATCCCGGTGAGGACGTGGTCCCAGCTCGTGTTGATGATCACGCCGGTCTGCGCGATCTCATCGGCGGCGGTGCGCTCATCACCACCGCCGCCGCTACTTTCTTCGCTCCCATCGCCGCGGCCGATGGGAGCCTGCTCGCGCATGCGGCGCGCGGCCTCCCAGGAAGCGAGTACCGTACCGCGCAGATCGACCGTGAGCACCCGGTCGAGCTTCTCGATATCGGGGATCTCCGACGCGCCACCGGTGAGGATGTCGGCGCCGGCGTTGTTGACCCATACGTCCACGCGGCCCATCGCCTGCCACGCCTCGCTCGCGAAGTCGGCGATGGAAGGAGCGTTGGCGAGATCGAGCTGGAATACGTGCGCCCGGCGGCCCAGCGCCCTCACTTCGTCGGCTGCATCGGCTGCATCGCGCCGCCCGGTACGGTAGGTTATGGCCACATCGGCTCCCGCGCGCGCGAAGGCGACCGCGATGGCGCGGCCTATTCCGGTGGATGCGCCGGTGACTACGGCGTGGTATCCTTCGAGCGACGTGCCCGCGCGCGACCGGGAGGAGCCAGGATCGGACAACGCTTGCCTCCGAGTGACGTGTGGCGGTAGTGTACCGCGATCCTCCGCCCGCCGAGCGGTGCTGCGGGGGCGAGGGCGGGGTCGCGGGGACGGCCTATTGCAAAGATACCAGCGCGTTCGTCACGTCTCAAAGAGGTTGAGGAACAGTGCGGCTTCTCATCAGTGTGGCAGACGCTTCGGAAGCGCGGACGGTGCTCGAAGGCGGCGCGGACATCGTCGACGTGAAGGATCCCTCGCGCGGTTCGCTGGGCGCGGCGGCTTCTACGGTACTGCGCGAGGTCGTCGACCTGGTGGGCGATGCGCGCCCGCTCAGCGCCGCGCTGGGTGACGCAACGGATGAGCGCGCAACCGAGGAGGAGGCGCGCGCGACTGCCACCTGCGGGCTGGCGTACGTGAAGCTGGGTTTCGCCGGCACCGCCGATGTCGGTGCGGTGGAGCGGCTCATCGCGGCCGCACTGCGCGGGGTGCGCAGCGTGAGCGGGAGCGCCGGAGTAGTGGCGGTGGCCTACGCGGACGCGGCGCACGCGGGGAGCGTGCCGCCGGAGCGGGTGATCGAGGCGGCGGAGCGGGCGCGGGCGGTGGGCGTGCTCCTCGATACGGTGCGCAAGGACAGTGGCGCACTCTTCGATGTGATGGACCAGCTCCACGTGGGCCGCTGGGTGCGTCTGGCGCACGAGGCGGCGCTCACCGCTGCGCTGGCGGGAAGCCTCGGCGCGGCCGACCTGGCGAGCGCCCGCGCCCTGGGCGCCGACATCGCGGGCGTGCGCGGCGCCGCATGCGAGGGTGGACGCACGGGCCGGATCTCGCACGAGCGGGTCGTCGCGCTAGTGGGCGCGAACCGGCGCATGGCCGCACCGCGGACGGTGCTGGAACGGCGCTCCGAATGGTCGATACCGCCATCGCCGCCCGCCGGCGCATGAGCGAGCGCATGTGGGCGCCGACTCCGCCCGGCGAAGCACGTGTTCGCGCCGGCGCCGCCGCGCAGCGTCCCAGGAGGATTCGCTCGACATCGCAGCGCGCGC
>CAZTTY010000048.1:0-11630 GCA_964616815.1 uncultured Gemmatimonadaceae bacterium | reverse complement strand
GGCGGCGCTGGCGCTCGGCCATCGACTCACGCGCAAGCCGCCCGCGCACCGCGCGGCGTTCTGGGGGTTGGTGATCGGCCACACCCTGGCCGCGCTCGTGGCGATGGCCGCGGCTCTGTACGAGCCGGTACGCTGGGATGCGGCCGACCAGTTGCGAGGAATGCTCGGCTACTGGCTCATGCCGATAGGCGGACTCGCGGGCGCAGTGGTGGGGTGGGTGAGGGGGAAACGAGCGGAGATGGTCGTATCCGAACACGCCTGAATGCCAATGGAGGCTCGATGCGCGATCGCAGCCGCAGCTCCCACGTCGGTTCCGTCATCTTCGCCGCCCTGATCGCGCTTCCGGTCGGAGTCGCCGCGCAGCTTCCGCGTCCCACACGGACCGCCGAGCCCGCGGCCGCGGTGGCGCCCGCACCGCAGCGCGGCGTGCGCGACTCGGCGGAGCTCGAGGCGTTCATCGACGGCGTGATGGCTGGGCAGCTCAGGCGCCAGCACGTGGCTGGGGCGACGGTATCGGTCGTCAAGGACGGCAGGCTGCTCTTCGCCAAGGGCTACGGGTATTCCGACGTCGAGAAGCGCGCGCCGGTGGATCCCGCCACCACGCTCTTCAGAGTCGGGTCGATCAGCAAACTCTTCACCTGGACAGCGGTGATGCAGCTCGTGGAACAGGGGAAGCTCGATCTCGACACCGACATCAACCAATATCTCGACTTCCAGATCCCGGCCACCTACGAGAAGCCCATCACCCTGCGCCACCTCATGACGCACACTCCGGGCTTCGAGGAGGACAGCCGCAATCTCATAGGCGAAGACAGCTCGGATTTGCAGCCTATGTCGGAGTGGCTTCCGAAACACATACCCGCGCGCGTGCGGCCGCCGGGCACTTACTCCGCCTATTCGAACTATGGTGCCACGCTCGCCGGCTACATCGTGCAGCGCGCGTCGGCGATGCCGTGGGAGGAATACACCGACGAGTACATCCTCGAGCCGCTGGGGATGACGCACACCACGGCGTGGCAGCCGCTTCCCGCCGCGCTCGCGCCGGACATGTCGGTGGGCTACGAGTACGGGGGTGGAAAGTTCACCCCGAAGAAGTTCGAGATAGTGCTGCGCGGACCGCCCGCCGGTTCGGTCAGCGCGAGCGCGGGAGACATGGCGAAGTTCATGCTCGCGCACCTGGGCGGCGGCGCGCTGGAGGGGAAGCGCATCCTCGGTGAAGCCATCACAGCGCTCATGCACGAGCACACCTTCGGCCACGATCCGCGACTCGCCGGATGGGCGCTCGGCTTCTACGAGGTGAGCTCGCACGGCCTGCGTCTCATCGGCCATGGCGGCGACACGCAGTGGTTCCACAGCAACCTGATGCTGATCCCGTCGGAGAACACGGGCGTGTTCGTGTCGTACAACACCGATCGCGGCGGGCAGCTCAGCTTCGGTCCGTTCCTGGAAGCGTTCCTCGACCATTACTATCCCACGTCCACGCCGGAGCCGGCCTTCCCCGACGACGCCGTGGCGCAGGCCGCGCGGGTGGCGGGGAACTACCGCGCCAACAGGATGTCGTACACCACCTGGCAGAAGGCCGCCGCGCTCGCCGGCGGCACCCGTGTGAGGGCCGACGAGGATGGCGCGCTCCTGGTGGGATCGGGCGACGGCATGGATCGCTACGTGCCCGTGGGACCGATGCTCTACAGGGAAGCGCTGGGCCACGCGATGATCGCCTTCCAAGCCGATTCGTCGGGGCAGGTGGAGCATCTCTTCATGTCGAACGTTCCGATGATGGCGTTCGCGAAAGTGCCCTGGTACGGCTCGTCCAGGCTGCATCTCTTCGTGCTCGGCGTCGCGACGGTGGTGTTCGTGGGAGTGATAGTGGCCGCGGCGCGGCGTCTCTATCGCCGCATGTTCGGGGATCCCCTGCCAGGCGACGCGGCGCCGGGGAGAGCTCTCTTGGTGGGTCTGGCGCTCGCCAACATCATCTTCGTCGCGGTGCTCGCGGTGCTGGCATC
Source organism: uncultured Gemmatimonadaceae bacterium (assembly GCA_964616815.1). Taxonomy (GTDB): domain Bacteria; phylum Gemmatimonadota; class Gemmatimonadetes; order Gemmatimonadales; family Gemmatimonadaceae; genus JADGGM01. Next base: position 9,627 of record CAZTTY010000048.1, on the reverse strand, counting down.
GAATGTCGAAGCACTGCTCCTGGGCAGCGGCACGGCGCTGAAGATCACTCTGTTCTTCCCGGTGCTCGGGGAGCTCTTCACCATCGCGGCGCTGGTGGTGGCCATGCAGCAGTGGAGAAAGGGGATCGGCACGAAGGGCTTTCGCATCCGCTACGACATCGTGGTCGTGCTGGCACTCCTGTTCATCTGGTCGCTCGACTACTGGAATCTCCTGGGATGGAAGATGTAGCGACCGCCGGGCAGCCGTATCCGCCATCGGTACGACGTCGAAACAATATCTGCCGATACGATCGGCATTCAGAGGAAACAATGAGAGCAATGATGCTAGGCGCGGCAGCGGCGGTGGCATTCGCCGCGATCGCTGTCCGATCGGACGCCCAGGGCGCGGCCGCTTCCACGGCGGCGAAAAAGGCGGCGGAGAGGGTGGACTACTCCGCGCCACCCGGCGCGCCGTACGACGCGATCTCCGTGACGGTGCCATCGCCGGCGGGGCACACGCTCGCCGGAACGCTCACGCTCCCAGCGGGTGCGACCGGATCGCGCCCGGTGGCGGCGATCGTCACCATTACCGGCTCCGGAGCCCAGGATCGCGACGAAGCGCTCTCCGGTGTGAAAGGGTATCGTCTCTTCCGCCAGTTCGCCGACTCGCTCGGCCGCCGCGGGATCGCCGTGCTGCGCATGGACGATCGCGGCTACGGCGAGTCAACCGGGGACTTCAAGGGTGCCACGAGCGCCGACTTCGCCGATGACATCCGAGCCGGGCTCGCATACCTGCGCACGCGGCCGGAGATCGACGCGACCCGTCTCGGCCTGCTCGGCCACAGCGAGGGCGGACTCATCGCCCCGCTCGTGGCGCTGCACGAGCCCGAGCTGCGCGGCATCGTGCTGCTCGCCGGCCCGTCGAAGGGCGGCCGCGAGATCCTGCAGTTCCAGCTCCGCAATCTCATCGAGCACGACTCGGCACTCACCGGTGCGAAAAAGGACTCGGCGCTCGCCACGGTCGACGCGCGGATCGACTCGCTCGGTGCGTCGAACCCATGGATGAAATTCTTCCTGGACTACGACCCGCTCGCCACCGCGCGCCAGGTGAAGACGCCGGTGCTGATCCTCAATGGCGGAACCGACCAGCAGGTCACGCCCGATCAGGTGCCCGTGCTCGAAGCCGCCTTCCACTCCGCCGGCAACCCCGACGTCACCGCGCACGTCTTCCCGAACCTGAACCACCTCTTCATCCACGATACCAGCGGCTTCCCCGGCGGCTACTCGAAGCTCCCCGATCCCCACGTCGAGCAGGAGGTGGTGGGGATGGTGGTGGATTGGGCGGCGGGGAGACTGAAGTAGGGGGCAGAAAGCAGGAAGCAGGAAACAGGAACTGCTTCCTGTTTCCTGCTTCCTGCTTCCTGCTTCCTTCCCCTACCTCCCCTTCCCGAACACCACTCCGAACGCGCGTAGCGCTGTCACGCCGCCGGCGCCATCGAGGGTGAAGGTGACGACGGGGTCGGGCTCGATTGTGGTCTTCGCTTTCGCGCGGAAGACGTCGTACTCGAGGTGCTCGAGGGGCTGGGCATCGCCGCGGACGAAGCGGAATGTCAGCGCGTTGCCCGAGAGCGCGATCTCGACGTTGCCGTACGTCGAGTCGGTGTAGGTACCGGCGTACTTCGCGAGGGGGAGCGTGGGCTTCGTGTCTCGGGCAAGCGAGCTGTCGCGCCTGGCGCGCGCGGCGCTCGCTCTCGCGGCGCGATCGGCGAAGAGCTCGTGCACCTCGGCGCTCCAGTCGCGCGTCGGGTTCCCCTCGAACATGTCGAACGCACGGTACATGAGCGCGTGCCGCAGCTCGGCGTGGTCCAGATTTTCGAGCACGTACACGCCCATGCGCCGGCCCGGGAGGAGCCCGATGATGGCGCACATCCCGTCGATGCTGCCGGTGTGCATCCACACCGTCTCGCCTTCGTAGTCCTGCACGAACCAGCCGAGTGCGTAGCCGAAGAAGTGCGGCCTGGAGAGGGAGAGCGCGGGGTATTCGTCCATCGGTGCGCGCATCTCCGGCGCGACGATCTCGCGGAAGGTCTCCGGTTTCACCAGGCGCTCGTCGCCCACACGGCCGCTGTCGAGCACGAATCGCATCCAGATGGACATGTCGTGTACGCTCGACCACACCGACCCGGCGGGCGCTATCGGATCGGTGGTCCTGATGGAGACCACCTGCACACTGTCGTCGGCCATGGCGTGCGGCACGGCCACGTTCGGCTTGCCGGGGAGCTCGGAAACGAGGGGGATGGTCTCGTTCATCCCGAGCGGCTCGAAGATTCGCGTGCGGACGAAGTCAGCCCACTTCATTCCCGAAGCCTGCTCCACGATCGCACCGGCGAGCGCGTACATCACGTTCTGGTATTCCCAGTGCGACCGGAAGGATGACTCCGGCTCCACGTAGCGCATGCGCCGGAAGATCTCGTTCGTGGGATAGCTGTCGAAGAGCCAGAGCAGGTCGGTGCCGGGGAGTCCTGTGCGATGTGTGAGCAGGTCGCGGACGGTCAGCTCCCTGGTGACCCATGCGTCGCGGAGCCGGAAGTCGGGGAGATGGTCGATGACCTTGTCGTCGAAGGAGAGCTTCCCCTCGTCGGCCAGCATGGCGAGCGCGGTGACGGTCATCGCCTTGGTGGTCGAGCCGATGGCGAAGCGCGTATGCTCGTCCACGCGCGCCGGCTTCCCTTTCTCGATGACCCCGTACCCCTTTGCGAAGACGAGCGAGTCGTCCTTCACCACGGCGATGGCGAGCCCGGGGACGTTCCAGTCGCCCACAGCCTTCGCGACGTAACGATCGAAGGCGGCCATGTCGGGCGCGCGCGCGGTGCGCTGCTGCGCCTGCGCGTCGACGGAGAGCGCGGAGAGCGCGACGGCGATCAGCGCTGGCGCGAGCACGGCGCGCGCGGCGGCGTTGGCGGCCCCCGGCAGTGTGCGCGGGAAGCCGGCTAGGCCGCGCGCGCGTGTGGTGATCGGTCTGCGGTACGGATCGGTCATGATGCCGGAAGGTTGGGTCGTGGTTGGTGGGCGGCTCGATACAACCGTCGAGTATATCACCGGTACGTACTCCCCGGGAGCGCGGCGGCGGCAGCCGCCGCCGGGCGGCGGGACGCCGCCGCGACTATCATCAACGATCTTCGTGCACGGGCGGCCAGCCCGAGGCCGATTCACGCGGCACCACGACCCGAACCTCTGACCGCGAAACCCCAATGAGTCCTCGACCAACCCCGCCCGTTCTCCGCGAGCGAGTTGCGCCGGCGGCACGCACCGCGCACGGTACAGCGGTGTCGCGCACCGCCGCCGTGCTGCTCTGTACGATCTCAGTCGTGGTGGCCGGCGGTTCCCCCGGTGCGGCCAGCGCGGCGGCGCAGGAGTCGACGCCGCGCTTCGCGCACCCGGCCGCGGCTCCCGCCCCCGATCGCGCCTCCGGTACCGCCTCCATCGCCGCCCCCGCCTCCGCCCCCGCGCCGGCGCCGACGCTCGACGCACTGCTCGGTGCGCCCTTCCCGAGCGAGATCAGCGCCGCGCCGAAAGGCGGCGCGATCGCCTGGGTGGTGAACCAGCGTGGCGCGCGCAACGTGTGGGTGGCGGAGCCGCCGTCGTACGAGGGACGCCAGCTCACGAAGTACACCGCCGATGATGGCCAGGAGCTGGGGCAGCTCGCCTGGTCGAGCGACGGACGCACGCTGGTGTACGTGCGAGGCGGGAGCCCGAACCGCGCGGGCGAGCATCCCAATCCCACCAGCTCGCTCGAGCCGCGCGAGCAGGCGCTCTGGCGCATCGCGCTCGCGGGCGGCGAGCCGGTGCGGATAGCCGCGGGCGCTTCGCCGGTCGCGTCTCCCACCGCGAGCGTGGTCGCGTTCACGCAGCGCGGTCAGATAGCGCTCGCGCCGCTCGGCGACGGCGAAGCGAAACCGATAGGTCACGTGCGCGGGCGCGCGAGCTCGCTGCGCTGGTCGCCCGATGGCTCGAAGCTCGCCTTCTCCAGCGGCCGCGGCGACCATTCCTTCATAGGGATCTACGACGACGCGAAGAAGGCGGTGAGCTGGCTCGCGCCGAGTACCGATCGGGATGTGGCGCCGGCGTGGTCGCCCGATGGAAAGCGAGTAGCGTTCATCAGGGTCCCCTCGTCTGCCGAGGGGAAGTTCTTCGGCCCCAATCGCGAGGATCCGCCGTGGTCGATAGTCGTGGCCGACGTGGCGACGGGCGCCGGCCGCACCATCTGGCGCGCCGCGCCGGGCATGGGGAGCGTGTTCTCGCCGCTGCAACAGGGGGATCAGCTCTTCTGGGGTTCGGGCGACCGGATCGTCTTCTCGTGGGAGAAGGATGGGTGGCGGCATCTCTATTCGGTGGCCGCCGCGGGCGGCGGCGCGAAGCTGCTCACGCCTGGCGAGTTCGAGATCCAGCAGGGGGTGCTCGCGAACGACGGCGCCTCGGTGTTCTATGCGTCGAACCAGGACGACATCGACCGGCGTCACATCTGGAGCGTCGGCGTGAACGGCGGCGCGCCGAAGGCGGTGACGAGCGGACGCGGGATCGAGTGGTCGCCCGTGTTCACGAGCGAGGGCGCGCTCGCGCTGCTGCATTCGGGAGCTCGGCGCCCCGCGACCGCCGCGCTCCTCGAGAACGGGAAGTTCCGCGAGCTGGCGCCCGGAATGCTGGCGGGATTCCCGGCGGAGAGCGAGCTGGTGGAACCGGAGCAGGTGATCTTCCGCTCGGCGGACGGGATGCCGATCCACGGGCAGCTCTTCCTCCCGAAGAGCGCGCGTGCCGGTGAAAAGCATCCCGCGCTGGTGTTCGTGCACGGCGGCCCGTCGCGGCAGATGATGCTCGGCTTCCATCCGATGGATTTCTACCACTACTCCTACGCCATCAATCAGTATCTGGCGACGAAGGGTTACGTGGTGCTCTCGGTGAACTACCGGAGTGGGATCGGCTACGGGATGGAGTTCCGCGAAGCGGAGCACTACGGGGCCACCGGCGCGAGCGAGGTGAAGGATGTGCTGGGCGCGGGACTGTACCTGCAGAACAGGGCGGACGTGGACACGGCACGCCTGGGGATTTTCGGCGGTTCGTACGGCGGCTACCTGACGGCGCAGGCGCTGGCGCACGCGTCGGACATGTTCAAGGCGGGCGTGGACTACGCGGGTGTGCACGACTGGAACCGCATCCACGAGTTCTACGTGCCGTCGTACAACGAGCGCGACGACCCCGAAGCCGCGGTGGTCGCACGTGAGGCCTCGCCGATCGCGTGGGTGGACAGGTGGAGATCGCCCGTCCTGATGATCCAGGCCGACGACGACCGCAACGTGCCCTTCAGCGCCACCGTGCGGATAGTGAACGCGCTGCGCGAGCGGAACGTGGACGTGGAGGAGATCGTGTTCCCCGACGAGGTGCACGACATGGTCATGTACAGGAACCTCCTCGCGTACGCGAACGCGGTGGAGGAGTACATGGGGCGACAACTACAAAAGGGAGGAGTGTCGGGAACTACAAGGAGGTAAGGAGCCCTCATGGAGAGCTCTTCTCCAAACCTCCTTGCAGTTCTCGGCCCTTCTCCCTTTTGTCGTTTGTCCCCTCTTCCTCCGTACCAGCCGCCTTCATGAGCGTCCGAACATCGGCGCTCTGGGAATCGGATAGCACGCGCTTGGGGATGTAGTAGGCGCACTGCTTGTTATAGAAGAAGAGGAAGAAGCGGTCGCTCTCGACAGCTTTCGCCATTGCGTGCCAGGGAACCTCGACACGCACGCCATTGCCAAGCGCGTGATAGCCTGCTTCGTCTATCGTCCGCTCCTGCGGACCACGAACGCTGGGATCGCGTTTGGCGATTCTCCGCGCGCCGCGGCGCTGCGACCAGGGGAGGAGCGCTATCCAGAACACACCCAGCAGGAGCCATGGGAGCGACGTCATGAACAGCTCCCAGGCATCGTACTCTCCCCAGTGCGGGAGGAAGACCTCGACGGCCAGCAGGAGAAGCACGATTGCCGCGGCGATCCAGGGAACCCATCGGAACCAGGTAAGACGGGTGACCGCGCGCGCCGCCTTGTAGTGTTCCTTTGGGTCGAAGTCGTATGTGACGGTTACGCTCATATGCGGGCACGCGAGTCGGTTCTGGGAAAACGACGGAAACGTGAACTGCGAGGCTGCCTCAGGAAGAGAGTTGGAGCTCGCTTCAAAGCGCCGTGCCAATCTTTCTTCTTCTACACATCCACGACGATCTCTTGCGGGGGTGTCAGATAACGTCGAACGTTCTCGATCGATCCCTGATCGACAGCGCTGGCGCCGTATATGGGGCCACCGAAGAACTCGTAGTAAGTGCCATCATCGAAAACCAGAAATAGCTGGGACTTCGGCGATGTGCCCGCCTTGAGGACGATATGCGCGATTCGCTTTCCAATGAGTTGCGGCGCACACTTGGCTACTTCGGCATTGAAAAAGGCCATTACGTCTCCAGGGCAATGGTATCAACCGGCCAGGATTCCGATGCGGTCGCTGTTTGAATGCGAGAGCACTGTATGCTCACTGGGCGGGTGGAGCTGACGACTCGTGGCGGGTCCGCCTCTGCTTGGTCCTTCCTCTAGGTAGAGACGGCCGCGATCGTGCAGCAGCAACTTTCCTCCGCGGCCGATTGCCCAGTCGCCTGTGGAGGAAGCAACGTCTTCCAATCCAGCTCCGGTGGAACGAGTAGGGATCGATCGCACGGCGGATTGGTGAGCTGGTCCGTCATCTTGAGGAAGAGGAGCAGCGTGAGCTACTCCACGTACTCGAAGCACGAGAGACCCGCGTCCTGCAGGACACCGGCATAGCTCCAGGCGCGTTTGCCTATCTGGGATGCGTCCAATTGTTCGATGTACGGTGAAGTAGCGAGAGTCGTAGGAACACCATCGGGGGTCACTCACGTGGTTCCGGAATCGGCTCTGGGTACCGCTGGCGGCTCATCCCGCCTACATGAACTTCACACCGCTCTCCTGGATCTGAACCATCATCCGGAAGTCCGACTGCCGCAGTGCCCGAGCGTAGTGAAACTCTATCATGTCGATCCACTTCTCGAGAAGATCCTTTCCTCGGACTTCGTTGCATCGGAAGCTGATGCGCCCAAGCCGGCGGAACCGCGCCCTGTTTCCGACGGGAATTCTCCGAGCAAGACTATCGAAGTCGTGATCCCAGGTCACGACGATTGCAGAGAGACGGTCACCGATAGTGGCGATGACCGGATCGGGCGTGCCGGCCGGGAAAAGATCCCGGACGAAGCGCACGTCGTGTCCTCGTAGTGAGAACACTTCTGCTACGGAATCCGGGACGTTCTCGTCGATCAGCAGCAGCATCACGGGGCGCTCTGCTGCCATGGTCGACTACGCTGCCGGCTGCCGCTGCTGCTCGAATTCGATGGCCGCGCGAACGTCCGCTCGGGTGAGGCGAGGGAACTCCCTGATGATCGCGTCGGAATCGTAACCGGCGACGTGGAAGTTCCAGATCGCGGTAGTCGGAATGCGCGTGCCGGCGACGACCCAGGCGTTGTGCACCACGTAGCGATTACGAACGAGCTTTCCGAGCTGGTCGCTCTGGCGGTCGCGGAGCCGTGCGGCCGCGTCTCGCATCTCGTTCGCGATCGGCTCGAGCGCGATCGGAAGAACCTCCTGCCCAGCGCCGCGCGGCTCGACAGCGGTTCCAGATGTGGGGTCGTAGAAGATCACTCTACGCCCCTTGAGCGCGAAGCGGAGGCTGGACCACGGCGTTTCGTGCTCAGCCTGGAGCCACTGGCCGACCCGCCGAAGCTCCTGGAGCGGCACTCTGTGGATGTTGCGAAGGATCGCGATCGTCCGGAGCCCGACCACATCGCGGAACGAGTAGATGCGGCCAAACGCCCGGCGTCGATATCCGCCCAGGAGGGTCGGGGAGAAGAAGCCCGTCTGGTCCCAGTAGCGCAACTGGCGACTGGAGAGACCGGTGAGCTTGCAGACGTGGTCTGCGGTGAACGCTGCGAGTTCAGTCATGAGGGGGAGCGGATGCATCCGATCAGGGGTTGCAGAAGTATGTGGCGTCGCGGGAGGGGGGTGCAAGCGGGGGGGCCAGTTACACGCGCGAACGAGCGCTCGTCGGGCTGATGGTGCGCTCCTACTTGCGACGGTGTGAACGGGCTGGCGGTCCTGCGCGATCTTCCTGACCATCGTAGCGATCCCTTCGATCGACTGCTGGTCGCGCAGGCGATAATCGATGGCCTGACTCTCGTCACGGCCGACGCCGCGCTCGCCCCGTACGAAGTGCCCCAACTCCGGGCGGGGCGATAGCGGAGGCGGACGACTGGTTATCTTGCTCCATCGTTCGATGGTCGTTTGCCGTGTCGGAAACCGCCGCTCCAATCCCTCGCCACATGCAGTTCGAACCCCACTCCACTCCCCGCTTCCCCACCGGTTTCAGCGCCGCCGCCCGCAACTGCGGGCTCAAGCCGGAGGGCGATGACCTCGCCATCTTCGTGAGCGATGTCGACGCCGCCGCGGCCGCCGTCTTCACCCGCAATCAATTCCCCGGCGCGCCGATCATCCTCGGCCGCGAGACCATCCGCGCGGGGCGGCTGCGCGCCATCGTCGCGAACAGCAAGTACGCGAACGTCGCCACTGGTTCGCACGCCGTGGACGACGCACGTCGCATGGCTGCTGCCGCCGCCGCCGAGATCGGAACGTCGCCCGAGCACGTGCTGGTGAGCTCCACCGGCGTGATCGGCGTGCGCCTTCCGATCGAAAAGATCGAGCGCGGCCTCGAGGGGATGGCCGCCGAACTGCAGAGCGACCCACTCGTGGGCGCGCGCGGGATCATGACCACCGACACGCACCCCAAGGCGCTCTCCGTGAGCGTGGGCGATGCGACCATCACGTGGGTGGCCAAGGGCTCCGGAATGATCGAGCCCAACATGGCCACGATGCTCGCGTACATCTTCACCGACGCCGAGTTCGACGCGCCGATGCTCGACTTCATGTTGCGCGAGGCGGTGGATGTCTCGTTCAACATGCTCTCCGTGGACAGCGACACGAGCACCTCCGATACCTGCGCCATCCTCGCGAATGGGCGCGCCGGGAAGGTGGATGCCGAGAGCTTCCGCGCGGCGCTCACCGCCGGTTCGATCCGCATGGCCGAGATGCTCGCCCGCGATGGCGAGGGTGCCACGCGGCTGCTGCGCGTGACGATCCACTCGGCGAAGAGCACGAGCGAAGCACGGCGCATCGCGAAGTCTGTTGTGAACTCGCCGCTCATCAAGACCATGGCGCACGGCGCCGACCCGAACGTCGGGCGCATCCTCATGGCCGTGGGAAAGTGCTTCGACGCGACGCTCGCTCCGGGGCGCACGGATGCCTGGATCTGCGGCCACGCGGTACTGCGGAACGGCCAGCGCCTGGACTTCGACGACGCGGAGATCCGCGCCGCCCTCGGGGCCGACGCGGTGGACATCGAGATCTCGATCGGTGTCGGCGCGGGCGAGGCCACCGCCTTCGGCTGCGACCTCACCGCCGGCTACATCGCCGAGAACGCCGCGTACTACTCGAGCTGAGCGACGGCAACGGCGGGTTCAGGCACTTTATTGTAGAGGTCCAGGGGCAACCGCCCCGGGAC
>CAZTTY010000047.1:20021-32239 GCA_964616815.1 uncultured Gemmatimonadaceae bacterium | reverse complement strand
GTACACTAAACTCCGGATAGATCGGTGTCTCACTCAACATTGGCAGAGAGGGGATCGACACCCTGACCTCGGGGAGCACGCAGCGGGTGAGGAGCTACGTGAACTCGACGGGCAAGTGGGTGGACAGTGTGCGTACGGGCTCGGCCGGCACCGATACGGTGACCAGACTCTCGCACGATTCCAAGGGCCGCACGACGAAGATCGAGGACCCCAAGGGCGACACCACGCGCTACACCTTCCAGACCACCGGCTTCCAGAACACCCAGAGCGCGGCCCACGGCAACCGGGTAACGAGCTACACGTACGACTCCTACGGCCGGCTCACCTCGACCACGCTCCCCGGCGGTGCGGAGCTCACCGTCTCGTACGACTCACTGAACCGGGTGCGGCGCACTACGGGGCCCCAGGGAGTGAGTGTCGCCACGACCTACGACTCGCTCTACGTCAAGAGCATCACCGACGCCAAGGGACAGGTTTACCAGTACGCGAGGAACGCGCTGGGCTGGGTCGTGAAGCTCACGAACGCGAACACGAGCGATCCGGCCACGGCTCGCGTCGACAGCTTCTACTACTCGAAGACTGGCGCGGTGACCAGACACCGGAACCGGCGTGGCCAGCACACCGATTTCGCTTACGACCAGCAGGGCCGTCTCACCTCGCGCACGCTCTCCAACGGCGAGGTGTCGAAGTTTTCCTATGACACTGCCGGCTACTTCGTGGCCGACTCCAACGCCTGGAGCATCGACACGGTCAAGACGAGCACGAACGGGCTCGTGGGCTCGGAGATCGCCATCCAGGCGGGTACCAGATACCTGGACAGCTCCAGTGTGGATGCGAGCGGCCTCTTGCGATCCGCGATATTCAAGCAGAGCTCGACGACTAAGCAGAGCATCACCTACGGCTACGACCAGGCTCGCCGGCTGGACACCATCAAGGTGGGATCATCGGCCAGGACGCTCCTTTACTACAACGCCGACGGGCTCCTGATAAAGCGAAAGCTGCCCTCAGGCGACAGCATCATGGTCTCGGTCACGCACCTGCACCAGCCGTACACGGTGAAGTACGGCCGCTCATCGCTCAACGCGGTGCTCGGTGCCCAGTACACGCTCGATACGCTGGACCGGATAGTGGCACACTTCAACTGGGCGGGGGATACGAGCCGGCACTTCGCGTACGACTCGGTGGGCCGGCTCACGGACTACGACCGCTACAGCCATAGCGACAGCACGGAGTGCGTGAGCGACATCCACCACATGGATGGCCAGGTGTGTACGACCTACGGCACCGCGACCCTCCTCACCAGCGAGAGCTATGCGTACGACTCGGTAGGGAACAGGACGGATCACAGCGCGGTGCTCGTGGGCGGGAACCGGTTGACCAGCTTCAGCGGCTACACGCTGACATATGACTACGATGGCAACCTGACACACAAATCGAAGTCGGGTTTCGACCAGTACCTCTACTGGAACAGCATCAACCAGCTCGACAGCGTGAAGACGAACGGTGTGGTAGTGAAGTTCGGCTACGACGCCAGTGGTCGGAGGGTGAGGAAGACGACCAGCGCGGGTACGATCCGCTACATCTACAGCGGTGACCATGTGGTGGCCGAGGTAGATGAGGCCACGGACTCCGTGAAGCGGCTCTACAGCTACTACCCGGGCATCGATGCGCCACACAGCATGGTGGAGGGCGGGAAGACGTACTACTACCTGACCGAGTCGGGAGCGGGTAGCGTGGTAGGGCTGATAGACTCGACGGGCGTGCTCAGGAACAGCTATCGTTACTCGCCGTACGGACTGCTTGAGGACTCGACAGAGGCGGTGGTGAACCCGCTGAGGTACACGGCTCGGGAATATGACGCCGAGACGCAACTCTACTACTACCGGGCGCGGTACTATGACCCCTCGCTGGCTCGATTCATTTCGGAGGACCCAGCGGGGCAGAACGCAGGAATCAACCAGTATATCTATGCCGGCGACGATCCGATAAACCGGCGTGATCCGACGGGGCTGTACAGCTTCTATAACGCCGACGAGGATTGTCGCCCCTATGCAGACGGAAGCTGCGAGCCAGGGAGCCCAATTAGCTGGCAACAACCTCTTACATTGGGGTTTGCTGGGCTCCGGATCACTGCGTGGGACGCGATCGAACAAGAGACATATTACGGAGCGGTGAGCGCTTCGCTAGGCTGTCGAAAGCTGAGCTCTTACGGGGGGATAGCTGACCACTGCGCCATCAGGGTAGAACGGCGGATGCGCGGACCAATAAACATCGAGCTTTACAAGGACTCGGATGGACTAGCGCAGATCAATATGAGTGGAATACTATCCGGTGATCCCGATGCCAAGTGGTCGTGGCTGCTACTTGGCGGAGCGGACGTCGGCAATCGGATTCTTAACGCTGCCGCTATAGAAGCTCACGAGTGGGATGATGACCGCTATAACGGGCTCTTCCATAACTCCAATGATTTCATTTGCGATGTTCTAAGGCGTGCCGGCGTGACGTTGAGCACATCGCAATTCATGGACGTAAGGTCGCTATTCAATCTTGGGCCTACAAGCATGTCTGGTGGACTAGCGCGCTGCGTGACGCGCGTGCTGTAAGCTCCTACCCATGAACGGAATGCATTGGTGTCCCATGAGTGGATGTCGTCGGACTGATGCGCTACGCCGGTCCAGCATTGGAGAAACGGTCCGGTGCATCGATCTGTAATTGGCCGTTATGGAAGCCCCCTCGGGGGCGTCCATACAACTAGGGACGAGAGATCTCGACCCAGCAGAGGCCCACATTGACCGAGCTACTCCGTTTCGCGGAAAAGGGTACATATCCAAGGAGAAACATGGTTTCGACCTGCTGTCAGGCGGCGCTTGGACGTCGACTCTCGATTCTTGCGCTATGCGCCGTGTTGGCATGCGGCCCACGAGCGAAGAGGACGGAGCTACTGACCTCGTCCGTTGAGCTAAGCACTTCGGTTACTGTGATTACGCCCAATGAGCCCTTGACGTCCGAGTATGAGGTAGACCTCCTATGCATTGGTGTACCGTCAGGCTATAGGGAGGACATCAACGATTGGACACTGGCAGACTCGTCGGGTACGCACATTCGGATACGTGGGGAGATAGACCTTGTCGACGGTGAGACGTTACCGATGAATGTCGTGACATTCAGCAGAAGCCGCCGCTCGTTCTACTGCCTCAGTCCGGCTTCCACTGAGCCAGGCAGCTCGTCGTACGTGAATGTTCCAGCGGCCGTGCGTACGGTACGACTATGGAGCACCAAACCGATTACCGTGAACACCATCGAGTGGCGAACAGAAGAGAACATGTAGTGAGTCGCAGCTGATGTCCCGCCGCACCGCGAGAGCTATCGAGTCGACGGACAGCCGCTACAGTCCTAGCTCATGCGACCGCCATATCACACCGCTGATACGAACAGCACGGTTGCTGCGAATTCGAGCCTTCCGAACGTCGGCAGGCAGGATCCGTCGTTTCCATTCATCAGCGAAAGAGCCGCGGTTTGGGAACGCGATGGACTACAGCAGCTCGATGTCCATCTCCCCGATGTGCTCTGGATCCGCCACCAGATTGATCTCGGCGATCTTCCCGTTCACGACCCACATGAAGAACACCGCACGCGGCTTCCCGCCCGGTGCCCACGTCGCGCCCACGGCTCCATCGATGAGCGCCACTCGCGCAGCATTCGCGCGGCCCACGAAAGTATCCACCACCCGAGGCGCGCCACGGATCTCGGGGGCGAGCTTCAGTCCGCCACTCGTCCGGTTGGCCGCGGCCATCTGAAGCGTCGCGTCGTCCACGCGGAGTACCACGTCCGGATCGAGCACCGAAAGTAACGCCTCGAAGTTGCCCTCGCGCGATGCGGCGAGGAAGGCCTCCACCACTCGCCGGCGCTCGGCATGATCCGATCCCGGCGCGGCTTCCGTCTGCTGCACTCTGCGGCGCGCACGGCTGGCGAGCTGCCGCACCGCCATCGGTGTGCGACCCACGATCGGCGCTATCTCATCGAACGGCACCGCGAACATGTCGTGCAGCACGAAGGCGAGCCGCTCGGCGGGTGAAAGTGTATCGAGCACTACGAGGAGAGCGGCACCGACCGAGTCGGCCATCATCATCTCCGATTCGGGATCGCTCGCCGACGCGTGATCGTTGACCACCACGTCGTAGTGCGTCTCCAGTGATTCCTCGCGCCTCGACTTGCGCGAGCGCAGGATGTCGAGACATACGCGAGCCACTACCGTGGTGAGCCAGCCGCCGAGGTTCTCGACATCGCTCGTGTCCGAGCGACCGAGCCGCAGCCACGCTTCCTGTACTGCATCGTCCGCCTCGTTGCTCGAGCCGAGCATCCGGTAGGCTACCGCTCTCAGATGAGTGCGGTTCTCCTCGAATCGTTCGGCCAGCCAGTCGTGCCGTGCTTCCATCGTCACATCCTCCTGATTCGCTCCGTCATTGGCATGACGGAAAACGAGTCGCAGTTGTGACGAGAAATTCGATACGACTCGATCCGTGACAATCTCTACCGGGGAGTTCGCTCCCCGAAATGCAGACGACAGTTCAGGAGAGCAATCATGAAGTCACGAATCAGGAACCCTCTTTTCATCGTTCCGGGGGCTCTGGAGGCGATGCGCGGCGTGGGTCTGGTGACGATGGAGGGAAGCACCATTCCCCGGCGCACGCTCGAGCTCACTCACCTGCGAGCCAGCCAGATCAATGGCTGTGCCGTGTGCATGCAGTATCACGTGCACGAGCTCAGGGATGCGGGTGAGAGGGATGAACGCATCGTCGCGGTCGCGGCCTGGCGCGACACGCCGCTCTTCAGCGATGCCGAGCGTGCAGCGCTGGCGCTCACCGAGGCTGCCACCCGCCTCAGCGACAGGCCCGAGGCCGTGCCGGACGAGATCTGGAACGAAGCCGCACGGCACTACGACGAGCTCGCTCTCGCTCAGCTCGTGCTCTCCATCGCGATGATCAATGCCTGGAATCGCATCAACGTCACCACCAGGCAGATCGCCGGGAGTTGGGCGGAGGATGACAGTGTAGCCGAAGCGGCGGCGTGAGGGGTTGCGCCGTCATCCCCGCATACCAACGTCATCCCCGCGAGAGCGGGATCCATGTTCGATGGAGTAACATGGATTCCCGCTTTCGCGGGAATGACCAAGGCAGCTCCCCGCGAGTCGCGGGAATGACGATGTGTGCTACTCTCCCCCCACGCTCGGCTGGCCCGCGCCGAGGGCTCCGCTGCTGCGCGCCACGAGATAGGCGTAGATCTGATCGATCTGCGTGGAGTTCAGCAGCGCGCCCCACGAAGGCATCCCTTTCGCCATGCGCCCCTTGCGCACGACCTCCCTGAACTGCGCGTGCGTAAGCGTGCCGCCCTTCCGCACGGAGTTCAACAGATCGGGCGCCGCCTCGTTGGCGACCGCGTTGAGACCGTGGCAGCTCTGACAGTTGATGTTGAAGCTGCGCCAGCCGGCGTAGACGTCCGCGCTCGCCAGGAGCGTGTCGGCGACCGCGGTCGAGGTAGGACGCGACGATGCGGCAGCACCGACACCAGTCTCGCTCGCGGATGGCGCTCCACTCACGCCAGCGCGGCTCGGAGCAACGCGGTCGGGCGAATCCTCCCTCGCGACGCCGGCGTCACCCGCGGTGCAGGCGGCGACACTCAGTAACATCAGACAGGCGGCGATACGACGTGGAGCGGCGCCGAGTACGAGCACGAACGGAGCCGTGAGCGCGCGCACCGCGCCGCGGCGTGTCCCCGATTGGGATATCGATGGCTG
This sequence comes from uncultured Gemmatimonadaceae bacterium, assembly GCA_964616815.1. Taxonomy (GTDB): domain Bacteria; phylum Gemmatimonadota; class Gemmatimonadetes; order Gemmatimonadales; family Gemmatimonadaceae; genus JADGGM01. Next base: position 26,445 of record CAZTTY010000047.1, on the reverse strand, counting down.
CATCTCGAAGTGAATTGGATTCGGCATCGGCTCTCGAAGGACGAGCCGGACGCACCGCTGGGCACGGCGGTGCGCCAGGTGGTAATACAGAATCGCGCCCGGAAGGGTTCTCCCGGGACGCGATTCCGGCCGATGGTGAATGGGCCCACGGCCTCAGAAGAACAGCATCAGACCGCTCGCCACCTGGTTAGACGAGACTTTGTGATCCGAGAAGGACTCCGATGTGGCCCACGTGTAGTTCGCCACCCACCGGAGCGCCTTCGTCCACTGGAATGTGAGGAGACCGTCGATGGAGCGGTTGCTCTCCACGAGATCGTTGGCCGCGTCCGCGGGGTCGTTGTCGGTGGTTTTCAGCCGGCTGTCGCCATAGCTCGCTCCCACCAGCCAGCGCGAGCCGGGCGTCTGGTACGTGGCCTGGCCGATGTAGCCGTACGACTTCCGCTTGGCGCCCGTGGCGTCGAGCGCGCCCCCTGCCTGGCCGAACATGAACGTGGTGCCCACTCCGTCGGCGTAGTAGCCCGAGCCCATGAGCGAGAGACTGGAGAGGTCCAGTTTGATTCCGGCGCCGCCGCCAGTCGATGTGATGCTCGGGTTGTCGCCGGGGACGTCGGTCGCGAACTCGTCGGTCTTCTGCACCATGCCGTTGGCCCAGAGCATGATCGCGCTGTTGCCGCCTGCATCCGCGCCGGAGCCGCCGGAAAGGTTGCTCTTCCAGGTGATCTCCGCTTCCACGCGTGGGAGCTTCGTGCCCGCGTACGCGGCGCCGCTCGCGCTGCTGCAACCGTCCTGCGGACACACCACGCTGGGATCGAAGATTCCCACGGAGAGCTGCGCCGGTTTGTCGGCTGGCGTGCTGTAGGTGATCTGCGCGTTGAAGTTCGGATAGATGTAGCCGAGCCCGATGCGGCCGAGCGTGGTGCCGCCGTTGCCGACCACGCCGCCGCTCGCGCCGGTGCCCGAGAGCGTCATGTCGGTGAGGATGTTCTGCCGCTGGAAGAGACCGATCTCGCGGCCGGCCAGGATCTGTCCCCACGATCCGCCCACGGTGAGATACGCTTCGCGCAGGTCGATCTGCGCGCCGAAGTTGTCGTGCAGACTGTTGCTCTGGATCTGCGGCGCGAAGCTGAGGTGCACGCCGAGGTCGAGGCCGCCTTCCTTGCCAGTGGCGGCGAGCGTCGCGTAGCCGGGCAGTAGCCCGGTGCGTATGCGAGTCGCTTTCTCCGGCGTGATGAGACCGCCGGTGATGGTGCCGCCGCGGTCGACCTTGCCGTCGTTGTAGACGGCGAACGCGTTGACGTTGCCGGAGAACGAGAAGGTCCAGCCGTTGCTGGTCTGAATGGAAAGCCCCTGCGCCCCGAGCCCGCCGGCGGCGCCCAGCAGCAGGGCGATTGTCGATAACGCGATTCGTTTCATACTCTGCTCTCCCGTTCCGTTACGAAAGATCGGCTCCCCATGCGGGGCGTCGCGTCACGGTGACGGGTGGGCAGCAAGATGCGAGCGAAACGAGGGGGCAGACAGCAGGAAGCAGACAAGAAGGAAACAGGAGACAGGCGACTGGTGTGCAGTTCCTGCTGTCTGCTTCCTGCTCCTACTCCTTCTTTCTTTCGAGCAGCATCACCATCGGCACCTTCACGGACTCGGCCAGAACGTAGCGGAGCTGCTGCATGCCGCTCGCGGCGATGGGGCTGGTGCGCGTGGGGGAAGTGTAGGCGTCCATCCCCAGCCGGTCGGCCAGGATGGAGAGGCGGAGCATGTGGAAGGGGTCGCTCACGAGGAGCACGGAGCGGCCGGGGAGGCCGTCCAGCATGGCGCGGACGGTGTGCAGCGACTGGCTCGTGGTGAGGCCGCGTGCCTCCATCATGATGGCGCTGTCCGGAACGCCGTGCTTCGCCAGGTAGTTGCGGCCCACCCGCGCCTCGCTCGTCGTGTCGCCCACGCCCACGCCGCCGGTCACTATCACCACCGGCGCCAGGCCGCGGCGATAGAGGTCGAGCGCGTGGTCGAGCCGCGCGCGCAGTACGGGCGACGGGCGACCCTCGTACTGCGCGGCGCCGAGCACGACGATGGCGTCGGCGGGACGCGCCTCATCGCGCCTGCCCGTGAGCAGCACGGCGAGCGCCATGCCTGCCCAGGCAAGGAGTCCCAGTGCCGCGAGCCAGAGGACGAACCGCCCTGCGAGACGCCCGCGGCGCTCCGTGTCGCGCGGGATGGTTATTCGGTGAGGTTCAGGAGCGAGAGCCAGAAGACGTCGAACGACGCGCGCGCGTTGAAGTCGGAGTCGATGCCGGTGGCCACGGCAAGACCGTCCGTGAAGGGAACCACCACATCGGCCAGCAGACCGGCCGGAACGCGCGGACGGAGGGAGAGCAGCGAGAAGAGCTGCTCCGTGGACGCGGACGCCGCATCGCGCCGCTCGAGGTTGGAGACGTGGATCGCGCGCTTCACCAGTGCGCCGCGCCACTGCGCGAGCTCCATGAGCACGCGCACGTGGCCGCGCTCCAGCTCGGCGGAGAGCCACGCCCACAGGTCGTCGATCGCGTGGCGCGGCGTGGACTCCGCGAGCGCGGCGCGCTCGCGCGCCACGAGGCCGCGCGTCATCCACTCCACCACGCGCGCCAGGAGCGTTTCCTTGTCGTGGAAGTGATAGTGGATGAGCCCCTTGCTCACACCCGCCTCCTCCGCCACTTCGTGCATCGTGAGCGCGCTCGCACCCGATGCCACGATGCAGCGCACTGCCGCGCGGAGGATGCGCTCGGCAGCCTCCACGCGCGGCCGGCGGTCCGATGCGGCCGCCGTGCTCATGGTCTATCAGCCGGGCGCCGTGCGCGGGCGCACGACGCGACGTGGGTAGTCAATTCATACCCCCTGGCCACGCGAGCGGCCGCTTACACGGGAATGACGATGATGTGCACGTGAGGAGTGCCCGGGCGTCTACGCCCGGCGATCACGCATGAGGATCTGCTCAGGAAGGAACATTGGCACTCTCGCCGCTGGGCAGGCGCTGGAACACCACCGTGAGTCGCTGGGCATCCTGCGACATCAGGGCAGGCTCCCACCCGGCGCGGCTCCTCTCGTTGAGAAGATCGGTGAGCGCATCCTCATCGTCCTGACTGCGGCGCGAGAGCCGCAGCAGAACGGCCTGATATTCTTTCATGTGGCCGAAGATACTCCCTCCGGCCCCACACCCACCACCCCCGCGCCCTCCCGTCCAGCCCGCCAGGAGGCTACCCGAACCACTCCCGCGGACAGTCCCGCTGCTGCCGGGCAGCTTCCAGAACCCACTGCTGGCCGGCGGGATCGGTCACCTCATCCTCCACCCTGTCGAACCATCCCGTGGCACGCCGCGCATCGCCCACCCGCCTCCAGAGCTCGGCCACCAGGTAGGTGAGCACCGCGCGCTCATCGCGATCCACTCCGTCGTACGACTCCAGCGCCTGCTCGAAGGCGAGCGCCGAGTCGCGGCGGAAGTAGCGCTCCGCCTCCGTGTCCCCCTCATCCACACAGCACCAGGCCGCACGGAGCAGCAGGTCGGCTACGCGCCGGGGCTCGGCACCCTGCCAGGTGGCCACCTTGGCCGCGAACTCGTACTTCTCCGATCCGGGTATCACGCCGTCGGCCAGCTTCGGGGCCAGCTCGTCCCAGATGTGCTCCTTGAGAAGCGGGCTCACGTCCGCTTCCTCACCGAAGTCGCGTTCGCTCCCGGCGTAGCCGCAGCGCGAGCAGATGTGGATGAAGTAGGGCAGGGGCTGCGCGCCCGCTGCGCGCTCGTGAAAATCGGTGCGCTTCCCGCCGAACGAGTTCGTGGACAGAACCGCCTGTGAGGTGAAGCGGTTGCAGCATATCGGGCAGTTCAGCTCTATCTGTTTCAACGTGGTCATCGTCCGTCTCCCGCGCCCTCCTCCGGGAGCGATCAGGGAAAGATGTGTGCCACGTTTTCACTTACCCACGCAGAAGTCGCTGAAGATCCGGTCGAGCACGTCCTCCACGTCCACTCCGCCGATGAGCGATTCGAGCGCTGCCGCCGCGGCGTGGAGGTGCACCGCGGCCACGGTGGCCGGGAGCGAGCTTTCGCGCCACGCGTGCGCGAACGCCGCCGTCTCCCCGCGCGCCTGCTCCACCGCCACGCGGTGTCGCTCGCGCGTGAGGAGCGGAGCCGACCGGTCGCCGTGCGACGCGCCCGCGCGCCCCGCCCCGTAGCGCGCGGCGAGGAGTTGGGCGAGGGCATCGGCGAGGCGGCCGAGCCCCGCGCCGGTGACCGCGCTCACCGCCACGGGCTCCGGCGCGGCTGCGCCCGAGCCCTCTCCCGCGCCGGTCCCGGTACCGCCGTCCAGATAGTAGCGCTCTGCTACCAAATCGCCGGCAGCATCCGTTGGCGGCCCAGACTCGGTTGATTGGTAGCTATGCGCTACTAAATCTTCCTTGGTGCGCACCGGCACCACCGGCGCGCCGGTGAGCGAGCGCACTCTCGCCACGGTGAACGCGAGCGACTCGTCGCTCTCGCCGCACGCCAACACCGCATCGGCGTCGGCCAGGTAGCGCTCGCTCACCTCGATGCCGAGCCGCTCCACCACGTCGCCCGTCTCCCTCAAGCCGGCCGTGTCCACCAGACGCACCGGCCAGTTGCCGATGTCGGCCACCGCTTCGATGGCGTCGCGCGTGGTGCCGGGGATGTCGGTGACTATGGCGCGCACGCTCCCGAGTATGGCGTTGAAGAGCGACGACTTCCCGGCGTTCGGTGCGCCGGCGATCACGACCAGCGCGCCGCGGCGGAGCATCTCGCCCGTGGCGGCGGTGGCGAGGAGCGCGTCGAGCGCCGCGAGCAGATCGGCGATCCCCCGCTCCACGCGCTCCGGCGCGATGGGCCCGTCGTCCTCCTCGGGGAAGTCGATGTCATAGGCGATGAGCGACTCGAGCGCGATCACCGCATCGCGCAGCGCGGCGATCCGGCGCGAGAGGCTCCCCTCGAGCTGGCCGATCGCCGCATCGTGCATGGCACGCGATTGGGAGTCGATCAGGTCGCCCACGCCCTCCGCCTGCAGTACGTCGAGCTTCCCGTTGGCCACCGCGCGCCGCGTGAACTCGCCCGGTAGCGCCTCGCGCGCGCCGGCCGCGAGGAGAGCGCCCATCGCGAGCGCCGGGACCATCTCTCCACCGTGCACGCTCAGCTCCACGAGGTCCTCACCGGTGTACGAGCGCGGCGCGGCGTACGCGGTGGCCACCGGGCGGTCGATCACTTTCCCGCTCCCCGGGTCGCGGAGCGTGACGAGACGGGCGGCTCGCGGCTCGAGGGGCCACGGCGCGAGCACGCGCGCCGCCACGGCGAATGCGGCAGGGCCACTCAGCCTGATCACGGCCAGCGCCGAGCGCCCCGCGGGCGTGGCCGACGCGACTATGGTGTCGCCGGCGCCGGGAAGGGGAAGTGGAGGAGGAAGAAGGGGCGAGTCGAGGGGCTTTCCGCTCATCGTGCCAGCCGTGTCGCCGGGTCCATCTCGAAACTCCCGCCCGGCTCCAGGATCCTGACGTCCGCACGCCGACGGTGCCGCTCGAGGTTCGCCTCGAGCTCGCGTATGGCCTGGAACGGGCCCGACGTCACGTGCCGGAAGGTGCCCCAGTGATACGGGATGAAGTAGCGCGCGCCGAGCGCCTCGAAGAGAGACAGCGCGTCGCCAGGGGTGAGGTGCCCGCGCCTGAAGGCCGCGCGCTTCCACCACGGCGCGTGACCGATGGGGAGGAGCGCCAGATCGAGAGAGCGCGCGCCGGCGGCGGGAAAGCGCTCTTCGACTATGCGCCGGCCATCGGCCGAGAGTGCGGTGTCGCCCGCGAAGAAGCAGGCAGCGCCCGACAGCGAATCGTTCACGAGGTACATGTTCGCCGCGCTGCGCCAGCGATCCACAGCGTAGCGCGCACCGACGTGCCGCGCGGCACCCGCGGTTATCTCCACGGCGCCCACCCGCACGCTCTCGTCGGGCGCCACCGGCAGGGCGTTGGCGTGACCGCGCCGCGCGAGCCATCGCGCCACCGCCGGCGGTGCAAGGAGCGGCACGTCGCGCGGCAGCGCGGCGAGCGACGCGAAGGAGAGATGGTCGGCGTGTGCGTGGGTGACGAGTATGGCATCGAGGCGCGGCAGCTCCGCGAGCGCTATTCCCGGCGGCGAGACGCGCGGGAGGAAGCGCGCCAGCCGCGCATCGAAGTTCGGATCGGTGAGGAGGCGTACCCCCGCCAGCTCGAGGAGCAGCGTGGCGTGCCCCACGTAGGTGACTCGCAGCCGCCTGGCGTTCGCTTCGTTGCGTGACCCTTCCGACATCGCGATTCCCTCACCCGCTCGACGAGGCACCGGGGAGGGTGGTGAAGGAGGGAGTCGATGTCGATGCGGCCTCCGTCCCGGCGCGACACCGGGGGGGGGGGGGGGGGGCGCCGCCCCCCC
>CAZTTY010000047.1:0-20011 GCA_964616815.1 uncultured Gemmatimonadaceae bacterium | reverse complement strand
CCGTCCCGGCGCGACACCCCCCCGAGCCCCCTCCCCCCTCCCCCCTCCAGACTGTTCTCCCCGCTACCCCGACTTCGCTGCGGCAGCCGACGGCGGCTTGGCAGCGGGAGGCGGCCCCACCTTGGCGCGCTCGCGCGCGATGAGCCACTGCTGCGGCAACGCGGCGATGTTCTGCACGGCGTAGTACAGGTTGAGGCCGGCCGCGAGGCGGTAGAAGAACGCCACCATCATGACGGGAAAGACGTACGCCATCATCTTCGCCTGCGTGTTGGACGGCGACGCCCTGAGCCCGATCCAGGAGAGGAGGAACATCGACACGCCCATCAGGATGGGGAGGATGTAGTACGGATCTCTGAGCGAGATGTCGGCCATCCACAGGAACGATACGCCGCGGAACTCGATGGTGTTCTGGAAGACGAAGTAGAGCGCGAAGAGCACCGGCATCGGGATGAGCATCGGGAGACAGCCCATGAGCGGACTCAACGGACTCATCCCGTGCTCCTTGTACAGCTTCATCATCTCCGCTTGCTGCTTGTCGGGCTGACTCTTGTACTTCTTCTGCAGCGCCTGCAGCTCGGGCTGGATGCGCTGCATCTTGAGACTCGCCCGCATGGCCGTCTGGTTCAGTGGCCAGAGTATGATGCGAACGGCGATGCCGAAGATCACCAGCACCCATCCATAGTTGATCTTCAGCACATCGTGCGTCCAGAGCAGGATGCGCATCACGATAGTCGCGAACGGCTGCACCACTCCCTGGAAGAATCCGCCGTACGGATTCACGTTGTCGAAGTCGTTACCCAGAGCGAGGAGACGTCTCCACTCCTGTGGGCCGGCGTAGATGGTGAAGCCGAAGTTTCCCTGCTGGTCGAGTCGCTTCGACACGAACGCGTCGCCCGTGTTCTCGATCTTGCTGGTGTGCGGGAGCCCCACGAGCTTCGCCCCCCCGAAGGGACCGGTGACGCTGTCGCTGAGGAGTCCGAGTACGAAGTACTTGCTCTTGCTCGCCACCCAGTCGAGCGGACCGCTCACTATCTTCGACTCGGCCGTATCCAGCTTGGAGAACGGCGTCCCCTTGGCATCGTCGTCCGACGGCTTCACCACGTAGGCCATGTGGCGCTGATCGTCGAGCGTGTCGGCCTCCTGCGTGTTGAGGCCGCGCTCGAGCCGGATGATGACGTAGCGGTCGGCCGCCGTAGCGGCGGCGCCCGCGACGGTACCCACGCTGCCCTTCACGCGCACCAGGTAGCTGTCCGGCGCGAAGGTGTAGGTGATGGCAACGGGCACGCCGCTGGCCATCGTGCGGAAGGTGAGGCCTTCCAACGCGCGAGTGCCGTCCGTGCTGGTCGAACTGTCGATGGTAAAGGGCTGGCGGTCGAGCCGGATGGTGTCGCCCGGCGCGCGGAGCAGCTCGAAGCTCATGAGCGGCGTCCCGGGACGGGCCAGTTCCACGGTGCCGCTGTCGCCCGAGAGCGCCTCGTAGTCGTCGAGCTGGATCCCGATCGGCGCCGCGCCCACGGTGCTGAAACGATAGACGGCCCTCGACGTGGCCACGGTGATCGTGTCCGCCCGGGCCGGAGCTGCGGCTGCCGTCTGCTCCACCGCGCTGTCGCTCCGCGATCGCGTCTCCGTCGCCGTCGTACTCTCGCCCACGACTGGTACTGGGGCGGAGGTGGGAGCGGCAGCTCCTGATTCGGGAACGGTGGCCGCGGTGCTGCCCGAAGTTGCCGCGGGCTGCGCCGAATCGGCCACGGTCCCGGGAGGAGTCGCGTCCCTCGCGGGCGGGAAGATCCTCGGCGTGACGACCAGGATCAGCGCCGCGAGGATGACGAAGAGGATGAAGCGCTTGTCCATTTAATGGCTTGCTGGGTCAGGGCACCGGGTCGTAGCCGCCCGGGTGGAAAGGATGACAACGCGCGAGGCGGCGAAGGGTGAGCTTCCCTCCACGCCAGGCGCCATGTCGCTCGAGCGCTTCCACTGCGTACGCGGAACAGCTCGGATAGAATCGGCAGGTGGAGGGAAGGAGCGGAGAAATCACCACCTGGTAGCCGCGGACGAGAAAGATCAGCAGCCACCGCATTATTTCGCGCCGAGCGAGCCCAGCAGTCGCTCGCGCGAGTGAAGGAGCTGCCCGCGTATTTCGGCAAACGACGCGTCGTAGGCCTCGCGCCGAGCTCTCACTACCAGGTCTACCGCGGGCAGATGCGGGAGGAGCTCCGTGCGCACTACCTCGCGAAGTCTTCGCTTCAAGCGGTTGCGTGCAACGCTCGTTCGAGAGTACTTCGGCACGATGAAGCCAGCCCGAGGGTGAGAAAAAGGGGAAGCGCTGACCCGGATCTCGAGGACCTGAGTCCGGATGCGCTTCCCTTCGCGCGCTACTCTGCGCAGGTCGGCATCCCGCGTCAGCCGGACGGCACGCGGGAAGCGCAGATCGTCAGGCGCCGGCGTACTTGGACGGGAGCTGCACCGTCAGCCGCTGGCGACCCTTCTTGCGGCGGCGACTCAAAACTGCGCGTCCCCAGCGAGTGGACATGCGCTCGCGGAACCCGTGGGTGCGGATGCGGCGCTTGTTGCGGGGACGGTAGGTTGGCTTACCCATATCTACTCCGAAAGCATTTCTGAAAGGCGACGAGGTACAGAACGATAAAGGTAGTGAATACCTGCATATACGTCAACTTTCCAGAGCCGTCGCGGCACGCTGGCCGGCCGCCGCGCGATTGACTTTTCCACAATGCACGCCTACCTTCGCGTCCCCGCCGCCTCCCCTCCTCTGCACATGGAACTCACAGCATCTCAAGTCTGGGCCAGGCTCCTGGAGCGCGTACGTCCGGAGCTGCCCGAGCAGAGCTTCCGCACCTGGCTCGAGCCCACCGAAGCATTGGAAGTAACCGACGATACCATTTTCGTCGGAACGCCGGATCGTTTCGCCGCGGAGTGGAACGAGTCGAAGCACGCCGATCTGATTGCCAGTATCGCGCCAGTGGCGTTGGGGCATCCAATCAGTGTCGTTTTCCGGGTCACCGACGAACGGCAGGCCAGGCCGCAGATGGATTTCTTCGTGGCCCCAGTGCCCGAAGCCAGGGCGGATGCGGCCCAGACTGTCGTTCAGACCGATACGTCGAGCCTCAACGCCCGCTACACCTTCGACAATTTCGTCATCGGCAAGTCCAACGAGCTCGCCGCGGCCGCGGCCCAGGCCGTGGCCGCCTCGCCCGGAAAGGTCTACAACCCGCTTTTCATCTACGGTGCTACCGGACTGGGGAAAACGCATCTCATGCAGGCCGTCGCCCACGAGATCGCGCTGCGCGAACCCGGCGTGCGCATCCGCTTCGTGAGCGGCGAGCAGTTCACCAACGAAATGGTCTTCTCCATCCGGAACCGGTCGCAGCCCGAATTCCGGCGCCGTTATCGCGAGACCGACCTCCTCCTGGCCGACGACGTCCACTTCCTGAAGGGGAAGGAAGCCACCCAGGAAGAGTTCTTCCACACGTTCAATGCGCTGTACGAGGCCGGCCGGCAGATCATACTCACCAGCGACCGGCCGCCGTCGGAGATCCCCGGCCTCGAGGCACGCCTGGTAAGCCGCTTCCAGTGGGGAATGGTAGCCGACGTCGAGCTCCCGGAGCTGGAGCACCGCATAGCGATCCTGCAGAACAAGGCGCGCCTGGAACACGTCAAGCTCACCATCCCCGACGACGTCATCCAGTTCATCGCCGAGCATGTACGTTCCAGCGTGAGAGAGCTCGAGGGCGCCATCAACAAGGTTCTCGCCGTCGCGTCTTTGAAGCATCGCGGAATAACCGTCGACCTCGCACGAGAAGCGCTTCGAGACAAGCTGCGTATGAACGGTGATGCCGGCTCACGCGAGGCTCTCACCCTGTCGGCCGGGAGTATCCAGGAAGCCGTAGCCCGCGATTGGGATGTCACGGTGGACGGTCTCCGCTCCAAGAGCCGTACCAAGCAGATCGCCATACCACGCCAGGTGGCCATGTACCTGATCCGCGACCTCCTCGGTACGCAGCTCGTGGAAATCGGGAACGCGTTCGGCGGACGCGATCATTCGACTGTCATCCACAGCCTCGAGAAGGTGGAAGGCATGATGAAGAACGACAGCGAGTTCGCGCGGCGCGTGGTGAACCTGAAAACCACTCTGGAAAAGCTGCGCTCGTAACGTGGAAAGATGTGGACAACCCGCTATTTTCCCCGCGTTTCCACCGAGCACAGCCGGCCAATGTGAAGGAGCTCGCCGAGCCGGGATTCCTCCACATCGACTAGCTAACTCTAAGCTCCGTGTGTATCGTAACTTGCGCGACTTCCCCGCATTTCCACACGCTCTACTACTGCTTCTAGCTTTTTATATCCTATAGAAAGCAGAAGTACAGGTCGCCCAAAGAGTCAACAACGAGGATCTCGAATGCGCTTCACCATCGCTCGCGAGAAGTTGCAGGATGGACTTACCGCGGTTACGGCAACCGTACCGGCGAAGACCACCCTTCCTGTCCTGGCGAACATCCTGGTGGAGACCACGGAGCGTGGGATCAGGCTCTCCGGTACGGATCTGGACATGGCCGTCAGTACGGATCTCACCGCAGACGTCGAGAGCGAGGGCGCTATAACCATCCCGGCCAAGAAACTCGCCGAGATAGTGCGAGAACTTCCGTCGGCACCCGTGAAAGTGAGCACCAGCGGGGAGCAGCGGGTCTCACTCGAATGCAGCCGGTCGCGGTTCAAGCTCCTGGGATTGCCACGTGATGAATTTCCGGCGTTCCCGGCTGTGAAATTCGCGGATAGTTGGCGGATTCGCTCCGGGGAGCTGCAAAAGCTCATCTCGCATACGGCATTTGCGGTGTCCACGGAAGAGAGCCGTCCCATCCTCAACGGAGTACTTTGGGAGCTCAAGCCGGAGCACATGCGGATGGTGGCGACCAATGGCCACCGTCTGGCCAAGATGGAGCTTCCGATCACCTCCGATTCGGGCACGCTTTCGGGCGATATGATCGTACCGCCGAAGGCGCTCGAGCAGATCCGGCGGCTCTTCCCCGCGGAAGAGGACCTGGAAATCGCGCGGGGCGATAACCATCTGGGCTTCAGGTCGCCGGTTACTTCGGTATATACTCGTCTGATTGAAGGCCCGTATCCGAACTACGAACAGGTGATTCCGAGCGATAACGACAAGATAGCCCTGGCCGATCGAAATGCCCTGGCCAGCGCTCTCAAGCGTATGTCCGTAGTGGCGTCCGACCAGACGCACCGGATCCGGCTCTCCTTCAACGCCGGGATGCTCAAGTTCAGCGTTCAGACTCCGGATCTCGGCGAGGCTCAGGACGAGCTGCCGATCAACTTCGAGGGCGATCCGTTCGACATCGGCTTCAACGCCAGCTACCTGCTGGAGATCCTGCGCTACATGCCCACGGATGAGATCAGGATGGCGTTCAAGGCACCGGAGCGCGCGGCCATCATCGAGCCGGCATCGTGGGACGATCCGGCGGCGAGTCCAGGAGAGTGATGGTCTGGTGTGCCTCTTCCTGGAAAGGAAAGCGAGTGGTACCCATGGTGACCAGGATCTCTGTCCGGCTCATCCCACTGGCCTGGAGCAGTGTACCGGATGACGGGTCCAGCAGGAGAGTGAACGCTCCCATTCCGCTGCCATGCGCGCGCATCGAGTCGGTACTGTCGCTGGTGAGGCTGTCGTTTTTCGGCGTGCTGTGGATGGCGAGCGAGTCTGTCCGCGTGATCAGGAGAGCGCGCCTCCCACCCCACAATGTATCGTCGATAGCCTCGTAGTGTCTCGTTGCTGTCACGAGTAGCGGCAGCCGTCCTCGACAGGTAGTCGTGGACGCCGTATCGGCCCAGCGGCTCCCGGGCGAGATGCCTTCCGGGAGTACGGCGAAGAGAAGCGTAGAAGCGGCCGTTAGCGGATCGACGGTGCCGGCGCATAGCGACGTCGCGTTGCTCGCGATGGTGAGCAGGTGGCCGTCGGCGGCAAGCGTACCCTGGAAGTGTGGTTTGCTGTTGCTCCCTGCCGTGGGCACGGGGATTCGATCGGGAATGGTGACGGCTACCGAATCCACGGAGCCGCTGAACCGGAATATCGTGCCGTCGGCGCCGGTATCGAGCGCGGGGGCGAGGGTGATGCTGTAGACGATGGTTCTGGCGATCGGGAGCGAATCGGCGGTTGTGTCACCGGATAGTGACACCGTGCCGGTGGAGTGGACCAGGTAGCTCCAGCTCCCCGGCGAGCGCACGGGGGTCCACCGTGCTGTCGTGATCGTCGCCTTGGACGCCGAATCGGCTGGCGTTGGGACGGGCGTCGGCGGCGCCGCTGGCGGGCCGCCGATGGTACAGGCGGTGCCGGCCATCGTGGCCGCCAGCGCTGCGAGGAACCAGCTGGCGAACCGGCGGGGGGTTGCGTTCGGCGGCAGCGGCGGTTCCTCGAAGAACGAGTGGAAGTGCGAGCGAAGGAAGGAGAGTGGGTCCGGTCGGCCTGTAAGCCGGGTCCTGTCGGATGTCGCCATCCGGACGGTCATTTCTCTGGGAGTGCGATCGCTCGCACCCTCTAGCAGCCTACCCGCGGCGTCTCGATCGAGGCGGGCCGCCTCTCGCCGCATATTTGGCCTTGCTCCAGCCGGGGTTTACCCTGCCACGCCCGTTGCCGGACGCGCGGTGGGCTCTTACCCCACCATTTCACCCTTACCGGCCCGGTCCGGCGGCCGGCGGTGTATTTTCTGTGGCACTTTCCGTCGCTGGCCACTCGTGAAAGCGACCCGCGCCCAGGCGTTACCTGGCGGCCTGCCCTGCGGAGCCCGGACTTTCCTCGCGGAGCGCTGAGCTCCACGCGACCGTCCGGCCGACCGTTCCCATCTCTGAATATAACCCCTCCAGGCCAGGACTACGGCGTTGGATCTCGAACGCAGAGCGGGAGCTGCGCCCGAAAATGTCCTATACGTCGAGGTTCCCGTTTCGCACCTGACGCCTCCGGTCGGAGGCTGACCGGACGTCGGGAGCCACTGACTGGTGCAGCGCACATGCGAACCCATCACTGGCGCGTCCCTGACGTCGTAATGACCTGACGCTACGACTCTACCCGCGTATGCCGTCTCGTGTTGCATCTCGTTGCACGTGCGACGATGACGCTACTCTCACTGACTCGCTCCAGGGGTGTCTGCATGCGCGCCAGTCACTCGAATCGCGTGAAGCTCACGCCGATCGCCACTATGCTCCTCCCCGGCGAACGGCAGCGCGTGGATGCCGCCGGGGAAGGGCTGTACCACACCTTGCATCGCGATTCCATCGACGATGTGTTCCGCGATCTCTACGAGCACCGCGCGAAGATCGTTCTCGTCTCGGTCTCGCGCTGCGCCGACCTCGAGGTGGGGAGGGTGGCTCGTCTCGTGCGCGAATTCCCGCGCGTGCCCGCGGTGGCCCTCCTCTCCAGCTTCAGCTCCGAGACGCCTCAGGCTGTGCTCTCGCTGGGCCAGTCGGGCGTGCGGTCGCTGGTGGACGTGCGGCAGCCGGCGGGGTGGAAGGTGCTGCGCGAAATGCTCGTGGCCGATCGGGCGGCCGAGATCGAACGGCTCGCGCTCGGCCAGCTCTCCCTCGACCTGGCCGGAGCCCCGGCCGACTGCTGGCGCTTCTTCGAGATGCTCTTTCGGAGCGTGTCGCCTCGCATCACCAGTGTCCGCATGCTCGCGCGCAAACTGCGTGTAGTACCGAGTACCCTGATGAGCCGGTTCTTTCGGGCCGGCCTTCCGGCACCCAAGCGCTACCTCGCCATGGCGCGGCTGGTCCAGGCCGCGCGTGTCTTCGAGAACCCCGGTCTATCGGTCTGCAACGTCGCCAACCACCTCGAGTACTCCTCGCCCCAGAGCTTCGGCCGTCACGTGCGCACCATGCTCCACATGACCGCCGTGAGCTTCCGCCAGCACTACGATGGCGAAGGGATGCTTCAGCGCTTTCGCGAGGAGCTCATTCTCCCCCACGTCGAGGTGCTGCGACGCTTCACGCCGCTGTCGTCGCCCTATTCCGTGGTGCCGGAATCGGAGCCGGGGTCGGACGACTCGGCTGACGAGGAGGAAGACGCTGTTCCTGCGTAGTGGTGAGCGCGGCCACGTCGAACCGGCTTATCGAGGCTCGCAGCCGGCCGGCGGACTCCGACATCTGCAGTGATGCCTCCGCCAGACCGTCGATCACTCCGGTTTGCTCCTCTGCGGCGCTGGTGGCTTCGCCGGCGCGCGCCGCGGCCTTCCCGGCCAGCGTCTGGATGCTCTCGATCTTTTCCGAGAGCTCGGCGAGGCCGCCCGCCTGCTCTCTCGATACGGCGACCGATTCGGTGATGACCTGCGCCACGCGCTCGATTCCCGCGAGGATCTCGCTCAGCGCGCTGTCGGCCTCTGTGGCGATCTCGCCCACGTTGGTCACCTCGCGCTCGCCGGCGGTCATGGCATCCGTCACGCTCGCGATGTGCTCGCGGATGGTCCCCACGGTGCCCGCTATCTCCTTCGCGGCCAGCGCGCTCTCCTCGGCGAGCTGGCGCACCTGCTCCGCCACCACCCCGAACCCTTTTCCATGATCGCCCGCGCGTGCCGCTTCGATCGCTGCGTTCAGCGCGAGCAAATTCGTCTGCCGAGCGATGCGTGAGATGGTGGTGACGAAGTCACCCACTCGTGCCGATGCGTCGGCCAGCCGCACCGCGGTGCTCGCCGTGCCGCGGACGTCGGCGCCGATCACCACCAGCGTCTGCGCCGCGCGCGATATCGCGCTCCGGCTCGAGGTGGCGGCCTCGAGGAGCTCCCGCGCGCTGCTCTCGAGCTGCTCGGCGCGCTCGCGAATGGCTTCCGCGGCGGAGTGGGCGCCGGTCGCTTCGGCGGCGCCCGCCTCGGTGTACTGCCGCTGGTCGTCCAGCTCGCTCGAGAGCGCGCGCGTGGTCTCGGCGAAGTGCATCCCCGTGGCGCTCAGCTCCTGCGTGGCCGAAGCGAGCTGTTCGGAGAGCGCCGCCACTTCGTCCGCCTCGCGCTGTACCGTGGCGATGATGTAGCCCTGTTCCTCGAGCATCCTGTTGAAGCTCCGTTCGAGGAAGCCGAGCTCGTCGGTGTGCCGTGCGGGTGCGCGCACCAGCAGATTGCCGTGTTCCGCCTCCGCGATGCAGTCGCGCGTCCCGCGCACGCGGCTCACCAGACGGGCGGCGATCGGGACGACGAGCCACGATGCCGCGATCAGGATCGCCACATCCAGCGCGATGGCCACGATCCCCGCCGAGCTCCTGGCACCGGTATCCATCGGAACGGGGTGGAGATGCCGATACCCCCACATGGCGGCCGCGTACCCTATGGCCGCGGCAACCACCGTGAAGCGGCCAAGCCTTCTGCCCTGCCCGAACGAGTGGGGGATGATGGCCACGAAATACAGCGCCAGGAGCGAGCCGCGTCCGAACACGAATACCAGCGCGCTCACGAGTGCCACGTCGAAGATCGCGAAGACGTAGCGGTACCATGACCGGTACGACTGCGGCCGCTGCGCGAAAAAGCCCAGGAGCTCGTTCGCACCGATGGCGGCTATGAAGATTCCGATCGCGAGCCAGAGCGACGCTCTCAGCAGGTCGGAGAGGATGGCGAAGTAGATGGCGAGCCCCACCACCAGGATCGCCGCGCGCCGGCGCCGGCCGCCGTGGCGGAATGCGATGATGTCCTTCTGCCGCTCCTCTTCCTCGAGCTCCCGTGCCCTCGCGGCCGTATCGTCGTGGACCATACCCGAAAGACGAACCGTCCGGTCGGGTAGTTACCAGGCGGGGGCACGCCGTCCTGGCTACGTCGTAGCGTGCGACTCGGGGGGGAGGTGCTCCAGGATCTCCGAGACGCGCGCCATCACGAGCACGGGCACTCCGGTTGTCTCGATGGCGGCCCGGCCGCCCTCCTCGCGGTCTACCAGCGCCAGCACGCCCGCCACCGTGCCGCCGGCGTTGCGCACGGCCTGGATCGCCTTGAGCGCCGAGCCGCCGGTGGTGATCACATCCTCTATCACCACCACGCGGTCGCCCGCGCGGAACGGTCCCTCGATGAGCTTGCCGGTGCCGTGTTCCTTCGCCTGCTTTCGCACAGTGAAGGCGCGCAGCGGGCGCGAGTGCGAGGCGCTCGCGTAGCTGATCGCGTACGAAACGGGATCGGCGCCGAGCGTGAGCCCGCCCACCGCCTGAACGTTCCAGCCGCTGCCTGCGATGGCGCTCACGCCGAGCGGTCCGATGACGGAGAGACCCTCGGGACTCATTGTCGTGAGCCGCGCGTCGATATAAAGTGTGGACTGCCGCCCGGACGCGAGCGTGAATTGCCCGCGGCGCACTGAGCGAGTGGCCAGAAGCTGAAGAAGACGGTCGTGCTCGGTCATGGCGGTACGTTACCCGTGGGCTGTGACGGAGTCAATCGAAGCTCGTGGGCCCTGGCGACTGCTTCAACAAGGGGATACGTGCGGCTACCCTATTCGCTGTCGCGGCTCCGTCCCGCATCGGTCGCTCTAGCTCTGGTTCTGCTCTTCGCTCTCGCGGGACTCTTCGCGGTCGACCGCACCATAGCGGCGTCGAATCGCAATCGAGTCACGATCGAGTCGGTGCAGTCGGCGGCGATCGTGGAGAGCTTCATCGCGGTGCACGCCGAAGCGCTGCAGTCGATGCGGGGGCTCTACCTGGACACGTCGCGCGCGCCCGACTCCGCGCACTTCCGCTCGCTCACCCTCTCGCTGAGCGAGTACGCCGCATCGTTCGGGCGGATCTGGATAACCGACGCCACGGGGCGCATCACCAACGAGCACGTTTTCGGCGACAGCGCGCTGCGCCTGGCGCGCGGCTTCGACGTCGACACCGCTCACAGCTTCTCGCTGGCCCGCATCACCTACGAAGCGCGCCGTGCTCGGCGCGCCCAGGTTTCCCCGCCGGGCATCCTGCTAGGCGGAGAGCGTGGCATCCTGCTCATCGATCCCATATTCGTGGGCGACAATTTCCGCGGCTACGCCGGCGGCGGCGTGACCGCGTCGTCGATGATCGAGAGACTCCGGCGCGGGCGCCCGCCGGTTCGGGGGCGGCTGCTCATCGTGGCCGACGCCGATACCATCGCCCGCACGGGCCCGCCGCCGCGCACCTTCGAGGGAGTGAGCAGCGCCACCACGAGCTTCCAGGTCCCGGGCGGCGGTGAGTGGCAGCTCATCGTCGAGCGCCCCTCCACCTACGTGGACGTGCGCATCCTGCTCTGGGCCGTGGGACTCGCCACCCTCGGCACGCTCATCCTCGTCCTGCTGCACGAGCACAACCAGAACGAGCGACTCGTGGAGCGCTCGGCGGAGCTCGAACGGCTCTCGTCCGAGCTGCTGAGGGCGAACCGGGTGAAGAGCGAGTTCCTCGCCAACGTCTCGCACGAGCTGCGCACGCCGCTCAACGCCATCGTGGGCTTCGTGGAGCTCCTGCACGACGGCGTGTACGGCGAGCTCACGCCGCGGCAGATGCCGCCGGTGGAGCGGATAACCTCGTCCGCCAACCATCTGCGCCAGCTCGTGGACCAGATCCTGGATCTGGCGAAGATGGCCGCCGGCCGGCTCGAGGTGCACATGGAGTCGCTCGATCTGCGCGCCATGGTGCTCGACGTCGCGAGCGAGGTGGAGTCGCTGATCAGCGAGCGCGAGCTGGCCTTCTCGATAGCGGTGGGGAACTCGCTCCCGCGGGTGCGCACGGATCCGATGCACCTGAGGCAGATCCTGATGAATCTCCTGAGCAACGCGCTCAAGTTCACGCCGGCCGGTGGCGGCGGCGTGGCGATCCGGGCGCGGCTCGTGACGCCGAAAGCGGAGCGACAGCCGATGTTTCGGCTGACGCCGCAGGCGGGCGCCGCGCCGGGAGTGGGAAGCGGGCTCGAGCTTCCGTCCTTCGCGCAGCGCGGGGTATGGATAGCGCTGCAGGTGGCGGACAGCGGGCTCGGGATCGCGCCGTCGGACCATGAGCGGATCTTCGACGAGTTCGAGCAGGTGAACGCGGGGCCGCGCGGCGACTCGATGCAGCGGGGCACGGGGCTCGGGCTCCCCATATCGCGCCGGCTGGCGCGGCTCATGGGCGGCGACATCACCGTGGAGAGCGAGTTGGGCAAGGGCGCCATATTCACCCTCTGGCTCCCGGTGGATCCCGCCGATCTGGCGGCGGTGAGCACGGAAGAAGCGGCCGCGGAGCCGCGGCACGTGGGCTCCGGGTCGTGACGCGGCGGTCGGTGCTGCGCTAGTCGGCGCCCTTGCGCAGCAGCGATTTCATACGAGCCACGAGTCCTTCGGGTCGCGTCTTCGGCGGCGGCGCCTCGACGGCCGCGCGCAGCTCCTTCGCGAAAGTGAGCACGTCCGGATAGCGTTCGGCGGGGTCGCGCGCGAGTCCCTTCATGACCACCTCTTCCACCGCCGGCGAGATGGCGAGTCCCTTGCGCGCCGTGCTCAGCGGGATGGGCGGCTGCGAGAGGAGCTGCGTGAACATCTCGCGCTGCGAGCGCGCCAGATAGGGGAGCGCGCCCGAGAGCAGGTAGTAGGCGATGGTGGCGAGGCTGTACTGATCGGCCGCGGGCGTGACGAGCTGGCCCGATAGCGCCTCGGGCGCGACGTACATGAGCGTACCCACGAAGAAACCGGCCCGGGTGAGCCGCTCCTCGGGCGCGAGGTCGGCCTGCGCGGCGATCCCGAAGTCGAGGAGTTTGACCTGCCTCGTGGCCGGATCGTACATCAGGTTGTCGGGCTTCAGGTCGCGGTGGATGATCCCCGCGTCGTGGGCCGCCTTGACGGCGTCGGCGATCTGATAGACGATGTCGGCCGCTTCGGCGGGCGGGAGCGGCGCGTTACGTTTTGCGTAGCGCTCGAGGAGCTCGCCCGGCGCCCACTCGGTGCAGAGGAAGTGGAGACCAGGATGCGGCTCGCCGATCTCGATGGTACGGATGACGTTGGGATGAACCACCTGCGTTCCGTATTCCGCCTCGCGCAGGAAGCGCGCGATGGCCGTGCGATCGTTGCGCAGCTTCTCCCGCAGCACCTTCACCGCGACGGTGCCGTGCTCGGGATGCTCGGCGCGGTACACTACGGCCGTCCCCCCCTCACCGACCATGTCGCGCAGCGCGTACCCAGCGAGGGTAGTCCCCGTCAGATTCTCCCGGCTCACGGGGGCGAAGCTAACTCTCCCGCATGGCGCGAGCAAGCAGATCGCGGGGACCTCGCTCGTCATCCCCGGGATCTTCGTCATTCCCGCGAAAGCGGGAATCCAGTTTCTGCCCGTGTAACATGGATTCCCGCTTTCGCGGGAATGACGAAGATGGCGAGAGCGACACTCGCCACCCTCCTCACCGCATCCCTCGCCTTCGCCACCCTCGCCTGCTCCCCCCGCGCGCACACGCTCGACAGCGCGCCGGGAGCTTCGCCCGACACATCGCGCGCGGGCGGCCTCGGCGACATCGATCCGCGCGGCGTCTACCGTTCCGCCGGCCTCATGGTGTACGGTGCGCCGCTCGGCTTCGTGGCGAGCGTGAGTTATCTGGCGAGCGACGACTCCGACAGCACGCTCGCGCTCGTGAGCGTGGCGCTCGCCAACCGCGCGCTCGAGTTCCGTCCGGAGGGGAGGCTGCAGCGCGCCGGCTACACGGTCACAATCGAGTTCCGCGTGCCGGGGCGCGATTCGATCGTGGCGAGCGCCGAGTCGCACGAGAGTGTGCGAGTGGCTTCGGCGAGAGAAGCCGGCGCGCGCGAGCCGAACATCATCTTCCAGAAGTTCGTGCGCGTACCGCCCGGCGCGTACGCCATGCAGCTCGACGTTCAGGACGACCGCGCGCCCGAAAGCGGCCAGCTGCTCGACAGCATCGCCGTGCCGCGCATGGCGTCGCGAGCACTGTCGTCGATGGTGCCGGCGTTCGACGCCGCTCCGCGCGCGAGCGTGGGCGACGCGCCCACGCTCATCGCGAACCCCACTGCCACCGCGGTGTTCGGCCGCGACTCGGTGATCGCGCTATACCTGGAAGGCTACGGTCTCCCCGACGGCGCGCGGCTCACGATCGCAGTGGTCGATGACGCGAACGTTCTCGTTCTGGAAGACTCGCTCTCGTTCGGCGAATCGCGGCCGCTGGCCGCGCTGGTGCGCGAGCTCCCCGTGTCGCGCCTCGGGCCCGGCCGCTTCACCATACTGGCATCGCTCGCGGGCTCGGCGGACACCGTGCGCGCGCCGCTCTTCGTGAGCTTCGGCACGGGGATCGGAGTGTTCACCTTCGACGAGATGCTCGAGCGCCTCCGCTACTTCGCCACGCCCGAGCAGCTCCGCGCGCTGGCCGCCACGCCGCGCGCCGAGCGTGCGGCGGCGTGGTCGAGATTCCGGAAGGAGACCGACCCCGAGGCGGGTACGCCCGAGCACGAGGCGCTGCGCGCCTACTTCGACCGCATCGCCAGCGCCAACCGCCGCTTCGCCGGCGACGGGGAAGAAGGGTGGCTCACCGACCGCGGGCGAGTCTACGTCGCGCTCGGCGCGCCCGACCGCATCACCGTGGACGACGACCGTGGACTCGCCCGCGCGAGCGTGCAGAGCTGGGACTACATCGACTACGATGTACGGCTCGTGTTCGAATCGGAGATGGGCTTCGACCGCTGGCGTCTCACGCCGTCGAGCGAGCTCGATTTCCAGCGGGCGTTGCAGCGTGCGCGGCTGCACTGATCGCGTGTCGCCGCCGCCGCGGCGTGCGCGGCGCGTGTGCCGGTGAACGGAGCTTCCACTCGCCTCACGCTGCGGCGCGAGCTGGCGCGCAAGGCGCTGCACCTCGTGTTCGTGGTAGTGCCGGTGGCGTACGCGTTCGGCTTTCCGCGCGCGTGGCTGCTGGCGGTGCTCGGCGCCGGGGCGATAGTGGCGGTGGCGGTGGAGCTGGCCCGCGCGTGGCACGCGCCCGCCCGCGAGCGCTTCCTCCGCTGGGTGGGGGTGCTGCTGCGCGAGCACGAGCACGCGAGGTGGTCGGGGGCGACGTGGATGGTGCTCTCGATGCTCGGCGTGGCGGCGTTCGCGCCGCGCGGCGTGGCGGTGGCGGCGATGTGGGCCATCTCCGCGGGCGATGCCGCGGCCGCGCTGGTGGGGCGCGCCTTCGAGCGGCGGGGAGGGGTGCGGGAGAGTGGCGGCCAGGCGCGCGGCACGGCCGGCGCCGGGCGGGCAGGAGATGCCGAAAGTATGGGAGTCAATGGAGCGAAGCGCGCCGGCGGTAAGACCGTGCGCGGGAGCCTGGCGTGCTTCGCGGTGACTCTGGCCGGCGCGCTGGCACTGGCGCACCTCCCGCCGGCGGAGAGCGTGGCCGCGGCGGCACTGGCGACCGTGGCCGAGCGCTACGGGGAACCGGTGGACGACAACGTGCGGATAGCCGCGACCGTGGCGTTGGGTATAGCGTTGTGGCACAAGGTATTCTCTTGACAAAAACGCAGGTTGAACCTATATAGGCGCTCGCAGACCGCCGACGGTCTGCCCCGCACAACGCAGTGCAGGATCCGATTGCACCCCGCAGGAGGCAGCTCGAATGGCCAGAGGGAAAGTGAAGTGGTTCAATGATGCCAAGGGCTACGGCTTCATTGAGCAGGAGAGCGGTGAAGACGTCTTCGTGCATTTCTCGGCTATCACGATGGACGGTTTCAAGACGCTCGCCGAGGGACAGGAAGTGGAGTTCGAGATCCAGAACGGCGACAAGGGCCTGCACGCGGCCAACGTTCAACGGGTCAGCTGAGCACCTTCCAAACGACGGGCCATTCGAGGTAGCTGCGCCCACTCCGGCGAGGGGTGGTGAGTATCTGCGCACATCGTGAAGTGGTTCGCCAAAAACACGCCCCGCTCTTCCGAGCGGGGCGTGTTTTTGAGTGAAGCAGTAGCACGCAGGTCCTGCCGTGAAGAATGCCGCTTTCGTGCTACGAAGTTCATCTTCGTTCGTCGCTGGTGCTCACACTCGCCACTCGTGGATGCGGCGGCGCCTTCTCGACCTACTTGCCCGTCGCTGCGGCCGCTGCGGCCGTATGGCCGAGTAGAGGGCGGAGCAGGTTTCCGAGGTCCGCGGGCACCACGATCTTCGTGGAGGGCGCCGCCGCCAGCACGCGCAGCACTTCGAGGTACTGCAGCGCCATCGTGTTGCTTTCGAGCGTGCGGGCTACCTGGACGATTCGCTCCAGGGCCAGCGCCTGCCCTTCGGCGCGGAGGATCATCGCCTGCCGCTCGCCCTCCGCCTCGAGGATGAGCGACTGCTTCTGCCCCTCCGCGATGCGGATGGCCGCATCGCGCGTACCGTCCGCTTCCGTTACGGTTGCCCGGCGCGCGCGCTCCGCGGCCATCTGCCTCGTCATGGCCGTCTGGATCTCTGGCGGAGGGGTGAGCTCCCGGATCTCGACGGCTGTGATCTTCACACCCCAGCGGTTGGTCACCTCGTCCAGCTTTTCGCGCAGCGCATCGTTGATGCGCTCGCGTCTGGCGAGCACGTCATCGAGGACCATGCCCCCGACCACGGCGCGCAGGGTGGTGATCGCGAGCCCGCGCGCCGCGCCCTCGTAGTCCTCCACGTTCAGGACACTCGGCAGAGCGTCAACCACCTTGGAGTACACGAGAAAGTCTATCGAGAGCTGCGCGTTGTCTTCCGTGATGGTGGTCTGGGGCGGTACGTCGAAGAAGCGTTCGCGCAGATCGACCCTCACGCCGCGATCCACCAGGGGAATCAGCAGCACGAGGCCGGGCCCCTTGAGATCCAGCACACGGCCGAGGCGGAACACCACGATGCGCTGATATTCGGGGACAATGCGGATCGCGAGGGCGAGTATGATGACCACGACGAGCGCCAGAAGTCCCACTACGATCAGATCGGTCGACTCCAATGGCATTCCTCCCTCCTGTTGCGGATGTTGAGAGATCCCACCGTCTGCCCGCCGCAGTTGTGTGCTAGACGGACGGTCGCCTCACGAGGAGAGTGACTCCCTCGACGTCGACCACCTCCACTTCCTCGCCAGCATTTATGCTGCCGTACTCCGCGGTCGCACTCCACATCTCGCTGTCGACGCGCACCTGCCCGCCGGGATGAAGATTGGTCACCGCGACGCCGATGCGTCCCACGAGTGCCTGCGTGCCAGTCAGTACCTCCGCGCGTTGTGCGCGGACGAGTGCGCGGACGACCAGTCCGAAGAAGGCAGTCATACCGACGGTCATGGCAGCTACCAGCCACGGGCTCACCCGCATCGCGGGTGCCGTGGGCGATGGTATGCCGAACGGCTGGTAAAGCAGGAGCGAGCCGAGGACGAAGGACACGATGGCACCGATGCCCAGAACGCCGCCCCCCTGCGTGTGGAGCTCGGCGATCACGAGCGCCACGGATATGAGCAGCAGCAGCACACCCGCCCAGTTGATCGGAAGGCTATCGAAGGCTACCAGCGCCAGGATCAGCGAGACCGCACCCGTGAGTCCCGGGAAGATCAGCCCCGGGTGGTAGAGCTCCGCGACGAGTCCAACCATCGCGAGCGTGAAGAGAAGATACGCGATGTTCGGATCGGTGATCACGTGAAGCAGCCGGTCGCCGAGCGGCATAGGTTCGTGTACGATCTCGGGCTGGGCCGTATGCAGCGTCGTTCTTCCCGCCGTGGTTGCGACCTGGCGCCCATCGAGCTGGCTCAACAGGTCGTCCATATCGCGAGCGACGATGTCGATCACATTCTCCTCCAGCGCCTCGGCGGCGATGATGGAGACGCTCTGGCGAACGGCCGCCTCCGCCCATTTGCCATTGCGCTCGTGCCGCGCCGCCAGGGAGCGAGCGAACGCCGCCGCATCGTTCACCACCTTGCCGGTCATGATGCTGTCACTCTCGCCGCCGCCGATGCCCACGGGATGCGCGGCTCCGATGTTGGTGCCGGGCGCCATTGCCGCGACGGGCGCGGCGAGTGTGAGAAACAGCCCGGCCGATGCGGCGCGGGCGCCTGGTGGGGTGACGTAGACCGCTACCGGAACGCGCGACGCCATGATGGCTTGCGTCATCGTCCGCATGGAGCTCTCGAGACCACCGGGAGTGTCGAGGCGTAGCACGACGAGCTGCGCGCGCGCTTCGGCGGCGTCTCGTAAACCGCGTTCGAGATAGCGAGCGGTAAGTGGATTGATCACTCCATCGATCGTCAGCACCCGTACCTCGGCCCCGGCGGGCGAGGCAGGCGAGGCGGCTGCGGCAGACTCGAGCGCCAGCGAATCGACTGGCGCCTCGACCCGGCCCTCCTGCGCGCAGGAGGCGAGCGACACCAGCATGGCTGATAGCCAGAGGATGACCCTGGCTGCTGACCAGTCACACCAAACCCGGGGAGACAAATTCACTGTCTCCGGCCGGATGTCATCGCCATTCCGTGCTTCCCGCGCACCGGGGCGAGTTTCTGTCGCTTTGACCACATGCCATCAACCGCCACGTGCCGGAAGGAGAGAGGAGCCTCGACGCCGATTACGACGATATGGGAAGGAGGTCGAGTCTACTTCGATAACCCGTGAATTCCGCGAGTCATTTGGCCCACGGTTCATAAAGAGGTCTCAGGTTCCGTGCCGTCGCTCACCGATCACCCCGGCACTCGACGCGGCGCACTTGCCTTTGCGAATCGCGCGACGTGCGCCGGTTGCTGGACACACTCACCACCGAGGCGGTGCAGACCCTGCGTGCCGCCTTCGGGATCGGCCCCGACGCCGCGGCAGAGATGCTGATCGTCGCGGGCGACAACCCATCGCGGATCCGCTCCGATGCAGCGTTCGCGAAGCTCTGCGGGGCCTGTCCTATCGAAGCCGACATCGATCCTGTGTCGGCTGCAGCGTGTGGCAGCTTCCAACGAGTCTTGACATATAGGGGCGTCAACGCTCTCGCCGAGTCTATCAACGGTCTCTTCAAGACGGAGGTAATTCATCACGCGGGCCCGTGGAAGGGACTCGACAACGTGGAGCTCGCGGCGCTCGAGTGAGTGTGGTGGTACAACAACCACCGGCTCATGGAAGCGCTGGGCTACCTTCCCCCAGCGGGGGAGTGTGAGAAGCAGTTTGCCTTCTCTCAGGCCGCTCCGGTTGCAGCCTGAGCACACAAACCACCGAGTCTTCGACGAACCCGGGGCGGTTCAAAACATCGATTGCAGCATCATCTGCGGAACGCTGGTCGCGTGCTCGGCCGACCCACCATGGTATGATCGAGCCGAGCACGGACCCGTTACCGACTACGAGGCGCCAATCAGCGGCCTTCGAGCTCAGACTTGGTCGTGCTCTGCCTCGCCGCGCTCCACCTCGGGCGCGGCGAGGCTGGACATGTGTGCATCGACGTCGTAGATCTTCACCGAGTTCCACTCGGGCCTGGCGTGGCTCCGGGGATCCGGTTGAGGCGCAACAGCACACGCGGCCTCGAAGTTGAGACACGAGCACGCCACCACCCTCTTTCTCAACTCGTCAGGTACAACGGCGTGCGGTGCGGTCGCGAGCTACTCAGACCACTGGTGATAGCAATCGCCTTTCCGTCGCGGACCTTGGCCCCGGGGGTCGGTCAGCATCTCATGGTGACATGGTCGACATTTCGGCATCCTGTCTGGTAGCATAAATCTCACACCAAGCTGCCATTAGTACGTCCTCTCCCTGAAAGCGCTCGCTTGTGAGCAAGTTCGAGTTGCGGATCTCGTACACGTAAACGGGCAGTGGAAACTCGCGTACCGGGAAGAGGGTAGTTCCGCTAGAGTGTGGTGCTAAAATCAAGGTGCTTGAGAGGTCGGCGAGCGCCCCATCAACCAGGGGAGCGGAAGGAGTCACGACCACCAGTGCGTATTGGTCGTGATACGGACCGGTCAACCGCCTCTCGACCGAGCAGGCGCGGACGCGCGCCCATTCGCCGGTATTGTCTCTCGAACCGAGATAGAAGTCGGGGGTTCGCTGCGCCATTTCTACTCTTGGGGTGGGTTGAATGGTGTGACTTTCGGTGAGTGTCAAGGTAGTTGTCGCATGATGCTTCATGCTGCGGCGCGCTTCTCC
>CAZTTY010000046.1:0-33138 GCA_964616815.1 uncultured Gemmatimonadaceae bacterium | reverse complement strand
GTCCCGGCAGCGACGCTGCCGGGACCTCTACGCTTTGGACCCGACCCCGCCGACCTCGACCACACCCACCTGCCGGCAGTAGCTCAGCACGGGGCAGGTTGGGCAATGTGGGAGGCGCGTCGTGCATATGTGTTTTCCGAAAGGGACCAGCAGCCGGTTGAGGTCGAGGAAGTAGCGGGGCCGGACCTCGGCCCGCAGCGCTTCCATGGTGCGCTCGGGACTCGTGGTGGATACCAGGCCCCAGCGGTTGGTCACGCGATGAACGTGGACGTCCACGCCGAGCGCCGGCTGGCCGCAGGCGATGCCCAGCACCAGGTTGGCGCATTTGGGGCCCACGCCGGGAAAGGATCGGAGAAGCGCCTCGTCGCAGGGGAGAACGCCGTCGTACTCCTCTACCGCGCGCACTGCGATCGCGTGGATCTGTCGTGCCTTGCTCTCGTGGAATGCGGAGTCGTGAATCAGCCGGTCGAGCTTCTTCGCGCCGAGTTTCGTGATGGCCGCCGCATCGGGCGCTCGCTCGAAGAGCGCGAGCGCGGTGGGGAGCATCACCTCGTCGCGCGTGCGGATGGAGATGATGCATGCCGCGAGCTGCTCGAAGACCGACGTATACCCTCGATCGGCGAGCTCGAAGAGCGCGGCCTTCGGGTACGGGCGTACGGCTTCCCCGATGAGCCGCAGCATGCGCGGGATGTCGAAGGCCTTCTTCGCGTCGGAACGCGTGCCGCGCGACGGCCTTCGGGGAGACATCTCAGGCCGCGTTCCGCAGTCCGGCCACCAGCCGTCCCACTTCGCCGAGCACCATCTCGTCCCCTTCGCGAATGAGCGCGGCGAGAATGTGCTTGCACAGCGCGTCGCGCCAGAGATGGTCCGCGCAGTCGCAGCGCGGGAAGGCGGAGGTGTAGAGGTCTACCCAGTGCGGCTCCGCGCCGCCGGTGAACTGGTAGCGTCCGTGGCCGACTTTCTCGCCGTGAAGGCCGAGGCTCCGTTCCAGGCGGGCGCGATCCACGCCTCCCGCAGCGGCGAAATCGATGGCGGGGCGGACCCTGGCCCCTGCTGCTTCAGTCATGCGGGAATCCACTCCAGACAGCATGTAAGGATGCGAAACATATTCCATTAACTCACTCTAACTGTTACCCCCGAGCGGGGTGAGAGGTCATGCGGGGAGCCCCGGGGGCATCCCCCACAGGGTGGGAGAGCGCGAGGCGGTGGAGAGGGGTGCAACCCGGGGGCTCGGGGAGGGCGGGGACGTCGAGAGATGCGGTAGATCGGGTCGAGGCGAGCTCTGCAAGCCTAACTGACTGACCGCACAGTCAAAGTGGCAGTTCGCGGCTCGCGTACCTATGCTCGAAAGCCGATCGTGGGTAGCGTTGTCGCGTGACGTCCGTCTGCACCCGCCCGAAGGTGGGTGCAGACGCCCCGGTATGTCCCGAATCCGAGCGCGAAGCACCTGTCCAATCGCACGAAAATTCAAACCTCGCACGGTTGCTAGGCCTTTCCGGCTAGTGACGAGGGCAAAGCCGTCGAAAGGCGGCGACGCAAAGCTACGAGGCTAAAGCGCGCATTCCTGCGCCAAGCCAGTCGAGCCGTCGCGCGGACAGCCACGTCTGGAGTCCCACGATGAAACGCCTCCTCGCTATCGCCCTGGGTACACTGGCGGTCGCCGCATGTAAAGATGTTGCCGGCCCCGAGTCTCCCCTCACTATACCGGACGGACCCACCCCGAGATCAGCGGTTCAGGCAGATACCATTCCGGGGCAGTACATCGTCATCCTGAAGGATGACGTCAAAGACGTCGACGCCGCCACGGATGAGCTCATGTGGAATCGGCGCTCCGCGATTCAACAAACCTACCGCTATGCCCTCAAGGGCTTTGCCGCACGCCTCGGTGCGGCTCAGGCGGATTCCCTCCGGAACAATCCCAGAGTGGCACGCGTCGAGCCGGATATCCGCGTCAGGGCCGAGGGCGTGACGGTGCAGTCGGGCGTCGATTGGGGTCTCGATCGCATGGACGAGCACCAGTATCCGCTCGACGGCCGCTATGCCTACGGAGCCACCGGTGCCGGCGTGAACGTCTACGTGATCGATGGTGGAGTGCGGCTCACGCACAGTCAATTCGGCGGCCGGGCGCGGCTCGCCTTCGACGCCTTCGGCGGCAGCGGCACCGATTGCGGCGGCCACGGCACTCATGTGGCCGGAACCATCGCCGGCTCCACGTATGGCGTAGCGAAGAAGGCCAACATCTATTCGGTGAAGGTGCTCGATTGTAACGGCAACTCCACCCTTTCGAAGATCGCGGCCGGTGTGGACTGGGTCACCGGGCATCGGAAGCTGCCGGCCGTCGCGAACATGAGCCTCGGCTCGGTGGCCAATTCCATCTTCGACGACGTCATCCGCAAGTCTATCGCGAGCGGCGTCACCTACGTGGTCTCGGCCGGCAACGATGCCACCGACGCCTGCAGGCAGTCGCCCGCCCGCGTAGCCTCGGCGATAACCGTGGGCTCCATCGATGCCGATGACCGCCGCTCCTCCTGGTCCAACTACGGTGGGTGCGTGGACATCTTTGCGCCGGGGAGCAACATCACTTCGGCCTATTACACGGGGGACAATGCGACGCGAGTGATGGGCGGAACGTCCATGGCGTCGCCGCACGTGGCCGGCGCGGCCGCGCTCTACCTCAGCGCCCACCCGGGTGCATCGCCCTCGAGCGTGAAGAACGCTCTGCTCGGCAACGCCACGTACGGCTACCTGAAGAGCGCCTCGGGCTCGCCGAACCGTATCGTCTACACGGGCTTCATCACGAGCTCCTCCGGGGGCACGAACGAGCCGGCGGCCGCACCTCCCAAGGCAGATTCGCCACCGCCGAGCTCGCCTTCTTCGTCGGGGAGCAGCGACCCGAGCGCGAGCTTCACCTATTCGTGCAAGGGCAACACCTGCATCTTCGATGCGACCGGATCCACCGCGCCGAGAGGGCTGCTGGCGCGCACCTGGAAGTTCGGCGACGGAACCCAGGCGGGCTCCGCAAAGCTCACGAAGAGCTACTCGAAGGCCGGCACCTACAAGGTACAGCTCTATATCTACGACGTGAAAATGCACTACTCCCTCGTGACCAAGGAAGTCACCACGGGCACGTCGGGGAGCGGTGGTACCGAGAAGGCGAGCTCACCCACTTCGAGCCCCTCGTCGAGCGATACGTGGAGCTACAAGTGCGCGAACAACCGCGTGTGCGAGTTCGACGCGCGCGGCCTGGCAGCGGCCGGCGGCTCCAGTTTCAGTTGGTACTTCGGCGATGGCACCCAGGCGGGCTCCACGCACGTTCGCGAAAAGTGGTACGCGAAGTCGGGCAGTTACACGGTGAAAATGACCATGCTGAAAGACCGGAAGGTGGTGAGCATCCAGAAGACCATATCCGTGCCCTGATCGGGAGGCGGCCTTGACCGGAATGGGGGAGCTGGCAAAATGCCAGCTCCCCCATTAGGTTGCCTGTTCTGTACACGACAGGCTATCCAACGGGCAAACCGCGCCCCGAGCGTACCATGCATCCCTTCATCGACACTCAGAAAGAATATCTGCGGGGCGACATTCCCCCGTTCCGCCCCGGTGACACCGTGCGCGTCAACGTACGCGTGAAGGAGGGCGAGAAGGAGCGTCTCCAGGCCTTCGAGGGCGTCTGCATTGCCCGCCGCGGCAGCGGCGTCAGCCAGACATTCACCGTACGAAAGATCTCCAGCGGCATCGGAGTCGAGCGCATCTTCCCGCTGCACAGCCCCATGATCGGCAGCATCGCCGTGGTGCGTCGCGGGCGCGTGCGTCGTGCCAAGCTTTACTACCTGCGCCAGGTGAGCGGTAAGGCGGCTCGCATCCGCGAGCGAAAGACCACTCCGCGCCCGAGCGCCGAGTAGCGAAGATGGCCCGCTTGCCGCGCGGCGCTCGTTCGCCGCGCCGCAGGCGTTGGACCTCGCTCGAGCGCGACCTGCGTCGCGAGGGGGGAAGCAGCACGATCATCGCAGGTGTGGATGAGGTGGGACGGGGCTCGCTTGCGGGCCCCGTCGTCGCGTGTGCCGTCATCATGCCTCCCCATGCGCGCGCGCTTCGCGGCGTCGATGACTCGAAGCTCCTCCCGGCGGGCGAGCGCTCCCGGCTCCACCGGCTCATCATGAACCGCGCCCTCGCCGTGGGACTCGGCGCGGCTTCGGTGGAAGAGATCGACCGGTTGAACATCTACCACGCCACCACTCTCGCGATGCGCCGGGCGCTGGCGCGGCTCTCCATCAATCCGGACCACGTACTGGTGGACGGACGACCCATACGTACGCTCGGAGTCCCACACATTGCCGTGGTGGACGGCGACGACAAGTGCTTCAGCATCGCGTGCGCCTCCATCGTGGCCAAGGTGACGCGCGACCGGCTCATGCGCGCGCTCGCGCGGCGCCATCCGGCGTACGCCTGGGAGAGCAATGTGGGCTACGGCACGCCTGCCCATCTCGCCGGACTGCGCGAGCGCGGCGCGTGCGAGCATCACCGGCGTCGTTTCGTGCAGCGCGTGCTGACCGCCGCGTCCGACGCGGCACCGATCGAGGCCGGGTAGCCGCATCTCCTATGCCGGATGATCGCCAGCGCGAAGGCGGGATGATGACCAACTATGTGACGCTCGTCGCAGACTTGTAGGCCGAGATGAAGCAGAATGTGCCCGTCACGACCGCAGAAACCGGCCAAGCCGGGGGTCGTGGAGTCGCCGACGGGCGGCGAAGGGTGACGCGAATCACACGGAGCCGTCAGGGGCACATTTTTGGCATGGCCTCTGGTGGCGGCAATGATCGCGTTCCAGACACAATTCACTCGAGTGGTCAATACCGGAGCACACAATGAAAGCACACCTCAAGACCATCGCAGCACTGGCCCTGGTCGCACCCGTGATGGCCGCGTGCGCGTCCAAGGGGTTCGTCCGGAACACGCTGAGCGAGGGCTTGGCGGCCGAGCGGGCTCACACTGACTCGAGCGTCGCGTCCGAGCGCATGGCTCGTATGGCGGCCGACAGCTCTCTGACTGTGGACATCGCATCGCTGCGGCAGGATCTCGATGGGCTCCGGACTGAATTCGGCGCCAAGATCACCGCGATGGAGGAGGGGCTGAAGTTCGACATGCCCGTCCACTTCGCGTTCGACGACGCGACCGTCCGCGCGGAAGACGAGCCGCTGCTCAACCGCTTCGCGCAGGTCGCGCAGAAGTACTATCCTGGCTCGCTCATCACCGTCGAGGGCTTCGCCGATCCCGCCGGCTCGGCGCGCTACAACCTCGACCTCTCGAACCGCCGCGCCGAGGCCGTGAAGGACTACCTCGTCTCGCAGGGCCTGAGCAACGAGGTGAAGACGGTCGGCTACGGCAAGACGCGCCTCGTGGTTCCGAACGCTTGGGGCTCCGAGCCGGGCGCCGAGCAGAACCGCCGCGTGGTCTTCGTGATCGAAACCCGCGGGGATGCCGCCGATGCGGCTGGCGTGACCTCCAACTGAGCCACTGACGCGGCTCGTCACGCTGCACGAACGGGCCCGACCACGTAACTCGTGGTCGGGCCCGTTCGCGTTCATCACGGACGTGCTTCCGGGCGCGTCTCGGTCTGAGCTGTTCGGGCGGCTCGGGGCCGTACGCTCTCCCGCTGGCCTTCGTGCTCGCCTTCGACGAACTCCTCGATCATCTTCGCGTTGAACGCGGGGATGTCGTCGGGATTACGGCTCGTCACCAGTCCCTGGTCGGTCACTACCTCGCTGTCTTCCCACTGCGCCCCGGCGTTCTCCAGGTCCGTGCGAAGTGAGGGCCAGGAGGTCACCTCGCGACCGCGTATCGCGTCCGCCTCGATGAGCATCCACGGTCCGTGGCAGATGGACGCCACGGGCTTGCTCTGCTCGAAGAACGAGCGGACGAACTCCACGGCCGTCCGGTCCATCCTCAGCTTGTCGGGACTCATCACTCCTCCGGGGATGAGCAGCGCGTCGAAATCGGCTGCGCGTGCCGAGCGGAGTGGGACGTCCACGGGGATCTCGTCGCCCCAGCGGTCGTGCTGCCAGGCGCGGATGCGCTCGTCCGTCGGTGATACGACCTGCGTCTCCGCGCCGGCCTTGTCGAGTGCCTGACGCGGTTGCTGCAGCTCCACCTGCTCCACTCCATCAGTGGCCAGAATCGCCACCTTCCTGCCGTCCAGTTTTCCCGCCATGGCGCTTACCTCCTGTCGAGAGTGCGTTTGCGGCGGCGCTCCCGCCGCGCGGGGCGGGAGATGTGCCGCATAGTGCAGACCGTGGGAGGCGCGGGGTGTAAGAAGGGCGCCGGTGCGCGAGGCACCGACGCCCTTCCTGCATCCAGGGCTGCTGGAAGCCGCTCAGCGGCCGCCGCCGAAGCGGAGGCCCACCATGATCGGAACGTACTTGGCGCTGCCGCCGTCCGAGCCACTGAATACGTTGTGGTAGCGGATCTCGCCGAAGGCCGAGAAACCGGTGAGCTTGTACAGGATGCCGCCGCCGAAGTTGATTCCGAAATTGGTGGAGCCGTTGTCCTCTCCCAAGCCGGAGTTCTCGAACGACTGGCTGGCGTGATACAGGCCCACGCCAGCGAGGACGTAGGGCGTGGTACGCGACTCGGAGCCGGGCGCGGGGTGAATCATCCACACACCGTCAGCGGTGACGGAAAACAGCTTCAGGTCGCTGAAGTCGATCGTCTGGATCGTCTTTCCGGACATGACGCCGTACGAGAGGTCCGCGCGGAGTCCGAACGGCTGCGTGCGGCTCGTCCAATCCACGAATCCGTTGAGGTTCCAGCCCGTGCTCGCGCCGTCTCCGATGCTCCCGACTGGGACGAGGAGACCGGCGGAGACGCCGAAGCCGATCGGATAGTCCGACTGGTTGGTCATCTGCTGCGCGCTCAGCGACGCAGTCGGCAGGGCGAACGCGCCCAGCAGTGCCAGAAAAGACGGGATCGCGACACGACGAGCAAGCATGGCGTAATTCCTTGTGCAGGGTTTAGCGGCCCTCACGCACCCACATGTGCGTGCCCGAAAGAATGTAGCCACCTCCTCACGCCCGCGCGAGGACCGTTGCGCGGCGCGGCGCGGGGGCTCGCGCCGGCGTGCCGGGCGCCGCGCCGTCTCGAGCGTGCGCGGAGAGGATGTGCCGACATCGTACTACTATCCGCGTGCTTCGCTCCCTCCGGCGATCGGGAGCGTGAGGGTGAAACACGACCCCGTGCCGGGCGTGCTCGAGGCGGAGAGATCGCCGCCCATTCCGCGCGCGAGGTCGCGGCTTATCGCCAGACCGAGGCCGGTGCCTTCGTGAGAGCTCGTCAACCGGCGGTCGAGCTGCACGAATGGTTCGAACATGCTCTCGAGCTTGTCGGGACTCACTCCGCTGCCCGTGTCGCGCACGTGGATGTTCACGGCATCGGCGCCCGCATCGAAGTCGATTCCTATCCTGCCGCCCGGCTGAGTGAACTTTATCGCGTTCGAGAGCAGATTGATGAGGATCTGCTGAACCTTGTCGGGGTCCGCATGCGCGGCGGCGGGCGACCCATCGAGCCTGCACGTGTAGTGGAGGGAACGGGCGCGGATGAGCGGTTCCACGAGCGGTCCGAGGCGGGAGAGCAGCTCCACCACCGGCACGTCGCGCATGTCGAAGTCGAGGTGCCCGGCCTCGAGCCGCGCAAAGTTCAGGATGTCGTTGATGAGCGAGAGGAGATGGCGCTGGTTGTGCTGGATGCGCGCGAGGTCCTCCGACTGCTCCGGCGTCACCGGACCGCGCAGGCCGAGCGCGATCAGCTCGGCGTATCCGGCGATCGCGTTGAGCGGAGTGCGCAGCTCGTGACTCATGGCGGTGAGGAATTCGCTCTTCACCCGATTCGCCGACTGAGCCTCCGCGCGCGATCGGCGTTCCTCTTCGTACAGCCACGCGTTGTCCATCGCGACGGACGTCCACGATGCGATTCCCGTGGCCACGCGCTCGTCGCGCTCCGTGAAGATACCGGGGAGCGAATGTGCGAAGAGGAGGCGCCCGAGCACACGTCCGGTGCGCGATATCACCGGCACGCCCAGGTGGCTGCGCACGGGGGGGTGCTCGGCCGGGATGTCGACGAACGGATGCAGGTTCGGGTAGCGGGTATCGCTCGGGAGATCATCGCTCCGTACGACAGCTTCATCCGTGGGCGTCCTCGCGACGGTTCGCGCGCGCGGAATCGGACCGTGCTCGCCAGGCGCTCGGTCGTCGCCGGAGGCCGAGAGGCGCGGGCGCGGGATCCCCGCGAGCGCATACATGACGTGCGCGTTTCCCTCGGCGTCCGCCACTTCGTAGATGAAAGCTCCGAACTCCGCGCCCGTGAACGCCGTGGCCTCGTCGGTCACGCGCTGCATCAGCCGCTCGATGTCCAGCTCCGCAGTGACCACGCTGCCGATCCGCTGGATCGTCTCGACCAGACGGGCCTCGTCCCGGAGCGCCTCCTCGGCGAGGATGCGGGGAGTGATGTCGAGCACCGTGCCGGTGAAGCGCACCGCGCGCCGCGTATCGGGCGCGCCATCGAAGAACGCGCGACCGCGCGCGTCCACCCAGCGCACGCTGCCGTCGGGCCAGCGAACGCGGAAGTCGGCGCGCAGTTCGCCGTCGCCGCGCGGGTCGAGCGCGGAGTGGATCTTCGACCGTACGAGAGAGTGGTCGTCGGGGTGTACGCGCTCGAGGACCGTGTCGTACTTCACGTTCGCATCCGCGGGTAGTCCGAACACATCGCGGGCACGATCGGAGAGATCGAGCGCGAGGTTGGTCATGTCGCTGTCCCATGTTCCGATGTCCGCCGAAGTCACGGCGAGCCGGAGGCGCTCTTCCGCGGTGCGCAGCTCCGCGGCGAGAGAGCGCGCCTCGAGCGTCTGGCGCTCGAGCAGCGTGGCGTGGTCCTGCAGCTCGACGGCGAAGACCTGCGTCTCGGCGCGCGCGAGCTCGGCCTGCCGGCGCAGTTCGCGTTCGCGGTCGGCGGCTTCGGCGTAGGCGCGCAGCCCGATGCGCGCGAAGACCGTGGCCGCGAGCGCGCCGAGGATCACGAGAACCGCGACCGTGACGGTGACACGAACCGCTGCGCCGTCGAACTGAAGAGT
This sequence comes from uncultured Gemmatimonadaceae bacterium, assembly GCA_964616815.1. Lineage (GTDB taxonomy): Bacteria > Gemmatimonadota > Gemmatimonadetes > Gemmatimonadales > Gemmatimonadaceae > JADGGM01. The sequence goes on along the minus strand of CAZTTY010000046.1, from coordinate 24,023 downwards.
GGTAGCGGCGATCGTGATGGCGGCGAAGCCTGCGAACGCGGTGGACATTGGGTGCGACGTTGAGGCGTGCGACGGCGGAGGAGGCGGTGGGCGTGCGCGAGCTCGAAGCGCGGGCCGCGACGACGCGGCGGGGGATGTGCCCATTTGGACTGCAGAAAGCATGCTCATCGTCGCTATCGCGACGGCCGCGCTGACGGGCGGGGCGGGGAAAGGCCGGATTCGATCGGCCGTCGGAGGCGCCGCTGGCGCCTCTACGCCCGGGGGAGCGCCGCCTCGAGCGTACGCAGAGTGGAGTGCTGGAGCAGTCCGTCCACGACCATCCGCTGCGTATCGCGTATCTCCTGCGCGATGATACGGCGCGCGGCCGACGAGTTTCCCTCGCGAAGCGCCTCGAGCAGCGCTTCGTGGCTGTGCACGGCCTCATCGCTATGCGGGTGCAGCAGCATGCCGAACTGGATTATCCGCTGGCTTTCCACCAGTAGCTGGTCGACGAGTGCGGCGACACGGGGATTTCCGCAGGCCTTCGCGATGGTGACGTGAAAAGAGCGGTTGGCCGAATGGAACTCGCGCACGGAGGCCCTGTTGGCGACCTCGTAGCCGATGTGGCACCACTTCTCCAGCGCGGTGGTGGTTGCCTCGTCCAGGCGTTCGGCGGCGAGGGCCACGGCGGCCGGCTCGACGATGAGTCGGAGACCGCACAGCGCTTCGACATCGCTGAGCGTCACCGGCGCCACGACGTAGCCTCGCCTGGGATGTACGGCGACGAGCCCCTCGTGCACGAGCTGTCTGAGGGCTTCGCGCACGGGAGTTTTCCCCATGCGCACGCGGGCGGCGACATCGCCTTCGGTGAGTCGTTCTCCGGGAACGAGAGCGCAGTCGACTATCTCGTCGCGGAGCCGCGCGTAGGCGAGCGTGCTGGCGGAGGGCGTCCGCTCGCGCGCCGTGCGCGGCCTGGGCGCGGCCGGTTTCGAGGCGGTGGGCTTGCGGCCCCTGCCCGCGGACGAGGTCCGCTGCGGTTGAGACTTCCGAGCGTTGGGCATGCGGAAAGCTAATGCGGGCGGGCGGGCCGGCGCAGGAGACCCTGGCGTACCATATAAGATTGGTGTTGACAAGAAATGCCATATACCATACTGTGATATATCACAGCACGGCCGCAGCGGTAGCCTGTCCAGGTGCCGGGCGTGCCTCCGCCCGCCCCGCGCGTCTCGTCCGCTCCATCTCCCCTCCACCCCGCGCCACCCCCTCCCAGTGACCGACCACGGAGCCGCCATCCATCATTCCGCCTCGGCACCCATCCGCGCGACGCGCGGCGCACATAGAGTAGCCAGGGGGTGGATCCAGGAAGCCGCCAAGCGGATGCTGATGAACAACCTCGATCCCGACGTCGCGGAGCGGCCCGACGAGCTCGTCGTCTACGGCGGAAGAGGAAAGGCGGCGCGCGACTGGAAAGCCTTCGAGCGGATAGTCGCCACGCTCGACAGGCTGGAAAACGACCAGACTCTGCTGGTCCAGTCGGGGAAGCCGGTGGCCGTGGTCGAGACACACCCGCTCGCGCCGCGCGTTCTCATCGCCAATTCCAACCTCGTCCCCCGGTGGGCTACCTGGGAGGAATTCGACCGGCTCGATCGCCTGGGGCTGATGATGTACGGCCAGATGACGGCCGGGTCGTGGATCTACATCGGTACGCAGGGGATCCTGCAGGGGACGTACGAGACCTTCGCATCCGCCGCTTCGCTCCACTTCGGCGGGTCGCTGGAGGGCACGCTCACCGTGACCGCGGGCCTGGGCGGGATGGGAGGCGCGCAGCCGCTCGCCGTGAAGCTGGCCGGCGGCGTGTCCATCTGCATCGAAGTCGACCCCTCGCGGATCCAGCGCAGGCTGGATACACGCTACGTGGACGAGGCCACCAGCTCGCTCGACGAAGCGGTGTCGCGCGCCAGGGCGGCTTGTCGCGAGAGACGGCCGATCTCGATCTCACTCCTCGGCAACGCCGCGCGCATCGTGCCCGAGCTGGTCGCTCGCGGCATCACACCCGACCTCATCACCGACCAGACCAGCGCGCACGATCCGATGTGGGGCTACCTGCCGCCCACGGATGCGGACGAGGATCTGGATGATCTTCGGCGCCGTGCGCCGGACGTATATCGTGCACGAGTGAACGATGCGGCCGCCGCCCACGTGCAGGCCATGCTCGAGCTGCAGCGTCGCGGGGCGGTGGCGTTCGACTACGGCAACAACCTCCGCGCGCTGGCGAAGAATGCCGGCGTGAGCGACGCGTTCTCCTATCCGGGCTTCGTCCCGGCGTTCATCCGCGACTCGTTCTGCGAAGGGCGCGGCCCGTTTCGCTGGGTCGCGCTCTCGGGCGATCCGGGCGACATCATCGAAACCGACCGCGCGCTGCGCGAGCTCTTTCCGGATGACGCGCGACTGCAGCAGTGGCTCGGCTGGGCCGGCGAGCGGATCGCGTGGCAGGGGCTTCCGGCGCGCATCTGCTGGCTCGGATATCGGGAGCGCGACCGCGCCGGTCTGCTCTTCAATCAGATGGTACGCGACGGGCGGTTGAAGGCGCCGATCGTCATCGGGCGCGATCATCTGGATGCCGGCTCGGTAGCGAGCCCCTACCGCGAAACGGAGTCCATGCTGGACGGATCCGACGCGGTGAGCGACTGGGCGCTGCTCAACTATGCGACCGCTGTCGCCAGCGGCGCCGGGTGGGTCAGCTTCCACCACGGCGGCGGCGTCGGGATGGGTTACAGCCAGCACGCCGGGCTCGTAGTCGTGGCCGACGGAAGCGATGAGGCTGAGCGGCGGCTGAGCCTCTGTCTCGTGAACGATCCCGCGCTCGGCGTGGTCCGGCATGCGGACGCCGGCTACGAAAAGGCTCGCACGGTGGCGCGCGAGCGCGGCCTCGATCTCCCGAGCATCGACGGCTGACGGGTGGCCGGCGCCGAGGTGGTTCGGATCGGAGATGCGCTGTCGCTGGCCGATGTGGCGGCGGTGGCCAGGCGGGGAGCCACCGTCACGCTCACGCGCGCCGCGCGCGAGCGCGTTCGCGAGAGCCGGAATCTGGTGGGCACGCTCCTGGAGCGCGACGCGGCCGTGTACGGCATCAACACCGGCTTCGGAAGGCTCGCGAACGTCCGGGTGCCTCTGGGTGATGTGACCGCGTTGCAGAGAAACCTGCTGGTATCGCATGCCGTCGGAGTCGGCAGCCCTCTTCCCACGGAAGTCGTACGCGGGATGCTTCTGCTCAGAGCCCAGAGCCTGGCGGTGGGCGTGAGCGGGGTCAGACCCGTGGTGCTCGACATTCTGCTGGAGTGCCTGAACCGCGGAGTGCATCCGATCGTGCCTTCACAGGGTTCCGTCGGATCGAGCGGGGATCTGGCTCCGCTGGCGCACATGGCGTTGGCGCTGATCGGCCTGGGCCCGGTGGAGTATGAAGGTGTGGTGCAGCCCGCGGCCACCGCGTTCGGAAGGCTCGGCATCGAGCCGTTGATACTCGAAGCCAAGGAGGGGTTGGCGCTCATCAACGGGACGCAGGCGATGACGTCCATCGCGGCGCTCGCGCTCGAGGATGCCGCGCAACTGGCTACCTGTGCCGACATGGCGGCCGCGATGTCGCTCGAGGCGCTGGACGGCTCGCTCTCGAACTTCGATCCCAGGATAATGGCGGTGCGGCCGCATCCCGGTGCCGCGCTCGTCGCCGATAACGTGCGCAGGCTGGGAGCGGGTAGCGGCATACACGAGCGAGCGTCGGGGCGCCGGCGCGTGCAGGACGCCTATTCGCTGCGCTGCATCCCGCAGGTTCACGGGGCGAGCCGGGATGCGCTCTCGCACGCGCGAGAGGTGGTCGCGAGGGAAATCAACAGTGCCACCGACAACCCGTTGATCTTCGCGCAGGACGAGGAAGTCCTCTCCGGAGGCAATTTCCACGGCCAGCCTGTTGCTCTGGCGATGGATTACATGAAGATCGCCGTCGCGGAGCTCGCGAACATTTCCGAGCGCAGGACGGCGCACCTGCAGGATCCAGCTCTCTCCGGTCTTCCCCCGTTTCTCACGAGGAGAGAGGGGGTTCATTCGGGTTTGATGATAACCCAGTACACAGCCGCGAGCCTCGTGAGCGAGAACAAGGTTCTCTCGCACCCGGCGAGCGTGGACAGCATACCGACCAGCGCGAACCAGGAGGATCACGTCTCGATGGGGACGACGAGCGCGCGCCAGGCGCGGCAGATCCTCGAGAATTCGCAGTGGGTGCTGTCGATAGAGATCCTGAATGCTGCCCAGGGTCTGGACTGCAGGGTCCCGCTAAGTCCCGCTCCGGGAACCGGCGCGGCGCTCGCGGTCGTGAGGCGGAAGGTACCCACGCTCGATGAAGACCGTCTGATGCAGGACGATCTGCGCCAGGTGCGCGCGCTCGTGACCTCGGGGGAGCTCCGGGCAGGGGTGGAGCGTGTGGTGGGACCTCTGAACTGAGCGGCGCTCCGGCCACTCAGGTAGTGGAACGATCAAGGCGCCGGCCGGCGAAGCCGCCGGCACGCCTGCACGATATCCGAGCAGTTGGACACTACGGCGATGCGGTGAACGGCGATGCGCATCGCCGACCGTACGTGTCCGTGAGCGTTCGAAGCGCGTGCATCGAACTTCCACCCACCTGGAGGAGCACCAGCCATGAGACATCGTCGATGGGCAATCCCCCTGGCCGCGTGCGCCGCCTGCGTAACGTCGGCCCTCGTGGGGCCCGCGCTCTCCGCGCAGGCGACGGTGACCGGAAGGGTCACCGCTCAGACTACCGAGGTACCGCTCGACGGCGTCCATATCCTGGTACTCGGTACCAACATCTCCGCCGTCACCGGAGATGACGGCGAGTACGTGCTGCGCGACGTGGCGCCTGGCGTCGTCGAGCTCCAGGCGCTCCGAGTGGGCTACCGCTCCGTGAAACAGCGCATCACGGTGACGGAGGGGGCCACGAACAGCGCCGACTTCGCGCTCGTGGCCGCGGTGGTGCAACTGCAGGAAATCGTGACCACCGCCACCGGCGAACAGCGCCGCGTCGAGCTGGGCAACGCCATCTCGACTCTGGGAAATGTGAACGAGCGGGTGGAGGAATCGCAGATTGCGAACGTTTCCGACCTGCTGGTCGCCAAGGCGCCCGGCGTCATCGTGCTCCCCACGTCCACGCTCGGAGGTGCACCGTCGATTCGCATCAGGGGCGCATCGTCGATCAGCCTCTCCAACGCGCCCATCTACTATGTCGACGGCGTGCGCTACAGCTCCGAGAGCACGAACTCCGGGACGGACACGGACTTCTCCCTGCTCAATTCGCTCAATCCGGAAGAGATCGAGAGCATGGAGATCGTGAAGGGTCCCTCCGCCGCGACGCTCTACGGGACCGATGCGGCGAACGGCGTCATCGTCATCACTACGAAGCGCGGACGGGCCGGTGAGACGCGGTGGGATGCCCATGCGGAGTACGGCATCATCGACGATCGCAACCCGTACCAGGACATGTACGCCAACTGGGGTCATGCCCCTGGCGGTACGGATCCGATCCGCTGCCAGCTCGCCACCATGGGCCCCGCCACGTGCATATCCGACAGCGTCACGCACTACAATCTCCTGAAGGATTCGGAGAACACGTTCCTTCACGACGGGAACAGGCAGGCGTACGGCCTGAGCGTCAGCGGTGGCTCCGACGCGGTCCGATACTTCGTGAGCGGCAACTTCGACACCGAGACCGGCCCGATACAGATGCCGGATTTCGAGCTCGCCCGCTTCGACGCCGCCAAGGTGGACGTTCGCGACGAGTGGTTTCATCCGCTCGCGCAGAATCGCCTGAATCTCCGCACCAATCTCAATGCGAGCATCACACCGAAGCTCGACGTGGCGGTCAACCTCGGCTACGCACGGGACTACAACCGGATGATGCCGGAGAGTGACCTGATCATAAGCCTGTTCTACGTGGGAATGCAGAACTACGGCTTCAAGGGGCCCGGGCTGGACAAGGACGTCGACGATCCGATAGGCACCCCCCTGCACGACTACCTGCAATGGGCGCCGGGCGACATCATGCAGGCCATAAGCGAGCAGAACGTGCAGCGGCTCACGACGAGCGGCAACGTCACGTGGCGTCCATTCTCGTGGATGAAGAACGATGCGACGATCGGCATGGACGCGTCGCAGGTGGACTATTTCAACCTCTGTCGCGTGGACGAGTGCCCTCCCTTCGTGGGTCTCCGGGAGGGCGATGTCACCAACAACAAGACGAACATCAAGAACTACTCCGCTAGGCTCATAAGCACATCGACGTGGAACGCCCGCGACTGGATGAGTCTCGCCACCACGCTCGGCGCGGACTACACCATGGCGCAGCGCGATGCCCTGTACGGTTACGGTCACGGACTTCCGCCGGGCGGTAGCAGGGTGGACCAGGCGGCGACGCGGGATGTCCCGTTCGAGCAACGGCCGACCGCCGTCAAGACGCTGGGGCTCTACGTGCAGGAGCAGGTTTCGCTGCGCGACCGGCTCTTCGTCACCGGCGCGGTGCGGACCGACCAGAACAGCGCTTTCGGGAGTGACTTCCAGCGAGTGTTCTATCCGAAGGCGAGCGTGTCGTGGCTGGCATCGGACGAGGCCTTCTTCCCGAGCCTGTCGTGGCTCGACCAGTTCAGGCTCCGTGCCGCTTACGGGGCCAGTGGCGTGCAGCCGGGGCCCACGGACGCACTCACCACGTACGAGGCCGCGAGTGTCAGCATAGCACACCACGGCACGCTGGACGCCGAGAATCTCCCCGCGCTCATCGCGGACAATCCGGGGAATGCGGAATTGAAGCCGGAGACGTCGACGGAGTTCGAGGGCGGCTTCGATGCCCAGTTGCTCGACAACCGGGTGCGGCTGGAATACACGTACTATCGGAAGAAGACGCGGGACGCACTGATCAACGTTCCGATCGCTCCTTCATCAGGGGCACCGGACCTCTCGCTCCTTCGCAACATCGGGTCGACCAGGAACTCGGGGCACGAGCTGCAGGTGAGTGCGCAACTCCTGAACCGCGACGACTTCGGCCTGGACATCACGCTGAACGCATCGCACAACACGAACGAGGTGGTGGATCTGGGCGTGGATCCGGTGACCGGCGAAGCGCGGACCATCGGCGCCGGGAGCGCTACCCAGCAGGTACCCGGCTACCCGATGAACGGGCAGTGGTACCGCGACTATACGTACGGCGACGAGAATGGCGACGGGGTTCTACAGGTCTCGGAAGTCCACGTCGACTCCGCCTTCACGTACGCCGGTACCAACGCTCCGCGCGATCTGCTTTCCGTCCAGGCAGGTGTGGATCTCCTCGGACGCAGGCTGCGCATCAACGCCATGTTCGACTACAAGGGCGGGGGCAATACGCAGGACGGGGCCAACAACTTCCAGTGCAACTCCTCGCCGCGGGCTTGCCGCGAGACGCAGGATCCCGACGCGCCGCTCTGGATGCAGGCGCGAGCCATCGCGAAGACGTATGGCACCACGCTCGGCGGAACCACGTACAAGACCGCCCGCGGCTATTACATGAGCAACGACTTCTGGAAGTTCCGCGAGCTGTCGGCGGTCTACATGCTCCCCGACGCCGTCACCGATGCCATCCGGGCATCGCAGGGATCGAGCCTCGTGCTAGCCGTTCGGAACATCCATACGTGGACCGACTTCAGCGGCGTCGACCCGGAGGCGAACTACGGCCTGTCGCAGGCGGGCAACCAGCGCGAGTTCCAGACTGCCGCGCCACCTACCTACTTCACTCTGCGTCTGAACCTCAAGTTCTGACCTTCCATCGAGGATTCTTACAATGACGACATTCGGAGATCGCACTCGATGGGTGGCGGCGTCCGTCGCCGCTGCGACCGCTGTGGTGTTCGCGATAGGATGCGGCGTGACCGACAAGCTTCTCGAGCCGCAGAATCCCGGTCTGATCGACCCGGAAGCCGTGACATCTCCAGCGGCCGCGATGGCGCTCAAGGTGGGCGCCATGGGCCAGTTCAGGAAGCTCGTCAGCGGCTGCCCTGGAGAGGAATGCCTCTGGCAGGAGAGCGGCGTGCTCGCGGACGAGTTCAAGAACGCCGACTTCCAGAATACGCGCCAGGACATAGACCAGCGCACGATCACCAGCAACAACCCCACGCTGGATTACTATGCGGTCACGCAGATCCGCGGGTACATTCGCGACGGAATAGGGGCCATGGAGTCCTACGTGCCCGAGGCCACGGCGGATATCGGGGAGTTGTACATGGCACTGGGCTTCGTGGAGATGTCGCTCGCGGAGAATTACTGCAACGGCATCCCGCTCGGCAGCACCACGGATGGAGTCGTGACGCTCGGGCCCCCGCTCAGCAACATGGAAGTGTTCGACAGTGCCGCGGCACATCTGGAGAAGGCTCTTTCCATCGTCGATGGTGATGACGATGCCAGCATCTTCGTGCGCCGGGCAGCGCTGATCGCCCGGGCGCGGGTGCTCGTGGATCAGGGCCGTTATGCCGAGGCGGCGGCGCTCGTTCCCGAGAGCGCGGTGCCTTCGACGTATCAGTATGTCTGGACCACATCCACTGCGGACAACGACGATGACAACGGGCTCTGGACGCTCAACAACTTCATAGCGCGGATCACCGTGAGCGACAGCTTCGACATCGTCAACGGAGCGGAGAACGTGGTGGCCAACGCGCTCCCATTCGCGTCGGCGGGGGATCCCAGGGTGCCGGTTGCGAGGGGCGAAGACGTGGACCCTCCGGTGGTGGCGGAGGACGGGACCACCGAGCAGTTCGTGCAACTGCTTTTCGGGCGCGACGGACCGATCCCGGTCGTGTCGGGGATCGATGCCCGGATGATCGAGGCGGAGGCGAAGTTGAATGCGCCCGACATCCCCGGCATGATGGCGATCCTCAATTCGCTGCGGGAAACGCCGCCCGCCATCGGCGCGTATCAGCCGGCTGCCATGGGAGCGCTCCCCGACCCGGTCGGCCAGGAGGATGCCACCTCGGTATTCTTCCGGGAGAAGGCTTTCTGGACGTTTGGCCGGGGCCAGCGACTCGGCGACCTGCGCAGGCTGATCCGGCAGTACGGCCGCACTCAGGATGAAGTCTTTCCGACGGGGCTCTACGTCAAGGGCGGTAGCTACGGTACTGACGTGAATTTCCCCGTCGACGACGACGAGCTGGCGAATCCGCTCTTCAAGGGGTGTACGGATCGCGCCGCCTGAGCGAGTGTTGGTGTGGCCAGGTCACGCCCGGTCGGATGGATCGGAGCATTCCCACTTCAATTCGGAGTCCCACCATGTTACGCGCCGGCAGTCTGTTTGCAGCACTCCTCTCCATGATGGCGATGCCGCTCATCGCCCAGCGGCAGACGGCGACGCAGCGGCCCGTGCTGCCGTCGTCGGAGTGGGACGGACTCGAGACCGTCGCCGCCAGCGAACTGTCGCCGGATGGCAAGTGGTTCACGTACGAGCTCACGAGGGTCAGTGGCGGAACGGAGCTGCACTGGGGGGCCGTCGCGGCGCCCGAGCGACAGCAGACCATCCAGCTCGGCGTGGGCGGGGAGTTCGCGGCCAATGGCCGCTGGCTGGTGTACACCGTGCGCGGCGACACGACGCGTACGCTGCGGCAGCGCGCCAGGCGGCGGCGTGGGCCGGGCGGCTCTCGGGCGATGGGAGGCGGGAGCGCGGCCGACTCGATACGCGACAAGGTAGGTATCGTGGAGCTGGCCACGGGGAGGTCCACGCTGCTGGATGATGTTCGCTCCTTCGCGCTGAGCCGGGATGGGAACCACGTGGCGCTCCAGCTCTACCCCGCCGAGGGCGGACGGAAGCAGGTGTCCGATCTGGTCGTCCGCGATCTGGCGAGCGGTGCCGACGCGAGCTTCGGAAACGTACGCGAGTTCGCGTGGAGCGATGATGGCGCGCTGCTCGCGATGATAATCGATGTGGAAGGCGCCACGGGTAACGGCGTGCAGCTACTCGACGCCGCGAGCGGCACGGTGACTCCGCTGGACGGTGGTACGGGGAAGTATGCCCGACTCGCGTGGCGCGAAGGCGGGCCTGACCTGGCGGTCTACCGCAGCCGGATCGACAGCTCGTTCATCGACACCAGCTACGCGCTGCTCGCATGGAAGGGAGTCGGATCGCGCGGGAGCGCGATGTCGACGTACGACTTCTCCGCCGACCCGTCGTTTCCGGCGGGGATGCGCGTCGCGGCATACCAGGAGCCGCGCTGGGCGGCCGACGGGGAAACGATCTTTCTGGGGATGGCGGCGCGCGAGCCGAAGCCCCCCGCGGGTCGCGGTGAAGCGCCGCCCGTGAGCGCCAGGCCGGCACGCGTGGAAGTGTGGCACTGGAAGGATCTGCGCGAGTACCACCAGCAGAACAGGGAAGCCGCGCGCGACCGCGAGCGCACGCTCATGCTCGCGTGGCGCGTGGGCGAGCGGAGCGCGGTCCCGCTCACCGACGACCTGTACGCGAGGATGCAGCTCGCGGACAGCGGGAGCCGGGTGATCCGGATGGACGAGAGCCCGTACTTCGACGAGATCATCTCGGGCCGCTCGTACCGCGATGTCTACGCGGTCGACATCGCGACCGGCGAAGGAGAGAAGGTGATCAGCCACGTCGCCTTCGACCCCGCGGTCAGTCCCACCGGGCGCTTTCTGCTGTACGTTCACGACGGGCAGTGGTGGGTGTACGACCGTCGGAGTTCCAGGCGCTCGGATCTCACCGGCGCCCTCGGGGTGGAGTTCATGGATACTCTGGACGACCATCCCGTGGCGGAGCATCGGCCGTACGGCGTCGAGGGATGGATGTCCGGCGAGAAGTCGGTGATCCTCGCCGATCGCTTCGACCTGTGGCGCGTGGATCTGGAAGGCGGGCGCGCGGAGCGCCTGACGCGCGGCCGCGAGGACTCGACCGTATACCGGGTCGAGCGGCTGGACGGCGATGCTCACACGATCGACTCCCGCTCGCCTATCTGGCTCTCGGCGACCGGCGAGTACAGCCGCAGGAGCGGCTTCGCCGCAATCGAGCCGGGGAAGAGCGCGCGCAGGCTGCTCTGGGTGGATGCCGGTGCGACCGATCTGGTGAAGGCGGAAAACGCGGAGGTGTTCGCGTGGGTGCGACAGTCGTACGAGGACTCGCCGGACGTCTACGTCGCATCGCGCGACTTCGACGACGCCAGGCAGATCTCTCACACCAACACCATACTCGAGAGCTACGCGTGGGGGAGACAGGAGCTGCTCGACTACGTGAACTCGCGCGGCGACACGCTGCAGATGATGCTCACGTACCCGGCCAACTACGTTCCGGGAAAGCAGTATCCGATGGTGGTCTACTATTACGAGAAGCTCTCGCAGGGCTTCCACCGCTTCGTGATTCCCTCCGACAGATCGACATACAACGTCGCGGTGTTCAGCAACGATGGCTACTTCGTCCTGCGTCCGGACATCCGCTTCAGCCCTCGTGATCCCGGCTTCTCGGGACTCGATTGCGTCACCGCGGCGGTGAAAAAAGTGCTGGCCACGGGGATGGTGGATCCCGCCCGGGTGGGGAACATGGGACACTCGTGGGGCGGCTACCAGTCCGCCTTCTACGCGGTGCACGGCCACGGCCTCTTCGCGGCCACGATCGCGGGGGCGCCGCTCACCAATCTCATAAGCATGTACGGATACACTTCGTTCAATACCGGACGCGCCGAGACGGGACACTTCGAGACCGGCCAGGAGCGGATGCAGGTGCCGCTCTGGGAGGATCCGGGGGCGTACATCAGGAACTCCACCGTGTTCGCCGTGGATTCGCTCCGAACGCCGCTTCTGCTCGAGGAGGGGGACGCCGACGGCAACGTGAACTACTGGCAGAGCATGGAGCTCTACAATTTCGGAAGGCGTCTCGGGAAGCAGGTGGTATTCCTGATCTACAACGATGAGAACCACGGCGTCGCCCGTCCGGAGAGCCAGCGCGACTATCACACGCGCCAGCTCGAGTGGTTCGGGCACTTCCTCAAGGGGGAACCGGCGCCGGAGTGGATCACCAGCGGGGAAAGCTACCTAGCCCGGCAGAAGCTCATCGCGACGGACAGCGCGGCGCGTAAGGGGAAAGGGGCGAAGGCGGGTAGGGCGACCGCGGCCGAGGCGGGAGGCGGCGGTCAGCGGCGCTAGCGCCGCCCGGCGGATCGATTCGCGATGGCGCTCCTGCCACCGCCCGAGGAAACCTCCACCGTACTCCCACGAGATCTCAATGCCGCAGAATCTCTCTTCAATAGCAGCGGCCGCGCGCGCGACCGCGACGGGCGTGCGTGCGCTCGGCATCGCGTGCGCCATCACTGTCGCACTCGCGTCGCTCCCGGCCGCGATGCCGGGGCAGGGGAGCGGCGTGCCGACTCCCGAGTCCGTGTTCGGCTTCCCGGTCGGTGCCGACTACAAGCTGATCGATTACGAGGAGTCGATCGACTACTTCCGGAAGCTCGCGGCGGCGAGCGACCGCATCCGGCTCATGGAGGTCGGCCGGACGGCCTACGGCCGGCCATGGACGGTCGCGATCATCTCGTCGCCCGGCAACCTCGCGAAGCTGGATCGCTACCGCGAAATCAACATGCGGCTGGCGCACCCGGAGGGGCTCACGGAAGACGCCGCGCGCTCGCTGGCCGCCGAAGGGCGAGTGTTCGTGGACATCAGCGGCGGGCTGCACGCCTCGGAGATCGCCGGGTCGCAGCACACGATCCAGCTCGCCTACGATCTGCTCTCCGGCGCGGATGATCCGGAGGTGAAGGCGATCCTCGACAGCGTGATATTCATCCTCTGGCCGTCCATAAATCCGGACGGCCAGGACATCGTCGTGAACTGGTGCGAGGCGCACCAGCGCGAGGAGAACCCGCCGCCGATGGAGCTGTACCAGAAGTACATCGGGCACGACAACAACCGCGACAGCTACATGCTCAACGTGGTCGAGTCGCGGGTGGTGCAGCGAACCTGGCGCGAGTGGGAGCCGGAGATCATCTACGTTCACCACCAGTCGTCGCCGTTTCCCACGCGCATCTGGGTGCCGCCCTTCGCGGACCCAGTGGGCATGTACGTGCCGCCGATTCCGGCGCGCGAAGTCAACGTCATCGGTACGGAGATCGCGCTGAGTCTCGACGCCAATGGGCAGGCCGGCGCCACCAGCATGGGCGACGGATTCGACGCATGGTACGCCGGCTACATAGACTACATGCCGATGTACCAGAACATAGCCTCGTGGTGGACCGAGACTCAGGGCGGAGGGTGTGCGGTGCCTCGAACCACTTCCGTGGACGACCTCCCGGCGGACTACCGCGATCTCCGTCCCACCCCCATGTATCTGAGCCCGTGGGCGGAAGGGACGTGGCGCCTGAGGGATGCCGTGGACTACATGCTCACCGCGTCGAAGGCGACGCTCTCCTGGGCCGCCCGGAACCGGGAGCGCGTACTCTACAATCGCTATCAGTCGGGGCGCGATGTGATTCGCAAGTACGCCTCGAGCGCGCCGTACGCCTACATCATACCGAGAGAGCAGCACGACAGGATGGCGCCCGTGGAGCTGCTGCGGCGGCTGGCGTTCATGGGAGTGCGCGTGAGCGAGCTTTCGCGAGATGTGGCGTACGGAGGCGCGAGCTACCCGAAGGGTACGTGGGTGATCCCCATGGATCAGGAGTACGCGGAGCTGGTGCGCGAGCTGTTCGAAGTGCAGCACTATCCCGACCTCGGCGATGACCAGCCGTACGACGCCGCCGGCTGGACGCTGCCGTTCCAGATGGACGTGAACGTGGCGGCGGTGGACGAGCCGCTCCCGACGGACTTCCGCGCGGCACTCGTTCCGGTACGTGGCACGCCGGTGGATTGGCGGAAGGTGGAGGATGCACCGTTCACCACCAACGCGGTGGCGGCGGGGATCACGGTGGACCCCGTTCCGGTGCAAGGGGCCGGCGACGCGCTCGCTCTCGACGCAGCGGAGAACGGCTCGTACCGACTCGTGAACCGGGTGCTCGCACGGAAGGGGAAGGTTCGCTTCGTGCCCGGAACCGAGGGGAAGAGCGGCCGCTACGTCGCGTCGGGGGTGTCGCGCGGCACCCTGGACCGCTGGGCCGCGGAGCTCTTCGTGACGGCCGACGCCACGAAGTCCGGTTCGAGCGGCGTGGCCGTTCCGACGCGCATCGCCCTCTTCAAGGCGTCGCCCGGCATCATCGACCAGGGCTGGACCGAGTGGCTGCTCGACATGTACGGATTCGACTACACGCTCATCACGCCGGCGGATCTGCAGTCCGGGAAGCTGGCGTCGCGGTTCGACGTGATCGTGATGGGATCGCAGGCGTTCGGCGGCAGCCAGGGGCGGCGCGGACGACGCGGTCGCGGACCCCGCCCGGACAGCGCGGCGCTGGCCGCTGCTGTGCGGGGCGTGGACGAGTTCGTGCGGAGCGGCGGGACCATCGTGAGCTGGAGCCAGGGAGTGGACCCGGCCATCCACGCGCTGCAACTGCCGGTGCGCGACGTGGTGGAGGATGTTCCGCGCAGCGACTTCTTCACGGGCATCTCGATCATGCGCGTCACCACGGACCCCGCGCATCCCGTGATGACGGGGATGCCGGAGCAGGCGGATGTGGTGGTGAACCGCAGCCCCGTGCTCGCCACTCTGGATGGCTTTCGGGGTGCGGTCCTGGCCGGCTACGCGCGCGAGGGAACGTTGCTGCGCTCCGGCTGGTTGAACGGCGAGAAGTACATGCGTGGAGGCGCGGCCGCGCTGGATGTGCGGCACGGAGAGGGGCACGTCATCCTCCTCGCGTTCCAGCCGCAGTGGCGCGGCCAGTCCACCGGTACGTTCCGCACGGTGTTCAACTCCATTTTCTACGCGGGTGCCGTGGCGCGGAGAGGAGGCGGCACGCCCGGTTTCTGGAGCGGCTCCGCCGCCGGCGGTGCTCCCTGAAGGGAGCGCAACCGAAGTGGATGACGAGACGCCCGGGCGCGAAGCTGCCGCCCGGGCGTCTTCGATTGTAAGTTCATTGCACGAGCACCGCTCACCGCGCGTGCGTTTCCTGCAGCGCGGTGGCGGCGACCGACCCGGTAGCTCAGTTGGTAGAGCAACGGACTTTTAATCCGTAGGTCGTGGGTTCGATCCCCACCCGGGTCATTCCTTCCAGATCATGTCCGCGCCATCGCTCTCGATCGAGCACGTCTCGAAGTCGTACGGCGCCGTCCACGCCCTCGCCGACGTCACTCTCTCGGTGGCCGGAGGTGACTGCCTCGCGCTCGTTGGCGAGAGCGGCTCGGGAAAGACGACGCTCCTGCGCTGCATCAACCGCCTCTCCGAGCCCGATTCCGGCATGGTCGGGGTGGGCGGACGCGATGCGGCGTCGATCGACGCGATCGAGCTGCGGCGCTCCATGGGCTACGTGCCGCAGGAGGGAGGGCTCCTCCCCCACTGGCGCGTGCGGCGCAATGTGGAGCTGGTGCCCTGGCTGCGCGGTTCGGGCGATGCGACGCGGCTCGCCGAGGAAGCGCTCGACATGGTGGGGCTCGCCCCCGATGTGTTCGCGGCGCGCTGGCCCGACGAGCTCTCCGGTGGTCAGCGGCACCGCGTGGCCGTGGCGCGCGCGCTCGCCGGGGGACAGTCGGTTCTGCTGCTCGACGAGCCGTTCGGCGCGCTCGATGCGATAACGCGCCACGACCTCCAGCGCCTGGTGGTCGAATTGCGCGCGAAGCGCCCGCTCACGGTGGTGATCGTGACGCACGACCTGCACGAAGCGCTCTTCCTCGCGGATCGCGTGGGCGTGCTGCGCGCCGGGCGGCTCGAGCAGCTCGCCTCGCCGGAATCGCTGAAGAGCGTCCCGGCCACGCCCTACGTGCGGCAGCTTCTGGAACGTGCGGAGCTGCTGCGCTCGTGAGCTCCCCGATTCTCGAGCTGTCGCTCGCCGCGCTGCTCGCGTTCGGCGCCGCACCCCGGGTGATGGCCGCGCACTCGCAGGGCGGGGGGGCACCGGGCCCCGACGCCGCGCGTGCCGATGCCGGCGCGGGCGCTGCCCCTGCCGCCGGTGCGCAGCGCGCCGTGGTCGTGGGATCGAAACCGTTCGGCGAGTCGTACCTTCTCGCCGAGATGTTCGCGCAACTGCTCGAGTCACGCGGCGTGCCGGTGGAACGCCGACCCGGGCTCGGCGCCACCACGGTCGCGTTCGACGCGCTGCGATCGGGCTCGGTGGATGTCTATCCCGAGTATACCGGCACCGGCCTGCTCGCGATCCTCCATGAGGAGCCGCGCGGTGGGCCACGGCAGGTCTTCGCCGAGGTGCAGCGGCAGTTCGGCGAGCGCTACGGTCTACGCTGGCTCCCGCCGCTCGGCTTCGAGAACGGCTACGCGATATCGGTGCGGAGGGAGACGGCCGAGCGTTACGGACTCGTCACCATAGGCGACCTGGCCCGGGTCGCGGAACGGCTTTCCGCGGGGCTCTCGCCGGATTTCATCCAGCGCGCCGACGGCCTGCCGGGGCTGGCGCGCGCGTACGGGCTCCACTTCCAGTCGGTACGTCCGCTCGACCAGGCGCTGAAGTACAGTGCGCTCGCATCCGGCGCCGTGGATGTGGTGGACGGTTATTCCACCGACGGTCTGATAGCGCGCTACGAGCTCGTCGTGCTGCGCGACGACCGACACTTCTTCCCTCCGTACGAGGCCGCCGCGCTGACCACCGACCGCCTCGCGCGCGAGCAGCCGAGAGCGGTGGCCGTGCTGACGCTGCTGAGCGGCATGCTCGACGACTCCACCATGCGCGCGCTCAACGAACGAGTGGAGAGCGGGCACGAGCCGATCCCGCGCGTGGCGTCCGACGCCTTGCGCGAACTCGCGCTCGTGGACGCGAAGGGCGAGGGAGGAGAGGGACGAGGCGCGCGCGGCGAGGCGGAGCGTATGTCGTTCCCGCGGTATCTCTGGGAGCGGCGCGCCACGCTCGCATCGCAGGCACTGCGGCACGTCGAGTTGGTGGGAGTGTCGTTGGTGGCCGGGATCCTGATCGCGCTGCCGCTGGCACTGCTTCTGGAGCGGGCGAGCCGCGCTGCCGAACCGGTTCTGCGCGTCCTGGGACTGCTCGAGACGATCCCGAGCATCGCGCTGCTCGCGTTCATGATCCCGCTGTTCGGCGTCGGATTCGGCCCCGCCGTGGTGGCGCTCTGGCTCTACTCGCTCTATCCCATCGCGCGCAACAGCTATACGGGAGTGCGCGACGCCGATCCGGCCGCGGTTCATGCGGCGCGAGCGCTGGGGATGACGCCGATGCAGGTGCTGCGCTACGTCAGGACCCCGCTGGCGGCGCCGAGTATCATGGCGGGGATCCGGACGGCCGCGGTGATCGACGTCGGCACCGCCACGCTGGCCGCCTTCATAGGCGCCGGGGGGCTGGGTGAACCGATCGCCACCGGGCTGGCGCTGGCCGATACCCGTCTCATTCTCTCCGGCGCGCTCCCCGCCGCGCTGCTCGCGCTCGTGGTCGATGGCCTCCTCGCGCGCGTGGAGCGCTGGACCACGCCCGCGCCCCTGCGAGGCGCCGCGGGGCCGGGTTAGTGCCGCGGAAGTCCGACCTGTGTCGCTGTCGGGATCTCCGCGTCTGGAGCCCGTGGCGCGTCGCTCGTCGAGCGCGGCACCTCACTTGCCATCGAGAGGACCATGGCACAGAGTGGAAGAGCGGAGGAATTCGGTAATGATCTCGAACGCTAGGCGAGAGGCGGCGATACTAGTGGCAGGCATCGGGCTCGGAGCGAGCCTGATGTACTTGTACGATCCGCGCGCCGGGCGGCTCCGGCGTGCGAGAACGCTGCGCGCGCTCGAGCGGCTGGGGCGGCGGCGTTCGTCGGACGATGTGGTGGAGTCGCGCGTGCGGTCGGTGCTCGCGCGGTCGGTGTCGCATCCCGTGGCCATCACGGTTCGGGTGGAGCAGGGACGGGTGACGCTCGGCGGTCCGGTGATCGCGCGCGAGGTGGATGGGCTTCTCCGGAGGCTCCGGCGCGTACGCGGTGTGCGTGGGGTGCGCAGCGAGATGGACGCGCACGACTGGGCGGCCGATGTGCCGGGGCTTCAGGGCGTGGCCGCCCGGCCGCGGAGGCTGGGAGGCTGGGAGGTGCTGGGGTGGCGGTGGCCGGCCGGAGCCGGGATCCTGGGCGGTACGGCGCTCGGCGCGCTGGCGGTGCGCGGAGCGCGCGCGCTCAGGTAGCGTCGGGCGCGGAGCTTTCGCGGGCCGCGCTCTCTTCGTCGGTCGCGAACGCCGCCCGGAGCTTGCGCCCCAACGTCGGACGGGAGATGCCGAGGATTCGTGCCGCTGCGCTGCGATTCCCGTTCGTGATCTGCAGCGTGAGCCGCACCGCCTCCTGTTCGATCAGTTCGAGCGATTTCCCTTCGGCGGGGATGCGGATCTCGCGCACCTGCTCCGCGTCGTTGCTCGCGGGAAGGATGGTCCGCTGCTGCAGCATGAGATGCTCGGCGCGGATCACGGCGTCGTCGCTCAGAATCGCGGCGTGCTCGATGACGTTCTTCAGCTCGCGCACATTGCCGGGCCAGTTGTGCGCCTCCAGCGCGGCGATGGCCGAATCGTCGAGCACCTTCGATGCGAGCTCCTGCTGCTCGGCCAGCTCGGTGAGGAAGTGACGCGCGAGGAGCGTGACGTCTCCCTTCCGCTCGCGCAGCGGCGGGAGCGGGATCCGGAACACGTTGAGGCGGTAGTAGAGATCTTCGCGGAACTCCAGGCGCGCCACGGCCTCGTGGAGCGAGGGGTTGGCGGCGGCGATGATCCGGCAGTTGATCTCGATCTCGTCCAGCGCGCCGAGGCGCCGCACGCGGCGATCCTCCAATGCGCGAAGCAGCTTGGGCTGCAGGCGCGGTGGAAGTTCGGCTATCTCATCCAGGAACAGCGTGCCGCAGCCGGCGAGCTCCATGAGTCCGCGCTTCTGCGCGCGGGCGTCGGCGAAGGCGCCACGCTCGTGGCCGAACAACTCCGACTCCAGAAGCGTCTCGGGGATGGCGGCGCAGTTGACGGCCACGAACGCTTCGCCGCGCGCCGGACCCTCGTAGTGGATCGCGCGCGCGAAGAGCTCTTTCCCCGTGCCGGTCTCCCCGAGAAGGAGGACGGTCGTGAGGCGGCTGGTGGCGACCTTTCGCGCGCGGTCGATCGCTTCCCCGAGCGCATCGCTCCGCCCCGTGATGCTCGCCAGGCCGAGTTTCACGGACTTCTCTCCGCGGGCAAGGGGAGGGTCGAACCGGTCGGGCACGCCTGACGTGGTCGTACGCCCCTGTCCCTGAGAGGGAGCGAAGCGGCGCGCGCCGGCGGGTGCCGCCGCCTTCGCGGAGGGATGCTCTCCGCCAGACAACGGGTCATTGCCTTCGGGGAGAAACGAGGAAGTCGGGACTTGTCGGTTCGGCCTGTCCATTATCATCAAGACGATCGGGAGTCGTAGTCGGCACGCGAGTCGGCGGCGATGCTCCGCCTCAGCTTTTCCACGCGCTGTATCGCGCCGAGGCGTTCGAAGGCGGCCAGCGCTTCTTCCCGGAGAGGGCGGGCGCGCTCGTGCTCCCCGAGCTCGACGAGGATGTCGCCCAGCTCCTCTAGAATGGGTGCGCGGGAGAGAACGTCGTCGCTGTCCAGCGCCAGCCGCGAGGCTTCCTCGAGAAGCGCGACGGCTTCGCCGCGCTCGCTCCTCGCGCGGTGAATGCGCGCGCCGACCACACGCGCCTCCGCTCGTAAGGGACGCTCGTGCCGCGCGTCGGTAATCGTGGATGCGCGAGAGTGCATGCGCTCGGCGTCATCGATCTCGTCGAGCGCGAGATGGAGGAGCGCGCGTCCGAGGGCGACGCGCGCCTCGGTGAGGCGGTCGCCGCGCGCGGATGCCAGCTCGGCTGCCTGGTCGAAGGCCTGCGCCGCCTCGGCGAAGCGGCCGGCATTCAGGTGCGCGAGCGCGATTCGACGGAGCGCCCAGCTCACCCCCTCGTCATCGCCGGTGGCGCGAAGCGCGCGAAGACTCATGTGATAGCGCACGTGCGCTCCCTCGCTGTCGCCCTGCATCTCGGCGAGAGCGCCGAGGTTCTGCTCGATTATCGCGTACAGGCGCTGATCGCTTCCCGCCGCGGCGTTGAGCGATGCATCGCCGTAGAGCTGGCGTGCCGCGCCGGCATCGCCGCGGCGCAGATGGACTCCGGCGAGTGCGTTCTGCGCCTGCGCAACGCCATCCGCGTAGAGCACGTAGTGCGCGATGTCGAGGCTGCGTCCGAGCAGGCACGTGGCGGCGCGCGTATCGCCCAGGTCGAAGAGGAGCGTGCCCTTCCAGCGGTACAGATCGGCGTGAAAGGCGCCGGGCGGAAGACCGGCGATGAGCGACGCCGCCATGTCGTACGCCACGAGCGCCTCTCCGGTCGCGCCGCGCCGCTCGTACTCCCGAGCGCGTGCGATCAGGAGCCGCGTGTCCTGTACGAAGTCGATGGTGCGTTGCTTGATCGGCATGACTCGAGCGATCGCGGTTGTCCGACGTCACGCCACGCGGCGTGCGGCCTGGCAGCGCTTTGGAGGCGGTGCGCGAGGTGGTACCGCACCGCGCTACGGTCAGGAGACGCGCGAACGTTTCAAACGCAACACGAGCGCCGTCGCTAAACCGTTGATCGCCAGCGAGTTATGCAATTGCAGCCCGGGTCGCGGCGATCCGGGCTGCAATAAAAAATTACAAATCAGGCAAATAACGTTACAGCGCGGCCGTCCCGCCCATGCGTGTGGGACGGCGCGCGGGTCAGGAACCGCGCGCCGCGCTCTCGCGCATAACGTGGTCGTACACCATGCGGGAGATGTCGGCCATCAGCGACTTGGCGACGTTCGCATCGGGGATGCCGCGCGTGAGTATCACGAGCACGTAAGGGCTGGCATCGCGCGGATACACTATGGCCGCATCGTGCAGGTGCGCGGTGATCGAGCCCGTCTTGTGCGCTACCGGAGTGCCCGGCGGAAGGCCGGCGGGGATCTCGTCGTTGAACTCCTGGTGCAGGAGTATCTGGCGCATCTGCTCACAGCTCGCGGGAGATGCCGCACGGTTTTCCTCGATGGCCTCCAGAATGATCGCGAGATCGCGCGCGGTGGTCGTGTTGTTCATCCCTCGCTCGTAGGCCTTGTCGTCTTCCACTCCGCGCAGGACCTGGATCTTCTCCGCTCCCAGCGATCGCATGGCAGCGGTGGTCCGCTTCGCACCCACGAGCGCGATGAGCGCGTTGGTGGCGAGGTTGCTCGAGCGAGTGATCATGTGGTACATGAGATCGCGCACGGGCACGCGGCTCCCCACCATGGCGTACACGGAGCTGTCGGAGTCGTCGCCGCTGTCGAGCGAGTAGGGCGAGCCATCCACGATCGAGCCGAACTCGTTCACGAGCAGGACTTTCTGGTCCAGAGACAGCCCGCGCGAGTCCACCTGGCGGAACAGCTCGATCATCACGGGCACTTTCATCGTGCTCGCCGCGTGCATGGACTGGTCGGCGTCGATGTAGAGGGTGTCGGCAGGGGAGGCGAGCCTATGGAACGCGACGCCCACTTCGGCGCCGGGAACCTGTTGCACGCGCTGGCGTATGTTCGTGGCGAGCGAGTCGCTCGCCGACGGGCCGCCTACCGCGGCGAGGAGGCAGAGGAGTGTGAGCATGGAAGACAATATACGGCCCGCTCGGGGGGCTGGTAACGCGTTGCGCGGGAGGGGGCTGGCTCGTATTGCGTAATATCGGGACAGCCTTCAGGTTGCCTGGACACCCACTCTCCGGCCTCTCATGCAGCAAAGCGAAAGCGACAACGATTCCGCCACGGCACCGCTGCAGGGCCAGCGATCGAGGCTGCGCTTCACGGACTTCTCGTTTCGGCGCGCGAGCGACGGCCGCTGCACAGCGGAGGTGGAGCTGGAGTGGACGGAGGGGGTTCGCGTGCGCGGGACGGCGGCGGGGCAGTCCAGCCCCACGGTCGATCTGCGGGTGGCGGCGGAAGCCGCCCTTCGCGCGATCGAAGCATTCAGCGAGGGATCCATGGCGTTCGAATTGATCGGCGCCAAGGCGGTGCGCGCGTTCGACGCCAATGTCGTCATCGTGTCCGTCGGGAACCGTCGCGAAGGGCCGAGGCGCCTTCTCGGAGCGTGTCTCGTGGAGGACGACCCCTGCAGGGGGGCGGTGGTTGCCATCCTCGGTGCCACCAATCGAGTCCTGGGGAATTTCATAGCCACGAGGTGAGGCGCCCTGGTCGCGGTGCGGCCGGAGCATCACCACCGTCATATCGGAACATCAGCCAGCACCAGCGCCAATGGATCTCTTCCTTCCACGCCGAACACCGATCCACCGACGCACCTGGTGGTTGGCGGTCGCGGCGTTGGCCGCATGCCATCCTGCCCGCCCCGCGACGCCACCCACTCCGGTTTCCATGGATGTGGCGAGCGCCGATCATCTCGCCGATTCGCTCAGCGCCCCTCTCGACAGCGCCGCCGTCAAGCGGCACGAGGTCACGGGAGAGGCGCTGCAGATGTTCGGCGATTCCATCGGGGTCGCGTCGGACGATCCGGTAGATGCGGAGCCCACGTGGGACATCGACGTCCGCTCGTACGAGACGCACGAGCGTGTGGCCTACTTCATAGATCGCTTCCAGAACTCGGCGCGGAAGAGCTTCGCCAGATGGCTCACGCGCGGCGGGCGCTACGAGCCGATGATCCGCACGAAGCTGCACGCGGCCGGGCTCCCCGAAGACCTCACCTACCTCGCGCTGATCGAGAGTGGATACGACCCCAACGCCTACTCGCGCGCCGCCGCCGTGGGGATGTGGCAGTTCATGACGAGCACCGCGAAGAGCACGGGGCTGCGAGTGGACTGGTGGGTCGACGAGCGGCGCGATCCCGTGCGCGCCACCGACGGCGCGATCAAGTTTCTCAAGTATCTGAACGAGCAGTTCGGCTCGCTCTACCTGGCGGCAGCGGCGTACAACGGCGGTCCCGGACGCGTGTCGCGCGGCCTCACGCGCTACGCCGACGAGCTGGAGGGCGAGAAGGGTGACGACGCATTCTTCGCGCTGGCGGAGACCGACTACCTGCGCCGCGAGACGCGCGACTACGTGCCGCGCCTGATCGCCGCCGCACTCATCGCCAAGGATCCCACTCGCTACGGCTTCGACATCGAGTACGACCCGGCGCTCTCGTACGACAGCGCGCGGGTGGGTCCCGCGACCCCCATCGCCGCCGTGGCGAAGGCTGCCGATACCAGTGTATCCGCCATCATCGAGCTCAATCCGGAAGTGTTGCGCGGCATGACGCCTCCGAAGGATTCCTTCACCGTGCGCATCCCGCCGGGCACCGGTGCGTCTTTCGACTCGCTGTTCGGCGAACTCCCCGAAGCCGAGCGCACGGCGTGGAAGCGCGTCACGACGAAGAAGGGAGAGACGATCTCGAAACTCGCGAAGCGCGCGGGAGTGTCGGTCAAGGAGTTCCGCTGGTACAACCCTACACTCGGCGTCACGCGTTCGGGCCACGTGTCGGCCGGGCGAACGGTGATGTTCCCGAGCAGGGCGGTGGTGGCGGCGGCGCTCAACGTGCCGGATCCCTCGATCGAACGGTATGGCTCGTCGACCCGCTCGACACACGTCGTGAGGCGCGGTGAATCGCTCGGTCTCATCGCGCAGCGCAACCACACCACCGTGAAGTCGATCATGCGGCTGAACGGACTCCGCAAGAGCATCATCTATCCGGGGCAGGTCCTCGTCATTCGCGGCTCGGCGCGCGCCTCGACGGCCGGCGCATCGTCCGGAAACGTTCACGTGGTCCGGTCGGGCGAATCGCTCTGGTCGATCGCCAGGAAGTACGATACGACCGTCAAGGAGCTCAAGCGCCTCAACGGCATGGCGGGCGACCGGCTGCTGGCGGGTCAGAAGATCCGGATACGGAGCTGAAGGTGGATGGACGGCGGATCGGGTCGATGACACGGAGGTCCCGGCAGCATCGCTGCCGGGACCTCCGGGTCATCGACCCGATCC
>CAZTTY010000045.1:0-33721 GCA_964616815.1 uncultured Gemmatimonadaceae bacterium | reverse complement strand
ATGCCTGGTCCTCGACATGAAGGGGGCGCTGCCAGCGGCAGCGCCCCCTTCATGTCGAGGACCAGGCATCGGGGTCGAAGCGTCAGGTTCCAGGTACGAGTCTGAAATCGTACTGGAGGTGCAGCGTGTCCTGGACGCTGAGCACGATCGAGACGCTGGGCTTGTCCATCTGGAAGTCGGCGAAGGTGAAGCTGGTGCTCGCGGTGCCGGAGATCGTGTCGCCGCGGAAGCGGGCGCTCACCTTCCAGTTCGTGGGACGAGTGACGTCCTTGATCGTGAGGTCGCCGAGGAGCTGGAATTCGGCGCGGCCGGAGTCCGGGAGCGCCGAGGGGAGGCCGGTGATCTCCTTCGGGGCGAGCGTCACGTTCGGATATTTTTCGGTCTCCAGCGTGCGGCGTTGAACGTAGCCGTCGCGCCGGTCGCGATCGCTCTTCAACTGCGTGACATCCACCACGATCTTCGATTCGGCGGGGACGATCTTCCCGGATCCGTCCACCACGATCGCGCCGGTCACTCCGTGCGTGACCCCGATGGCGTCGTTGGGAAAGCTCACACCGGCCAGTTGCTCACGCGCGAAGTAGCGCGCTTCGTTCCCCTGGGGCGCCACTACGTAGCGCCCGG
The DNA here is from genome assembly GCA_964616815.1 of uncultured Gemmatimonadaceae bacterium. Lineage (GTDB taxonomy): Bacteria > Gemmatimonadota > Gemmatimonadetes > Gemmatimonadales > Gemmatimonadaceae > JADGGM01. The sequence continues at coordinate 33,100 of CAZTTY010000045.1, read as the reverse complement.
GCGCGAGCGCCGAAGCGTGCGTGGCCGCGGATGCGCCCGGTGAATGCCCGGCGCCGACCACGGCGGCCTGCGCGTTTTCTCCCGCCGGCGCGAGAGCGAGGGCCGCGGCTCCGGCCACGACCATCGAAGAGAGTACAGCGATCTTTTTCGCTGTGCCGTTCAGCGTCATGAATTCCTCCGTAGGGTTGCACCGGTCGCGCCGGCGATCAGCATAGGCGCATTTTCGTACGAGCGGGATACGCAACGGTGCGAGTCGTCGTTGCAGGTTAGATTGCGGCTCCCCGCGCGATTGGTGCTACATCGATCCGTCGATCTTGTTCCCTCACCGCATCACGATTAACGAGTGTCGTTCAACTCCCTCGATCTCGATCCCGCCCTGCTGAAGGCGCTCGCGGAGCTCGGCTTCGCCAGCCCAACACCTGTTCAACAGAACGCCATACCTCCCGCGCTCGACGGACGAGACGTACTCGCATGCGCGATGACGGGTAGCGGAAAGACCGCCGCGTTCCTCCTTCCCATCGTCCACAGGTTGATGCGGAAGCCGCTCCGTGCCACGCGGGCGCTGGTCCTCGTTCCGACGCGGGAGCTGGCCGCACAGGTGCTCGAGCATCTGAACGATCTCACCGTGCACACTCCCATAACGGGGGCGGCGATCTTTGGCGGCGTAGGCATGGGGCCGCAGGAGCACGCCTTTCGCAGTCGCGTCGACATCATCGTGGCCACCCCGGGCCGACTTCTCGACCATCTCGAGTCCCCCTACGCGAACTTCGATGCGCTGGAGCACCTGGTGCTCGACGAGGCGGACCGGATGCTCGACATGGGCTTTCTCCCGGACATCCGACGCATCCTTCGCCGGCTTCCCACCCGCCGGCAGACGCTGTTCTTCAGCGCCACCATGCCGGCGCCGATCGTGGCGCTCACGCGTGAGATGCTGCATGATCCCGCGATGATCGAGGTCGACCGGGCATCGAAGCCGGCGGTCGGCATCACTCAGGCGGTGTATCCGGTGCACCAGGAGCTCAAGGCCCTGCTCTTCCTCACGCTACTCCAGCGTGGTGAGATCAGGCAGGCGCTCGTTTTCACCCGGACGAAGCATCGCGCGAACCGGCTCACGGAATTTCTCTCCGGGAACGGTATAGAGGCGGAGCGAATTCACGGGAACCGCTCGCAGGCCCAGCGCACCGCCGCGCTCGCGGGCTTCAAGAACGGGCGCTTCCCGGTACTCGTGGCCACCGACATCGCCGCACGGGGCATCGACGTCGAGGAGCTGGGGCACGTGGTGAACTTCGACGTGCCGCTCGCCGCCGAGGACTACATACATCGCGTGGGACGCACCGGGCGAGCCGACGCCACCGGTGACGCATTCACGTTCGCGGCTCCCGAGGAGCAGAGCGAGCTCAGGGCGATCGAGCGTGCGATCGGGAAGCGGCTTCCGCGCGTGACCGTACCCGACTTCGACTACGATGCGAAGCCCACCACGCGCCTGGAGATCCCGCTCGCCGAGCGAATCGCGGCGATCCGCGCGAAGAAGGCCGAGGACCGCGCGCGCGCCGCCGCCAAGGCCGCGCGTCGCGCGGCGCAGGAGGGCGCGCGCGGCGAGGCGCCGTCGCGCCCGCCGGCCTCCAAGGGTCGCAAGACGGCGCAGCAGGGCGGGCGGCGCGGCGAGCGCAACGCGCCCGCCGCGGCGGCCAAGCCAGCGCCGGCCGGAAAGCGTTCCCGTCCGCGAGGGGGCGGCGGGTCCGGCGGCCGTCGGCGCTGACGGCCGCCGGCGAGGCAGATCGCCCGGCGGCCTCGCGCGCGCGACCGATCGCGATCTTCTGCCGTCTTGCCGTCTACGCGGCGCCTTCCATTATGGTGAGAGCGCGTTCGGCCGCGGCACCGTAGGCCAGATGGCCAGCCAGCCCGCGTGCGTGGCTCTGCCACGGGAACTCGCGCGGGCCCGGTGTCAGACCGAGCGCGTAGACCAGCCCCTCGTCCATCAGGGCGAAGAACGCCGACCCGAAGAGGAGACCGCCGGCCGCGGCCGCGGCCGGCATGCGCGCGCGGATCAGCGCGTAGAGCGCGCCGGCGCCCGCACCCAGCGCCCAGTGGAGGCCCGCCCCGTATCTCTTCCGCTCCTCCTCGGATAACGAAACGCCCGCGACCCTGGCCATCTTCTCCGCTGCCGTACCGTAGGAAGACTTGCCGGCCCGCGCCCGCTCTTCACGTTCGCGAGCATGGGGGTTTTCCCTCTCGTACATGAACGTGGTCACCTTCCCCATGAGCCAGGTGGCAGCGACTCCCGCCAAGGCACCGTCAAGCAGTACGCCGATCAATTCGCGTCGTTCGGTCATCGAAATCCGCCTCCATTGCGCTCCAATTGCACCAGCCGCGCGGTGATTTGCTCCCCCTTGCGCGATTCCATGCAGTACGGCAGGTTTTAGGAGTGCCTAAAATTGGAACTAGTGCAAGACAAGTATCTGATTCCCTATAACTAATGTCAGCCAAGCGCTTGCAGAGCAGCGACCCCGCTCTGCCCGCGGGCGAGGCCAGCCCGCCCACACACGAGATCGGCTGGCGTCGCCCTCGCCTGACGCCGAGCTTGGCGGAGTCGTACCGATCCGTTCCTGTGAGCGGTGGGAGCTGGTGGCGCAAGCTCCTTGCCTTCGCCGGTCCGGGCTACATGGTTGCCGTGGGATACATGGATCCCGGCAACTGGGCGACCGATCTCGCCGGTGGATCGGCGTTCGGCTACAGACTCCTCAGCGTCATCCTCCTCGCCAACCTGATGGCGGTGCTGTTGCAGGGGCTTTCGTCCAAGCTCGGTATCGTCACGGGTCGCGATCTCGCACAGGCCTGCCGTGACCACTACTCGCGGCCCGTGGCCCTCTTTCTCTGGGCCATTTGCGAACTGGCGATCGCGGCGTGCGATCTGGCGGAAGTCATCGGGTCGGCCATCGCCCTCAATCTGCTCTTCGGGATTCCCATAGCCGTGGGCGTGGCCATCACCACCCTCGACGTGCTGATCGTGCTGCTCCTGCAGCACAAGGGCTTCAGGTTGCTGGAGGCTCTGGTCATAACGCTGATCGCGACGGTGGGGCTCTGCTTCCTCTTCGAGCTGGTGGTGTCGCGGCCCGATTGGGGAGGGGTCGCCGCCGGTTTCGTCCCCTCGGCGGAGATAGTGAAGAACCCCGAGATGCTCTATATCGCGCTAGGCATACTCGGCGCGACCGTGATGCCGCACAACCTCTACCTGCATTCATCGATCGTGCAGACGCGGCGCTACGCGGAGGATTCGGAAGGGAAGCGCGAGGCCGTGAAGTTCGCCTTCATCGACTCCACGGTGGCGCTTACGTTCGCGCTCTTCATCAACGGAGCGATTCTGGTTGTGGCAGCCGCGACGTTTCACCGCGCGGGGATGCACGAGGTAGCCGAAATCCAGGATGCGTACCATCTTCTCACTCCATTGCTCGGCGTGACGGGTGCGAGTGCGGTATTCGCTCTGGCGCTGCTGGCGTCGGGACAGAACTCCACGCTCACCGGTACACTGGCCGGGCAGATCGTGATGGAGGGCTTCCTGAACCTGCGGATCCGTCCCTGGCTCCGCAGGCTGATCACGCGGCTCATAGCGGTGGTGCCGGCGGCGGTGGTCGCCATCGTGTACGGAGAGAGCGGGGTGGCCCAGCTTCTGGTCTTGAGTCAGGTCGTCCTGAGCATGCAGCTTTCCTTCGCGGTCTTTCCGCTCGTACGATTCACGTCGGATCGGGCGAAGATGGGAGAGTTCGTCAACCCCCGCTGGCTGGTGGTGCTCGCGTATCTGATCGCGTTCCTGATCGCCGGCCTCAACATCTGGCTCCTGCTCGGCCTGGTCACCTGAAGAGGAGCTCACGTGTACAAGCGCATCCTGGTCCCGCTCGAGCATTCTCCGTACGACGGCGCGATACTGGAGCACGTGACCCGGCTGTCGCGGGTATGCGGCGCGTCATTGATTCTCATCCACGTGGCCGATGGGTGGGCGGCGCGCTACTTCGAGGACCTGCACCTGCGCGAAAGCGAGGAGATGCGTGCGGACCGGGAGTACCTTCGCACGGTGGCGGCGAAGCTCGAAGCGGATGGCCTGCGCGTGGATGCCGTGCTCGCCACCGGTGACCCCGCTCGCGAAATCGCCGCCGCGGCCGAGCGCGAGCGCTGCGATCTCATCGCGATGTCCACGCATGGCCATCGGTTTTTCTCGGACCTCATTTATGGCAGCGTCGCGGAGTCGGTGCGCCACAGGTCCATGGTACCGGTGTTGATGGTGCGCGGCAGCGCGGGAAGCGAATCGGATGCATCGGGGGGAGCTTCATGATGATGATGGCCGACCGTGTGGATGGCGATTACACCGCGCCGGTGGAAGACTACCTGAAGGCGATCTACGAGATCGAGCGCCGCGGCGGGGCCGCTGCCACCAACGACATCGCCCAGCAGCTCTCGATCGCGCCGGCCTCGGTGAGCGGCATGGTGCGCAGACTCGCCGATCAGGGGCTGCTGGAGCACGAACGCTATCGCGGAGTGCGGCTGACCGAAGCGGGGCGCCGCGTGGCGCTTCGTACGCTCCGACGGCACCGCGTGATCGAAGCGTACCTCGCGCAGGCGCTCGACTATCCGTGGGACAGGGTGCACGACGAAGCGGAGCGTCTCGAGCACGCGGCGAGCGACGAGCTGATCGACCGGATGGCGGCGGCGATAGGGGAGCCCGCTACCGACCCCCACGGTGCACCGATCCCGACCCGCCTGGGCGAAATCGATGAGCACCCGCACCTCACCACCATCGCCGAGCTCTCGCCAGGCGAGCGCTGCCGGGTGGTGCGCGTGGGAGATGATGACGCGATGCGGCTGCGCTATCTCGGCGAGGTGGGGCTGACTCCCGGCGCCGAGGTGACGCTGGTGTCGCGAGCTCCGTTCGGCGGCCCGATCGTTCTGCGGGTGGATGGAGTGGAGCGTGCCATCGGCCCTTCGCTCGCCTCGTACGTGATGGTGGAAATTTCGTGATTCGCGTAGCGTAACGTCGTGTACGGCGGACCGCACGGGCGGACTCGGAGAGCCGCTTTCCAACCTTCCCGGAGAATCCTCATGCTTCGCATCGCTCTCGCGCCTATCATCGCCGTGGCGCTGCTGCTTCTGCCCGCCTCGGCGGTCGAGGGACAGTCGAGCACGTCCGCTCGCGGCTCGTCGGGCGTGGGGCGCGCGCATCCATCGCGCGCCGAGGTGAGAGAGCGAGTGGACTCGCTGGCGCGGGCGTTCGTCGCGAGCTCGGAGGCTCCCGGAGTGTCGGTAGCCGTGATCCGGGCGGGGCGCGACACCGTGGTATTCGCCGGCTACGGCGAGGCGGATCTCGAGAACGACGTGCCGGCCACTCCGGCCACCGTCTATCGGATCGGTTCGATCACCAAGCAGTTCACGGCCGCGGCCGTGATGCGGCTGGTGGAGCGCGGCTCCGTGCGCCTGGGCGATTCCATCGGGAAGTATCTTCCGGATCTCCCGCGGGCGTGGCACGTCGTGAAGGTGAGGCAGTTGCTGAACCACACTTCGGGAATACCGAGCTATACCGACCTTGGCGAGAGCTGGGCGAAGCGGTGGGGCGAGCACATGTCTCCCGACACGCTCGTGGCGCTCACCGCCCACGAGCCGATGGATTTCCCTCCGGGCACGGGGTGGCGTTACGACAACACCGGCTACGTGGTGCTGGGGATGCTTCTCGAGAAACTCTCCGGAGTTCCGTACGCGAAGTATCTCGACTCCACCATGTTCGAGCCGTTGGGGCTGGCACACACGCACTACTGCGACCGGGCGCCGCTGATTTCGCACAGGGCGAGGGGCTACGCGCGCGACGGCGACGCCTTCATCAACGCCCCGTATCTGGACATGTCGCAGCCGTACGCGGCCGGTGCGCTCTGCTCGACCGTGGGAGATCTGGCGCGCTGGAATCGCCTGCTCGCCACTGGGAAGGTGGTGAGCGTCGCGTCGTATGCGGCGATGACCACACCGGAGGGGAACGCGGGGCTCAACCACTACGGCTTCGGACTCGTGCGCAGCGCGGTCGGCGGGCACATCGAGATCGCTCACGGCGGCGGAATCCACGGCTTCATCACCTCGAACGCATACTTCCCGCACGACAGTCTTTCGATCACCGTGCTCGCCAACGCCGCTCCCAGCGACCCCGACGCGCTGCTCGGCAACATCGCGCGGGCGGTGTTCGGACTCCCGCTGGAGCGCGCCAGCGCGAAGCGCGGAGAATCCGGGGGCCGGTAGTGCGTGCGGCCGCCGCGGTGCGGGCGGGGGGAACGTTACTTGCGCCGCTCGTACCGCGACGAGAGTCGGCGGCAGGCACCCCACCAGCTCCCGGGGAGAGAGGGAAGTGATGATCCACGAGATGAGAATAGAGCCGGAGCCCACGATCGGCGATCTGGTGGGCAGGCTCGCCGACGACTCCAGACGTCTGGCCGGCGGCGAGGTACGGCTGGCGCGGCTGGAGATGGGCGAGAGCATCCGGCAGACAGTGCGCGGCGGGATCCGCTTCGCGCTGGCGTTCGGCATCGCCGTCCTCGCGCTCGTCGCACTGAGCGTGCTCCTCACCGCCGTGATCGGCGGGATCCTCATCGGCAGGATGTGGGCGGGCGCGCTCATCACCGGCGCGTTGGAGGTCATGGTGGGTGCTTTCCTTCTGTGGCGCGGCGTGAAGGCCATGAAGCGAGCGGACTTCACACTTGGCGAATCGCGCGCGGAGCTCAGGACCACCGTCACCCGCCTCTCCGACAGCGCCTCCAGGTTGACCGTTTCCATCGAGTGAGGGGGAAGGGGGAAGGGGGAAGGAAGCAGGAAGCAGGAAGCAGGTCGCTGCTTCCTGCTTCCTGCTTCCTGCTTCCTTCCCTTCTCCCCCTCTTCTTCTTCGCGCTTCAGGGACAGGTGCGTACGGTGGCGATCGGGGCGGACCTGGCGGCGGATGCGGGGATCGGTATCGGCGACACGGTGGTGGTGAGCGCGCGGCCGGGGGCGGGCGGTGGAGGGGGAGGGGGAGGGGAGCCGGTGGCGGACACTGTCGTGGTCAGTGCGATAGTGGAGCGGCGGGCCGACCCCAGCGAGATCGCGCGCAACGAGTACAGGGTGCGGCTGCACCTCGATCAACTGGAGCGGCTGATCGGCTACGGCGATCGCGTGGATCGCTTCGCCGTGGGAACCGTCGACAGCGCCGGCACCGAACGCGCATTGCGTACCATAGGCGACGCGGCCTTCGGCTTCCAGGCGCATCGCTCCCGCGACATCGCCGCGGAGACTTCCACGACCTTCGAGGTCGTGAGCCGGTTCCACCGGGCCATCGGGGTGATTACCATCGTGGCGAGCTCGATCTTTCTCCTCTGTATCCTGCTTCTGAAGGTGGAGGAGCGACGACGCGACATGGGAGCGCTGCGGCTCATCGGCCTTTCGCGATGGACGGTGTTTCGTTCGGTGGTGATCGAGGCGGCATTCGTCTCCGTGCTGGGGAGCGGGCTCGGCGTGTTCGTCGGGTGGGCTGCGTCGGCGGCGGTGAACGCCTACTACCAGTCGTACTACAGAACTCCGCTCCGCTTCTCGATCGTCACCGGCGATATCGTCATCTTCGCCGTGCTGTTGTCGCTCGCGCTGGGAATCGTGGCGGGCGCCGTCGCGGCGCTACGCCTCGTCCGCACTCCGCCACTCGAGCTCATCGGACGCTGATGCGGGTACTCCTGGCCATGGCGGGGTTGCGCGCGCACGGTGTGCGCACTCTGCTCGCGGTAGTCGGCGTCGCGGTCGCGGCGGCCATGCTGCTCTGCATGGTCATGCTCTCGGCGGGTCTCAGAGAGTCGTTCCGCGAGCTTCTGCTCGCGCGCGGCTTCCAGCTTCGACTGTCGCCCCGGGGCACTCTCCCGTTCGACACCGAAGCGACCATCGCGGGAGCATCGCTCATCGCACGCACGCTCGCCACACAGCCGGACGTGACGACGGTGAGCGCGGTGCTCGGTGCCCAGCTCCACGTGGAGCTCGGCGGGCAGGGCGTCACGAGCTTCGCGCTCGGTGTGGATCCGGCCGCGCAGGGCGACTACGAGCTCCTGGATGGGAGCGACGCCACTTCGCCGGAAGCGCTCGTCGTGAACGATGCCTTCGTGGCGGCCACCGGCGCGCACGTGGGCGACACGCTGAGAGTGGCCGCCGGCTACGACCCGCAGCTCCGGAGCTTCTCCGGTGAGCGGACGATGGTGGTGAGCGGCCGCGCGCGCTTCCTTTATCTGGCATCCGGGCAGAGCGCGGCAGCGCTGCGGCTCCATACCCTGCAGGAGATGACGGGCCGTGCGCGCACCGATGAGGTTTCGCTGTTCATGGTGCGGTTGCGCCAGGGCGCGAACGTGGAGGCGGTCCGCGGCTGGATCGGGGAAAACGTGCCCGGAGTGGATGCGATATCCACCGCCGAGGCGATGCAGCGGGTGGACGAGCGACTCAGCTACTTCAGGCAGCTAGGGTTCATACTCGGGGCGGTGAGCCTCATCGTCGGCTTCCTCCTGGTCACCACGCTGATGACCGTGTCCGTGAACGAGCGGGTGGGCGAGATCGCCGTGATGCGCGCGATGGGCGTGTCGCGACTGCACGTCGTGCAGCAGATCCTTCTCGAAGGTCTCGCGATGAGTCTCGCGGGTGCCCTGGCGGGTCTGGGGCTCGGTCTCATCACCGCGCGCTATCTCGACTCCATCCTTTCGGCCTTTCCCGGTCTTCCGGAGGCGATCGATTTCTTCCTCTTCCAGCCGCGGTCGGTGTGGACGGCGCTCGCGCTGCTGGTGTTGGTGGGGATCGCTGCCGGGATCTACCCGTCGTGGCGCGCGGCCACTCTGCCCATCGCCGGAGCGCTGCACGAGGAGGCGGTGGCATGAACGTACTGCTGTCCGCGCGAGAGCTGCGACGCGACTACCGGCTGGGAAGGGGAGGCGAAGCGGTGCACGCGGTGCGCGGGGTGTCGCTCCAAGTACCAGCCGGCGACTACCTCGCCATCGTCGGTCCATCCGGCTCCGGCAAATCGTCGCTGCTGAATCTCCTCGGCGCCATCGACACGCCCGACTCCGGCCACCTGACCATAGCTGGTCGGAGGGTCGACGGGATGGGCGATCGCGAGCTCACCGGATTCCGCCTGCGCAACATCGGCTTCGTGTTCCAGCGCTTCTACCTGCTGCCGGTGCTCACGGCGCGCGAGAACGTCGAGCTGCCGATGGCGGAGGCCGGGGTGGCGCGCGCGGAGCGACGCACACGTGCCTCGGAGCTGCTGGAATACGTGGGTCTGGCGCAGCGCGAGCGACACCGGCCCACGCAACTCTCCGGCGGCGAGCAGCAGCGGGTGGCCATTGCGCGCGCCCTGGCCAACCGGCCGGCGCTGCTGCTGGCGGATGAACCGACGGGCGAGCTCGACGCGCGTACCGGCGAGGAGATAATAGATCTCTTCGCTCGGCTGAACGCCGACGGCACCACGCTCGTCGTGGTGACGCACGATGAAGGACTGGCGAGCGCCGCCCGGCGGGTGATCCACATGAAGGATGGCTCGATAGTGCACGGGGAAGAGTCGCCCGCGCGGGCCGCGAGCGACCAGGCCGAAGCGATGCCTTCGCGCGAATGACGAGAGGCACGCTAACGTTGAGGACGGAGGGGACGTGACGATCCTGCTCGCGTTGCGCAGTCTCGCGATCCGGCCGTGGCGCACGCTCTTCCTGCTCTTCGGCTACTCCCTCGGCGTGGGCGTGATGATCGTCCTCCTCGCCATCGGAGAGGCGCTGCTCGTGCAGGCGCGCGACGAGCGTCTGGTGGGCGGCGGGGAGATCACGGTGCTTCCGGCCGGGATGGACGTCGAGGTGATGAAGACAGGCGGCGTGGGCGGATTGTTCTTTTCGATCGACAACGCCCGCTTCATCTACCGCGGGTTGCTCGCATCGCCGCGGCTGGCCGGCAGCGTGCGCGTGGCCGCGCCGCAGATCACGCGAAAGCTCGTGTACCTGAGCGCGGGGGGACGGGAGTACGCGGTGCTCGCAACGGGAGAGGTGCCGTCGCGAAGCGAGGCGCTGGGCGCCGTGCCGCGGCTGGCGGCCGGCGAGTGGCGCGACGACGCGGGGGATCGACGCTGGGTCGCTCCGACTCCGTACGAGCTCTACTCCGAGGTGGATCACTTCCATTATCCGCCGGAAGGCCTCGCCGATCCGGCGTCGTGGGGCGAATGGCACTACTTCAATGTGCTGTCGGCAGACCGGCGTCGCTGGGCATTCATCTCGTACATCGTGGGCGGCGACATCCGCGGCGGGGAATGGGGCGGCCAGTTGCTCATCACGCTGCGGTCGCAGGGCGGTGCCACGCGGAGGTTCGTTGCACGAGTACCGAGCGACAGCATCGACTTCTCGACTCGGACGCCCGATCTCGCGCTGGGCGGCGCGACGGTGGCGCTTCTCCCGGCGGGCGGCGGGGGCGGGGGCGGGGGCGCGGGAGCCGACGCCGACGGCGCGGCTGCGGCGGCGGCCGGGAACGCGAGCTACGCGATCCATGCACGCGCGCGCGAGGAGGGCGGGCCGGGCGTGGCCACGGTGGATCTAGTGGTGACGCCGGCGCCGGGCGCCATCTTCCCGGGCGCGACGCTGGCGAGCGGCGAGTTCACTTCCGGCTACGCCGTACCGGGGCTCCGCGCCAGCGCCAGCGGTACGATCTGCGTCTCGGGGAGCTGCGAGCGGTACGACGCAGCGCAGTCGTATCACGATCACAACTGGGGCGTATGGCGCGGCGTAAGGTGGGAGTGGGGCGCCACGCGGGCCGGTTCGTACACTCTCCTCTACGGCCGTGTGGAACCGCCGCGCGACTCGACCTCCGCTCCTCCGCTGTTTCTCTATCTGGTGGACTCGCTCGGCTTCCGCGCGCTGTTCAGGCCGCGCGCGATCAGCTACGTCGATGGCCGGACGGTGACCGTGAATGGTCGGACGATCCGCGTTCCCTCCAGTGCGGTGCTGGCCGATGCGCGAGGCCGGGACACGATCCGCGTGGAGCTCACCATCGAGGATGCCATCGCGACCGATACGCGCGAGTCGCTCGTGGAGCGTGGCGAGACATCGACCGCTCGCGAGCTCGCCACGCCCTGGTTCGTGCAGATGAAAGGACGGGCGCGCATCAGCGGCGTGGTCGGGGGCGAGGCGATCCACGGGGAGGGAGAGGGCTTCTTCGAGACTTATCGCTAGCGGCGGTCGCTCGGAGCTTCCCCTGCCCGGTATATTGCAGGCCCATGTCGCTCTCTCTCCGCTTCCTCGGCACATCCGCGGCCCGTCCCACGGTGGAACGCGGCGTGTCTTCCATCGCGCTCGTTCGAGAGGGCGAGACGCTGATGTTCGACTGCGGCGAGGGGACACAGCGCCAGATGATGCGCTACGGCGTGTCGTTCGCGCTGGACGATATTTTCCTCACCCACCTCCACGGCGATCACGTGATAGGCGTGATCGGCCTCATCCGGACGCTCGCGCTGCAGGGACGCAAAGAGACCATGCGGCTCTGGGGGCCGCGCGGGTCGAAGCGGGTGCTTCGCGAGGCGGTGCGCTTCGGCGTCGACCGGGTGGGCTTCCCCGTAGACATCATCGAGCTGCAGCCCGACGATCGCGTGGCGCGCGCGGGCTACGAGATCATCCCCTTCGCGGCGGCACACAGGGGAGTGAGCGCGCTCGGCTACGCGCTGGTGGAGGATGAGCGGCGCGGTCGCTTCAATCCCGATCTGGCGCGCGAGCTCGGCGTGCCGGAAGGGCCGCTCTGGGGGCAGATCCACAAGGGGAAGGCGGTGACGCTGGACGACGGTCGGGTCATCCATCCCGAACTGCTCGTTGGTCCCACGCGCGCCGGGCGCAGGGTAGTGCTCTCGGGCGATACTCGTCCCAGCGAGACGACCGTGTCGATGGCGAGTGGTGCCGATCTCCTCGTGCACGAAGCGACATTCGGGGAAGAGGAGGCACAGCGCGCCGCGGAAACGGGGCACAGTACCGCGCGGGACGCGGCGCGCGTGGCCGAGCGTGCCGGGGTGAAGCAGCTCGTGCTGACCCACTTCTCGGCGCGCTACTCGCGCGACACCTCGGCGCTTCTTCGCGAGGCGCGCGAGCTGTTCGAGAACGTCACCGCGGCGCGCGACGGGATGTCGATCGAGGTTCACTTCGCCGACGAGAAGAGCCACGCGGCCGCTTCGTGACCGGCGCGGCCGGCGCGCGGCCGGCGCGCGGTCACGCGCGTCACACAGCGGCGTCACACCGCGAAGTTGGTCACCGGAATTCCCAGGGGATTGTCCGCGGCGGAGATGAGCATCGAGCGACGGAAGAGGAGCGCGAGCTCTGGTTCCGTGATCGACTCGAGAACACTCCGTGGATCGAGGCGGGAAGTCACGTTGCGCGCTTCCGGCGTGCGTGCCTGATACCAGTTGTAGCGGTCCCGGCGCGCGGTGCCGCCATCGGGATGCTTGAAGACTACCATGGCGTTGCTGGCGCCGGGATTGGTCACCACGACGGTCCAGACCGTGCCGTCGGGCGATTGGAATGTTCTCATCTCCTCTCGGGATGGATGGTGGCGATGCCGGAACTTCCTTCCTCTATCTTCTGGCGCCCCGCGTAGCCGGCGTCCGTCTCGTGCCAGTGCGCCACTGCATCTTCGCCGAGCCGCCAGCAGAGAAATATACGTCGTCCCTCCAGCTCACCCGGGAAATCGACGAGTCCCGCGTCGAGCGGGAGGCGGTATTCGATTCCCAGATCACGCATCTCGCGGATGCAGCCATCGATCTCGGTCGCGATATCCTGGGCCTCGCGTTCCAGCTCCGCGGTGCGCGGATCGGGGTCGTCGAGCGTGATGCCGCCCGAACGGATCTCGATCTCGTTGACGCGCTCGCGCCAGCGCGGATAGAGCGAGACGATGTCGCCCACGATGCGGCTGACCAGCGGGAGGGTGCGATTCGCCTGCTCTACTGTGTACGACTTCATCATGATACCGGAATGGTGCGTGTCCGACTTCGAGGGGGCAAGCCCGCTCCACGGCGGGAGCGCTCAGCCATTCTCGGCGGCGCGCTCCTCGAGCCGTCGCCGTCGCCGTTCCATCGCCGCCGCGAAGCGTCGCTCCTCGGCCGGAGTCTCGGGGACGAGCTGCGGCACCTCCACCGGACGCCCGTTGCGGTCGATCGCGACGAAGGTGAGGTAGCAGGAGTTGGTGTGTCGCCGAACGCCGTCGATCATGTTCTCCGCCTCCACCCTGACCCCGATCTCCATGGAAGTCCGGCCGGCGAAATTGACGCTGGCTTTCATGATGACCAGATCGCCGACGTGAATCGGCTCGCGAAAATCCACCCGATCCACCGAGACGGTGACGCAATTCCCGCGCGCGTGCCGGATGGCAGCCACGGCGGCCGTGCGATCCATCATCGATAGGATCACGCCGCCGAACACGTGTCCCAGGATGTTGGCGTGCTGGGGCATCATGATCTCGGAGGTTTCGTGCTGCGAGTCGCGGATGGAGCGGCTCGCTCGGCCGGCCAGTCGGCGTTCGGTGGTGGTGGGGTCGGTCATGGCAGTGCGGGCGTCGTCGGAGTAGAGTGCGGCCTCGTCGAAGGCACGGGCGAGAGCCTGGAGTGTGGTACTGTCGGTTAGCGGATGATCCAGCCAGTAGACGCGACGCACCGGAGTTCCGGTCGCGCCGAGAGGCCACTCCCGGCCGGAGCTGTCCACGAGGAAGAGCTGTGCCCCGTCGCCGCTCTCCGAAAGGCGTGCCACTATCTGGAGTCTCCGGTCTGTCCAGCGCTCTCCAGCGCTGTCGACATGCACGGGCAGAGTACGCTCCACTTCGTTCCACCATGGCGGGGGCGGGAGAGCGATGGGCGGAAGCGGGAGGATCAGGCCGCCCGCGAGGGAGCCGTGGCCGGGCGCCACGAACTCGAGCTCGGGCGCGTCGCCGCGCGCAACGAGCGCGAAGCTGGTGGAGTCGAAGTCGAAATCGCCTATGGCATCGGCCGCCTCGCGCGCGCGGGCATCGCGCGAGGCGAGGACCGAGTCCAGCGCCTGCGCGAAGAGCGCAGCTCCCCGGGCGCGGAGCGCGCCGGCGGCGCTGTCGCCGAAGAGCGCGGCCAGCGAGGCGTCGCCGCCGTGCCGAAGATCGAGCACCCCGCGCCTGGAAAAGTGCCACTCGTCACCGCCGGTCACGAGCAGGTCGGCCCTGTAATCGTACGACATGAAAGGGCCGAACTGATCGAGCACGTCGAAGCGGCTGGTGGCCGAGACGTGGGGCATGTCGCCGAGCGCCTCGTCGGGGTCGAGGCGGCGGTCGTCCGAGTGCGCGCGCGCATACCACCGCTCGAGGCCGAGTATGGTGGTGTCGCTGAAGAGGAGCAGGGAGTCGTTCGTGATCAGGTCGCGGCGCCAGACCTGCTGGGCGACGATCTCCGCGTCGGTATAGGATCGGTCGTCGTCCACCACGTAGATCTCGTAGAATCGCCCGCCGAAGCGGGCGAGCTGGATGGGCGAGCCGCGGGAACGGGGTCTCTCGGGCGCGGTACTCATCCAGTAGGTGGAATCACCCGCGGCCACGAGGAGCTCGGCTGGCGGCGGCGCGCTCTCGTGGCCGCGGCACGCCGCGGCCACGAGAGCGAGGAGGAGAATGGGCGAACCGCCGGCGCGCATGGTAGAGAATATAGCTGGTGACGGAAGCGTCGCCGGGTCGTTTGGCAGTATGACGGGAGTGCACGGCGCCCCTGTTTTCCGTTTCTCTTCCCCCGATCGAGCAGCAGCATGAGAAGCATCTTCGTCTTCGTCGCGGCGCTCGCCGCCTGCGGCGGCACGCAGGGCAGCGGTGCGTCCGCGGCCGACTCCCGGGAGCCCGCCTCCGCCGCGACTTCCCGACTCGCACCCGCGGCCGTCGCCCCCGCGGTCACCGCTACCGACTCCGCATCCGATTCTGCCGCGCGCCCGCCCGACCCGGCCGCCTCGCGCGCCGGGAGCGCAGGGAGCGCCGTTGGTGCCGCGGTGGTCGCGACCAGAGCGGACACGGCGAAGCCGGCCCCGGTCGGCGACGAAGTCCGGCCGCCGGCGCCGGGAATCGTGCGCGGTCTCTACGTGAATCGCTGGGCCGCCCAGAGCGGCAGGCGCATGCGCGGGTTGATCGCGATAGCGGACAGCACGGAGATAAATGCCTTCGTGATCGACATGAAGGACGAGTTTGGACTCAACTACAGGTCCACGGATTCGAGCGTTGCACGCAACGCTGGCGACGCCGGCAGAGTCCCGAATCTCGCGGCGCTACTGGACACGCTGAATGAACACGGTATTGTCAGCATCGCGCGAATCGTCGTGTTCAAGGACTCGGTGGCCGCGCGGCAGAATCCCGAGCATGTGATCCGGCAGCCCGACGGCCAACCGTGGCACGACAAGCATGGACTCACCTGGGTCGACCCTCACGACAGGGACATCTGGGAGTACAACATCCGCGTGGCGGAGGAACTCGGCCGGCTCGGCTTCCGGGAGATCCAGTTCGATTACATCAGATTTCCCGAGCCGTACCGGAGCCTGCCGCCGCAGGTCTTCCGCAACGCTGGCGGAGAATCGAAGGCAGACGCGCTCGCGAGCTTTCTCCGCGAGGCGTGCCCGCGCATCCATCGCGCCGGCGCGCTATGTACCGCCGACATCTTCGGGCTCGTGACCACCGTGCCAGGTGCGCTCGAAGTGGGACAGCAGTGGGAGAAGCTCTCGCCGGTGGCCGACGTGCTTCTTCCCATGGTGTATCCGTCGCACTACCCGCGCGGCTCGTTCGGTGTGGAACGACCGAATGCGGAGCCGTATACGATCGTGAAGGCCGCCATCACGCGTGCCCACGAGCGCGACCTCGCACTGGGGCTGGATGGCGCGGAGCGCGTACGTCCGTGGCTCCAGGCATTCACGCTGGGCAAGCCCGCATACGGAGCGTACGAGATCGAAGAGCAGAAGCGTGCAGTGTACGACTCGGGCTACGACAGTTGGGTGCTGTGGCACCCGGGGTCTCTGTACGAGATCTTTCTGCCGGGGCTCGAGAAGACGGTGGTGTCGCGCAGGACTTCGCTCGCCGCAGCTCGACCCTCCCCGAACTCCTCCTCGCAATGACCAGCCCCGGCCGGCACGCCGCGTTCGCGTTTTTCGCGATCGCGGCGGTGGCCCTCTCCTCCCGCATGCTGCCGGCGCAGCGTGGCGCTCTGGAATCGATCATCCATCGGCAGACTCTCCCGAACGGGATGGATGTAGTGGTGGTGGAGAACCACGCGGTCCCCATCGCGACCGTCGAAGTCGTGGTGAAGACGGGGGCGATGTCGCAGACGGCCGAGGATCAGGGCGTACCCCACCTGTTCGAGCACATGCTCTTCAAGGGCTACCGCGGCAGCGGCGGGCGCGAGTTCCTCACGGAGGCCGCCACTCTGCACGCGGGCTACAACGGCACCACTTCCCAGGAGCAGGTCACGTACTACATGACACTCCCGTCGTCGCGCACGTCCGACGCCGTTCGCGTGCTGGCGCAACTGGTGCGCGATCCGCACTTCGACGAGCGGGAGCTCAACACCGAGCGCTTCGTGGTGCTCGGCGAATTCCGGCGTAACGTCTCGGATCCGCGCTTCCACCTGCAAAACGAGATCTCGCAGCTTCTCTGGGGAAGCCAGTGGGAGAGGAAGAACACGCTGGGCGATCAGATGGCGCTGCTGGCCGTGACGCCGGAGCACCTGAAGACCATCTTCGAGAGGTACTACGTTCCCAACAACTCCGCGCTCGTGGTGAGCGGCGATGTGGACCCGCAGAAGGTGTTCGAGGCGGCCTCCGACCGCTTCGGAAGCTGGAAGCGCGCGCCCGATCCCTACGAGGCCTTCCCCGTGCCGCCGATGGCGCCGCTCGCGGCGAACGAGGCCGTGGTGGTCACGGGCGATGTGAACGAGATCTCGCTGGAGATTCAGTGGCAGGGTCCCAGCGTGAGAAGCGACGCGGAAGACAGCTACGCGGCGGATGTGTTCAGCGCGTACGTGAACGACGAGCAGTCGGCGCTGCAGGAGCGGCTGGTGGATTCCGGAAACTGGCATTCGGCGTCCTTCGGCTACCAGACGCTCGACCACACCGGGCCGATCAGCTTCTACGGCACCACTTCGATGGACAGGCTCGCGGCCGCTCTCACCGTGCTCCAGGCCGAGCTGATGGTGATGCAAGCGGAAGACTACTTCGATCCCGAACTGCTGAAGGTGGTGGAGAAGCGGCGGAGCGTGGCCACCGCGTTCGAGCTGGAGGAAAGCATCGGGCTCGCGCACACGGTGGGCTACTGGTGGTCGGTGGCCGGCCTGGACTATTACATGGACTACACCGACAACCTATCCAGGCGTACCGCGTCTGATCTGAGCGGCTTCGTGACGCGCTACGTCGCGGGCAAGCCGTTCGTGATCGGGGTGCTCGCGCCGGAGAAGGAGGCTCCGATGGTCCGCGCCTTCCTCGCACAGTACCTGCAAATGGTATCGGCATCGCGATGAGAAACCGCGCGATGGGCGCCTGGCGGCGTCGTGCACTCGCGGCCCTGGCGGTGGCCGTGTCGCTCGGAATCGCGGGCTGCGCCAGCGGGCGGCGCCCCGAGAAGAGTCTCACGGCCACTACCGAAGATGGGAATCTGGTGCCGCTGGACAGCGTCACGGTCTCGTACGACGTGGGAGGCGTGCACGTCATCCAGCGGCCGTCGTTCGGAAACCAGGTAGTCTCGGTGCATCTGTATCTGCTGGGCGGCACTCGCCAGCTCACGCCGGCGACGCAGGGGGTGGAAGCGCTTCTGCTGAAAAGCTCGGAGTACGGCACGGCGAAGTACCCCGGCGATGCCACGCGTGCAGCATGGGCCCGCACGGGGAGCCAGATGCTGATCTCGCCCGACGACGACTGGACGCTCTTCGGCTTTCGTGGGATCCGTTCGGAGTTCGATTCGTCGTGGAGCGTATTCGCCGAGCGTGTCATGCACCCCACTCTCGCGGCCAGGGACGTGAAGGTGGTGCGCTCGCAGATGATCGGCGCGATTCGCCAGCGCATGGACGATCCGGACGGCTACGCGATGATGCTCGCCGACAGCGTGGCCTTCGCGGGGCATCCCTACGGTTTGCAGACCGGCGGAACCGAGGCATCGCTCGAGTCGCTGGATTCGGCCGCGCTGGCCGCCTACGAGACGTCGCAGATGGTCACCTCGCGCATGCTGCTCGTGGTGGTGGGGAACCTCGCTCGTCCGCAGCTCGAGGCCGCGGTCGCGCGTACGCTCTCGAAGCTGCCGGCCGGCGATTACGCGTGGACGCTGCCGGATCCGATCCCCGTGACGCCCACTTCCGTCACCATGATCCAGCGGCCGATCGCCACGGACTACATCCTCGGCCTCTTCCAGGGACCGCCGGCATCGGAGCGCGACTACGCGGCGCTGCGCGTCGCCACCGCGCTGCTCGGGTCGAGGATGCACAGCGAGATCCGGGAAGAGCACGGGCTCAGCTACGCGGCTGGTGCGCCCTACATCGAGCGCGGCATCGGGACCGGTGCCGTGTACGTCAGCACCACAGCCCCGGCGAAGGTTCTTCCGATGATCCGCAAGTCGATGAAGGACTTGAAGAATCTGAACTGGGGAGCGTACAGCATGCGGTACTTCACCGACCAGTTCGTGATGGATTTCCTGGCCGAGAACATGACCAGTACGGCGCAGGCCGATTTCCTGGCGAGGGCCGAGCTCTATCGCGGCGACTACCACCTGGCCGGCGAGTCGATGGAAGAGCTCCGGCATCTTTCGAGCACCCAGCTCCGTACCGCGTCGAGAAAGTACTTCCAGAACATCCACTTCATCTACCTCGGCGATACCACGCGCGTGGCGCGCTCCGCGTTCGAGGAGTTCTGAGCGACCGGGCCGCGCCTTCGACGTGGCCGGCCGGCTACCTCGACCGGCTCACCTCGAGCG
Organism: uncultured Gemmatimonadaceae bacterium; assembly: GCA_964616815.1. Lineage (GTDB taxonomy): Bacteria > Gemmatimonadota > Gemmatimonadetes > Gemmatimonadales > Gemmatimonadaceae > JADGGM01. Next base: position 14,128 of record CAZTTY010000045.1, on the reverse strand, counting down.
ACACGCTGAGCGTGCGCGGGTAGCCGGGATTCAGGAAGCGCTCCATCGCCGGCTCGCTGGGGCGCGGACCGCCGATGGGACCCACGGGGTTCTCGCCGAATATGCCGAAGTTCACGTAGTCGCGATCGAACAGGTTCCGGACGTCGGCGGTCAGCGCGACGTGTGGGCGCTGGTAACTGAGCTGGAGGCTCGCGAGGGCGTATCCGGGCACCGAGCCGCTCACGAAGCGCGGCGGGCCGCTCTCGGCGAGGTTCACCTCGTCCAGGTTCGCGTCGTTCCCGCGAAGATACTGACTCGAGATGGCGTTCGCCGTGAGCCGTGCTCCCAGCAGCGACTTGCCCACTGCGCGCGTGAACTCGAGTCCGATGCTTCCGCGATGCCGGGGTGAGAGAGGGAAGCGGTTGCCGATGCGCGCGGAGTCGGGCTCCGGCAGCTCCGATGCCAGGAGCACCGGGCTCCGATAAGTGGCGTCGATGAGCGCATAGGAGCCGAATATCCTCAGCCCGCCGGGGAGCGCCAGCGAGGCGCTGGCTTCGATGCCCTGCCGGCGGGCGCGCGCGATGTTCTGGAAAAAGCCCATGGTCGTACTGGATGCCACGAAGACGATCTCGTTGCGGACTTCCTCCCGGAAGCCGACCACGTCCAGATACGCAGCATCGCCCGGCTCCCAGTCTATCCCGCTTTCGTAGTTAAGGACGGTGACCGGATCCAGCGGAGGATCATCGCCGAGCGCGAAGGGGAGCGCGCACGGCGAGCTCTCGTTGGCGCAGCCGAGCTCCAGCGGCGCGGGCGCGCGGAAGCCGGTGCTCACGGTGGAGTAGCCGCGCAGCTCCGGGCCGAGATAGTAGTTCACGCCGACGCGCGGAGAGAGGCGGACGTAGCTGCTGGTGCCGTCGTTGCCGGAGTCGCGCAGGTCTCGAAAGGGGATGCGCACGTAGTCGCCGCGCAGCGAGGCCGTGAGCGCCAGCGCGGGCGACACCGTGAGCACGCCCTGCGCGTACAGGGCGGCGTCATTCTCGTTCACGCGCGCGTTCTCACAGAGCCCGTTTCCCTGATCGCACTCTTCCTCGAAACCCGGCGCGCTCGCGGTGGGGACGCTGAAGATCCGGTACGCGATGTCGTTGCGGCTGTACTCGGCACCGATGGTGAGCCCGAGAGGCATCCCGGCGACCTCGGTCGGCAGCGTCCATTCGAGCGTGCCGCCCTTCGACGTATTGTCCACGCGCGCGTCCGTGCTCGGAGCATCCACGTTGACGTTGAACTGCCGATAGTCGTTGTCGCGGCGGAAGGCGTTCCCGCGCAGCGTTCCACCCGCGAACGGCCGCTCGCCGCGCACGGCGATGTGCCACAGCTCCGGCTCGAAGTAGTCGCCGCCCGTGAAGTTGGCGCGCCGATCCTGCCGCAGCCAGCTCTCCGGGAGAGAGCCCGCCTGAAAGAGCCGGTCGCGAGCGTACAGCACGGTCATCGCCAGGTCGCTGTTCGTCCCCCTGCGTCCCACGTTCACGAATACCTGCCTGGTGCGCGCCGGGGTGTCGTCTCGATAGCCATCTTCCTCCGTTCCGCGGGCCATGATGTAGCCATCGACATCATCTATCACGCCGCCCGCGCTGACCCGAGCGCCGAGGTAGCCGAAGGCGCCCGCCTCCAGCGACGCGCTCAACTCCGGGGTGAACGTGCCGCGCTTGGTGCCGAGCACCAGCGCGCCGCCGAGCGAATTCTTCCCGTAGAGCGTACCCGGGCCGCGCACCAGCTTGGCCGTGTCCACCGCGTCCATGGGCACGAGGTCGAAGTTGATCTCCTGTGCATCGGGTTCGTTGATCCGCACTCCGTCCAGGAAGACGCTCACGCCCTGCGGCACGCCCACTACCGGCGAGAGTCGGAACCCGCGCACCTCCAGCGTGGGCTGGAGGCGGGTGCCCTGGTCGTCGAAGACGCTCACGCCGGGAAGCCGCGCCAGCGCATCCGCGGCCGACACGGGGCCCGGAGGGATGTCGTCGAGCCGGATATCGTCGACCTGTACCGGAGTCCGTTCGTCCACGGCGGAGAGCCGCGTCCCCGTCACCACCGTGGGTGCGAGTAGCTGGGCTCTGGAGGTATCCACGCGTGCGCTGTCGGTGCGCACGGTGTCCGCCGCGCTCGCTGCACGCTGCTGTGCCGCGGAGCTCGTGAAGCCCGTGGCCATGAGCGCCGTCGTGATCGCGGCGGTGAGCAGGCCGGTGCGTCGCGCTCGCGCGCCACCACCCGCGGCGCCGGCTATCGTCAGGGGAGGTGGCGCGAGGCGGCGAAGCCGCTCGCGAAGCTCTGGTCGATGCGCTGGGTCCATTGGCTCACCGTCGGCCGCGACCCGGCGACCGACACGGTCGGTGGCCCGAGGACGCGACCAGCTATGCAGAGGGATTGTGGCCGGCACGCGCTCGCCGCCCGGCCGCCGACTTTCCCTCCGGCGAACGGGGAGCGGGGATCAGGAAACGCTGCCAGCCACGAGCCTCTGCACGCCCGATACCAGCCGGTCGACCTCCTCCTCGGTGGTGTAGCACGCGCAGCCGGCGCGAACCAGACCCTGGCGTGACTCGCCCAGTCGCTCCACGGTGGTAGTCGCGTAGAAGTCGCCACTGGAGACGAACACTCCGCTGCCGGCGAGGTGGCGCGCCACGTCGCGTGCGGCCACGCCGCGAACCGTGAAGGAGAGTGTAGGCGTGCGCGCCGTTCCCGGAGGCGATCCGTAGACGCGTACGCCGTCCGTCTCGCAGAGACCGCTCCAGAGCTTCCGGAAAAGTGCGGAGCCGCGCTCGTGCAGTCGTCCGAAGGCGTTCTCGAGGCGCGCACGTCGGGAGCTGCCATCTCCGAGCGATGCCAGGAAGTTCACCGCCGCCGCGGCGCCGGCTATCGCTTCGTGGTTCTGCGTGCCCGTCTCGAAGCGCTCGGGAGCGTAGTCGGGCGCGGGGGCGAGCTTCGGCACATCGAGCGCGGAGAGCAGCCGCTCGCGCGCGAAGAGGACGCCGACGTGTGGACCATGGAACTTGTAGGCCGAGCACGCCAGGTAGTCGCAGCCCATGGCCCGCACGTCCACCAGCTCGTGCGGAGCGTAGTGGACTGCGTCCACGAAGATGTTCGCTCCCACGTCGTGCGCGAGTCGCGCCGCCCGGGCAACGTCGTTGATGGTGCCGAGCGCGTTCGACGCCGCGCCGATCGCGACGAGCCGGGTGCGGCGGCCGATGCAGCTCTCGAGATGGTCCCAGTCGAGCTGCCCGGTCTCCGGGATCATGCGAACCGTGCGGAGCGTGATGCCGCGTTCGCGCGCGAGCGTCTGCCACGGAGCCACGTTGGCGTGATGATCCAGCTCCGTGACCACTACCTCGTCGCCCGCGACGATCCCGTAGCCGATGGCTCGCGAGAGATGGAACGTGAGCGACGTCATGTTCTGGCCGAACGCGATTTCCGTGGGCTTCGCGTTGAGGAAATCGGCCAGCGCCGCACGCGCACCCTCGATCACCGCGTCGGTCTCGGCGCTCGAGGGATACTCCCACTTGGTGTTGGCGTTGTGGTGGAAGAGGTAGTCTGTCATCGCCTCCACCACCTCCCGCGGCACTTGGGTGCCGCCCGGTCCGTCGAAATACGCTACCGGGCACCCCGCGGCTTTTCTGTCGAGCGCCGGGAAGCGCCCGCGCAGCTCGGCTATGTCGATGCTCACGCTATCTCCACGCCCGCCCACTTCTCGATGAGCTTCACCACCTCTACGTGATCCGCCGTCTCACCCAGCTCGGCGTGGGCCGCGCGATACAGCTCGCTGGCGAGCTGCATGAGTGGCGACGGTACCTTCTGCTCGCGCGCCACCGACGCCGCGATGCCGGCATCCTTGTCGAGGAGCGCGAGCCGGAAGGTACGGGGAAAGGCGCGCGTGATCACCCGTTCGGGGAAGAGGTTCTCGGTCGCGTTGCTCCTGCCGCTGGAGGAGTTGATGACGCCGAGGGCGGCGTGGATGTCCACTCCCGCGCGTACGAGGGCCGCCAGACCTTCGCCGGCCGACCAGATGTTGATCGCGAGCAGCATGTTGTTGACCGACTTGAGCGCGTGTCCGGCGCCGACGGGTCCGCAGCGAACGATCTTCTCGCCGAAGCTCTCGAGCACCGGCCGGGTGCGTTCGAACACCTTCTCGTCGCCGCCGCACATCACGGTGAGCACGCCTCGCTCCGCGCCGCTCACGCCGCCGCTCACCGGCGCGTCGATGAAGTCGACGCCCGCCTCCGCCAGCCGCGCGGCGATCCTCCGCGACATCCCCGGCTCGCCCGACGTGCAGTCCACCAGTGTGGCCCCGCGTGCGAACCCGACGAGGAGTCCGTCGCTTCCGTCGAGCAGAGCCTCGACTTCGTACGATGTGGGAAGGCACGTGATGACGAAGTCGCTCCCCTTCGCGGCTTCCGCCGGCGTCGCCGCCACACGTACGTCGTTGGCCCTCCCGAACGCCTCCGCCTTCTCGCGCGTACGATTCCACACCGTGAGCCGGAACCGCGGACTGGCCAGTCGCTTCGCCATCGGCGCCCCGATCGCTCCGAGCCCGATGAACGCGACCGCTAACTTTCCTTTCTCCTCTCTCTCCATTTCTCCCCCCATGGCGCGTGCAAGATCGTGATCGGGCCGATTGGAGGGAAGGGGCGGAAAGCATGAAACAGGAAGCAGGAAGCAGGAAGCAGGGAAGTGCACACCGGTCACTGTCGTCCCCGCGACTCGCGGGGACCCATGTTCGGTGGAGTAACACGGATGCCCGCTCACGCGGGCCTGACCATGGAACGTGTGCAGCTCCTGTTCCCTGTTTCCCGTTTCCCGTTTCCTCGGTAGTTCCTGCTTCCTACTTCCCCTCCGCCATGCCGACTCTAATCGTCACGATCGACAGGATGCTCTCCCTCTACAGTGTACGCGCGGTGTGGACCGCGCTCGGCGGGGTGGAGGGGGTGAGGACGGCGGACGTGGTGATCGGGATGGCCAGGATCGAGCACGACGGAAGCGTGAGCTGCGCTCAGGTGGCGGAAGCCGTGGCGCTGGCGGGGTGCGAAGTGGTCCGCTGCGAGGAGGAGAGGACTCTGCCCGTGCTTTGAGCCGCCGCTTGTATGGCCGGAGGGCGTTCCCGTAACTTGACGCGCGTCGCTCCGGCACGTACTACGCGCGCTCGGCGACATCCCTCCGCAGCGGAATTTCGAGGACGGTTCGCATGAGGTCAGAGCAAGGGAACGAAGATCGCCCGATCGCGGCGCTGCTCGCGCCGGACATCCTCCTCATGCTCGAGGAGTCGCCTGCAGACATTGGCGCCGAAACCGAGGAGCTGCATCCGGCCAACCTGGCCGATGTGGCGGCGGCGCTCGATCCCGGGCAAGTGCGAGCGCTTCTTCGAGCCCTCCCCGCGGAGCGGGCGGCGGACGTGCTCGAGTATCTCCCCGAGGAGCTGCGCACGGACGTGCTGGAGGCGATGAGCAGCGCGCAGGCCGCCGCCCTCGTCTCGGAGATGACCCCCGACGACCGCGCGGACGTGCTCGAGGAGCTCGACGAGGAGCGCGCCGACGAGATCCTCTCGAAGATCGCGGTCGAGGCGCGCGGCGAGACCGAGCGACTCCTGGCGTACCCGCCCGAGTCGGCAGGCGGGCTCATGACCACGGAATTCGTCTCCATCTCCGAGGGGACCACGGTCGAGGACGCACTCCGGAGCGTGCGCATCGTGGCGCGGGCGGGAAGGCGCGAGGCGCTCTACACCATCTACGCCACCGACGCGGGCGGGCGCGTGCGCGGCGTGCTCTCCCTTCGCGAGCTGCTGGCGGCGGCCGAGGGTACCCGGATCGAGGAGCTGGCCTGGACCGACGTGGTGAGCGTCGGTCCTTTTGCCGATCGGGAGGAAGTGGCCCGCGCCACCGAGAAGTACGACCTCGTCGCGGTGCCCGTGGTGGATGATGGCGGAAGGATCCTCGGCGTGGTGACCGTCGACGACGTGATCGATGCGATCATGGAAGAGCAGACCGAGGACGTCCAGAAGCTGGGCGGCATGGAGGCGCTCGACCAGCCATACTTCGCGGCCAGTTTCTGGAGCATCCTGCGCAAGCGCGGCGGCTGGCTGGTGCTTCTGTTCATCGAGGAGATTTTCACCGGCATCGTGCTGCGCCACCAGTCCGGCCTGCTCGAGGCATCCGTGGCGCTGATGTTCTACGTGCCGCTCATCATCAGCTCGGGCGGCAACTCGGGCTCACAGTCGGCCACTCTCATAACGCGGGCGCTCGCCGTGGGCGATGTACGTCTCCGAGATGCGGTCCGCGTCTTCGGGCGAGAGCTGGGTCAGGGCGTAGCCCTCGGCGCGTTCCTCGGCGGCATAGGGTTCGCCCGCGCCCTGATGTGGGGCGACGGGACGCAGATGGCATCGGTGGTGGCGCTCACTCTGCTGGCAGTGGTTCTCACCGGGACGATAGTGGGCGCGATGCTCCCTCTGATCTTCACCAGGATCCGCATCGATCCCGCGATCGCGTCCTCACCCTTCGTCGCCTCCTTCGTGGACGTGGCCGGCGTCATGATCTACTTCGCCGTGGCGAGCCGGATAATCGGTCTGGGGTAGACCATCCGGCCCGGTCTCCAGCGCGGGAGGGGACTGGCCCCCCGTCTACGCCGCCACGGCGTGCTCGCGGGAGGTGAAGCCGAAGTACCCCATGGCGATGCCGATCACGGCATCGAGCCAGATATTGTTCCCGCCAGCCGGGAAGAGGCCCATGAAAGTCGGGGCGATGATGCCCCAGACGGCGATGATCACGTACACCACGGCCGTGATGCGCGCGAAGTTGCGCGAACTGAAGTGCCACTGCGAGGAGGCCAGCCCGAACACGCCCCATGTCAGGTGCAGCACGCTCAGAACTATGTTCACGGGCCAGAGTCCGAAGACGCGAGCGGCGGCTTCGGGGTCGGGTGACAGGCCGCCCGGCGAGATGAGGAATCCTGCCAGTCCGAGTGCGATCAGGACCCAGCCGCATACGAACGAAGCGCGTTGAACCGTGGATGTCATGGCGATCTCCCAGCGTGAGAGAATGCGCGATGCCGCCCGCGTCGCCGGAGCGACCCGCGCCTCACCGGAGAGGAGCGGCATTTCTCACGCCACCGGATGAGCGGCGGGGCCGGGACGCCGTCCCGGCTGATTCGGCGGCATGGCCGCCGGTCGGTCTAGGTGGGAGACCCGACCGGGCCGCTCACCTCCCGCGGTTCATCCTCTCCCGCTCCCTCCATCGCCACGATACCATCCTCGAGCCACTCGTACTCGCCCTTCATGACTCCCTGCGAGAGCCTGTAGAGCGATGCGTCGTCGGGGCCGAAGAGGTCGCGGAAATGACCTGCTATGCGGCGGCGCGCTTCACGGCAGAACACGTTGGCCAGCTCCGTGGCGTTGGTGGAACCGCGGCGCGCGAGCATGCGGGCGCGCGAGCACGCCGCCGACATCGCGAACAGCTCGGCGCCGATGTCGACCGCACGGAACAGCACCATCTGCCGCTGTTCCAGCTTCGGACCGAGGCGGACCATCGCGTGGAATATCGCGCGTCCCAGCTTGCGCGTGGTGCGCTCGATGTAGCGAAGGTGCGGCGCGAGGCTGCCGAACTCGGAGTAGCTCCTGAAGCCGCCGAGCCAGCGCGTCGTGTACCACCTGGGGTAGAACTTCGCCGAGCGCGCGAGCGCGGCCAGGCGCTCCTTGCGCGTGGCGTCCGGGTTGACGACGTCGAACGCGGTTCTGAAGTGCCAGTCGACGGCCTCGCGAGCTATGAACAGCCGCATGATCTCCGACGACCCCTCGAAGATCAGGTTGATGCGGAAGTCGCGCATGGCCCGCTCCACGGGAATAGGGCGCTCGCCGCGCGCGCGCAGCGAGTCGGCGGTCTCGTAGCCGCGGCCTCCGCGGATCTGCAGCGCGTCGTCGACTATGCGCCACCCCGTCTCGGTATTCCACATCTTGGCGATGGCGGCCTCGAGGCGGATGTCGTATCCGCCTCGGTCGGCCATCAGGCTCGCCAGCTCCGCGATCGCCTCCATGGCGAAGGTCTGTGCAGCCATCCGCGCCAGCTTCTGCGCTACCGCTTCGTGCTTGCCGATCGGCTTGCCCCACTGCACGCGCTCGTTCGACCACTCGCGCGACACGCGCACCATCTGCTTGGCCGCGTACGCCGCGCTCGCCGGGAGGGTGAGACGTCCGGTGTTCAGGGTGATCAACGCGAGCTTGAGACCCCTTCCCTCGCCCCACACGATGTTCTCCCGCGGCACCTTCACGTTCTCGAAGCTGATGACGCCGTTCTCGATCGCCTTGAGTCCCATGAAATGGCAGCGGTGTTCGACCTCGACACCGGGCCAGTCGGTCTCCACGATGAACGCGGTGATCTGCTTCTTCGGCTTCCCGTTCACCAGCACGTCCGGCGTGCGCGCCATCACGAGTATGAGCTCCGCGCGCGTGCCGTTCGTGGTCCAGAGCTTCTTGCCGTTCAGAACGAAGTGCTCGCCGTCGTCCGTGGGCGTGGCCGTGGTCTGCAGGTTGGCGGGGTCGCTCCCGGCATCCACTTCGGTGAGCGCGAACGCGGATATCGCGCCCTTCGCCAGCCGTGGGAAGTACTTCCTCTTCTGCTCCTCGGTTCCGAAAAGAGCGAGCGGCTGTGGCAGGCCTATGGACTGGTGCGCCGAGAGGAGCGCGGTGAGCGATCCGTCTTTCGATGTCACCATCCCCATGGCGCGGATGTAGCTCGTCTGCGAGAGGCCGAGGCCGCCGTATTCGCGGGGGATCTTGATTCCGAACGCGCCGATGTCGCGCAGCTCTTGCACGAGCGATTCGGGGATGTTCCCTTCGCGGTCGATCGCGTCGGAATCGACGCGATCCATGACGTCGCGCAGCGCATCCATGAACGGCTTCGCGCGCGCTTCCTGCTCGGGATCGACCTCGGGGTGCGGGTCGATGAGATCGAGTCGGAAGCGGCCCAGGAACAGCTCGCGGAGAAAGCTCGGCTGCTCCCACTCGCTTTCGCGTGCGGCTTCGGCTACATCACGCGCTTCCTTTTCGGACGCCAGGTCGTGCGTCGGCTGTGCCATGGGTCTCGATTCCTGTTTGGACGCCTGTCGCACCATCGACGCGCGAGATCCGCGCGCCGGCAGCTCGTGCTTCCGAAATGTACTTCTTCGCCGCACCCCTTCCCAGACTACACCGTCGCAGCGCGCTTCTTCCTGGTCTCCAGCCAGACGAGATAGCCCACACCGTACAACGCGATCGCTGCGAAGCTGAACCACTGGATGGCGTAGCTCTTGTGCGAGCCTTCGCTCAGAGATGGCGCGCTGAGTCTCACCGGTGCTCCGAGCGACCGATCGCCCGGCTGCAGATCCACCACGTACATCCGGGCCACGGGATACGGTATGCTCCTCGCCAGCATCGCCGAATCGAGATCGCGCCACGCCATCGGGTTGTTCTCCGACCGCGGATCACTCGATTCGCGTACCGGCACGGGACGCACGTATCCCTCCACCGTGGCGTGCTCGGGCTCGTGCCAGGCCGCGGCGGAGATCGTGGCGGCGTCGGGCGAGTAGACGAAGCCGCGATTCACCAGCACCGCCGTGCCACCCGAGTCGGGAAGGAGCGGCGTGACGATGTTCACGCCCGGCGCTCCGCTTCGGGAGCGCCCGGTGAGGATGATCTGATGATCGTAGTCGTAGCGGCCGCTGAGCTTCACGAGCCGATAGGCCGCGAGCGCCGTATCGCCGGGAAGCTCCCCCACCGTGGTGGGTGGAAGACTCATCCGGCTCACCAGCTCCGCGTTGAGCGCCCGCCGCTCGTGCAGGCGGTGCACCTGCCACACGCCGAGGCGCGCGAAGAGAGCCGCCATGAGCAGCGCCACGACGGCGGCGATTATTGCGCTTCGTGACATGCGGGTAAGCTACTACTCAGAACAGGTTCATCTGCTCCCCGAGCTCCTCGGGCTCCACCGGCTCCTGCCCGATCAGCCGCTGGATCTGCCGCGCGGAGGCGGGGCTGTGTCCCGCGAAGTGATTGCTCACGTAGCCGTACACGGCCGACATGCTCCGCGCCATCGCCGCTATTGCCCGTGACCACTGCTCCAGCTCGCTCGTACGGTCGCGTTGAATGCGGGAGTAGTCGACGATGTCCCGGTTGGGGCCCATCCAGCGGATGTAGGCGAAGTGGGATGTGGGTTTCTCCGCCAGGGCGAGAACCGTACGGCGCGGTATCCAGCGCGCGTCGCTGAGCGCCAGCGCGACGCCGTGCTCCGCCAGCAGCGCCAGCACTCCCTCGTGTATCCAGCCGCGGTCGCGAAACTCGACGGCGATTTTCAGGTCGCGTGGCAGTATGGGGAGGAACGCGGCCAGCGCGGGGAGCTCGCTCGGCCCGAAGTCGGGCGCGAGCTGTATCAGGATCGGTCCCAGTCTGGCCTCCAGCTCGCGTGCGCGATCGAAGAAGAGCTGCGCCGCGTCGCCGGCATCGCGCAACCGCCGCTCGTGCGTGATCTCGCGCGGGAGCTTGAGCGCGAACTCGAAGTGTCCGGGCGTGCGTTCGGCCCAGCCGCGCACCGTCTTGGCGGGCGGGATGGCGTAGAAAGTGGAGTCCACCTCCACCGTGTCGAAGGCGCGCGCGTACGTGGACAGAAAGTCGGCCGGGCGCGTGCCCGAAGGGTAGAACGGCCCTGTCCAGGCGTTGTAGTTCCACCCCTGTGTGCCGATCCGGACAGTAGAGGGCATGTTCGGGAATCGGGGCGCTGGTTCGGAAGAAGTCAAGGCGGCGGTTTGCGTGCCGCCGGATCGCGGGTCCCACTCTTGCGCTTCCATATGGTTACACCAGTAACGCGCTTTCGAGGAGGTAGCATGGACGCACGCAGGAGCGAGCGCAACGAGGCCGAGCGACGCGCCGAGGAGCTGCGCGACGAAGAGGAGTACCGGGAGCGGGCGAGTCATGCGCGGCCGGTATCGCCCGAGTACCAGGGCGAACGGCTGATCTTCGATGAACTGCGCGACGAGCCGGAAGGGGAGGCCCCCGGGGAGCCGAGCGATCGCGGGCCGCTGGCCGCGCCGGTCGAAGACCCGCCCACAGGGGCGGAGCTGGTGGGCGAGGGAGTTGGCGGCGCATCGGGTGGCATCGTGGGAGCCGCTCTGGGGTCGCTCGCTGGCCCGCTCGGCATCGCCATCGGGGCCGTCGCGGGCGCGGTGGGCGGATGGTGGGCCGGTCGCGCCGTGGTGGATGCGGCGAGCGGAGTGAGTGCCGAGGAGGAGCGCGGTTGGCGCGAACACTTCGCCGACAGCGAGGAGCGGCTCGCGGATCGCGACTACGAGCAGGTACGCCCCGCATACCACATCGGCCGACTCGCGCGCCTCAACCCCGATTACGAGGGCCGTTCCTTCGACGAGGTGGATGCCGAGCTCTCGCATGCCTGGACGCGCGATCTCTGTTCGCGCTACGGAGAATGGCCCACGGTACGCCACTTCGTGCGAGAAGGCTACATGCACCGGGAGCGGCACGAGCGACTCGGCGGCGAGCCGCGGACGATGACGCCCACGGAAGCGGCGCTGGATCGGCTCCATGCCGACGACACCGCGATCTGACCCGGCGCCCGTTCCGGGCGGCTGGCACGCGACCGCGGGCGCGCTACCAGCGCTCGAGAAGCGATTCGTGGCGCTCGCTGTCTATGTTGCCCCCGCTCACCACCACGGCCAGCGGTCCCTCGGGGTGGGAGATGTGCCGCTCCAGAAGTGCCGCCACCCCCACGGCGCCGGCTCCCTCCACCACGAGATTCTCCTCGCGGGCGAGCCACGCGATCGCGTGGCCGATGGAATCCTCCCTCACGGTGTGAATCGCGTCGAGCGCCTTCATCCCGATGTCCAGCGCCACCTCGTCGATGTCGCCCGCGAGGCCGTCGGCCAGGGTCGCCACGGACGGGATGTGCACTACCTCGTTCGATTCGAGGGAACGACTCATCGCGGCGGTGTGCTCGCTCTGCGCCCCGACGATGCGGACTCCGGAAGCCACGTTGCGGAGGAGCGCTCCGCACCCGCCGAGGAGGCCGCCGCCGCCCACGGGGACGACGAGCGTACGCAGCTCCGGAATCTCCTCCAGAATCTCCGCCGCGACGGTTCCCTGGCCGGCGAGAAGGGCCCGGCCGGTGCACGGATGCACGAAAGTCGCGCCGCTGGCTTCCGCGAAATCGATCGCACGCTCCATCGCCGCATCGTAGTCGGGCGACTCGGCGTCCACCGCGGCACCGAGCGAGAGGATCCCCTCGCGCTTGACACGGGGGGCGGTCGCCGGAACGAAGATCGTGGCGGGGATTCCGAAGTGATGCGAGGCCCACGCCACTCCGAGACCGTGATTCCCGGCCGACGACGCCACCACGCCGCGCTCGCGCACGGCCTCGGGGAGCGTCGAGATGAGGTTGAAGGCGCCGCGAAGCTTGAAGGAGCCGGTGATCTGCTCGCATTCGAGCTTCAGGTACACATCGCATCCGGCGGCCTCGCTCAATCCGGCCGAGCGGCGCAGTGTGGTGCGGCGCACTACGCCCGCGATGCGCGCGGCGGCCGCAAGGACGTCTCCCGCTCCAGTATCGCTGAACATGTCGGCATCCTACGCGCCGTCCACGGCCGGGACAAGTTCGCCAGAGCATCCGGCTCCGTGGCGCGGCACCTGCATTGTTGACCTCGCAGAGGGACGTTTTTCGGGAGTCACCGTCATGGGAGAGACAGGAACGTTCAGCTCGCTTTGTGGGGCGATCGCGGAGCCGTTATTGGCGGTGGACGACCGTGGCACCATCGTGTGCGCGAACGACGAGGCCAAGCGCGTCCTCGGGCGCGACGGCCGCTCCCTGCCGGGGACTCGGATGCGGGCGATTTTCTGGGGTGACGAGCCCGATTCGGTCGATGCCGTGCTGCGTCGTGGAGCCACGAAGAGGTCCACGGCCGCGCTGTGCTTCGGGGTGCCCGGGGAAAACGCGTCGGAAGCCGATGTCGTGGTGTGGCCGCTGCGCGATACGGGAGCGGCGAGCGTAGCGGTGCTCGTGCACGATCTCACCGGCCTGCGTCGGGAACGCGAGCACATGGTCGCGCAGCTCGAGGCCCAGCGCGCGGAGCTCGGCGAGCACTCCCGCGACGCCGCGCGCCACGCATCTGAACTGAAGACGGCGCTGGAGACGCGTCACCGCTTCTACGGCTCCATGAGCCACGAGCTTCGCACTCCCGTCAACGCGATCGTCGGTTACAGCGAGCTTCTGCTGGACGGCATTTACGGAGAGCTGGCGCCCGCGCAGGCGAGGATCCTGCGCCGTTCGCTGCGCGCGGCGAGCCATCTGCAGGAGCTGGTCAACGATCTGCTCGATCTCGCGCGCATCGAAGAGGGACGCCTCGATCTGCGCGCGGAGGAGGTGGACGTCGAGGATCTGGTAGAAGGGCTCCTGGACTCTGTGGCGCCGCTGGCCGATGCCCGCTCGCTCGAGCTGCGTCACGAAAGCGCGGTCGGAACCCCGCGTATAGTTTCGGATCCCCGGCGGATCCGGAAGATCGTCCTGCACCTCCTCACGAACGCGATCAAGTACGGAGGGGATGGACCCATCACCATTCGGAGCGCGCGCGCGACCGCGCCGGGAGGGGATTCCGGCGATGGGGTTTTCATAGAAGTGAGCGACCACGGCGATGGAATCGCGCCCGAGCAGCTCGAGCGGATATTCAGCGAGTTCGTGCGCGAGCCCAGCGACGGCGACGGAACCGGGCTCGGCCTTTCGATCGCGCGCGGCCTGAGCCGCGCCCTGGGAGGTACCCTCGTGGCGGAATCGGTGCCCGGAGAGGGGAGCACCTTCCGGCTGACGCTGCCGCATTCTGTGAGCGAAGCGGCCGAGGTCGAGCTCTCGTTACCTCTCCGCACAGTGCAGCGTCATCACCGCGGCAGGCAGGCGAGTCAGCTTGACTAAGACTCGTGAAGCAGCTAAGCTTCCACAGCTTGTTGCGGCCCCGCCATACGCGGGGCCTTTCAGCAGGCACGAGCCGCGCGGCCATCGGGGGAGCAGGGCAGCCCGTGGATGAGTCGTAAGTGCTTGTCGGGGCTGTAGCTCAGCTGGGAGAGCGCTGCAATCGCACTGCAGAGGTCAGGGGT
>CAZTTY010000044.1:25950-34318 GCA_964616815.1 uncultured Gemmatimonadaceae bacterium | reverse complement strand
CACACTTCGCTTTCCTTGCAAAGATCTTTCAAAGGAGACAAGGAGCTTGCATTGAATGCAGTTCTCCTTGTCTCCTTGCCCCTCTCGGCCGTTCTCCCTTTTGTAGTTGTAGTTCACTCGCTCGCTGCGCGATTTCGATTGGGCGACCGAGATTTGGGTGATGCACCTTCGGAGAGGGGCCGTATCTTGGCCCCATGTCACACGATCGGCAGGGCCTGGGGAAGCTGGGCGAGCGGATAGCGGAGCGGTGGCTCGTGGAGCGGGGGTGGCGGGTTCTCGCCAAACGCTACAGGAGCGGGCATCGCGACGTGGATCTCATCGTGGAGCGGGGTAGGGCGGTGGTGTTCGTGGAGGTGAAGGCGAGGCGCGGGGTGGAGTTCGGGCATCCGATCGAGGCCGTGAACTGGCGGAAGCAGCGCGAGCTGGTGCGTTCGGCGCGGGTGTGGATTTCGCGCTTCGGGTCGCCGGAACATACGTATCGTTTCGACGTCGTCGGGGTACTTATAGAGGGAGGCCAGACCCGGGTGCGGCACGTCGAGAACGCGTTCTCGCTTCCCTGGAAAGCCTGAATTGGAGCTTGACTCCTGGGCGCGCCTTTCGTATTTTATTCGGGTCTGGGAATTGCCGGGAATCGAGGTAGATTCAGTCGGCACGGCCAGATCGAGTGGGAAGTTTCACGTTTCAGCGCAGAGCGGACTAGAATGGCTGTCTCCAGCATCCAGGACGACAAGAAAAAGGCACTGAATCTGGCCATCGCGCAGATCGAGAAGAGCTGCGGGAAGGGATCGATCATGAAGATGGGCTCCGATACCGCGCGTGTGCGGGTCGATTCGATCCCCACCGGTGCCATCAACCTCGACTCGGCCATCGGTGTCGGCGGGATCCCGCGCGGAAGGATCACCGAGATCTACGGTCCCGAGTCGAGCGGCAAGACCACCCTCTGTCTCCACGTCGTCGCCAACGCGCAGCGCACCGGTGGTGTCGCCGCCTACATAGACGCGGAGCACGCGCTCGACACCGAATACGCCGCCAAGCTCGGAGTCGACGTCGAGAACCTCCTCGTATCCCAGCCCGACACGGGTGAGCAGGCGCTCGAGATCTGCGAGATCCTGGTTCGCTCCGGCGCCGTGGATGTAGTCGTGATCGATTCCGTCGCCGCTCTCGTCCCCAAGGCGGAGATCGAGGGCGACATGGGCGATTCGCACGTGGGTCTGCAGGCGCGCCTCATGAGCCAGGCGCTTCGGAAGCTCACCGGCGCCATCGCCAGGTCACGGACATCGGTGATCTTCATCAACCAGCTCCGTGAGAAGATTGGCGTCATGTTCGGCAACCCGGAAACCACCACCGGTGGAAAGGCGCTCAAGTTCTACGCTTCGGTGCGCCTCGACATCCGCCGGATCGGCGCCGTGAAGGAGAAGGACGACGTGACCGGGTCGCACGTCCGCGTAAAGGTGGTCAAGAACAAGGTGGCTCCTCCCTTCAAGCAGGCCGAGTTCGACATCATGTACGCCGAAGGGATCAGCCATACCTCGCTGCTCGTGGACATCGGCTCCGACTCGAACATCATCGACAAGTCCGGCGCCTGGTACAGCTACAACGGCCAGCGGATCGGTCAGGGTAGAGAGAACGCCAAGATGTTCCTCAAGGACAATCCGGCCATGATGGCGGAGATCGAGGAAAAGGTCAAAGTCGTACTCGGAATCAACAAAGCTGCCGACTCTAACGGCCAACTGGAGCCCGTAGAGGAGTAGACTAGCGCGATAGCACTTTAGGTCCGCGCCCCTTATCGGGTGCACGATGCAACAGCTCGGCAGTTGATTGATGCCGAGGGGTGGAACGCTGAAATCTGGGGCACCCGGAAACTGCCCCGTTCTCGCGGCTCCGTCTCTCGGCGTCAATTTTTTTTTCGGGATGATCCGGTCAGGCCTTACTGAAAAGATTCGTCAGAGCTGCCTCCGAGCCGACTGCTCGGGAGAGTAGACCACCAGTTTCAGGAACCCCAACCGCCATGCCCCTGATCACCGCCGTCACGCCGAGCGTCCGGCGCGAAGGCCGGTTCGAAATCCTCGTCGATGGCAAGCCGGCCGGCACGCTCTCCCTCGACGCGATCGAAAAACTCCAGCTCCACGTCGGGGCGCCCTTCGACGAGCGACTGGCCGAGTCGGTCGCGCTGGAGGCGGCGCGGCTCAGGACGTTCGATCGCGCGCTCGATCTTCTCGCCTACCGCGGACGCGCCACGCGCGAGCTGCGAACCGCCCTGGTTCGCAAGGGCGAGGATGCCGCTAGCGTCGACCACGCCATAGAGCGGCTCACCGACATGGGGCTGCTGGACGATGCCGTCTACGCACGCCAGTACGCGCACGCGAAGATCGTGGGCGCCGGCTTCTCGCGCCGTCGGCTTCAGGCCGAGTTGTCGAAGCGCGGGGTGGCCCGGGAAGTGGCAGACGACGCGATCGCGGCGGCGTTCGCCGAGGACGATGTCGACAGCGACGCCATCCTCGAGCGAGTGGCTTCGAGGAAACTGCGCTCGCTCGCCTCGGAGGATCCACCTACGAGGAGGCGGCGCCTGTACGAGTTCCTCGCACGCCGCGGCTACGATTCGGATGACATTCGCCGCGTGATGGATCGACTGCTCACCGGAGACTGAGCCGCTCCGCGCCCCGCCGGACGCCGGCGCCCGTTTCGTACGCTGTCGGGCGCCGGTATATTGTTGCTCTATGCGCGCTTCCGAGATCCGTCGACGATTCCTTGCCTATTTCGAGCGGCACCAGCATGCCGTTCTCCCCAGCTCGTCCCTGGTTCCACGGGACGACCCCACGCTGCTCTTCACGAACGCGGGGATGGTGCAGTTCAAGAGGATCTTCCTCGCCCAGGAAGATCCACCGCGGGGGAAGCGAGCGACCACCGCGCAGAAGTGTGTGCGGGCCGGCGGAAAGCACAACGATCTCGAGCAGGTGGGCCACACGGCGCGGCACCACACGTTCTTCGAGATGCTCGGCAATTTCTCCTTCGGTGACTACTTCAAGCGCGAGGCGATCGGCTTCGCCTGGGAGTTCGTCACCCGCGACCTGGGGATCGACCCGAGTCTGCTTCGCGTGACGGTGCACGAGTCGGACGACGAGGCGCGCGTCCTGTGGCGCGAGATCGCTGGGCTCCCCGATTCGCGCATCTACGGCCTGGGCGATCGCGACAACTTCTGGCAGATGGCCGACACGGGACCGTGCGGCCCCTGCTCCGAGCTCTACGTGGACCTGGCGCACGTCGCGCGCGACTGGTCTTTCCCCGCCGACGCGAGCGGCGAGTGGACGGAGCTCGATCGTGAAGATTTCTCGCGGGATGCTTTCGTCGAGGGCGCCGAGGCGGGCCGCTTCCTCGAGATCTGGAATCTCGTCTTCATGCAGTACGACCGGCAGTCGGATGGAGAGATGATCCCGCTCCCGGCGCCTTCGGTGGATACCGGCGCCGGCCTGGAACGGATCGCCGCCGTGCTGCAGGGTGTGACATCGAACTACCACACCGATCTCTTCCTCCCGCTCATCGCGAAGGCGGAGCAGATCGTGGGTCGGCGCTACAGCGACTTCGACACGGCCGTGGTCCCCGCCGCCGGAGCCGACTCTGATGGCGGGATCGGGGCGGGGGACGTCGCGCGCGGCGACTCCGGGGAGGCGAGTCCGGCCGAACCAGCCGCGGATCCGGCGTCGTATCGCGTCCTCGCGGACCACGCGCGCGCGGTTGCGTTCCTCATAGCGGACGGCGTTTTTCCCGCCAACGAGGGCCGTGGCTACGTGCTGCGCCGGATCCTCCGCCGCGCGGTGCGGCACGCGTGGCTGCTCGGGCGCAGCGAGCCTACGCTGGTCGACATCGCGGCGACTGTCATCGACTCCATGTCGGGTGTCCACCCCGAGCTGCGTCAGCGCGCCGCGCTGATTCTCGACACCACGCGCGCCGAAGAGGAACGCTTCCTCGCCACCATCGGCGAGGGGATGCTGCGCTTCGACCAGCTCGCGCCGGAGAAGTCCACGCAGGGCTCGCAGCAACTTCGCGGGACCATCGCCGGCGAAGACGCGTTCCGGCTCTACGACACCTACGGATTCCCCATCGACCTCACGCAGCTCATGGCGCGCGAGCGCGGCTACACCGTAGACATCGATGGTTTCGACCGCGCGCTCGAGGTGCAGCGCGAGCAGTCGCGCGCCGAGCGCCGCTCGCGCGATATCGCCGTCGCCGGCGATGAGCTGGCCGACGTGTCGACGTGGATGGGCGGCGAGGGAGGGGAACCGCTCGTATCATCGCTGCCGGAGTCGCGCTTCGTGGGCTACGATGTGCTCGAGGTCGAGACCGAGGCGGTAGCGGCAAGGCACCTTGCCGACGGCCAGATCGCGCTGGTACTCCGCGAGTCGCCCTTCTACGCCGAGTCGGGCGGGCAGATCTCCGACGTCGGCGAGATCGTGGGAGACGGTTGGCGCATGGAGGTGACGGATGTCCGGAAGGTCCACGGCATCAACGCCGCGGTGGGGCGCGTGGAAGGCACGCTGACTCTCGGACACGTCAGCGCCAGCGTCCCCACGCAGCGGCGGCGCGACACGGAGCGCAATCACACCGCCACGCATCTGCTCCACGCCGCGCTGCGGAGCGTGCTCGGAGAGCACGTGCACCAGGCGGGCTCGCTGGTGGCGCCGGATCGCCTGCGATTCGATTTCACGCATCACCGACCGCTCACCGCCGATCAGCTTTCCGGGATCGAGGAGTGGGTGAATCGCGGCATCTGGGCCGACATCGACATCGTGGTAGGCGAACGTTCCTACAAGGAAGCGGTGGCGGCCGGCGCCATGGCGCTCTTCGGAGAGAAGTACGGCGACGTGGTACGGATGGTCGCGATCCCCGGGCTCTCGCTGGAGCTCTGCGGCGGAACGCACACGCGCAACACGGGACAGATCGCGCTCTTCAAGATCGTCAGCGAAACAGGGTTGGCGGCCGGCGTGCGCCGGATAGAGGCGCTCACGGGACCGGGCGCGTACGCGTACGTTCGTTCGGAGGAGCGGCGGCTGCATCGTCTCGCGGATCTGGTGCGCGCCCCGGTCGACGGCGTGGAGCGCCGGGTGCACTCGCTCCTCGACGAGCGGCGCGCTCTTCAAAAGCGCGTGGACGAGATGCTGCGCGGAGGCGGCGGTCCGGGCGACCAGATCGGATCAATACTGGGGCGCGCCGAGCGTGCCGACGGCGCGCGCATCGCAGCGGGCCAGGTGTCTGCGGGCGACGTGCGCGAGCTGCAGACCATGGGCGACACGCTGCGCGAGCGGCTCGGCTCCGGCGTCGGCGTTCTGGCATCGGCCTTCGATGGCGGCAAGAACGTGCTCCTCGTGGTGGTCACGGACGATCTGCGTGAACGCGGCCTGCGGGCCGACCGTCTGGTGGGCGAGATCGCATCGCGAGTGGGAGGTCGTGGGGGCGGAAAGCCGCACATGGCGCAGGCGGGGATACCCGACGCCGCCCGCCTCCCGGAGGCGCTCTCCGCGGCACCGGAGGTGATTCGCGCCGCGCTGGCACCAGCATCGTGATCCTCTCGGAGTGGCTCGCAGGTCGCACGCCGAGACCGCCGGAAGCGCTTGCGCAGCGAATCCGCTCCGCGCTCGGCGCGTCGCTCCATGAGCGGGTGGACGAGAACGACGGACGAGCATACGCGGCTCTCCTCTCGGCCGCCCGATCGCTGCTGGACGGGGAGGGCGGGTGCAGGGTGGAGGACCGCCAGGCCGCGCGCGACCTGCTGGCCGCGGACGCCCTGGTGACGTACGCCTTCGAGCTGGCGGCGGAGGAGCCTGACGAATTGGCGGCGCTGGCGGAGAGGGCGATGCGCGACTTCGGGGAGCTGGGAGCGGAGGGAACGGCGTGACCGTATTCGACCGCCTCTGCGGCCTGGCCGGCGACGGCCGGCGCGAATCCGCCGCGGCTGGGGGCGGTGGCACGGGCGGACTCGCGGTGCTCGTGGACCCGGTGCGTACGACCGCCGCCGCGGCTCGCGAGGTGGCTCTCCGTGCCGCGGGCGAGGGGGTTCGCGTCATCCTTCTCGGAACCAGCTTCGGGACGGACGCGCACGAGAGTGCCGCCGTGGCGCGCGCGCTCAAGATCGGCGCGCCCGACGCGTTGCTGCTGCAGTTTCCTGCCACCGCCACGCAGCTTACCCCGGAGGTAGATGCATTGCTCTTCCTTTCGCTCGTCACCGGGCGGAACCCGCAATACCTGATAGAGGAGCACGTTCGCGCCGTGCCTTTCGTCGAGCGGAACCCGCACGTGGAAGTGATCAGCACCGCGTACTGCCTGATCGACGGCGGTGTGGTGACCACGGTGGAGTCGGTGAGTCAGACACGTCCGCTTCCCTGCGACAAGCCCGAGCTCGTGGCGGCGCACGTTCGCGCCGCCGCATTGATCGGCATGCGTGCCGCCTACCTGGATGCGGGGAGCGGCGCGAAACGGGGGGTCATGCCGCATGCGATCGCTGCCGCGCGCGGCGCGATGCGTGGACCGCTTTTCGTGGGAGGTGGAATCCGTACGGCCGACGGCGTGCGGATGGCGCGCGACGCCGGCGCGGACTTCGTGGTCGTCGGAACCATCTTCGAGGAGCAGGGCCCGGCGCTGGTATCGGGGCTCGCTCACGCGGCACGCGCGTGATAGACATCCATTCGCACCTCCTTCCGGGGGTCGACGACGGCTCGCCATCCATCGAGGTATCGGTACCCGTGCTCGAACGTTTCGGGCGTTCGGGAGTGGAGCTGCTGGTGTGCACCCCGCACCTCCGGGCCACCGACGCCGCCCGTGCGCCCGTCGAGCGCTACGCCGAGATACTGGAGCGGCTGGTACAGGCAGCGCCTCCCAGGCCGGCGCTGCGGCAGGGGTGGGAGATCATGCTCGACGCACCCGGCGTGGATCTCACCCGGCGCGAACTGCACCTGGCGGGCTCCGACGCGGCGCTCGTCGAGTTCCCTCGCATGAACGTTCCGCCCGGCGCGACGCAGGAGCTGCTTCGGCTATCGATGAGCGGGGTGATACCGGTGCTCGCGCACCCGGAGCGCTACTACGGGGCCACCGTGCGGCAGGTACTCGACTGGCGCAGCGTGGGGGCCGTGATCCAGATGGATGCGGTGATGATCTTCGGCAACGCGCCGATGTGCCGCTTCGCGCGCGAGCTGCTCGAGGAAGGGCTGGTGGACTGCATCGCCAGCGACAACCATGGCGACCGCCGCTCCCTGAGCTCCGCGAAGCGCTGGTTGACGGAGATCGGCGCGACCGAACAGGCGGAGCTTCTGACGCGCACGAACGCGCGACGTCTGCTCGAGGGCGAGCCCCTCCTTCCGGTGGCGCCGATTCCCCACGTGGATCGCGGGATGCTCGGCCGCCTGAAGGAGATCTTCAGCGGCCGCCGCTAGCGGCTCGCCGCATCGCCTTTCCCGGAGCGCGCTGGCGCTCCCGAACTATCCGGATGGAGGAGTGTCGATGATATCGCTGCGGGGGAAGCGTGCGCTCGTCACGGGCGGCTCGCGCGGGATAGGAGCGGCCACGGCGATGCTGCTGGCGGAGTGCGGCGCCGACGTCGGGATCGGCTACAACAGGCGCGAGCAGGACGCGGCCGAAGTGGTGCGCCAGGCGGCGGCGCTCGGCGTGCGCGCCTTCGCGCACTCCGCCGACATATCGACGCGGGATGGCGCCGATGCGCTCTTCGAGCGGGCGGCGCGCGAGTTCGGGGGGCTCGACATCTTCGTGGCGAACGCGGGGGTCTGGCCCGTGGACGATCTGCCGCTCACGGATATGCCGGAGAGCCGCTGGGAATTCACGATGCGGCAGAACGTGGCGTCCATGTACTTCACCGGGCGCGCGGCGGCCGGCGCCGTCTCCGACGGCGGCCGGCTGGTATTCGTGTCGAGCACCGCGGGGCAGCGGGGCGAGGCCGGCCATGCGGATTACGCGGCCTCGAAGGGCGCCGCTATTTCGTTCGTGAAATCGATCGCGGTGGAGCTGGCCCCGCGCAACGTGACGGTGAACTCGGTGGCCCCCGGCTGGGTGGACACGGAAATGTGCGTCGAGCCCTTCGCCGACGGCGGCCGCGAACGGATCGAGGCCGCCATCCCGCTCGGCCGCGTCGCCTCCCCTCGCGATGTCGCGGGCCCCATAGTGTTCCTCTGCTCCGACCTCGCCCGCCACGTGACCGGCGAGATCCTGAACGTGAACGGCGGAAGCGTGCTGTGTGGGTGAGGGGCGGGAAACAGGAAGCAGACAGCAGAAAGCAGGAACTGCACACCGGTCACCGTCGTCCCCGCGGAAGCGGGCATGACTATGGAACGTGTGCAGTTCCTGTTTCCTGTTTCCTGTTCCCAGT
>CAZTTY010000044.1:0-25850 GCA_964616815.1 uncultured Gemmatimonadaceae bacterium | reverse complement strand
GCGGGCATGACTATGGAACGTGTGCAGTTCCTGTTTCCTGTTTCCTGTTCCCAGTTTCCTGCTCCCCGCCATCCCGCCAGATGCGGAAGCAGCGCCACTCGAACTCGCTGGCGGCCCGGATCTGGTCGGGGAAACCGAAACAGTCCGTCCAGCGTTCCACACTGGCGCGCCAGGCGCAGTCCCACGAGAACTCGAAGCTGCGAAGGCTGCCGCCTCCTTCGACCTCTATCACGCCCGTGAAGTCTGCGCAGCCGGATGTGCCGGAGACCCGTACCGCTTCGATCTCCAACGACGGCTCGCTGGACATGAGCTGGGCAAGCACGCGTAGTACCTTGATCCGCGGCGCCCTCGCCGCCACTACTATCCTTTCCGCCTGACCCGTTGCTGCGAAAGCGCGAACATCGCGCTTGAACTCTGCGGTGGCGCTCGACGCGCTCACTATGTTGTCGATATTCATACGCGGCCGAAATCTAATCGAGTGAGCATGGACACTGACGGGTTCGCCGGGCGTCTGCGCCCCACCGGAGCGATACTCGACATAGCGAAGAAGCTCGAGAGTGCCGGTTTCGAGACATGGTGCGTGGGCGGAGCCGTGCGCGATGCGCTGCTCGGCCACCGTCATCTGGACTGGGATCTGGCCACCGCGGCAACACCCCAGCAGGTCAGGCGCCTCTTCAGGCGCACGATTCCGGTCGGGATCGAGTTCGGGACAGTGGGAGTGCTGGACGACCGGGGGGTGATGCACGAGGTGACCACCTTCCGGCGCGACGTGAAGACGGACGGCCGCCACGCCGTGGTGGAGTTCGGCGCCTCGCTGGACGACGATCTGGCGCGGCGCGACTTCACTATCAACGCGATCGCGTGGTCGCCCGGCCGGCGCGAGATCCGCGATCCCTTCGGCGGCCGCGAGGATCTGGAGGCCGGGGTGGTGAGGGCGGTCGGAGCTCCGGCGGAGCGGATGCGGGAAGACAGGCTGCGTGCCCTGCGCGCCATCCGCTTCGCGTCGCGCTTCGGTTTCGAGATCGAGCCAGCCACGTGGGAAGCGATAGTCGCGAGCGCTCCGCACCTTCGCCGGCTGTCGATGGAGCGCGTGAAGCAGGAACTCGAAAAAACCATGGAGCAGGTGGCATGCCCATCGCGGGCACTGCAGCTCTGGCAACGGAGCGGGGCGCTGGGGGTGCTCGTGCCTGCGCTCGCGGATCCGTCGGATATCGCGCTCACCGCGGTGGATCAGATCGCGCGCCCCGTTGCCGGCGCACCGGCCGGTGGCGGCCGTCCGGACCGGCGCATGCAGCGCTTCATCGCGCTCTTCTCCGATCTGGATGCCGAGACGGCGGCCCGCGCGCTGCGCGACCTGCGCTTCTCGAACAGCGACGTGGCGTGGATCTCGAGCGTGCTGGCCCGCTGGCGCGCGATCGAGCCGGAGCTCCGCGAAGCGCTAGTGGCCGCGGAGCGTGCGCGGGGCGACGGCTCCGGCGCCGGCGGTGGGGAGCGTGGCGTGGAAGATGGCGCCCGCGTACGCGGGGAGCGAACCGCGGCTCTCCCGCCGGCCGCCGCCATCCGGCGCTGGGTGGGGATCGCCGGCCGGACGCGCGTGCGTGCGGTGCTCCGGCTGGCCGCCGCGCGTTTCGCCGCGGAAAGGCGCGCGCGCGGTGGCGGGCACGATGGCGATGGCGCGGTGGGGCGGACCCCCGCCGCGGCCAGCGTACGCTCGCTGTACCGCGAGGCGCTGCGCACCGCCTTCCGCGATCCGGTGGAAATCGGCGATCTTGCGGTGGATGGAGATGACCTCCGCGCAGCCGGCATTCCGCCGGGCCCTCTCCTGGGCAGGATACTGACGCTGCTCCTCCAGGACGTGCTCGAGGAGCCGGCGCGGAACACGAGGGAGCGGCTAATCCAGCGCGCGCGCGAGCGCTTCGCGCAATTGAACGGTTGATCGGACCACAGGAGCCAATGTTCTTTCGCGGCCGCCAGCCCGAGACGTCGATCTGGAAGCGTTTCCGGGGATCCGCCGATGGCTTCACCTTCGCCGAGGAGGGCGAGTACTACGTGGCGCACCTCGTGGCGAACGCGGAGCGCGTGGTGGACATCTCGCTGGCGCTCCTGGAGTACCTGCCGCCCGCGGTGGATCTCTCGGTGCAGGATGCACGTACGGGGCAGAGCTGGATCGGCAGTCGTCTCGCACTTCCCGACGTGCGGGACCAGCTCGGGCGGATCAAAGCGCTCCTCGCGTCTCACGGAGGCGTGGAGATCGCCGTATACACGAGCGAGGATCAGCTCACGATCAACACCGTCCTCGAGCTGTTCATCTATTCGCGCACCGATCACTGGTTGTACATCCTCGAGGGCAAGGGACTGGAACAGCGCCGGCTGCTCCGCACGCGGAGCTGGCGGTTGGCGTCGCACGAATACCCGCCCGCGCCGGAGTTGTCCGCGGCGATAGTGGAGCTGGCCGACGCACTCGAGCTCGCACGCGCGTGAACCACACTCCACTGGCGTTCGCCGTGGTGGCGGCGCTCGCGAACGTGCTGGGTGCGCTCGCCGTGGCGTGGCGTGCACGCTGGAGCGCGAAGGCACTCGACACGCTCATCGCACTGGCGGCGGGGTTCATGATCTCCGCCTCGCTCACCGACATCTTTCCCGAGGCCATCGAGCGCACGGGACACGTGGGCGCTATCGTGGCGCTGCTGGGGTATCTGCTGGTGCATCTCACGCAGCACGCGCTCGCGCCGCACTTCCACTTCGGCGAGGAGACGCACGAGGTATCGGAGATGGTGGGGGTCTCGGCGCTCGCCGGACTGCTGCTGCACACGTTCGTCGACGGCGTGGCCATCGCATCGGGGTTCCACGTGAGCGAGGCCCTCGGCGTGCTGGTCTTCATGGCCATCGTCTTGCACAAGTTCCCCGAGGGGCTGGCAATCTCCAGCCTGTTCATGGCGGCCGGCGCCGGGCGCAGGCGGGCGATCCAGGCCGGTACCTCGCTCGGATTGGCGACGATTCTGGGCGTGCTTCTCACCGACTATCTGGGTGTTCTCGTGGAGTACGGTCTCGCGATTTCGGCAGGTGTAACGCTGTACGTCGGCGCGTCGAACCTGGTGCCCGAATTCCAGGCGAAGCACGCGTGGCGTCCGCAGATAGCGTTCTTCGCGGGGTGCGGCCTGTACTTCCTATCGCGCACCGTCGTGGGATTGTAGGGCATGGCCGGCCGCGCTCCCCGATCACGTGCCGCGCGTGGCGGCGCCGATTCCCCCTCGCTCTTCCGGGTCCCCGAGAGCGCCCGTCCCCTGGCCGCGCGGATGCGCCCGTTCTCGCTCGAGGAGTTCGTGGGACAGCAGCACATCCTGCAGCCCGGCAAGCCGCTGCGCGCGGCGATCGAGCGCGGCAGCGTGGGCTCGATCATCCTGTGGGGGCCGCCGGGGAGCGGGAAGACCACGCTGGCCAGCGTGATCGCCCGCTACGCCGATCGCGAGTTCGTGCCGTTCTCCGCCGTCACGGAGGGCGTCCCGAGGCTGCGTACCATAGTCGCGGAGGCCGAGGAGCGGCTGTCGATGACCGGACGCGGCACGATCCTCTTCGTGGATGAGATCCACCGCCTGAACAAGGCGCAGCAGGACGCCTTCCTCCCTCACGTGGAAGCGGGCACCGTCACGCTCATCGGAGCCACCACGGAGAACCCTTCGTTCGAGATAAACGGCGCGCTGCTCTCCCGCGCGCGCGTATTCGTGCTGAACCAGCTCGGCGAAGACGACGTCGCCGAAGTGCTGCGGCGCGCGCTCCGCGAACCCGAGCGCGGGCTCGGCGCGCTCGAGCTCTCCGCCGACGAAGAGGCCCTCGCCCTCATGGCGCGAGAGGCCGACGGCGACGCGCGACGCGCGCTCACGGCGCTGGAGGCCGCGGCCGATTCCCTGGAGAAGGGAGGCCGCATCACCACGGACGCGGCGCGCGAGGCGATGCAGCTCCGCTTCGCGCGTCACGACAAGGGCGGTGAGGAGCACTACAACATACTCTCCGCATATCACAAGTCGCTTCGCGGGAGCGACCCGAACGGTGCGCTCTACTGGATGGCGAGACTTCTCGACGGCGGAGAAGACCCGATGACCATCTTCAGGCGCGCGATCGCCATGGCCGCTGAAGACATCGGCCTCGCCGACCCGCGCGCGCTCGAGCTGGCGGTCGCCGCGCGTGATGCGTTCCATATGCTCGGTCCGCCGGAAGGGTACCTGCCGCTCGCCGAGATGACCATCTACCTCGCCACGGCGCCCAAGTCGAACAGTTCCAAGCTGGCGCTCGACGCGGCCATGCGCGCGGCGCGAGAGACGCCGGGCGAGCCGGTCCCGCTGCACATCCGCAACGCGCCCACGCGACTCATGAAGGAACTGGGATACGGCCGAGGGTATCAGTACGCGCACGACTCCGCTGAGGCATACATCCCGCAGGAGTATCTTCCGGAGTCGCTGCGGAACGAGAGCTTCTACGAGCCCGGACGCTACGGATTCGAGCGGGAGATCGCGAAGCGGCTGGCATGGTGGGCGGAGTTGAGGGATAAGGGTCCGTCGCGCGACTGAGCGGTCGCGCCCGTTGTCTCGAGGCGGTGGAGGACGAATGCGAAAGTGGTGGCTGATCGTGGCGATCGCGACGGCGGGTTTCGGGACGGCATGCGCCACCCTGGGCCGGGCCGCCTTCAGGGAGCCGGTGGTCTCGTTGAAGGACGTGCGCGTGAAGGGGCTCGGCCTCACCGGAGGTTCCGTGGACATCAGGCTGAGCGTGTACAACCCGAATCACTTCAACCTCGATGCCACACGGCTCACGTATCAGCTCTTCGTGGATACGATCCCGCTCGGCACCGGGGCCACGGACTCCAACTTCACGGTCACCGATGGAGACACCACACAGGTGGCGCTCCCGCTGAGCTTCACGTGGAGCGGCGTCGGACAGGCGGCGAGCGCGCTCATGCGTACCGGCACGGTGGACTACCGTGTCGTGGGCGATCTCACGGTGGGCTCGCCACTCGGGCCGTTCACTCTGCCGTACGACCGGACGGGACGGTTCTCGTCGCTGGGCGGCAACTGAGCGGATATCGCGGGAGCACCTCACTCCCGCTCCATGGTCGGTCAAGCACAAGGAGTCATTCATTACAAGGCAGACCATCTCTCTGGACCCACCCGTGGAGCGCGCCGTCCTGGTGGGAGCGCCCATCAAGGGCAAGCGCGCCAGGATCGAGCTGGCCGAGCACCTCGAGGAGCTGGCCGAGCTCGCGGACACCGCGGGTGCGGTGATAGTCGGCGAGGTGACGCAGGCGCTCGACAAGCCCAATCCCTCGACGTATCTCGGCAAGGGCAAGCTGGACGAACTTCGCGACGCGGCCGAGCGCGATGAGGCCACGCTCATCATCTTCGACGATGAGCTCTCACCCGCCCAGGCGAGGAACGTGGAGCAGGCGATCGGCGTGCGGGTCATGGATCGGGCCGAGCTCATACTCGACATCTTCGCGACGCGCGCGCGGACGAGCGAGGCGCGAATGCAGGTGGAGCTCGCGCAGCTTCGCTACATGCTCCCGCGCCTCACGAGGATGTGGACGCATCTCGAAAAGTTCCGTGGAGGAATCGGAATGCGGGGGCCGGGCGAGACGCAGCTCGAGACCGACCGCCGGCTGATCTCGCATCGCATCCGGGTGCTGGACGAGCGGCTGACCGGCGTCCAGAAGTCCAGGGCGGTGCAGCGTCAGACGCGCGATTCGTTCTTCCGCGCCGCGCTCGTGGGCTATACGAATGCCGGCAAGTCATCCATCCTGCGCGCCATCGCGGCGGACGACGCGGTTTTCGTGGAGGACCGCCTCTTCGCCACGCTCGACCCGCTCACGCGGGAAGTCGAGCTCGGCGATGGCCACAGCGTGCTCGTTACCGACACGGTGGGTTTCATCCGGAAGCTGCCTCACCACCTCGTGGCGTCGTTCCGTGCCACGCTCGAGGAAGTTCGCGAGGCCGACCTGCTGCTGCACGTGATCGACATCGCCCACGCTGGCTGGGAGGAGCGGGTGGAAGTGGTGGAGCGCGTGCTGGCGGACCTGGAGGTGGGCGAGGTGCCGATCCTGCACGTGTTCAACAAGATCGATCAGCTCGAGCACGGCGAGGTCATCGCCCTGGAAGACCGGCTGCAGCGTTCGATGCCCAACTCCGTATTCGTATCGGCGGTACAGCCGGACGGGCTCGAGCCGCTGCGGCGGGCGCTCCTCACCGCCCGCCGCCAACTCCGGCCGACCACCACGCTGCGGATCCCCCTGGGCGATGGGAAGCTGCTCGCCGAATTGCACCGTTCCGGTGAAGTGATCTCCCAGGAGGCCGAAGGCAACGAATGGGTGGTGATGGCGCGCCTCGATCCGGCCACGCTCGGCCGGCTGCGCAACAGCGAGGCGAACATCGTGAATGGCACGGAGGGGTCGGCGCGCGACGACCTTTCGACCGACGCCGGCGGTCAACCGCTCCCCTGACCGGCGGAGGCGCGCGCCGCGTGCGCGGGAGTCGACGCCGAGGGCCGTGTCCCGACCGCCGACGGAACCAACTCGAGTCGTTCCTCCCACACCAGACGGAGCATCGCGATGGATCCTTCCGGGCAGGCGTGCACGCATTCTCCGCAGCGCGTGCACACGTCCTGATCCAGCGCGAGCGCTGCGGGCGGTCCGGCGCCGAGGGAGAGGGCTCCGGGCTCGCAGACCTTCACGCACTTGCCGCAACTGGTGCAACTGTCGTCGATGTGCGGGAGCACGGAGCAGTCGAGGCAGCGCGCCGCCTCGCGGCTGGCCGCTTCCCGCGCGGCAGAGTCGTGTTCCGCGAACGGGTCTACCGGCGGCAGCGGTTCGCCGAACGGATCGGCGGGGGGGAGGGCGCCCGCGGAGGGCGCACCGCGCCGCGTAGCGAGCGCGCGCGGGGCGCGAGCGGCGTTCCACGATTCCACCTCCACCCACGCCGACGCCGTGCGGGTGCGCACCTCCTGGCGCGTGAGCGCCGCGTGGATGTGCCATGCGGCGCGCTTCCCGTCCGCGGCAGCGTGGGCGATCGAGCGGTGGCCGAAGGCGCATGCGCCCCCGGCCCAGACTCCGAACATCGAAGTCTGCAGCGTGTCCGGGTCCACCGCGATGAGCCCGTCGGCACCGCTGGCGATCTCGGGCCAGAAGGCCGTGGCGTTCGCGGCGCGCGGCCCCGCCACCACCAGGTGGTCGCATGGAACGACCAGCGCAGACCGCTCCGCCTCGCGCACCACTTCCACCGCGCGCAGGGCTCCGGCCTCACCCGCGAAAAAGCGTGAGCACTCCCAGCCGAAATCCACCCGCACGCCCTCCTCGGCGGCGGCGGCGAGCATCTCCGGCGCGATCGTACACGCGGCCGCTTTCTCCCGCAACAGCAGCCGCACCTGCACGCCGGCCCCGCCATCCCTCACGGCGCGTCGAACGACGCTGCGGGCCGCGTCCACGGCGAGCACTCCTTCGCCGACTACCGTGGCGGCCCCGGTGAGCACCGTGCGTCCCGAGAGGAATTGCATGGCGTCGAGTACACGGGGGTGGACGTGCCGCGACCCGAACGCCGGCTCCCGTGGCTCGGAGGCCCCCGTCGCCAGGAACACGGCGTGGAAGCCGTCCGAGAGGAGCGCGCGCAGATCGTCGCTGCCGGCGATGTCACGCCCGCCCTCGAAGCCCGCGCCCATGGCGAGGATCGCCGCGCTCTCCGCTCTCGCCGCATTCACGGGGAAACGGAACGCGGGTACGGCGGAGGTGAGAACGCCGCCCGGCGTGCCGGCGGAGTCGATCAGGACGCAGTCGTGACCCAGAAGGAGCAGGTCGTGCGCGCATGCCAGCCCGGCGACTCCGGCGCCCACCACGGCCACCCGTATTCCCGAGCGCGGGGCTCCCAACGCCGAGCGGGGGTCGAGCCCCACCAGCCCCGCCACAGAACGCGCATCGTGGGCACTGGTGCACGCGCCACCCCGGGTGCCGGCCGGCGGCATCGGAGGCGCGGAGGCCGCCGCCGTGGCCTCGAGAGCGGCGATGTCCACCGGCGCTCCGAAGTAGCGGCGCCGGCACGCGCTTTCGCACGGCGCGTGGCAGCCGTGGCCGCAACTGCTCGCGAAGGGATTGGAGGTCCGCGCTATCGCGTACGCGAGCTCGGAGTCGGCGACACGGAGAGCATCCGCCAGCGCCGGTACATCCACTCCCAAGGGACAGCCGCCGTGTCGCGAGCAGGGAACGAGCGAGTCGATGCCTGGGCCCGCCAGCGGGAGGGGGTAGCTTTTCGCTTGAACGCTCAATCGGCTCTCGTTAAGTTCTCGCGATTGGGCCGGTACGCGCGCGCCGGTGGGCGTTTCGTGGACGGCGCGTTAGGAGTCATGCAGGGGAAGGACTACCGAATGACTTCCGAGGTTACTGGCCGCGCCGATTGCCGGCGCATTTATTCATGCATTCATGAGCACATACGAATCACTTTCGCAGACCATTCAAAATGGTGATGCGGTCTGCGGAGTCGTCGGACTCGGCTACGTAGGCCTCCCTCTCGCCGTCGAGATGGGTAAGGCGGGGCTCCGGGTCCTCGGGTTCGAGAAGTCGCCGCATGTCGTGGCCGGCGTGAACGCCGGCGAGAGCCACATCGGCGACGTGAGCGACGCCGACGTCGCCGACCTGCGAGCGAAAGGGCTTCTCGAAGCGACGCTCGACATGACGCGGCTCGCCGAGTGCGACATCATCTCGATCTGCGTTCCGACCCCTCTGGGCAAGACGAAGGACCCCGACATGTCCTTCGTGGTCGCAGCCACCGAGGCGGTGGCCGAGGCGCTTCGTCCCGGCCAGCTCGTGGTGCTGGAGTCCACCACCTATCCGGGCACCACGCGTGAGCTCCTCCTCCCGACGTTCGAGCGCAAGGGTCTCGCGGTGGGCGAGGACTTCTTCCTCTGCTTCTCCCCCGAGCGGGTGGACCCCGGCAATGCACGCTGGCACACGAAGAACACCCCCAAGGTGCTCGGCGGCGTCACGTCGCGCTGCACGGAGCTCGGGAAGCTCCTCTACGAGCGCTTCATAGACGAGATCGTGCCGGTGAGCTCTCCGGAGTCGGCGGAGCTCGCGAAGCTGCTCGAGAACACCTTCCGGATGATCAACATCGGCCTCGTAAACGAGATGGCCGTGATCTGCGACAAGCTGGGAGTGAGCGTGTGGGAGGTGATCGACGCCGCCGCCACGAAGCCGTTCGGCTTCATGAAGTTCGTTCCCGGCCCGGGGCTCGGTGGACACTGCATCCCGCTCGACCCGCACTACCTCGCCTGGAAGATGCGCACGCTGCACTACAAAACCCGGATGATCGAGCTGGCCGGCGAGATCAACACCGAGATGCCCGCGTTCTGGGTGGGTAAGGTGGCGGACGCCCTCAACGAAGTGGCGAAGCCCCTGCGCGGATCCCGGGTGCTGGTGCTGGGCGTGGCCTACAAGAAGGACATAGACGACCTGCGCGAGTCGCCGGCGCTCGAGATACTGGATCTGCTCGTGAGCAAGGGCGCCAGGGTGAGCTTCCACGATCCGCACATCCCGCGCATCGTGGACGACGGGCACACGCCTCCCGGCGCGGTGGGCGAATCCGTGCCGCTCACCGACGAGCTGCTCCGGGAGGCGGATGCGGTGATCATCGTTACCGACCACTCGGCCATCGATTACGCACGCGTGTGTCAACTGGCATCGATAGTCATAGACACGCGCAACGCCTGCTCGCGCGGCGCGGCACCGAAGCTGGAGCGGCCGGCCGCGGTTGCCGCGCGTGTCTGACGGGGGCGGATCGCGGCAGACCATAGCGGTGGTCGGCTGCGGTCGCATCAGCGAGCGTCATCTCGAAGCTATCGCGAGCCAGCCGGCGCTCCGGCTCGTGGCGGTGTGCGACGAAGTCGAAGAGCGTGCCCGCGCGGCGGGCGAGAAGTGGGGAGTACCGTGGTTCGTCGACTACGCCACCATGCTCGACGAGGCGCCGGCGGCGATCGCGGCCGTCTGTACGCCGAGCGGTCTGCACCCGCGCCACGGCATCATGGCCGCTCGGCGCGGGATGCACGTCATCTGCGAGAAGCCGATGGCAACGCGCCTGGAGGAGGCCGACGCGCTGGTGCGCGCGTGCGACGAGGCGGGCGTGCAACTGTTCGTGGTGAAGCAGAACCGGCTCAATCCCGCCATCCAGCTCCTCAAGCGCTCGGTGGAGCTGGGGCGCTTCGGACGTATCTATCTGGCCAACACCACCGTGCGCTGGAACCGGCCGCAGGCGTACTACGACATGGCCCCCTGGCGCGGGACCTGGGAGTTCGACGGCGGCGCCTTCATGAACCAGGCGAGCCACTACGTGGACATGATCCAGTGGCTGGTGGGCCCGGTCGAATCGGTGGTGGCGCGCACGGCCACGCTGGCGCGCCGGATCGAGAGCGAGGACACCGGGATAGCGCTCCTCCACTTCCGCAACGGAGCGCTGGGCACGATCGAAGTAACCATGCTCACCTACCCGCGCAACATGGAGGGCTCGATCACGATCGTGGGCGAGCGCGGCACGGTGAAGGTGGGCGGCACGGCGCTCAACCGGATCGACCACTGGGACTTCGCGGAGTACGACGACATCGATCGCGAGGCGGAGCTGCTGAAGGCGGCGCCGAACCCGCTTTCGGTGTACGGCTCGGGGCACAAGCCGTACTACGCGAACGTGGTGCGCGCGCTGCGCCACGAGGCCGCTGCCGACACCGACGGCCGCGAGGGGCGCAAGTCGCTCGAGCTCATACTCGCGATCTACGAGTCCGCGCGCTCGGAGCGTCAGATCGCGCTACCGCTCCGTACGTTCTCGCGCGAGAGCGACTCCCCGGCCACGCTGGGCGAGGCGGGGAGGCGGCGCTGAGGGGCGCGCGCGGCGCATGAGCGAGATGCGCGAGCTTCCCGGCGGCGCGCTGGTTCACGAGTCGAGCTACGTGGACGACGGCGCGATCGTCGGTGCGGGGACCAGGATCTGGCACTTCTGCCATGTGATGAAGGGCGCCGAGATCGGCGAGAAGTGCAGCCTCGGGCAGAACGTGGTGGTGATGCCGGGCGTGGTGCTGGGCCGCAACGTGAAAGTCCAGAACAACGTGAGCATCTACGAGGGCGTCCGCTGCGAAGACGATGTCTTTCTCGGACCGTCGGCGGTGTTCACGAACGTGGTGAACCCGCGCAGCCACGTCTCGCGGAAGCACGAGTATCGCGCCACGCTGGTGAAGCGCGGGGCGTCGATCGGCGCCAACGCCACCGTGGTGTGCGGCCACGATCTGGGCGAGTACGCCTTCGTGGCGGCTGGCGCCGTGGTGACGCGCAGCGTGCCGCCGTACGCGCTGGTGGCCGGCGTACCGGCGCGCGTGATCGGCTGGATGTGCGCCTGCGGCGAACGGCTGGCTCTCGGCGCGGATGTCCCCGAGGGGGCGGCGGCACGGTGCACGGCGTGCGGTGCGCGCTACGAGAGGTCCGCCGACGGCGACGGGATAGAACCGGTGAAATGAGAAAGCCCGCGGGAGCGGGCAGGGGGGAGAGGTGGAACAGTGGTCGCGCAGGGACTCGAACCCCGGACCTCTGGTATGTGAGACCAGCGCTCTAACCAGCTGAGCTACGCGACCGATCGCCCGGCGCGCCGGGCGAAAGAGACTACAATTCTAACTCTGCAAGGGACGGCGTGGTAGTGGGCCCTGCAGGACTCGAACCTGCGACCGTCGGATTATGAGTCCGCTGCTCTAACCGACTGAGCTAAGGGCCCAAGGACGCCTGAAGCTAACCGATACCGGCCCCGCGTGCCAGATTGCCGGTGTGGGAGATGCACGGGACCAGCGACCACCACGTCCAACCATGGCAGCGAACCAGTCGTTCCCTCTCAACTACCACGCACGCCGCGCCCTGAAGCTGGCGCGCGCCGAAGCCGCGCGCCTGGGCGACCGCTCGGTCGAACCGCGGCACATCGTGCTCGGCATCGTGCGGGAGGGCGAGAGCGCAGCGCTGCCGTATCTGCGACGTTCCTTCCCGGAGCTGTCCGTGCTGTGCAGGAAGATGGAGCAGGCCGGCACCGGCAGTCGCGAACCGATCGACTCCGACCCCGAATCCCTGCCCATGTCCGCATCGGGCCGGCGCCTCCTCTCCAGAGCTATCGCCGAGGCGAAGCGACTGGACCAGGATGCGGTGGGAGGCGTGCATCTCCTTCTCGGAGCGCTGCCGCCGCGCAGGCACGCCGTGGGCCGGCTGCTCCAACAGTTCCGCAGGGCATCGAGCTCCAATACCGCGGCGCTCGCGCTCACGTCCGGGGGATTGCGCTTCGAGTGGCTGCGCGCCGATCTGGCGCGCATCACCGCCGAGCTCCCGCTGGACGACTGGTAGCGAACCGGAGCTCCGCCGGCGTACGCGGGGATCGCGTTCAGCGCCGCGCCGAACGCTCCTGATACTCGT
Source organism: uncultured Gemmatimonadaceae bacterium (assembly GCA_964616815.1). Taxonomy (GTDB): domain Bacteria; phylum Gemmatimonadota; class Gemmatimonadetes; order Gemmatimonadales; family Gemmatimonadaceae; genus JADGGM01. The sequence continues at coordinate 13,393 of CAZTTY010000044.1, read as the reverse complement.
CGTACGCCGCGAGTACCTCCTCGGGGCTCACCGTGGCCGCGCCGAGTTTTCCCACTTCCACACCGGCGGCGAAGTTCGCTACCTCCGCCGCCTCGCGCGGCTCGGCGCCCGCGGCGAGCATCGCCGCGAGATACGCCGTGACGGTATCGCCGGCGCCGACCACATCGTACACCTCGCGCGCGGTGGTGGGCACGCGGTGGATCGCGCCGTCCGAACCTATGAGCGCCATCCCGCGCTCTCCGAGAGTGAGGAGCAGGTTCTCCACCTGCAGTCGCTCGAGGGTGTCGGGGAGGGTTCGCGGATGATCCACATCTACCGATGCACCGAGGGCGAGCTCGAGCTCCCTCCGATTCGGCTTGAACACGGTGGCACCTGCGTAGCAGAAGAAATTCCTGTACTTCGGGTCCACCACGATGGGGATGCCGCGATCGCGTGCCTTCGCCACGGCGGTCGCTATGACGCCGCCGACCAGCACGCCCTTGTTGTAATCCTCGAGCACCAGCGCGTCGGCCTCGCCCACCGCGCGCTCCACGGCACCGAGGAGCCGTGCCGCGTCGTCGCCGGCGACATCGTGGTCCTCCTCCTCATCGAAGCGGACCACCTGCTGCACCCGGGCGAGGATGCGAGTTTTCGTGGTGGTGGGGCGATCCACTTCTATGAGCGCGCGCTCCGAGCTGCCGATGCCGGAGAGCATGGCGCGGAGCGTGCCACCGCTGGCATCGCGGCCGATGGTCGCCACGAGCTCGCAGCGGGCGCCGAGTGCCACTACGTTCTGCGCGACGTTGGCGGCTCCGCCGAGCGCGAAGCGGCGGGCCCGCACTCGGACCACGGGTACCGGCGCCTCCGGCGATATGCGATCCACGTCGCCCTGGAGGTAGACGTCCAGCATGGCGTCGCCCACTATGGCGATTCGCCGCCCCGGGGCAGCACGGAGCAGTTCCTCGAGGCGGGACCGCTCGAGCGTGGGCCGGTCCGATGACGATGGCGATTCTGTCATGTCGCGGCGTAAGCTACCGGTCGGCGCCGGTGGCAGGAAGCAGCGTATACTTCCCGGCGGCCCGGGCGCCGCATGAAAGCGGGCAACGCCCGGCGCGCGCGATCGAGGTGGCATACCCGGGCACGCCACTTGCCCGATAGGGCAGTCGCACGCGCGGCGGCGGCACGCTACGCCGCGCGTGGCAGGCAGCGGAAACCCACACCATCCCACGTTTGCTCCATCCTCTCCAGCGGCTCAACGAAGGCGCCAAGCGCACCGTCGACGCGGTTCAGAGCTACTTCGTGCTGGCGTGGAAGGCCGTACGGTTCATCTTCGCGCGGCCGTTCTACGCGGGCGACGTGGTTCAGCAGATGGACTCCATCGGAGTACAGTCGCTGGGCATCGTGCTGCTCACGGGGTTCTTCACGGGAATGGTTCTGGCGCTCCAATTCTCGGTGCAGATGGCGCAGTTCGGGGCGACGATGTATCTGGGCCGTCTCGTTACCGCTTCGATGATCCGGGAGCTCGGCCCGGTCCTCGCCGGCCTGATGGTGGCCGGGCGAGTGGGCTCGGGAATCGCCGCCCAGATCGGGTCGATGCGCGTGACCGAACAGATCGATGCGCTGAACACGCTGGGCACCGATCCGATAAAGAAGCTGGTCACGCCACGGCTGCTCGCGGCGCTCGTCATGATGCCCGTGCTCACGATCCTGGCGGACCTCGTCGGCATCCTGGGCGGCAATGTCATCGCGTCGCTGTACGTCGGGATCCCCACCTCGCTCTACTGGCGCACAGTGTGGGAGCAGATCGCGGCCGGCGGGTTCGTGCTGCACTACGTGCCCACGGATTTCATACAGGGCCTCTTCAAGCCGTTCGTGTTCGGTGGACTGATCGCGATCACCGGCTGCTTCTTCGGACTCGAGACATCCGGCGGCACCGAAGGAGTAGGAAAGTCGACCACGCGCACGGTGGTGACGGCGAGCGTGCTGATCCTCACCACCGATTACTTCATGACTCAGATCCTGCTCTACGTTCTGCCGTGAACGACGACTCGATGAGGGCGCGGCTCCGGGAGAATGAGCGAGACACCGTGGAGGGCCACGGCGGATTCGATGCCGATGCGGCCGATCCGCGGCGCGACGCGGACCGTGGGGATCGCGCCGGCGAGGGAACGCCGGTGATCGAACTGTCACACGTCTACCTGGCCTTCGACCGGCCCCTCCTCGAGGACATCTCCCTGGGCGTAGCGCACGGGGAGACGCTGGTGATAGCGGGCGAGTCGGGGACCGGGAAGTCCACCATCCTCAAGATCATGCTCCGGCTCCTCGTGCCCGACCGGGGAGATGTGTTCATAGACGGCGAGCGCATAAACGATCTCAGCTTCGAAGACGCGCTCCTGGTGCGGCAGAAGATGGGGATGGTGTTCCAGGGAGCGGCGTTGTTCGATTCGATGTCGGTGTTCGAGAACGTGGCGTATCCACTGCGCGAGCACACCGATCTGGACGACGACGAGATAGAAGCGCGCGTCCGTCAGAAGCTCGAATACGTGGATCTGGACCCGGACGAGGTGATGGAACAGCTCCCGGCGGAGCTCTCGGGAGGGATGCGCAAACGCGTCGGCATCGCACGCGGCATAGCCAACGACCCGGCCATACTGTTGTACGACGAGCCGACATCGGGGCTCGATCCGCTCACCACCGGTACCGTCTCGCGCCTCATCCGGAAGCTGCAGCACGACATGGGCGTCACGAGCGTGGTGGTGACGCACGACATGAGATCGGCGTACAGGATCGCCACGCGCATAGCCCTGCTGGCGGAGCAGCGCTTCGTCTTTCTCGGAACGCCGGAAGAGATGGCCGCGAGCCGGGACGAGTACATAAGGGATTTCCTTGGCGACATCTGACGGGCGCGCCGCCGCCACGACGGCGCACCATGGAGCGCGATCATGAAGCGGTCGAAGTTCATAACCTGGGATCAGCTCAAGGTGGGTGCGCTCGTACTCGCCGCCCTGGCCATCCTGGTGGTCGCGGTGGTGAAGTTGGGCGAGGCGGCGAACCTCTTCACGAAGCACTACGACCTGATCACGCTCCTGCCGAATGCGAATGGCCTGCGCGAGGGCGGCTCGGTCACGGTCGCGGGCCAGCTCGCGGGCGTCGTGAAGCAGATCGAGTTCCTCCCGCCAGACGGCGACACCACGAGGAACCTGCTCGTGACGATGGAAATGAACGCCGAGCTGCGCGACCAGGTCCGAGGCGACTCGCGGGCGCGGCTCAAGAGCCTGGGACTCCTGGGAGACAAGGTGCTCGACATCTCGCCCGGCACGCCGCGCTACGAGATCCTGCAGACGGGCGACACCGTGCCCAACGTGCCCACGGTGGACTACGAGCAGGTGATCGAGAAGGCATCCGCCGCGGTGGGAGATCTCGTCCTCCTCACGCATGACCTGCAGGAGATCACCAGCGGGATGGCGAAGGGCGAGGGTACCATGGGGCAGCTACTGACCAATCGTTCGCTCTACGATCAACTCACCACGAGTCTCGGGGCGATGAACGAGCTGCTCGCACGCATGCAGAAGCCCGGCGGTACGCTCGGCCGCCTGATGGACGACCCGACGCTCTACGACAACGTCGCCGGCGTGACGCTGCGCCTCGACAGCGTCCTCACTCTCATGCAGAGCACCGAGGGGACGTTCGGGCGGCTCCTGCACGACGACTCGCTCTACGACCGGATGCTCGGTGCGGCCACGGCCGCGGACTCGGTGCTCGGGATGGCCACCGGCGGCGACGGTTTCGCCGCGCGTATCCTCACCGACCAGGAACTCTACGACAAGGTCAACAAGACACTCACGGACCTGAACGCGATACTCGAGGAGCTGCGCGAGAACCCGCGCAAGTACACGAAGGGCATGGTGCGCATCTTCTGACGGGTCGCCCCGCACCCGCTGCGGCGCGCGCATGGGGGAGTACCGGGCCGAAAGCGTGTCGGTGTAACTTTGGTCGTGCGCCGCGACCATTCCGGGCGGCGGCGCGGATGCGGTGCGTGAACTCCCCGAGGCGGAATATCGTGAGGCAATTCGAGCTGGACGTCGTCGCCACGCGCGGCGGTATCGTCGAAGCGAGGCACCGCGTGCACGCGGCGGTAGTGGATGAACGAGGGCGGCTGCTCGGCGCGGCGCGCGACCCTCGGATCTCCACGTTATGGCGCTCCTGCGCCAAGCCGTTCCAGGTGATGGCGTTCGTGGAGTCCGGCAAGTTCGACGGTCTGGAATGGACGGCGGAGGAGCTCGCGCTCGCCTGCGCATCGCACGGCGGCGAGCCGGAGCACGTGGCGCTGGCGCGTTCGATGCTCGCCTCCGTAGGCCTCGAGGAGGGCGATCTCGCGTGCGGCCCTCACGACCCCCTCACCCGCCGGGGCCAGCGGGCCCTGCAGCAGGAAGGGAAGCCCCCCTCGCGGCTGCACAACAACTGCTCGGGGAAGCACGCGGCCATGTTGGCCTTCGCGCACGAATCCGGCTGGTCCACGCTCGGCTACGAGGCGGTATGCCACCCCGTGCAGCAGCACGCGCTGGAGCGGGTTTCGCTGTGGAGCGACGTCCCCGTCGCCGAGATCGGCCAGGCGGTTGACGGCTGCGGCGTGGTCGCCTTCGGCCTCCCCCTCGCCTCGATGGCGCTGGCGTTCGCGCGTCTGGGAGTCGCCGCGCGGCGTGGAGAGGAGGTTCCTGCGAGAATAGTCGGGGCCATGCTGTCGCACCCGTTCCTGGTGGGCGGCACCGACCGCTTCGACACGGTTCTGATGCGGGAGGGCGGCGGCCGCATTCTCGCGAAGGTAGGCGCCGAGGGTGTGCACACCGTAGCCGTGCCGGACGCCGGGATCGGGCTCGCGGTGAAGGCCGAAGATGGCGCGTCGCGCGCCCAGTATCCCGCCGTGCTCACTCTCCTTCAGCGGCTCGACGCGCTGCCCGCCGAACTTCCTCCCGGCCTCGCTCACTTTCTCCGCACGCCCACTTTCAACACACGTGGCGCGCAGGTGGGCGAGATCCGTGTGGATCCGCGGGAGCAGTAGTGTCGCGTTCCGACGATTCCGAGCGCGATCGTTCGGTGAAGGTGCACGCGACGAAAGATGCTACAGTAGTCGGGCTGGACGAAAGCACGAGGGAACTCGTTGCGCTGGCCATGGTCATAGCCACGGCTCGCGAGGCGGATCTTCGGGGCGGGATGCACCACGCAGTACTGGTCGCGCTGAATCCGGGTTGGGTGGAGGAGCTCATACTGCAGAGTTACATCTTCGTCGGGTTCCCACGTGCGCTGAACGCGGCGCGCGAGTGGCGGCGCGCCTCGGGCATCGCCGCCCCGGCGGTCGATCCCGAGGCCGGTGACGAGCAGCGGGCGCTCTGGCGGGAACGCGGCGAACGCACCTGCAAGGTCGTCTACGGGGCCGCGTATCAGCGGCTACGCACCAACATTCGCGAGCTCCATCCCGCGCTCGACGAATGGATGATCGTCGATGGCTACGGCAAGCTGCTCGGGCGGCCGGGGCTCGACCTGCGGAGGCGCGAGCTGTGCATCGTGGCCGTCTGCGGGGTGCTCGAACAGGATCGGCAACTTCACGCTCACCTTCGCGGTGCGCTCGAGGCGGGCGCCACGCGCGCCGAAGTCTCCGATACGCTGGAACTGGTGGCCCGGAACGTGGATGCCGATGCCGCCAGCCGCTTCACTCACCTCTGGAATCGGATACGCGGACAGTGACGTCATTCATAGATCGAGTACGCATCAAGGTCGAGGCCGGCACCGGCGGCTCCGGCGCCACCTCGTTCCGCCGCGAGCATCGTGTTCCGAAGGGCGGCCCTGATGGCGGCGACGGCGGGCGCGGTGGCGACGTCATCCTGCGCGGCGACTCCAACCTCGCCACGCTCCTCGACTACACCTATCGCACGCGCTTCGTCGCCGAGCGCGGCGAGCATGGCATGGGCTCCAACATGACGGGCCGCTCGGGGAAGGACGTGGTCCTCCCGGTACCGCCGGGCACCATAATCCGCGACATGGATACCGGAGAAGTAATCGGTGATCTCCTTGCCGACGGCGATACGGTGGTGGTGGCCAGGGGAGGGCGGGGAGGGCGCGGAAACGCGTACTTCGCCACCGCCACGCATCGGGCGCCGCGCGAGTGGCAGCCGGGGGAGGAAGGCGAGAGCCGCTCACTCGAGCTCGAGCTCAAGCTCATCGCCGACGTCGGCCTGGTGGGTCAGCCCAACGCCGGCAAGTCCACGCTCCTGTCCGTGATCTCCGCCGCCCGGCCACGAATAGCCGACTACCCGTTCACCACGCTCTCCCCCAACCTGGGCGTGGTTCAGCTCAGCGATCACCGCACCTTCGTGGTGGCCGACATTCCGGGGATCATCGAGGGCGCACACGAGGGACGTGGTCTGGGCCACGACTTCCTGCGCCATATCGAGCGCACCCGCCTTCTCGCGCTTCTCATCCCCATAGACGCCGTGGATTGGCAGCTCGAGTACGATGGCCTCCGCTCGGAGTTGGCGAGCTACTCCAGCGTCCTCGCTGAGAAGCCGCACTGCGTGGTCTTCACGAAGATGGATCTCCTGGGCGACATGGATCCCCCGCCCATCAGCGCGCCAGATGCCTTCGCGGTGCTCTCCATCAGCTCGGTGGCCCGTGAGGGCACCGAGGAGCTCCTCGCTTCGCTCTGGCGCGAGCTGCAGCGCCTCGCCCGCAGCGAATCCACGAGGCCGGAGGACGCAGCGCTCCCCTGATGGTTCGACGCGGCGCAACGCGCTCGCGCTCACGCTTCTGCCTGGCATAGGAGCGGTCCGAAATCGCGAACTGGCTGCACGATTCGGGTCCGCCGCGAAAGCATTCGATGCCGTGGCCGGTCCCGCGCGCGACGCCGCGCTCGCCCAGGCGGCGGAAGCCGTAGCGCGTGCGGAGGCCTCCGGCGCTCGGCTCATCGTGGCCGGCGACGACGAGTACCCCGCTTCGCTGCTCGAGCTGCACGACCCGCCGCCCACCCTCTTCTGCGTTGGCGACACGGCGCTCCTCACGCTCGCATCCGTGGCGATCGTGGGCACCAGACGCGCGACCGCGTACGGCGAGCGCGTGACGCGCGAACTGGCCGGCGCCCTGGCCCGCGCGGGCGTCGTGATCGTGAGCGGGCTCGCGCGCGGTATAGACACCGCGGCCCACACGGCCGCACTCGAAGTTGGCGGCCGCACCGCGGCGGTGCTCGGAACCGGCGTGGACGTCGCGTACCCCGCCGCGAACCGCGCACTGCAGGCCGAAATCGCCGCGCATGGTCTGCTCGTCACCGAGGAGCTTCCCGGGAACCGCGCCTCGCCGGCCTCCTTTCCGAAGCGCAACCGCATCATTGCGGCGATAGCGAAGGCTACGATCGTCGTCGAAGCCCCGCTCCGCAGCGGCGCGCTCATAACGGCCGAGCACGCAACCGATCTGCATCGCGCCGTCGCAGCCGTTCCCGGCCCCATCGACTCCCCACAGAGCGCGGGAAGCAACCTCCTCCTCCGCGACTGCGCCACCGCCATCGCCGGAGTGGACGACGCGCTCGCGCTCATGGGGCTCGCACCCCTCCGCCGCACCGCCGCCGAGCCGCGCACCGGCGCGGAGCGCCGCGTGCTCGACGCTCTGGCGCTGGGGCCCGCCGACCTGGATTCCCTCGCCACGCTCTCCGGTCTTCCCACACGCGACTGCCTCGCTGCCATCACCACCCTCGAGCTCCGCGGGGCAGTGTCCTTCGAGCCCACCGGCGAGGTGCGGCGGAGGTGATGCGGCGACCATCTGTCGGGCGGTTAACGCGGAAGCGGCGCCGCCGGCAGCGGCATCTCTCCCGCGCCTGAGCCATCATCACCCGCCAGTCCGCGACTAACTTTCAATTCATGCTCCCCCGTCACATATACATCCATGTGCCGTTCTGCGCGCGGCGCTGCTCGTACTGCGATTTTTCGATCGCGGTGCGAAAGGTCGTGCCGGTGGATGAATACCTGAGTGCTCTCCGGAGCGAGCTTCGAAGGCGCTTCCCGGGTAGCGGCAGGTGGGAGGCGGAGACGCTGTACCTGGGTGGCGGAACGCCCTCCGCGCTGGGCGGCGACGGGGTTGCTCGACTGCTCGGTGCGGTGCGGGAACGCATCGATCTGGTGCCGGATGCCGAGGTCACGCTCGAGGCCAACCCGGACGATGTCGCCCTCGATGCGGTGGAGCGGTGGAGAGGTGCGGGGGTCAATCGGATCTCCATCGGGGCGCAGTCGTTCGATCCCCGGGTGCTCGCCTGGATGCACCGCATGCACTCGGCGGAGCAGACCGTCGCGGCGGTCGGAGCAGCCCGCCAGGCGGGGATAGACGACATCTCTCTCGACCTCATCTTCGCGCTTCCGGAGTCGCTCGGTCGGGATTGGCGGAGCGACATTCTTCGCGCGCTCGAGCTCGGACCTTCGCACATTTCCCTCTATGGGCTCACCGTGGAGCCGGCCACTCCGCTGGGGAAGTGGCGCGAGCGGGGCGAGGTGACGGAGGCGCCGGAAGAGTCGTACGAGGCAGAGTTTCTCCTCGCACACGAGCTGCTCGGCGGCGCGGGGTTCGAGCACTACGAAGTGTCGAACTACGCGCTGCCGGGGAAGCGCTCCCGCCACAATTCCAGCTACTGGCGCAGAGTACCGTACGCCGGGCTCGGTCCCGCAGCGCATTCGTTCGACGGCGGGACGCGGCGCTGGAACGTGGCCGCGTACGCGGCGTGGGAGCGAGCTCTGCGGCAAGGGCGTGACCCGAAGGGCGGGGAGGAGGTCCTCACGGAGGAAGATGAGGGCGCCGAGCGCGTGTATCTGGGACTCCGAACGAGCGAGGGGCTTCGAGCGGAGCCGGGCATGGCGCGGCATCTGCGATCCTGGGAGGGAGCGGGGTGGGCTCTCACCGCGGACGCGCGCGTGCGGCTCACGCCGTCTGGCTGGCTGCGCCTCGACTCCCTCGCGGCGAGCTTGACGGCGGTCGGAAGTCCTTTCTAGATTAGGACTTATGGGGCAATCTCAGCTCACGAACCGAGAGCGCCAGGTGCTCGAGGCGGTCATCCAGTCGTACGTCGAGACTGCTGAGCCCGCGGGATCGCGAATGATCTCGCGGCGCTTCGACATCGGCGTATCGCCGGCCACCATCCGCAACACGATGAGCGACCTGGAGGACAAGGGATACCTGTTCCATCCCCACACGTCGGCCGGCCGCGTCCCTACCGACATGGCCTACCGGGTTTACGTCGACAGCCTGATCCGCTTCGCCCCGCTGGCCGACGAAGCCCGCGACGCATTGCTCGAGCAGCTCTCCTCGGGTGGGACGGCGATCGAGGCGATCCTGCGCCGAGCCGCGCAGGTACTCGGCGTGCTCACGCAGGAGCTCGGCGTGGCCCTCGAGCCGCACTTCGATGAAGCGCGCCTGGACAGGCTCGACATCATCCGGGTATCGGCGGAGCGGCTCCTCCTGGTGCTTACGCTCTCCGGCGGGGCGGCGCGCAGCATCTTCGTGGAAGTGCCGGGCGAGATCGCCGAGCAGGTGGTGGCGGAGGTGGCGCTGGTGCTGAACGAACGGCTCTCCGGGCTCACGCTGCGGGAGATCCGCGCCACGCTTTCCGAGCGAGTGAGCGACAGGCGCTCGGAATCGGAAACCGGCGAGCTGCTGAACATCTTCATCCAGGAAGCGGAGCAGCTCTTCGACATCCGCGTCTCTCCGAGCGAGCGGCGTGTGGTGCTGGGTCAGGCATCGATGCTCGCCGAGCAGCCTGAGTTTTCGAGCGGCGCGAACCTGCGCAAGCTGCTGGCGCTCACCGAGCGTCCGGACGCGCTCGGAGAAGTGCTGAGCCGCCACGATCCCAGACAGGGCATCTCCATCACCATCGGGACCGAGCACGGCGATCCGGCGCTGATCGACTTCACGGTCGTGACCACCGAGTACCGCATCGGTTCGCTCGCCGGCGTCATCGGCGTGATCGGTCCGACGCGGATGCCGTACGACAAGGTCATCACGCTCGTCACGCATACTTCCAGTCTCATCAGCGAACTGCTGGACTGAATCACGTAAATGGCAGACTACTATTCCGTTCTCGGCGTCTCGCCCACGGCCTCGGACGATGAAATCAAGAAGGCTTATCGCAAGTTGGCGATGCGCTACCACCCCGACCGCAATGGCGGAGCCAAGGAATCGGAGGAGCGCTTCAAGGAAATAACCGAGGCGTACGACATACTGCGCGAGCCGTCGAAGCGCTCCGCCTACGACCGCTTCGGCGAAGCGGGCGTGCGTGGCGGCGGGGGCGCCGGCGGATTCCACCACGTGGATCTCTCCGAAGCGCTCAACATCTTCATGCGCGACTTCGGCGGCTTCGCCGGCTTCGAGGAGATGTTCGGTGGACGCGGTCGTGGCGGCCCGCGCACCGGCGCGGACATCAAAGTCACGGTGCCTCTCTCCCTCGAGGACGTGGCGACCGGCGTGGAGAAGGACATCAAGCTCCGGCTGCTCGACCCGTGCGATGCGTGCGAGGGCAGCGGAGCCGAACCCGGCACGCAGCCGGCGCGCTGTCCCACGTGCGCCGGCACGGGTGAGGTGCGCCGCGCGCAGCGTTCGTTCTTCGGCCAGTTCGTGAGCGTGGCGCCGTGTCCGACGTGCGCCGGTCAGGGGCGCACGATCGACTCCCCGTGCAAGCGCTGCAAGGGAGAGGGGCGCACGCGCGCCGATCGCACCATCAAGGTGCAGATTCCGGCCGGCGTGGCCACGGGCCAGTACATGACGCTGCGAGGGCTCGGCAGCGTGGGCCCCCAGGGCGGACCTCGGGGCGACGTGCTGATCGTGTTCGACGTGGCCGACGATCCGCGCTTCGAGCGCGACGGCGCCGATCTCTACACCGAGGTCCTGGTGACCTACCCGCAACTGGTCTTCGGTGCCGACGTCGCCGCCCCGAACGTCCAGAATCCCATCTCGGTGCGCATCCCCGCGGGGACGCAGAGTGGTCAGGTATTTCACCTCCGCGGCCGCGGTCTCCCCCGCGTGAACGCGAGCGGCACCGGGGACCTGCACGTGCGGGTCCAGCTCTGGACGCCGCAGTCGCTCACCGAGGAGCAGGAGGAGATCGTCAAGCGCCTCGCGGAGGCCGGTGGCGAGCCGCCGGCCACGCGCTCCAAGGGGATCTGGTCGCGCATGAAGGAAGCGCTGGGTGCCTGACGGCCGGCACGCATGCGAGGGGATCGTATGACGTGGCTGGAAGTTCGGGTGCGCTGTGCGGAATCGCCGCACCGCGACGCCATCGTGGCGACGCTCATAGCGGCCGGCGCCGCCGGTGTGCAGGAGGTCGATGACGGGCTTCGCACGCATCTTCCCTCGGGCGCCGAGCTCGGTGCGGTGGACGCCGCCGTGCGCGCAGCCGGGGGCGATGCCTCGGTCGACTATCTGGATGCCGGCGAAATCGACTGGGCAGCGCGCTGGCCCACGCGTGTGGGCGTGCAGCGCGTGGGCCGGATCGCCGTGGCACCGCCCTGGCTCGCCCACGAAATCGTGGATGCCGATATCCCGATAGTGATCGAGCCGGCGACCGCGTTCGGGACCGGCGAGCACGAGACCACGCGAGGGATCCTCGCGCTCATGCAGCGAGTCGTCCGCCACGGCGACATGGTGGCCGACCTCGGCGCCGGGAGCGCGGTGCTGTCCATAGCCGCGGCGAAGCTGGGAGCCTCGCGCGTGGCGGCGGTGGAGATCGATGAGCAGGCGATCGGGAACGCACGCGAGAACGTTCGGCAAAACGACGTATCCCACGCGGTTACCGTCATCGATGGCGATGCGAAGCTGCTGCTCCCGCTTCTGGCACCGGTGCGCGTCATAGTCGCCAACATCATCTCGAGCGTGATAGTGGAGCTCGCTCCGACCATGCGCGCCGCCATCGCGGCCGACGGCCGCGCCATCGTCAGCGGCATCCTGGCGTCCGAGCGCGCCGCGTTGCTGGATGCCGTGAGGTCGCACGGTTTCGAAGCGGGTGACGAGGTCGCCGACGGCGACTGGTGGAGCGCCGAGCTCGTGCCATGCTAGCGACGTTCTTCCACGCTGAACCGCTGGTGGCGCGGCGCGCCGCGGTGCTCGGCGAGGCCGAAGCGCGCCACGCCAAAGTCCGCCGGCTCGTTTGCGGCGAGCGGGTGCGGCTAGTCGACGGCGCGGGTGCCGTCGCCACCGGCGTGCTCATCCGCCTCGCCCGAACCGAGGCCACCGTGGAGGTGGAAGAAGTGCAGCGAGTGGCGCGGCCCGCGGATGTGCATCTCATCGCTCCGGTCGCCGACCGAGACCGCATGCTGCTGCTCGCCGAGAAGGCCGCGGAGCTCGCGACCTCGTCGTGGCGCCCCGTGCTCTGGCGCAGATCGCGCGGAGTCACTCCGCGCGGCGAGGGAAAGACCTTCAACGGCAGAGTGCGCTCGCGGATGATCTCGGCGCTCGTGCAGAGCGGTGGGGCCTGGCTTCCGATGATGCATCCGGAGGCGCAGCCGGCCGCCGCGGTGGCGGCGGCGCCTGCGGGCGTGCGGTGGCTGCTGGACTCGGATGGCGAGCCCGCTACATTGACCGAGTGCGAGCCACCCGTGACGATCGCGGTGGGGCCCGAGGGCGGGGTGGAGCCCGAGGAGCGCCGGCTTCTGCTGGACGGCGGCTTCCTGCCGGTGAGAGTGGCGCCGCTCACGCTCCGCTTCGAGACGGCGGCGATCGCCGGGCTGGCGCTCGCCCATGCCGCGCTCGCCCGCGCGTCGAGCGCACTGACCCAACCAGCCTGAGCGCGCGCGCAGCGCGATGGAGGAACCGCCTTGCCCCAGGATTGCATATTCTGCCGGATCGTGGCCGGCGAGCTCCCCGCCACGGTGGTGGCGGAGACGGATGATTGCGTGGCCTTCCGGGACATCGACCCCAGGGCGCCGGTGCACGTGGTCGTCGTGCCACGCAGCCACATCCCGTCTCTGAACGAGGCGGGCGACCCGACCATCATAGGGAAGCTCTCGCTCCTCGCCGCCGACATAGCCAGGCGCGAGGGGGTCGCGGAGTCCGGGTATCGGACTGTGATCAACACCAATGGCGATGCGGGGCAGACGGTCTTCCACATCCATCTGCATCTCCTGGGCGGTCGCGAGATGGGATGGCCACCAGGTTGAGGCGGGTGGCCGCATGTCGCGATTCTTGACACGTAGCGCGAGCTTTCACTAATTTTTCAGGCGCGTGTATCGCATCGCTCGCTGCGCGTGCCGATCACTGAAGAGCGACATGCCGCGGGAGTCCGGGCGCCGGCGCCCGGACCGCGGTTTTCCAGCCAGAACGGGCGTACGAGCGCCGCGAATTGGGAGAGCACGACAAGGTGTCGGAAGTCATCATCCACGACGATGAAAACTTCGAG
>CAZTTY010000043.1:0-35451 GCA_964616815.1 uncultured Gemmatimonadaceae bacterium | reverse complement strand
AAGAAATCGTTGTGGATGTCCCAGAAGAAGGAGAGGCGCGGCGCGAACTCGTCCACCGCGAGTCCGCGTTCGATCCCCTTCTCGACGTAGGTGAAGCCGTCGGCCAGCGTGAAAGCCAGTTCCTGCACGGCCGTGGCGCCCGCCTCGCGGATGTGGTAGCCGGAGATCGAGATCGTGTTCCACTGCGGGGCGTGCCTGGCCGACCACTCGAAGCCGTCGATTATCAGGCGCAGCGCTGGCTCTATCGGGTAGATCCATGCGTGCTGCGCCATGTACTCCTTCAGGATGTCGTTCTGGATCGTGCCCCGCAGCTTCTCCGACGGAACTCCCTGGCGTTCCGCCGCGGCGATGAAGAAGCAGTAGAGAATGAGCGCCGGCCCGTTGATGGTCATCGACACCGAAACCTCGTCGAGCGGGATCCCCTCGAAGAGCGCTTCCATGTCGGCCGTGCTGGAGATCGCGACGCCGCACTTCCCTACTTCCCCCTCCGAGCGCGGATGGTCGGAGTCGTAGCCCATCAGCGTCGGGAAGTCGAAGGCCACGGAGAGCCCCGTCTGCCCCTGCTCGAGGAGGTACTTGTAGCGCCGGTTGGTGTCGCGCGCGCTGCCGAACCCCGCGAACTGGCGCATCGTCCAGAGCCGGCCGCGATAGCCGGTCGCATGGACGCCGCGCGTGAAGGGGAAGCTCCCCGGGGTGCCGTCCTCGGAAGGGTCGAGCCGGGCGGTGTCGAGAGCCGTGTACAGAGGCTCGACCTCGTCCGCCGAGTTGGTGAAGCCGATGTCGCGCTTGCGTCCCGCGTCGTACAGAGCGCGCCACGCAGCGACTTCGGCGCGCAGCCGCTCGAGCTCCTCGTGCTCGCTCCCCGCTCCGTCGACCCGCTCGATCCTGTCAGTTGAAGTCATCCTCTCCTCCGTCGACTCTTCCCCCGCCGCTCACGGACGCCGGGCACGTGTCAGAAGCCCGGCGCTGCGCTCGAGAAGCGCTTCGGCGGCCGCGAATGGGGTGAGAGATCCCTCGTCGAGCGCCGGAAGCGCATCGTCGAGCCAGGCGTTGGTTTCCTGGTCGCGCCAGAGACGCTCCCGAACCCTGCGCTCCACCACCTCCACCACGCGCTCGCGGAGCCGCTGGCGGCGACGGGAGAGCAGCGTACCGCTCTTCTCAAGATAATCGAAGTGCCTGTCGAAGGCCTTCGCGAGCTCCTGCACGCCTTCGCCCCGGTCGGCCGTCGTGGCGATCACCGGCGGGGTCCAGCGAACGGCATCGTCGGCCGCGGCGGCGCTGCGCGCGGCGTACGCGGGATTGCGAATCGGCCGCTTCTCTCCGCCGGCTCGCGCCCGGTGCTGCACGCCGTGATGTCCGGGCACTTCGCCATGGCTCTGACCCATGCGCAGCCCGATGGTGATCTCGATCTCGTGGCGGAGCCGCTCCGCTCCGGGGCGGTCCGACTTGTTCACCACGAACACGTCGGCGATCTCCATCAGCCCCGCCTTCATCGTCTGGATCGCGTCGCCCGACTCGGGAACGAGCACCACCGCCGTGCTGTCGGCGATGCGCGCGATATCGAGCTCGCTCTGCCCCACGCCCACGGTCTCGATGAGGACCCGGTCGAAGCCGAAGGCGTCGAGCACGTCGGCGACCTCGCGCGTGGCGGCGGCGAGACCGCCGAGAGAGCCGCGCGTGCCCATCGATCGGATGTAGATCCCGGGATCGAGCGCGATCTCCTCCATCCGGATGCGGTCTCCCAGCAGCGCGCCGCCGGTGAACGGCGAGGTCGGGTCCACGGCGACGATTCCCACCGTGAGGCCAGAGGCGCGCCACGCCCCGGCGAGGCGCATCCCGAGCGTGCTCTTCCCCGCCCCGGGCGGTCCGGTGAGGCCCACGCGGCGCGCGCGCCCGAGACGCGGGTGCAGCCGGCCCAGCACTTCTTCGAAGCCTGGACGGTGGTTCTCGACGATGCTCACGGCGCGCGCCAGCGCCGCGGGAGCGCCCGCGTCGAAGTCCGCGAGCAGTCTGTCGTGCCGGGTTGCCTGTGGAAGTGGCGACGTATCCGTCATCAGCGCCAGCGGCGCGAGCCGCGAAGTGGGTTCGAGAGCAGGTGCCACGGCAGCAGGAGCAGCACGGCGAACGTGCCGAGTGCGGCTGCGAGCGTGAGCACCAGCACGTATATGTTGCGGTCCGCCAGATATACCAGCGCTCCCACGATGGCGAGCACGCCGGTCATGAGGCAGAGCGCTATCCGGCGAGTCTGGCCCGCGAGAAATCGCTGCAGCTCGAGCACGTCGCGCGGGTGGGCGCGTACGCGCAGCTCGTCGCGGCCGGCCCGGCGCAGTATGTCGCGCAGCTCGCGCGCGATCGCCCCGAGCTGCGCGAGCGCGTCCTGCATCCGTTCGCGCGGCTCCTCGCCGATCGCCGATGCCATGAGCCTGCCCCCCATCGATTTCAGCACCGGCGAGGCGAACTGTACGGAGTTGAAGTCGGGGTCGTAGCGCATGCCGATCCCCTCGGCCAGCGCCGCCGCGCGCCCGAGGTACACCAGCTCGCTGGGGAGTACTATCGGCCAGCGGTAGAACGTGGAGAGCACTTCGTTCACGATCCTCTGGATCTGCCGCGGCTGCGCATCCGGCGTGAACGCGATCGACATGAGCGCGCGCGCGGCATCGCGCACGGTGCCGCGGTCGACTTCGGGGTCGAGGAGCCCGAGATCGTAGAAGCCCGCCACCACCGCATCCACGTCCTGGCGCACGGCGGCGAGGATGGTCTGGATGAGCGCCACGCGGGTCTCGCGCTCCACTCGCACCACCATCCCGAAATCCAGCAGCACGAGCGTGCCGTCGTCATCCACGAGAAGGTTGCCGGGGTGCGGGTCGGCGTGGAAGAGACCGTCCACGAGCATCATCTGGGCGTAGACCTCGACTATCGTCTCCAGCAGCCGAGAAAGGGAGACGTCGCCCGATGCGATGCGTTCCTGCAGCCTGTCGATCTTGGTGCCCGTCATGTACTGCAGCACGAGCACCCGCCTCGACGTGAGCCCGTCCACGACTTCGGGCACGGCCACGCGCGGGTCGTCGGTGAAGTTCGCCCGGATCTGCTCGGCGTTGCGCGCTTCGGCGCGGAAGTCCATCTCCTCGTCGATGTGCCGCGCGAACTCGCGCACGATGGTCGTGATGGCGCGCGTATGATGGTTCGGAAAGAGGACGTTGACGAACGAGAGTATTCGGAACGCCGCATCCAGGTCCACCGCGACGAGCTCCTCGACTCCCGGACGCAGCACCTTCACGACCACTTCGCGCTCGCCGAGCGCGGCGCGATGCACCTGTCCCAGCGACGCCGCCGCGAGCGGGTCGGGATCGAACCTGTCGAAGATCTCGCGCACGGGGCGTCCCAGCTCGCTCACGATCACTGCCTCGATGGTGCTCGACGGGAGCGGCGGCACCCGGTCGGTGAGGCGCCCGACCTCGCTGAGATACGGCTCCGGCAGGATGTCGGCGCGCGAGGCGAATACCTGCGCCAGCTTTATGAAAGTGGGCCCGAGAGCCGCGACTGTGCTGGTGAGCCGCTCCGCGCGGCGACGGTGCTCCTCTTCGCTCACCGCCCTGCGTCCGCCCATCAGCACCCAGCGGCGCCGGTCGCGCACGAAGAGCACGACGAACGGGAAGAGCCGCCAGAACACGTAGAAGGCGCGCACGTCAGCCTGCTCGCTCGATCGGCTGCGAGCGCACGGTGCCGGCGCGCTGCACGAGTATCCGGAGCACGCGTGCCGGCTCGGCCTCTACGACCGTGAGCTCGAGCTCGCCCAGACGAAAGCGCTCGCCGAGGGTCGGGATTCGCCCCAGCGCGCGCACTACCACTCCGCCGATGGAAAGCACGCGCCCGTGACCCACGACGGCCGGCTCCATCCCGAAGCGTCGCAGGACATCGTCGAAGGGCGTGGATGCTTCCACGATCGCGGCAGCCTCGCTCCCGCCATCGCCCCCGGCGTTCCCGCTCCCGAGGCTCGCGGGGAGCGGATCGTCGTGCTCGTCGCGGATGTCGCCTACCAGCTCCTCCAGCACATCCTCGAGCGTGACGATTCCGGCAGTGCCGCCGAATTCGTCGAGCACCACGACCATGTGCCGCTGCCCGCGCAGCATCTCGAGCAGCATCTCGCTGCAGTGCTTCGACGCCGGCGCGTGCGTCACTTCGTGCACGAACGGCCTGCTCTCGGCGCCCGCCCTGAGTACGTCGAACACGTGAACCATCCCCACCACTTCGTCGAGCGACCCGTGATAGAGCGGAACGCGGCTGTAGCCGGACTTCGCGATCGCCCGCGCCATCTCCTCGGGGGGGGTCGCCTCATCGAGCGCGAACACATCCGTCCGCGGCGTCATGACGTCGCGGAGGGTCTTCTCGCCGAACTCCACCACGCCCGTGATGATCTCGATCTCCTCCGGCTCGCCGATCCCCTCCAGCTCGCCCTCGCGGAGGAGCGTCTGGAGCCCGCCGCGCGCGGAGCTCTCGTCGGCCGGTTGCCGCGCGAACACCGCACTCACGAGCCGCTCCGAGGCGCGGATGAGCGGGCCGACCAGGAACTCCGAAGCATGGAGCGGCGGCAGCAGAACCGGAACGAGGCGCGGCGCCCAGTGCCGGCCCACGGCGCGCGGTACGAGCTGGCCCATGAAGAGAAAGACGAAGGCCGTGAGGAACACCGCCCCCGCCAGTTCCATCGGATCGCCGCCGGAGCGCGTGCCGAGCACCGTGCCCACGAGCGCGACCGCGAGCGCCGTCATCGTGGCCGACGCCAGGAGCAGCCGCTGCGGCTGCGCCAGATAGGCCTCCGTCACCGAGCCGCCGAGCTGCCGCTCCGCCCAGTGACGCAGCCATATCCGGCTGACCGAGCGCACGGCGGTGGCGGCTGCGGTGAGCCATGCGACGAGCAGCAGCGCCGCAACGAGTGGGAAGATGGCGACGGTCACTTCCCGCTCCCCGCGGCGACCTCGAGCCGCTCGAAGTACACCCGCTCGATACGGCGCCGCACCACACGCTCTACCACCACGCGGTAGCCATCGAGCTGCAGCTCCTGGCCGGCGCGGGGCACGTGGCCCACGAGCTCGAAGATCAGCCCTCCCACCGTGCTCACGTCGTCGTGTTCCATCGGCGTGCCCAGCAGCTCGGAAAGCTCGTCGAGCGGGAGGCGCCCGGCGACCCAGAAGCGCTTGCCCTCCTCGGATTCGATCTCGGGCTCCTCGCTGTCGTACTCGTCGCGGATGTCGCCCACGATCTCCTCGAGGATGTCCTCGATGGTGATGAGGCCGGCCGTGCCGCCGTACTCATCGACCACTATCGCGAGATGGCTTCCCGATGCCTTGAAGTCGCGGAGCTGGCTGTCGATGGTCTTGCTCTCCGGAATGAAGAGCGCCGGCCGGACCAGGGCCTGCCATCCTCCGGCCGGTTCCCGGTCCGCCACCACGGCGCCGAGTAGATCCTTGGCGAACAGGAGCCCTATGACGCGGTCCAGCGTTTTCTCGTAAACCGGGAGGCGCGCATGCTGCGAGCTGCGTACGCGGTCCACTACCTCGGACCAGGGCGTGGAGTGCTCGATGCCGAGGATGTCCACGCGAGGCATCATCACCTCGTGGACCTCGGTGTCGCCGAGAGAGAAGATGCGGTGGAGGATGGCGCGCTGGTCCACCGCGGTGGCGGGCTCCGTGCGTGCCGTCTGTCTGAACTGGTCGTTCGCCGGCTCGCGCTCGGGCTCGACCACGCGCGCCGGCGGGAGGATGCGCCGGAGCGCGCGATCCATGCGCAACCCGAGCGCCACGACGGGGCGCATGATGCGATCCGCCGTACGCGCCACCGCGTACAGCCCGTCCGGAGAGCGCGGCCCCATGGCTTCGCCCACAGCTCGCGGAAGCACCTCGCCCAGGGCGACCACCAGGAGCGCCACCACGACCGCGCCTCCCAGGGCCTCGCCAGGCTCGGGAGCGACCGCCCCGAGCGCGGCGGCACCGGCCGCGGCCGCGATCAGGTGTGCGAAGAGCCGCACGCTGGAGAGCGACCGGTGCGTGATGTTGCGCACGCCGCCGGTCGGCTCCTCACCGCCGTTCTGCTGCGAGGATGCCGCGGCGAGGAGCGCGCCGTCGGCGGCGGCCGCGAGCGCGCCGCAGATGAGCGCGAGGAGCGATACCACAGCGTACACCATGCTCACGCCCGCACCCTCTCCGGCCTCGCGCCTTCCGCCGCCATGGCGGCGCGAAGGAGACGCTCCTGCCGCTTCCACATGGCCGAGGCCGCGCGCTCCTCTCTCGTGCCCTCGGGATGGGAATAGCCCAGCGCGTGCAGCGTACCGTGCACCACCAGACGCGCGAGCTCCTCTCTCACGGGCACGCCGAGCTCGTGCGCGTTGGCGCGCGCCACGTCCGGCGCGATGTACACGTCGCCCACGGTGGGAGCACCCGCCGCTCCGCGTCCGAGCTCGAACGAGATCACATCGGTCGCGCCGGTTCGTCCCAGGTGGCGGCGGTTCAGCGCCGCGATCGAACGGTTGGAGACGAACGTGATCGACAGGTCGGCGTCGCGCACGCGCTCGGCCAGGAGAACGCGCTCGGCGATACGCGCGACGCGCTCGCGCGAGAGCGGGATGCGCCCGCTTCGTAACGCGACATCCACGGAGATGCTCATACCTGAGCGAACTCCGAGCCCACGCCGCCGCTGGCCGCCGGGTAGTCGATCCTGCTGTGATACATGCCCACGAGCATCCGCTCGAACTGCGCTTTGATGATGTCCAGCTCGCGCAGGGTGAGCGGTGCGTCGCGAAGCTGGCCCTGCTCCATCTTCTGGCGAACGATGTGGTCGATCACGTCGCGGATTCGCGCCTGGGTGGGGTCCGTGAGGACCCGAACGGCCGCTTCCACCCCGTCGGCGAGCATGCAGATCGCTGTCTCGGCCGTTTGCGGGATGGGACCCGGATAGGCGTAGTCGCTCGTGTTCGATGGCGGGCCGCCGTCGCGCTCCTTCGCCTTCTCGAGGAAGTAGGCGATGGGCGACGTGCCGTGATGCTGCGGGATGAACGAAGCGATCGCCTGCGGGATGTGGTACTCGGTGGCGAGCTCCATCCCCTCGCGCACGTGGTTTCGGATGATTGACGCGCTGGTGCCGGGCTTCAGCTTGTCGTGCGGGTTGCGCCCGCCGGCCTGGTTCTCCACGAAGTACTGCGGCTTCTTGAGCTTCCCGATGTCGTGGTAGTAGGTGCCCACGCGGCCCAGGAGGCCGTTGGCGCCGATGGCGTTGCACGCGCCTTCCACCAGATTCGCCATGGCTATGGTGTGCGCGTAGGTGCCCGGCGCCTCGAGGCTCAGCCGCCTCAGAAGCGGGCGGTTCAGGTCGGAGTACTCGATGAGGGTGAGGTGCGTCGTGATGCCGGTGAACTTCTCGGCCAGCGGGATGAGGAACATCGCGAACACCACCGAGACGATCGCGTTGGCGATGCCGAGTCCCGCGCTGGTAGCTATGGCGATGGGCGTCCAGCCGAGCGTGAGACCGAGCGCGAGCGCGGCGCAGATGTAGGCGATCCCGATGGTGATCACGTACTGGTACGACTGGTCGCGCTTGAGGATGATGCGTACGCTGAGTGCCGCCGCCGCGCCGCCCACGAGATTGATGAACAGCGCGTTCGTGCCCCTGTAGACGCTCTGTCCTCCCACGAGCACGGCGAGGATCATCGCCGCTATCATGCTTATTCGCGGGTCGAAAAGTACGCTGAAGATGATCGCCGCCAGCGCCACCGGCACCAGCTCCGGATGCACCGGTCGCCAGTGCGAGGCTATGGCCGCCGCTATGAGCACGAGCAGGTAGACGGCCGCGAAGAGCGAGAGCGAGCGGAACGACTTGTAGAGCTGCGGTCTGAAGAGCACCATCGCGATCCCGAAGATCGCGAGGAGGATGGCGTTGTAGGCGATGCTGCCCACGATGCGGCTGGCCGCTCGCTGACCGCGCTCGCGCCCCTGCATGGCATCGTGCAGCGCGCGCATCTTGTCGAACTCGGGGCGCCCCACCACCTCGTGTTCGCCCACGATCTTCTCGCCGGTCCTGACCCTGTATCTGTTGGTGTCCACCGATGCTCGCAACTCCTGGCGGCGCGTCTCGGTGGCGACCCTGTCGAGTACGATGGTCGGGTGGAAGAAGCTGCTGAGCAGCTTGAGGTAGAGCCCTTCGGCGACGGACGAGTTGCGGTCGGGCTGCATCGTGCGGGCGCGGTTGAGCAGCGAGCCGAAGGTCAGCAGGCTGTCGACCATGACACTGCGCTCCTCGCCGCCGCGCCTCACGAGCACGTCGCCGCGCAGCTGCTCGATGGCGCTGCCCGCCACGATGCCGCCGGCGAGCCAGCGGGCGAAGACGCGGCGGACCGCGTCCTCCAGCGCGCGCCGCCGCGCCGCCACCGCCAGATACCCGGCTTCGTCGGCGGTGAGACTGACCCCCAGTTGGGCGGCGGCCTGCTGGAGCGCGGCGCCGGTGGCCGCTGGCTCCTGCTTCCCGGGCTGCGCGCGCTCCTCCCGCTCCGCCACGCTCGCCAGCGAATCCATGAAGGTGCGGAGCTGGCCCTGCGCCGAGTCGAGCGCGACCTGCGAGAAATCGAAGATCGGCTTGGCCGAGCGCGCCAGTTCGTCGCGCTCCCGCGCCAGCTCCTCCTCCGTCTTGGGAACGGTGAAGGCGAAGGGGGCGATGACGTTCTTCGTGGCCACGGAGCCCACCTCGAAGATGGGCGAGTCGACGGCGGGCGCGTTCGGGAAGAGGAGGTACGTGACGATCGCGAGCGCCACGAGAAGCCCCACGCGCGAGGCGTGATAGATCACGCCTTCGAGTCTGCGCGGAGGCGGCTCCTCCTCCATCGGCGCCAGCTCGAGCTGGCCGCGCACGGGGTTCGGCATACGCTACTCGGTTCCGGCGCCGGAGTCGCGCGCGTACGCCTTGATGATCTCGCGTACCAGACGATGCCGGATCACGTCCGACTCCGTGAGGTACTGGAAGCCGATGCCGTCGATGCCACGCAATATTCGCTCGATCTCGATGAGGCCCGACTGTTCCCGCGCCGGAAGGTCGATCTGGGTCTTGTCGCCCGTGATCACGGCCTTGGAATTCACGCCCAGACGCGTGAGGAACATCTTCATCTGCGCGCTGGTGGCGTTCTGTGACTCGTCGAGAATGACGAATGCATCGGCCAGCGTGCGGCCGCGCATGTACGCGAGCGGCGCGATCTCGATGGTGCGGCTCTCGAGCGATTTCTGGACGCGCTCGGGCGGCATCATGTCGTCCAGCGCATCGTAGAGCGGACGGAGGTACGGGTCGACCTTCGCTTGCAGGTCTCCGGGGAGGAAGCCCAGGCTCTCGCCGGCCTCCACCGCGGGGCGCGCCAGGATGATGCGGCGCACACGCTTGCGCGCGAGCGCCTCCACCGCCATCGCCACGGCGAGATACGTCTTGCCGGTGCCGGCAGGCCCGATCCCGATCACGATGTCGTTGTCGGAGATGCATTGCATGTAGGCCGCCTGCCCCGGCGTCTTCGGCTGAATGATCTTCCGGGTACCCGGGAGAACGATGCGCTGATCCCCCGGCGTACCGCCGCCGTTGCCGCCGCCTCCACCGGAGCCACCGCCGCCCTCGCCCTCGGACGACGCTACCTCGTCGCCGATGCGGAGGATGTCGTCGGGCGTGAGGGGCATGAGCTGGCGCGCCGTATCCACCATGCGCTGCGCCACGGGCGTCGCTTTCTCCACCGCACCGGCCGGTCCGGTGAGCGTGAGCGAGTCTCCGCGGAGGGAGACCTTCGCGCCGCTCAGGCGCGCCAGCTCTATGAGGTTGGCGTCGTTCACGCCCGCCAGGGTGAGAAGGTCGGCGCCCTCCGTGTTCAACTTCTGCGTGACAGTATCGTCACTCACGTATGCTGACTCCTGTCGTTGTCGCGGCCCGCCCGTCCATCCACGTGGATGTGCAGGTCGCGGAGCTCGCGTTCGGGCACGGGGCTCGGAGCGCCTTCGAACAGCGCGCTCGCCTGCGTGGTCTTCGGGAACGCTATCACGTCGCGAAGCGAGCCGGCTCCCGAGAGGAGCATCGCGATCCGGTCGAAGCCGAGCGCGATCCCCCCGTGGGGCGGCGCTCCGCCGCGCAGCCCTTCCAGCAGGAAGCCGAATCGCTGCTTCGCCGTCTCCTCGTCTATCCCCAGCAGCGCGAAAATGCGTCGTTGCAGCTCCGGATCGCCGATGCGGATGCTTCCGCCGCCGAGCTCCGTGCCATTGAGCACCACGTCGTACGCCACCGCTCGCGCCCGCTCGGGCTCCGTTTCCAGCAGCCCGATGTCTTCGGTCGCCGGTGCCGTGAACGGGTGGTGTACCGCTCCCAGCTCGCCGCTCTCGGCGTCGCGCTCGAAGAGCGGGAAGTCGGTGACCCAGAGAAACGCCAGCACGCCGTCGGGCACCAGCCCGCGCAGCCGCGCGACCTCCTGGCGCACCCGGTCGAGCGACGGGTTCGAGAGATGATCGGGTGCGGCCACGAACAGCGCCAGGTCTCCCGGCTCGAGCCCGAGCCGTTCCACCTCCGGCGCGCCGAGGTGGCGCGCGAGCGGACCGGAGAGCTCGCCGCTCGACGCGTCTCGCTTGAGGCGGAGCAACCCGCTCGCTCCCGCCCCGCGCGCCAGCTCTTCCAGAGCGTCGACCTGCTTGCGCGACAGCTCCCCACCCCCCGGTATCCGGATGCCGCGTACCCGGCCGCCCGCCTCCAGCGCCGAGCGCGTGATGGCGAAGTCGATCGGACGGAAGACGTCGCTCGCATCGAAGATCTCGAGAGCGTAGCGGACGTCGGGACGGTCGCTGCCGAAGCGCTCCATCGCCTCCGCCCACGTCATACGCGGGAAGGGCGTCTCGATCGTCACACCGCCCTCGGCCCAGAGGTCGCGCAGCATCTCCTCGGTGAAAGCGAAGACATCCTCGGGCCCTATGAACGAAGCCTCGATGTCGATCTGTGTGAACTCCGGCTGGCGATCAGAACGCAGATCCTCGTCGCGGAAGCAGCGGGCGATCTGGAAGTAGCGGTCGAAGCCCGCGACCATGAGGAGCTGCTTGTAGAGCTGAGGCGATTGTGGCAGCGCGTAGAACTCCCCGCGGTGCACCCTGCTCGGCACGAGATAGTCGCGGGCACCTTCCGGAGTGGGCTTGGTGAGAATCGGAGTTTCGATCTCCAGAAAGCCGCGATCGCTGAGGTAGCGCCGGGTAGTCTGCAGCAGCCGATGGCGCAGCACGAGATTGCGCTGCAGCTCCGGCCGTCGCAGGTCGAGGTAGCGGTGGCGCAGACGCTGCTCCTCGGCCGGGAGCGGCTCTCCCTTCACTCGTCCCACGGGGATGGCGGGGGTGTCCGCCGGGCCGACCACGGTCATGGCGCGGGCTTTCACCTCTACATCTCCCGACGCCAGGTCGCTGTTGCGGCCGGCAGGCGGGCGTGCGACCACATCGCCGCGCACGAGCACCACGCTTTCCTTCCCCACCTGCGCGGCGGTCTGGAGAGTGGCCGCATCCACGAGGTCGGGGTCGAAGGAGATCTGCACCAGGCCGGTGCGGTCGCGAAGGTCTATGAAAATGAGCCCGCCCAGGTTGCGTTTGCCGTGCACCCAGCCGCCGAGCCGCACCTCGGTGTCGACATCGGCGAGCCGGAGCGCTCCGGCGTAGTGGCTGCGAAAGGCCGTGGAGGCGCCTGCCAAGTCACTCACGCTTCGCGCCTCTCCCGCACTCCCGGCACGACCAGCGCCACGAGAGTACCGATGGTCGCGCCCGAGAGGTCCGCGAACCAGTCGAACAGATCCATGGATCTTCCTGGAATGAATTGTTGATGCCACTCGTCCAGCGCGCCGAAAAGCATGATGCCGAGGGCCACCAACAGGATGCTCCGCACGAGCGGCTGTCCCGCGCGCAGGAGGGCGCGCGTGGCCAGCCAGGCGAAAATGCCGTACATGGTGGCATGCACGAGCTTGTCGCTCGCGTGAAAGCTGAAGAGGCCGACGTGGGGAATGTCGGAGCCGGGGATGGAAGTCAACACCAGTATGAACGCCGCCCAGAAGACCGGCGGCCCCCATTGTCGAACGTTCACCCGGCCTCCGAATCACGTATCATGCGCAGGAAATCCTCGGGGGAGCGGGCACCGAGGAGATCCGTCCGCAGCGACTCCCTGCGGAGGAGGCGGGAGATGCGGCTCAGCGCCTTGACGTGCGCGCCCGATGCGCTCTCGGGCCCCACCAGCAGAAAAAAAAGACGAACCGGCTTCCCGTCGAGCGCGTCGAAGTCGATCGCTTCCGGCGCCACTCCAGCCGCAAGGACGAGCTGATCGATGTTGGGCGTCTTGCCATGAGGGATTGCCACCCCGCCGCCGACCCCGGTACTGAGCACCAGCTCGCGCTCGCGTACCGATGCGAGAATGGCGCCGGAGTCGCGGTCTTCGCGACCTTTGGTGACCAGCTCGACCAGCTCCCGCAACACATCGCTTTTGGTGCGGCTGTCGAGCGGCACCTTTACCCGGTCTGCAGACAGCAGCTCGGAAAGAAGCACGTAGGCTCCACTTATCGAACGTGACCCTGAAGACTAACGACGCCACAGACCGCCCGAAAGCACGAGGCGATCGGGCGGGGCCGTGAGCATTCTCGTCATCTCAATGACCTGCTTGAATTTAACTCGGAGTCGCCGAGTGTGCCATGGATCGCGCGGCGCGCTCGGCGAGTATGGAGCGTGCCGCGTCGCCTCCGAAGGAGTTTAGATTCACAGCGATATGTCCAGCGATATGCACGGCGACGGGCGCGACCAGGCGATGAGCGCGACGCGAGGCGGGGCGGAAGCTTCTTCCACACGTTCGTCCGGAGCTCCGAGCGCGGAAGTGTCGGGAGCCAACCTGCTCGATTTCACGCCCGCGGAGGCGGCGCGCGTGTTGGCGGAGTTCGCCCTCGCGCAGGGGGAGCCACCATACCGCGCGTCGCAGGTGGCGCGACGCCTCTGGAAAAACCCCGCCGCCACTTTCGCGGAAATGAGCGACCTCCCCGCCGCCTTCCGGGAACGGCTCGCGGAGCATTTCACGCTCCCCCGGTTGACGCTGCTCTCGCGCCAGCGCTCGGTGGATGGCACCCAGAAGTTCCTGTTCGGGCTCCCCGACGGTCAGGGGATAGAGACCGTGGCCATCCCGGAGGGTGGCCGCCTCACGCTATGTATCTCGTCGCAGGCGGGCTGTGCGCTCAAGTGCGCGTTCTGCGCCACCGGGCGGATGGGCTTCCAGCGCAATCTGGCGCCCTGGGAGATCGCGGGGCAGGTGCGGGAGATGAGGCTCGTCGACGATCCGCTCGATGTCACGAATGTCGTGTTCATGGGCATGGGCGAGCCGCTCATGAACTGGCGCGCGGTGGGGCCGGCGCTCACGACGCTCAATTCGAGCGAGGGTCTGGGAATCGGCGCCCGTCACATCACGGTGTCTACCGTGGGCGTGCTCCCGGGCATCGTCGCGCTGTCGCAGCGGCCGGAGCAGTTCCGTCTCGCCATCTCGATCCACGCTCCCAGCGACGAGCTCCGCCGCTCGCTCATGCCGATCAACATCAAGTATCCGCTGGCGGACGTGATCGAGGCCGCGCGCTCGTTCGACCGCCGCGTGACCTTCGAGTACGTGATGCTGCGCGACGTGAACGATGCGCCGGAGCACGCGAGGCTGCTCGGCGGGCTGGCGAGAGAGTGTCGGGCGTTCGTGAACCTGATCCCGTTGCACGAAGGGGGAGCCGGGGATTTCCGGTCCACGCCGGCGGCGAAGATAGACGCGTTCGCTCGAACCCTGCGAGCTCAGGGAGTGCAGACGGCGATCCGCCGCAGTCGCGGGAAGGACATCGCGGCCGCGTGCGGCCAACTACGGGTAGAACGGCTTGGCCGGCGGCCGCCACGCGGGGCCGATCAGCACGGTGACGTCCACGTAATGGGTTGAGTCGGCGGCCTCCGCCACCGGAGCACCGCCCATGGCGTTGGCGACGAGCCGCGCCCACTCCGGATTGTGCGAGCGGTCGAGCACGATCGTGCTGTCGTGCTTTTCAGGCGCGTTCCCGGATTCGACGACATCGAAACCTCGGTCGCGCAGATGGAACGTGGCGCGCCGCGCGAGCCCCTGAACGGTGCTGGCGTTGAGGACTTCCACGCGGATGCGAACGCCCTCCGGCGCGCGACTCTCCGGGCCGGCCACCACGTCGCGCGGCAGTCGACCCGCATCCCCACGCGAGACTCCGGCCCAGATCGCCGCGGGGAGGGCGATGAGGACGAGCACCAGCAGCGCGACCTTCAGACGCTTCATCTAACTCCTCATCCACGTCCCTGCAGGCCGTTCCAGAAAGCGACGGTCCGTGCGGGGATCTCGAGGCCCTCGCGCAGGGTCCACCGGATGCGCTCGCGGACCACCAGGCGCAGCGCGTCCTCGAAGCCGGTCGGGACACGGGCCGCCAGGGCGGCGCGCTCCGCGCGGTCGAACGGCCGTCCCGGTTCGAGGAAGTCGGCCATGTAGAGCGCGCGTCCCGTTCGCGCCCACCCAGTGCAACCCACGGTGTGCCAGCGTATCGCCTCGAGCACGTCGGTTCGCTTCTCGCCCTGGCTGGCCAGCAACTGCGCCGCGGCCGGCCCGTGCAGAAAGGCGTCCGGCAAATCGATGTCGCCGACGATGGCGCGCAGTTCGCCGGCCGGGGCATCGCGCAGGGCGTCGTGGTAGAATGCCGCGTCGCGCCACGCTTCGCGCTCCGCGGGCTCGATATGCATCGCCGCCGCCCAGCGCTCGATGAGCGCCGTCACCCTGTGGATGTGAGCCTCCCGCTCGGACGATACTCTCGCCCACGCGGGGAGCTCAGTCGAAGCCACGCCTGACATACGGCTCCAGCACCGCGTGATTCCTGATGGCGGTGCGCGCGATGTAGTTCCATCCCTTGAGCTCTACGCCGCGTCCGATGGTGGAATCCACCACGCGCGAGTACGGGCCGATGACGCACTCGCTGCCGATCTCGCTATGCCCTTCCAGAACGGCTCCGGGGTAGATCATCGTGTCGGTGCCGATTCGAACGTCGGCGTCCAGCCAGGTGGTAGCCGGCAGCACGAACGTCACGCCCGCGGCTTCGTGCATCCTGATGAGCCGGTCACGCAGCGCGACCGACGCATCGGAGAGCGAGTGGCGATCCCTCACCTGGATGAGCTCGTCCTGCGACGTCGCGGCCACCGGGAGCGCGCCCACGGGGCGGCGGGGGTCGTCGGCCGAGGCGAGCGCGGGGCCCTCGCCGCTGACGGCGAGGTAGCTGCCGTCGCTGCCACGACCGGGAAGCGCCGCCACCCCACCCTCGCCCGCCCGCAGGAGCCGCGCGATGGTGGCCGGCGTGATGAGCGGCGCGGCGCCGTCCACCAGCACCCTCAGCTCCGGCGCGGTCACCGCGGCGCGCAGCGACACCAGCTCCACGCCATCCTCCACGGGCTCGAGCGAGATCCCCGCATGGCTCACGGCCGGCATGGGCGGCGGCGAGCCCGCCCGATGCAGCACGCGCACTCTTGCGGGCGGCGGCGATACATCCCCCAGCGCTTTCACCACGTGCCAGAGGACAGGGCGCCCCGCCAGCGGGTGGAGATAAACACTGACCCGGGAGCGGAAGGTCCCGGCGTCGTCCAGCGCGGATACCACGGCGCTCCACTTCACGGTGATCCGAGGATCGCGTTGTCGATGAGTCGCGTGGCGCCAACGCGCGCGGCGACCGCAGCGATGGTTCCCGATTCGGCAACGGCCACTGGCTCCAGCCGCTCGGGATCGACTATCGCCAGGTAGTCGACGCGGACGTCCGGCTCCGACGCGAGCACTTCCCAGCCGAGTTGCTCCAGCATCGCCGTATCGTACTCGCCGCCGTCGAACGCCTCGCTGATGGTACGCAGCGAGCGCGACAGCACCAACGCCCTGCGTCGTTCGCTCGGCGAGAGATTCACATTGCGGCTCGACATGGCGAGCCCGTCCGGCTCGCGGACCGTGGGAGCCATCACGAGCCGCACCGGGAAATCCAGCTCGCGCACCATCGCGTCGATCAGCGTGGCCTGCTGGATGTCCTTCTGCCCGAAGATGGCGACGTCGGGCTGCACGATGTTGAACAGCTTGGCGACTACGGTGAGCACGCCGGTGAAGTGCCCGGGGCGCGAGGCGCCCTCCCAGCGGTCGGCGAGCGCGAGCGGCGTCACCACCACCCGGCGCTCGCCCGCGTACATCTCCTCCGCTCCGGGCATGAACAGGATGTCCACGCCGCGGCGCTCCGCCTTGATCGCGTCGCCATCGCGGTCGCGCGGGTAGCGCGCGAAATCCTCGTGCGGACCGAACTGCAGCGGGTTCACGAACACGCTCATGACCACCACGCCCGCGTGCCGCCGCGCCTCCTCCACCAGCCGCAGATGCCCCTCGTGCAGCGCACCCATGGTGGGTACGAGCGCGACGGTTGCCCCGTGCCGGCGCGCGTCGGCCACCGCGGCGCGCACAGAAGCCGTGTCTTCGACCGTGATCATACTAGAAGCTATGCTCGTCATCCGGATAGCGTTCGTGGCGTACGTCGTCGCCGTATGCGGCCACGGCAGCGCGCACCTGATCGGCGAGCGACGCGTAGCGCTTGAGGAATTTCGGGGCGAAGCGGTCGTTGAGACCGAGCAGATCCGGAAGCACGAGCACCTGTCCGTCGCACCCGGCGCCCGCACCGATGCCGATCGTGGGAATGGAGATGGCCGCGGTCACTCGCGCGGCCACGTCCGCCGGCATGAGCTCGAGGACGATGGAGAACGCGCCGGCCTGCTCCAGGGCGCGGGCATCGGCCACCAGCCGATCGGCTGCGTCCTTCTCCCTCCCCTGCACCCTGTAGCCGCCCAGCGCGTGCACCGACTGCGGGGTGAAGCCGAGGTGCCCCATCACCGGGATGCCGATCGAGGTGACCGCCCGCACGGCGGCGAGTATCTCGGGGGTGGCGCCTTCGAGCTTGAGCGCCTGCGCCTCGGTCTCCTGCATCACGCGCCCGCAGTTGAGCAGCGCGCGCTCGGTGCCGGCCTGGCAGGTGAGAAAGGGCATGTCCACGATCAGCAGCGCGCGCTCGACTCCGCGCCGCGCCATCCGCCCGTGGTAGATCATCTGGTCGAGCGTCACGGGGATGGTCGAGTCCATCCCGGCCACGACGTTCCCGAGCGAGTCGCCCACCAGCACCGCATCCACCCCGCCCTCGTCCACCAGGCGGCCGAAGAGCGCGTCGTACGCGGTCACCACGACGAGCTTCTCGCCGTCGGCCTTCCTGGCGATGAAGTCGCGTACGGTGACCGGCTTCACGCGCGCCGTCCCGCTGGCACTGCTCATTCGCTATGGCCTCCACGCCCTGTAAGCTCGGCGAGCTCCCGCCGCCAGAACTCCCTGTTGGGGAGCTCTGCGTGCGGAACGCGCAGATCGGGCTCGTTCACGGTCTGACTGTCGAACATCACGATATCCAGGTCGAGAGTGCGAGGGCCCCACCGGACACCGCGCACGCGGCCGGCGGCCCGCTCGATCTCGTGCAGCCGGACGAGGAGCTCCCTGGGAGCGAGCTCGGTCTCGACCGCCAGCATCTGGTTCAGATACGGCCCCTGGGGAACGTCGCCCACCGGAGACGTCTCCTCCACTGAAGATGCGCGCAGGAGGCGGGTTCCGGGAAGCTCCGCTATGGCGGACCTGGCCCGCTGGAGGAATTGCTCGCGGTCGCCGAGGTTGGAACCGAGTGCGATGTAAGCGATGTCGCGCATGTGTTGACAGGTGTGAGAACGTACCGGCATAGTGCGCGTGTGTCAAACTGGATCCGGCCGTGGACAGCCTGACGGCACGCTACGTGGCCAGGGAGCTCGATTCGCTCTGGCGAGGGCGTCGAGTGCGCGGCTGTGCCTTTTCCGATCGGCACGCCTCGGTCGTGCTGTGGGTGGAAGGCTCGGCGCCGGTGGTCTTCGACCTCGCGCAGCCGGACGTCCGGCTACGGCTCCGGTCGGAGGAGGAGGCCGAGGCCGCTCCCGTGCCCAGATCGCACATCGGCGGTTGGAGCGTGGCCGGCGTGGCGGCGCCGGTGGACGACCGGCGCATAGTGATCGAACTGATGCGGGCCGGACGCTTCAAGGGGTCGCCGGAGCGCCGCGCGACGCTCACTGTCAGCGCGCTCCCCAACGCCCGCGGTGCCGAGTTGCGCGATGCCGGCGGCAGTCGGCTGGCCACGCTGGGCACGCGCATCCCGCGCATGGCCGAACCGCGCCCCCTGCCGGCGGCGGATGAGGTCGACCGGGCGGCGCGGGCCGGCGACGAGCGGTCTCTTCTAGGTGCCCGCTGGATGAGCGGTACGCTGGCGCGATGGCTCATCGCCGAACCGGAGCTGGCCGCGGAGCGATATGCCCGCATACTCTCCGATCGACCCGCGCGCCCGGCGTGGTGCGGCGGCGTCCTCCTGCCCTTCCCCATGTGTCCCGACGCGATCGCGGCCCAATCGCTCATCGCGCCCGCGCCGCTACGGCAGGGGGACGGAGCTCCGGCCGGGCGGCGCGCGCGTGGCTCGAGCCCGCGTTCCGGCCATCTGCAGCGTGCGCGCGCACGCATGGAGGAGGAGCTCGAGCGCTCCAGGCGGGCGCCGCATCTGCGCGCCATCGCGGATGCCCTGGCGCCGCTGGGCGACGTGATCGCGCCGGCCGAAGTCGCGCTGGCCGGCGGGGAGCTGGCGAAGGTGGACGCCAGACCGGGCGAGAGTGCCCGCGCGACGGCCGAGCGACTCTACGCCCGCGCGCGCTCCATGGAGCGCGCGCTCGACAAGCTGCCTGGCCGAATCGCCGCCCTGGAGCGGAGCGCGACCTCGGCGCACGCGGAACGGACGGGCGGCGGCGAGCCGGCACGACGCACCCCGAAGACACCGAGGTCGCTGCCCTACCGGAGCTACCGCTCTGGCGACGGTCTCGAGATCCGCGTCGGGCGTGGTGCGGCGGCCAACGATGCGTTGACGTTCAGGGAGTCATCGCCCAACGACGTCTGGCTGCATGCGCGCGACGCGGCCGGGGCGCACGTCGTACTCCGCTGGCAGAAGGACGAGAGCCCGCCCGCGCGCGCCCTCGAGGAAGCCGCCGCGCTGGCCGCGTGGCACAGCAAGTCGCGCGGCGCCGCGCTCGTGCCGGTCGATTGGACGCGAAGGAAGTACGTGCGCCGCGCCCGCGGCGGCGCACCGGGCGCGGTGGTCGTGCAGCGCGCGCATACCGTGATGGTACGGCCCGACCCTTCGCTCGCGAAGAAGCTCCGCGGCCCGTGAGTCAGACCGGCTGGCGCGCGTTCGCCTCGTCGATCGCCTGTCGCAGCGATCGCACCAGTGCCACTGCCCCCTCGACGCTGGCGTCGGCGGCGCGCACCACGGCGCTTCCCACGACCACGCCGTCGGCGAGGCGCGCCACCGTCGCCGCATGCTCCGGTGTGGAAATTCCGAAGCCGACGCAGATGGGCAGGCTGGTGGCGTATCTCAGGCGCCGCACCGTGGCCGGCAGCTCCGGCGGTAGCTCGGCGCGCAACCCCGTGACGCCGGTGCGGCTGATGAGGTAGACGAAGCCGCCTCCGTGGTTCGCGATGTCGGCCATGCGCGATGCCGGGGTGGTGGGCGCCACCAGACGGATGAACGCCAGCGGGCCCGCCGCGATGCGCGCCTCGAGCTCCGGGTCGGTGCCGAGCGGGAGGTCCGTAACCAGGACACCGCTCGCTCCCGCGCCCGCCGCGCGCTCGAGCGCGTCGCGTCCGGCGGCGATGAGCGGATTGAGGTACGTGAACAAGACCACCGGCGCTCGGAGCTTCGCACGGGAGATGAGCTCGAGAGATCTGTCGAAGCTCATCCCGCCGTCCAGGGCGCGCTGCGAGCTCGCCTGGATCACCGGCCCGTCCGCCAGCGGGTCGGAAAATGGAACTCCGGCCTCGACCACATCGGCGCCCGCTTCGGCAATCCCCTGCAGCAGCTCCAGCGAACGGCCGCCATCGGGGTGGCCGGCGGTTACGTACACGACGAGCGCCGCGCGGCGGCGTGCCGCCAGCTCGGCGAATGTACGCGCGAATGGGTCAGACGAAGTAGTCACTGATGCGGATGCCATAGCGGTCGGGGTCCGTGATCTTGATGATGGTGCGGAGGTACGTTCCGTTTTCGTCGCGCTCCGTGAGATCCGTGAGCACTCCGGGGTAAAGTACGTTGCCGCGCACATCACTGATGATCTGGACCATCGGGCGTGAGATGGCATCGGGCGAGGAGCCCGGGGAGTGGACCAGGGCCAGCTCCAGGGTGTCGAGCACCACCAGCGTCCCCACCGGATAATGGCCCACCAGGCTGGTGAACGCCTTCACGAGGACGGGATCCATACCGCGGCGCGGGTTGAACCGCATCTCGCTGAGCGCATCACATGGCGAGAAGGGCATGGATTGATACGCGCGCCGCGATGTCGCCGCGTCGAATGCATCGGCTACCGCCACGACCTTGCTGTAGATGCTCATCTCCCTCGGGCGGCGGTGCTTGGGGTAGCCAGTGAGATCGGTCTTCATGTGATGCTCGAATGCGACGATCATCGCGCGGTACGGAATGTCGTTCCGCCCCCGCATCTGGAAGAGCTGCAACACCCCCTGCCAGGGATGCGCGCTGATCGCGCGCCATTCCTTCTCCGTGAGCGCGCCCGGCTTGTTGAGGATCTCGAGCGCGACACGGGCCTTGCCGATGTCGTGCATGAGCGCCCCGAGCCCGAGGTCGTAGAGCTGGATCCGGGTGAGTCCGAGTTTCCGGCCGAGCGCCACGGCGAAGATGCAGACGTTGACGCTGTGCGTGAACGTGTACTCGTCGTAGTCCCGCAGCGTGGTGAGTCCGAGGAGTGAGGTCTCCTCGTTGAGGATCTGGTCCACTATCCCCTGCACCACGCGCTTTATGCGCTTGATGTTCGGGCTGCGGCCCATGCGCACGGAGTTGATGACCTCTTTGGTCACGGTGAGCGACTGGGCGTACGTGCGCTTCGCGGCCTCCAGGGCCCTCTCGCGGTCCTCGGCATCCTCCCGCATGGGTGGACCGAGGTCGAAGGCGTTCACCTGCGCGGCGGCGAGCCGCTCCCCCAGGGATGCGAGCCGCTGCTCCGCATCTCCGTCCGAGGGCGCCTGCAGGAGGGTGAGGAACACGAGCCAGTCGCGCGGCTCCGATGCATCCACCAGGCGGAAGAGGCCGATGCCGGCGCTCCTGAAGACCTGGATGATGCGGCCGAAGCTGGCGTAGTTGTCGAGGTCGAGCCTGAGTCGCGTGGCGTTGACGAAGATGAACTCTCCCGACACGCGTACTTCCAGCTCGCCTTCGCGCGCGAGGATCTCCTCCGACACGCGGAGCACCTCGCCCACGGCCTTCTGCACCACCGGGTTGTCGGGCGGGTACAGTTTCACGCTGCGCATCGCGCTGTAGACGTCCACGAGAAACTCGCGGCCGATCTTCCGGACGTAGGCGTCGCCGCCGCGCTCCTCGGTCTGCGGATACGGGGCCGCAGCGGCGTCGGGGAACGTCACCGTTCACCTTCCCGCATGGCGCGGTTGATGGCGCTGCGCACGCGAACGTCCTTGTCGTCCATGGCGCCGCGCAGCACCGCGAGCGCCTTCGGCGTCCCGATCTTTCCCAGGGCCATCGCTGCGCAGGCACGCAGCTCCGGATCGATCCTTCGGCGGAAGAGCAGGCTGCGGCCGCCGAGGATGGCGGCGAGCTGCTCGACTCCCTCGTCGCGAGCGAGGAGGCCGAAGGTCTCGAAGCAGGCCATCTTCTCGGTGAGGTCGGCCTCGCGCACCGCCTTCCCGGTCACCACGGCCTCCACTTTCGGTAGTGCCGGTCTGTAGTCGTGGATCCCCACCGCGCGGACGGCGGAGATGCGTATGTCGCGATCCGCATCGTCGAGCACACCCTCGAGAACGCGCATCGCGCCCGGCGATCCGACCTGCGCGAGCGCCTGCGTGGCGGCGCGCCGCAGCTCCGGATCGCTCCCGGCCAGTACCCGCCCGAGCGGCGCCACGGCCGCCGGCGTGCGCAGCTCGCCCGCCCGCCGGATCGCCTCCAGAGCGGTACCTGGCTCCGAGGATGCGATGAGCGTGACCAGCTCGCCGGTGCTCGCGGCGGCGAGCCGCTTCGCGGCGCCTTCCAGCGCGGAGCGGACGGCGGGGTTGGAGGCGCGACCGGAACCGAGCCACGCGAGCACGGTCCCCAGCGTTCCTTCGCGCAGCTCCTGAAGGAGCTCCTCGAGGTCCGTCTGCGACGTCCCGGTGTCGCCATCCTCCAGCACCTGTAGAAGCTGTTCCAGAACTCCGGGTGCGCTGAGGCTCTCGGGCAGCCGCGACAGGCGCTCGCGCTGCCCGGGGGTCAGCGACTCCATGCGGCGCACCATCTCGGCCGCTTCGCGAAGGAGGTAGGCCGCGGTGCCGTGGTCGCGCGACATGAGGAGGTGCGCCACGTAGCTCTCGAAGATGCCGCACACCTCCTCGCGCACCGCCGCTTCCGCCTGGAGCTCGAATATGTCGAGCAGGATCGATGTGACGTTGCGGTGGAGATTGCTCGTCTGCTCCTTCTGCACCTCCGCGCGCAGATAGAGGACCTCGTCCTCGTCGAGGAAGTACAGAGTGGGATCGAGGTCGTCCATCCTGACGATCCCCTGGTGAGCTCCGCCTTCCTCCGCCGCGGCCGCCACGTCTCCCACCGCTATCCGCCGCTCTCTCCCGCTCTCCTCGCTCGGCTCCAGCGTGAGATTGGCATCGATACCGAGATCCACGAAACGGTAGCGGAGAAACTCGAACTCCTGCTCCCAGAGGAGGGTGAGCAGGTCGTCCTCGTCGGGCGACGCCTTGCGCACCCTGATCAGTATGTCGAGAAAGAGCGTTATCTCCTCCGCCTCGACTCCCTCGACCAGGGTGAGCTCGCGGAGACCATCCTTGTAGCAGGTCCACGGCAGGCTCTCGCCCCCGGCGGCCTCCTGGTGGACCGCGACGCCCGCCCAGCGGAACTCGGTTTCGTAGATCTGCAGCACCAGCTCCTTCGTCTCGCACCAGAGGGGCGCGAAGGCGGCCTGGAGCTGTTCGATCGAGCGGTGGTACATCGGGTTGTTGGGGAGGTAGAGCTGTCGCGTCTTCACCGCGCGCGCGAGCTGCCGCATGAGCTCCTCGACGAGCTGCGGCGAGAATGGCGGCTCGTCGGGCCGGAGCTCCGCGGCCCGCAGCGCTTGCGCGGGAGGGGACGTGGTCACGCGTTCGCCCGCTCCGAAAGTATCTCGCTCACCTGCATCACGTCCTTGTCGCCGCGGCCGCTCACGCAGAGGAGCACCGGCTCATCGCTCGCCCAACGTCCGCGCTCGGCCGCCAGCCACGCCACGGCATGCGCGGTCTCGAGCGCGGGGATGATACCCTCGAGGCGGCTCAGGAGCTGGAAGCCCTCCAGCGCCTGATCGTCGCTCACAGAGACGTAGCGCGCGCGTCCCGTGTCGCGGAGGTGCGAGTGCTCCGGTCCCACTCCCGGATAGTCGAGCCCCGCCGAGATCGAATGTGCCGGGTGCACCTGGCCCGCGGCATCCTGCAGCAGGTAGCTCAGCGCCCCGTGCAGCACGCCCGGTCGGCCGCCGGAGAGCGAGGCCGAGTGGCGTCCAGTCTCGATTCCCTCGCCGGCGGCTTCGACGCCCACCAGTTCCACGTCGGCGTCGGCCACGAAAGCGTGAAATATCCCCATGGCGTTCGAGCCGCCTCCCACGCACGCCACCACCGATCTCGGGAGGCGGCCGGCTGTCTCGAGCATCTGCTCGCGCGCCTCGCTCCCGATCACCGACTGGAAGTCCCTCACCATCCTCGGATATGGCGCCGGCCCCACCACGGAGCCGATTATGTAATGGCTATCGTTCACGCTGGTCACCCAATCACGTATCGCCTCGCTCGTGGCATCCTTGAGCGTTCGCGTTCCGGAGTCCACGGACCGCACCTCCGCTCCGAGAAGCCGCATGCGGAAGACATTCAGCGCCTGACGCCTCATGTCCTCCTCGCCCATGTAGACCACGCAATCCAATCCGAACCGCGCGCAGACGGTGGCGGTGGCTACGCCGTGCTGGCCGGCCCCGGTTTCGGCGATGATCCGCCGCTTGCCCATCCGAATCGCCAGGAGCGCCTGGCCCACGGTGTTGTTGATCTTGTGGGCGCCGGTGTGGTTCAGGTCCTCGCGCTTGAGGAACACCGGCGCGCCAACGAGCTCGGACAACCGCGGCGCGCTGCTCAACGATGATGGACGACCGACATAGCTCCGGAGCAATTCGTCGAGCTCGGAGCGGAACTTCTCGTCGGCCATCGCGGTCTCGAATGCCGCCTCCAGCTCGTCCAGCGCCGGGATGAGTGTCTCGGGCACGTAGCGCCCGCCGTACTTTCCAAATCGATCGTTTTTCACGGTCGTACTCATCTCCGGTTGTCTTCGCGACGCGCGGCTTCGACGAACGCGCGCATCCTTTCATGGTCCTTGATTCCCGGCGCCGCCTCGACGCCGGACGACACATCCACTACGTCCGGCACGAGCCGGCGCACCGCCTGGCCGACGTTCTCCGGCCTCAGCCCCCCGGCCACCACGAGGTGCGCGTGCAGCGGTCTGGCCCACCGGGCCGCACCCTCCCAGTCGAATGCGATCCCGGTGCCCCCGAGCCGCCCCGGGACGAAGGCGTCGAGCACGATGGCATCGGCCGCGGCGTCGAGCGCGCCGAGGCGCTCCGGCGTCGCGGACGACGACACGCGCACCGCCGCCCACACCGGCAGGCCGCACGCGGCGCGAACGCTCGCGACATGAGCCGCGTCGGGGTCGCCATGGAGCTGGACCACGTCGAGCGTGGCTGTGCGCGCCATTCGCGCGACTTCCTCCGGAGCTTCCGCGCCGAACACGCCCACGCGGAGGGCGGCACCCCGCGCCGCGGCGAACAGCTCGGCCGCGCGCTCGGGGGTGATTCTCCTTGGGCCGCCGGCGAAGATGACGCCGAGGTAGGAAGCTCCGAGCCCGACGGCGAACGCCGCATCGGCGGCGCGCGTGAGACCGCAGAACTTTATCTCAACCGCCACTCCGGCCTCTGCGCCGCACGGCGGCGAGCGCGCGCACGGCCGCTTCCGGCGTGGCGGACGAGGAGAGCGATGAGCCCACCAGCACGGCGTCGGCGCCGAGCGAGGCCGCGCGCTCGACGTCGGCGGCCGCCCGGATCCCGCTCTCGGCCACGGCGAGCGACGAATCGGGGATGCGGGGGAGAAGCTCCTCCCGCACCCTGGGCTCCATCTCGAGCGTTTCGAGGTCGCGCTCGTTCACACCTATTACGGGCGCGGCGAGCTCCAGGGCGAGGTCGAGCTCCGGCCGCGACCGCACCTCCACGAGCGAGTCCAGGCCCAGCTCTCGGGCGAAGCCGAAGAGCCGAGCGAGCAGCGCTGGTGAGAGCGCGCGTGCGATGAGCAGCACGGCCGCGGCCCCCGCCGCGCGCGCCTCGATGAGCTGCAGCTCGTCGACGAGGAAATCCTTGCGCAGCACGGGCGCGGGTACCGCGGCGCTCACCTCTCGGAGGTCATCCAGGGAGCCGTCGAAGTGAGCGGGCTCGGTGAGCACGGAGATCGCGGCGGCGCCGCCGGCGACGTAGGCCCGCGCCTGATCCGGTGCCGCGAGCGAGCGGTTGATCTCGCCCTTCGACGGCGAACGGCGTTTGACTTCGGCTATCACCGCGATCGTCTCCAGCCGCAGGGCATCGCGGAAGCTGGGTACTCGGGGGGCGGCGGGGAGCTCGCGCTCGAGCGCGCGGCCGGCAGCGGGATCGGCGCGCAGCTCGGCGACGCGCGCCATCGACTCGGCCACGATCCTGCCGAGCACGCCGGTGGGAGGGGACCATGTCATGATTCGAGTCGGCGGAATACTTGCACTTCGGGTAATATTCGGCTATAGTGGATTCGGAGTCCCTTCGGGGCGCCGGCGCGATTCCCGCTCCGGCCACTGGTCCAAAGCGCGGGGTACTGAAGTATGGCTCTGACCAAAAGACAGAGGGAGATCCTCAACTACCTGAGCACGTACGCCGAGGAGAACGGCTACGCGCCCAGCTTCGAGGAGATCGCGCGGCAGTTCAACTATAACTCGCTCGCCACTGTCCACGAACATCTGAGCAACCTGGAGCGCAAGGGCTACATCAGGCGGGCGTTCAACGAGAGTCGCGCCATCGAGATCCTGCCCTCGGAGGCCATGCCGCGAGCGGTGGAGCTTCCGCTGCTGGGAAGCGTCGCCGCCGGACTTCCGATCGAGGCGATCGAGGTGGACGAA
This sequence comes from uncultured Gemmatimonadaceae bacterium, assembly GCA_964616815.1. Classification (GTDB taxonomy): domain Bacteria; phylum Gemmatimonadota; class Gemmatimonadetes; order Gemmatimonadales; family Gemmatimonadaceae; genus JADGGM01. Next base: position 9,095 of record CAZTTY010000043.1, on the reverse strand, counting down.
ACGGTGCACGTTCCGGAGAACCTGGTCCGGCGGCCTGGCGGCCACTACGTGTTGCGCGTCCGCGGGAACTCCATGATCGATGAGCAGATCCGCGATGGCGACTTCGTGGTGATCAACGAGCGCCGCTCGGTCGACAATGGTGAAACGGTCATCGCGCTCATAGACAACACTTCCGCAACCGTCAAGAAGTTCTATCGCGAGCGCGATGGGCGAATCCGGCTGCAGCCGGCCAACGAGACCATGTTGCCCATCTACGTCCACGAGAACGACGTCACCATCCAGGGCGTGGTGGTGGGCGTGATGCGGCAGTACTGAGCGGTTCGTCCGGGGAAGCGGGGCGTACGGCTCATCTGCCGCGGGCCCGCCGCATTTGCGGCGGGCCCGCGGTGCATCACTATTCGGACCGCTGCTCCTCGCGGCGCAGCGCTTCCAGGGCACGCATCCCCTTCCCCGCATCCAGCGCCTGCGCGGCCGCGGCCAGCGACCCCTCGTACGAAGGCGCTCGGCCAGCCACGTAGATCGCGGCCGCCGCGTTGAGCAGCACGGCGCTTCGCGCGCCGTCACGCCTGCGGCCATCGAGCACATCGAGGATGGTCCGGGCGTTCTCCTCGGGCGTGCCGCCGGCGAGCTCCGCGGCTGAAGCCGCCCCCATGCCGAAGCGTGCCGGATCCACCGTCCATTCATGGATCGCGCCCTCCCTCACCTCGAGTACGCGCGTGCAGCCGAGCGGTGATATCTCATCCATACCCGGCTCGCCGTGCACCACCATCGCGTGCCTGCTTCCCAGCGTGACGAGCGCGCCGGCGAGCAGCGCCATGCGCTCCTCCTCGGCCACGCCCACCACCTGGCGGCCGGCGCCGGCGGGATTGGCGAGCGGGCCCAGCACGTTGAGCAGCGTGCCGATGGCGAGCTCGCGCCGCACCGGCCCCACGTGCCGCATGGCGGGGTGCATGATCGGCGCGAACATGAAGACGATCCCCGTGCGCTCGAGCGTACGCTGCATGATCTCGACCGGCACTTCCACCGCCACTCCCAGCGCCTCGAGCACGTCCGCGCTGCCGGAGCGCGATGTGAAGGAGCGGTTCCCGTGCTTGGCCACCCGCACGCCGGCGCCGGCCGCGACGAGCGCGGCCGCGGTGGAGATGTTGAAAGTCTGGAGGGAGCCGCCGCCGGTGCCGCAGGTGTCGACGAGCGATTCGGGATCGCTCGCCGGGAGGCGCACCATGGCGTTGCGCAGCGCCTGTGCGCCTCCAGCCACCTCATCGGGCGTCTCGCCCTTGACTCGCAGAGCCATGAGCACGGCGGCTATCCGCGCCGGCGTGGCCTCGCCGCGCATGATGATATCGAAGGCGGCCGCGGTTTCCTCGGTGGAGAGCGAAGCGCCGGAAGCGAGCCGGCGGATCGCGCTCCCCAGCACGTCAGTGGGCACCTATCGTCACCAGAAGGCGTTCGGGGAGTCTGGCGTGCACAGTCACGAGCGAGATCACGAGAGCGAGGAGCCGCACGCGCTCCACATCATCGTCCACGTACACCCCGCGCTTGGCGCGGTTGGTGAGGTTGAGCACGCCGATGAGATCATCATGGTACGCGAGCGGAAAGCTGATGAAGGAGCCCGTCGTGAAGTATTCGTCGCCGAGCAGTGGATGCCCCCTCGCCTCGGCCACATCGGTGACGAGCAGCGGCTCGCGCGAAGCAGCCACCTTCCCCGCCACGCCCACGCCGATCCTGAGCCGCTGGCCTTCCGTTATCTCGGGCGCGAGCCCTTTGGATGCCGCAATGTACATCTCGTCGCCGCCGGGGATGCGCAGGATGAGCGAGCAGCGCTGGGCCTGCATGTCGTCGCCCACGAGGGCGAGGAGCCCGTCGGCGAGCTGCCTCGGGTCGGCGGTCGCGGCGTCGAGCGTGAGCACGCGGTCGATCAGATACAGCGTGCGCGTCTTCTGACGCAGCGTCTCGGAGCGGCGGTGCAGCTCGATGTGCGCCTGCTCGAGCTGTCCCACGGCTGCGGTCACCTGCCCTTCCACGGCATCGGCGCGGCGGATGGCGCGGCGCGCCTCCTCGCGGGCGTTGGCGGCATCGGTCTCGAGCGCCACGAGCCGCCCCGGGGAGAGCGCGGTGGCAACCGATGAGGGCGTGTTGCGCGCCACCGCGAGCTGCCGCTCCAGCTCTGCCAGCCGCTTCACGTACTCGCCGTGCACGCGCTGGGTGACGTCCTCGAGCGTGTGCACCGCTTCCTCGCGCGCTTCGCGCTCGTTGAAGCGCGCATAGGCGAGCTCGAAGAGCGCGACGTGTGGAGCGAAGCGCTCCATGACTCGCGTACCGAAGAAGCGGCGTGGTTCGAGCAGCACGATCACGGCGGAGAGGTGGCCGTCGGCCGGGATGCCCCGGACGGCGAGGAGCGCTTCCTCGTTGAGCGACGCCATGCCGAAGAGGCGGCCGTAGTCGTCGGAGTCCTCGCCCACGTCCACGAACTGCCCGCCGGCGGCGACTGGAACGCGGAGCCGCACGGGGAGGTGGTCGAAAGTGGTGTCGACGCGCTGGCGGTCGACGCGGCTGCCGTTGGGGGTGCGTCGCTCGGCGAGCATCTGCCGGCGCGCATCGAACGAGATGAGCGCGATGTGCGCCGAGCGGTCGACCTCGGCGAGCGCCTCGCCGAGCGCCACCAACGCCACATCCAGGTCGGATGCGGCGGCCAGTGCATGAGCAAGCGACGCTAGAGTACGAGGCGGCATCGTGCCAGTCGGAGACGACGGATGGCGGTGGGCGGGGAATCGTGAATGTAGAGGCGTAGGTGTCGCACTGTCAATCGGTTCCGGCGCGCCAGCTCGCTTGACATGCAAGGGCGCGCGGATATGTTGCGGGATCATGGTGGAGCGCACCGTGCAGCTCGTGCTGCAATACGACGGCGCGGGGTTCGCGGGGTGGCAACGGCAGCCGCGCGAACGAACGGTGCAGGCGGTAATCGAAGACGTGCTGGCGCGGTTGTGCGGCGGGAGAGTGGTGGTAACTGGCGCCGGGCGAACCGATGCCGGCGTCCACGCGCGGGGGCAGGTCGCGAGTGTGCGAGTGGCGTCCAGGTGGACGCCACACGAGCTGCGGCGGGCGCTGAACGCGCTCCTCCCTCCCGACGTGTGGGTTGCCGCGGCGCACGAGATGCGGCCCGACTTTCACGCCAGGTACAGTGCTACATCGCGGCGCTACAGCTATCACATCGGTACCGACGACGCAGCGCACTCGCCTTTCCGAAGGCGCTGGGAGTGGGTGCTCGCGCGCCCGCTCGATCGTGCGGTGCTCGAAGCCAACGCGGTCGCCCTTCCGGGCGACCGCTGCTTTCGTGCCTTCGCCGTCCGGCGCACCGCGGGTCCGAACGACCACCATCGCTGCACCGTGCTGCGCGCCGCATGGCGCGAGCGCGAGGGGGGCCTCGTCTTCGAGATCGAAGCGAACCGCTTCCTGCACCACATGGTGAGATTTCTCGTAGGCACGATGGTGGACGCCGCGTCGGGCAGACGCGAGCCGAACAGCATCGCCACGCTCCTCGAGGCCACCGACAATTCCGACACATCCGCTCCAGCTCCGCCCCACGGATTGTTCCTCGACGTGGTCAACTACCCGCCCGCCCTCTACCTGACCCGCGAATGAGACTTTACCTCGACACCGCCGACATCTCCGAGATCCGCTGGGCGCTCAGCACGGGTCTCATCGATGGCGTCACCACCGACCCCTCGCTCCTCGCCGCCGAGCTCGCGGACCGCGAACCATTCACGCACGTCGGCGAGATCGCGGAGCTGCTGGATGGGCCGGTGACCGTGCAGGTGATCTCGATAGATGCCGACGGCATGTATCGGGAGGGGCGCGAACTGGCGCGCATCGCGGACAGCGTGATCGTGGACATCCCGATGATCGAGGAGGGGCTGGTGGCCACGCGCCGTCTCGTGGCGGACGGGATACGCGTCAACGTGACGCTGGTGTTCAATGCGGCGCAGGCCCTCCTCGCCGCCAAGGCGGGTGCCAGCTTCGTCAGTCCGTCGATCGGCCGCCTCGACGACACCGGAGTCGATGGGGCCGCGATGCTCGCCGATGTACGCACGATCTTCGACCGCTTCGGCGTGGAGTGCGAGATCGTGGCTTCGACTATCCGCTCGACGCATCGCTTTCTCGACGTGGCGCTATCCGGGGCCGACGCGGCCGCTCTGCCGCCTTCGGTGCTGCGCGAGATGCTGGTGCATCCGCTCACCGACCTCGGGCTGGATCGCTTTCTCAGCGACTGGAGCAAACGGATCGCCAAGACGCGGTCGGGGGTCTGAGCATGCTCGTCAGATGGCTCCTTCCGCTCCTTCTCGCGGCTGCGTGCGGCGGCGGGGATGAAGCGGCTCCCGGTTCCGACTCCGCCGGCGCGGGACTTTCGGTCGCGGAGGCCAGCGCGGCGCAGGGGAGCGGCGCCCTGGCGGACTCGATCGACGAGCGCAGGCGGACGCGGATCACCGCGGCTACCGCCGAGGTGGCGCCGTCCGTGGTGACCGTACAGACGGAGGTCGTCGAGCACCGGCCCCAGGATCCCTTCTCGCTCTTCTTCGGCGGAGGCGGCGACCGCGTGCTCCCCGGACTCGGCTCCGGGTTCATAGTCCGTGCAGACGGCGTGATCGTCACCAACGCGCACGTGATCAACGACGCGGATTCCATCTCCGTGGCGCTGCGCGACGGTACCACCTACAGCGCCAGGCTGCTCGGCAAGGACGAGATCAACGACATCGCCGTTCTCAAGATCCCGGCGACGGATCTCCCCGTGGCACGGCTCGGCGATTCCGACGCCTTGCTGATCGGCGAGTGGGTGATAGCGATCGGCAACCCGTACGGCTTCCTGCTCGGCAACCCGGAGCCGAGCGTGACGGTGGGCGTGATCAGCGGCACGGGGCGGAATCTGGTGGCGCGCTCGGAGGGGAACGCCACGTACGTGGACATGATCCAGACCGACGCGGCCATCAATCCGGGGAACTCCGGTGGACCGCTGGTGGATGCGGTGGGCGAAGTGATCGGCGTGAACAGCTCCATCTACTCGCCGTCCGGTGGCTCCGTGGGGCTCGGTTTCGCCATCCCGATCAATCGCGTGAAGCGGGTCACGGAAGACCTGCTCCTGCACGGCACCATCCGCCGGCCCTGGCTCGGAATCAAGCTGCGGCTTCCGGAGACCCGGAATCCGCGGCGCGCGCTGCGCTCGGGCGTCGTGATCAACTCCGTGGTGCCAGGCTCCCCGGCGGCGAAGGCGGGGCTGCGGGCCGGCGACGAGCTGGTGCGCTCGCGCGACCGCGTGCTGCGCAACCCGTTCGACTGGGAGGCGGAGCGGCTCGACCTCCGCGTGGGCGAGCGGGTGCCGATGGTAGTCAGGCGCGACGGCAAGGAGCTCGACGTCACCCTCACGGTGGCCGACCTGCCAGAGGTGAGCGCGCCGAAGGTGCAGGTGCTCAAGGAGCTGGAGCTCGTGACGGTCACGCCGTCGATACGGGCCGAGCGCGGGATCCGCAGCCGCCACGGGGCGCTCATATACAACGTGAGCGACCGGGTCTCGCAGGACCTCGGCCTCGAGAAGGGAGATGTGATAGTGCAGGTGAACCGCGTTCCGATCGACGACGCCCAGGATGTCGCCAAGGTTTTCGACGCGCTCTCGGGACGCGACGTGGTACGCATGTACTTCGAGCGCGGCGGGCGGATCTACTCCACCGATTTCATGATTCGATGACGGACCATACACGATACGCTTCGCCGCTATCCGAGCGCTACGCGTCGAAGGCGATGACGGAGCTCTGGTCGCCGCAGCAGCGCCACGCGCTCTGGAGGCAGATCTGGCTCGCGCTCGCGGAGGCGGAGCGCGAGCTGGGAGTGGAAGATGTGACGGAGGAAGGGCTGGCGCAGATGCGCCAGCACCTCGCCGACATAGACTTCGAGAAGGCCGCCGCGTTCGAGCGCCGGTTCCGGCACGATGTGATGGCGCACGTACACGCCTTCGGTGACGTCGCGCCGCTGGCGCGGCCGTTCATCCATCTCGGCGCCACGAGCGCGTTCGTCACGGACAATGCCGACCTCATCCTCATGCGCCGCGGTCTCGAGCTGCTGCGCGCCAAGGCGGTGGCCGCGCTCTCCGCGCTCGCGACGTTCGCGCGCCGCTGGCGTGCCGAACCGGCGCTCGCGTACACGCACCTGCAGCCCGCGCAGCTCACCACCGTGGGCAAGCGCGCCACGCTCTGGATGCAGGATCTCGTCCTCGACATCGCGGACCTCGACCTGCGAATCCGCACGCTGCCGCTTCGCGGGGTAAAGGGCACCACGGGCACACAGGCCAGCTTTCTCGAGCTGTTCGACGGTGACCATGCCGGTGTCCAGCGGCTCGAGAAGCTGGTGGCCGCCAAGCTCGGCTTCGAGCGGGTGCTTCCGGTAACAGGGCAGACCTACACGAGGAAGCTCGATGCACAGGTGCTCGGCGCGGTGAGCGGGCTCGCGGCGAGCGCGGCGAAGTTCGCCGTGGACATCCGGATGCTTCAATCCTTCGGCGAGATGGAGGAGCCATTCGAAACGGAGCAGATCGGGTCGTCGGCCATGGCGTACAAGCGGAACCCGATGCGCTCCGAGCGGATTTCCTCGCTGGCGCGCTTCGTCATCTCGATCGAAGAGAACGCGAACCAGACGCACAGCGTCCAGTTCTTCGAGCGCACTCTCGACGACAGCGCCAACCGGCGGTTGGTGATCCCCGAGTCCTTCCTCGCGGCCGACGCGATTCTCCTTCTGCAGGGGAACATCGCGAGCGGGCTCGAAGTGCACCCGGCGCGGATTCGGCGCCGGGTGGACGACGAGCTCCCCTTCATGGCTACCGAAAAGCTCATCGTGCGGGCCGTACGCGGCGGGGCCGACAGGCAGGAGGTTCACGAGCTGATCCGCCGCCACAGCATCGAGGCCGCCCGCGCCGTGAAGGACGAGGCGGGCGGGAACGATCTGCTCGATCGTCTCGCTGCGGATCCGGACTTCGGGCTTTCGCTCGGCGAGATGCGCGACATAGCGCGCGCCGAGGACTTCGTGGGACGTGCGCCCGAACAGGTGGACGAGTTCCTGGGCGACGTGGTGGAACCGATCCTGGCGGAGTCCGCGACGGAAGCCCGCGAGCCGGAGGCGCTCCGCGTATGACGGCCATGGCGACGAGCTCGCTGCCGCTGGCGCGGCTCGGAAGGGGCAAGGTGCGTGACATCTACGAGGTGGATGCCGATCGGCTCCTCCTGGTGGCCACCGACCGGGTGAGCGCCTTCGACGTGGTGATGCGCGAACCGGTCCCCTTCAAGGGAGCGGTGCTCACTCAGATCAGCGCCTGGTGGTTCGGCCAGCTCGCCGACATCGTGGGAAACCACATGATATCGGCCGACGCCGACGAGATCGTGGCCGCGGTGCCCGCATTGCGGGGGCACCGGAGAGAGATCGTGGGTCGCGCGATGCTCTGCCGCCGCGCGCGCGTGTTCCCTGTGGAGTGCGTAGTTCGCGGTTATATTTCCGGCTCGGCCTGGAAGGAGTATTCGCGGCACGGCACGCTCGCGGGCGAAGAGCTGCAGAGAGGGATGGTGGAAAGCGACCGGTTGCCGCGACCCATCTTCAGCCCCGCGACCAAGGCGGAGGCGGGACACGACGAGAACATCACGATCGCCAGGGTGCGCGAGGTGATCGGCCCGGAGCGGGCCGCCGACCTGGAGCGCCTCTCCCTCGCCATCTACGAGCGGGGGCGCGAGATCGCGGCCGCGCGCGGGATCATCGTGGCCGATACCAAGTTCGAGTTCGGCACCTCGCCGGAGGGCGATCTGCTCCTGGTGGATGAAGTCCTGACGCCAGACAGCTCCCGATTCTGGCCCGCGGACCGTTACGAGCCGGGGCACTCGCAGCCCAGCTTCGACAAGCAGCCGCTGCGCGACTATCTGGATGCCGAACGGCGCGCGGGGCGCTGGAACGGCGATGCGCCCGCTCCGGTCCTGCCGGAGGCGGTGGTCGCGGCCACGAGCGAGCGCTATCGCGATGCGTTTCGCAGGGTGACCGGGTCGGAGCTCGACATTTCGGGGCTCGCGTGAGCGTCGCGCGCGAAGGGCTCATCTTCGTCGCCATCGCGGCCGCCCTCACGGCCGGCGCGTTCTGGGCCGCCCTGGCGAGGAGATCGTGGGGACTCTGGCTGCTTGCGTTCGCTTTGCTGGTGGTGGCGCTCTGGGTGGTCTACTTCTTTCGCGATCCGGAGCGCACGGGGGCCCGCGGCGACTCGCTCGTGGTCTCTCCGGCCGATGGACGCGTGGTGATGATCACCGAGGTGGATGAGCCGGCGTACATGAAGTCGAAGGCGATCCGGATCTCGATTTTCATGAACATCTTCAACGTCCACGTGAATCGCTATCCCGTGAGCGGCGAGGTCGCGTACCTGCACTACAACCCCGGCAAGTTTCTCAACGCGGCGTCGGAGAAGTCGAGCCTCGAGAACGAGCAGATGTCGGTGGGGATCGAGAGCGGCGGCCGGAAGATCCTCGTGAGGCAGATTGCCGGGTTGGTGGCGCGCCGCATAGCCAACTACTCGCAGATCGGCGACTCCGCCACGCAGGGCGAGCGGATGGGGATCATCCGCTTCGGTTCCCGTGTGGACGTGTTCCTTCCCACGGACGCCACCGTGCTCACCAAGCTCGGCGACACGCCGGCGGCGGGGAGCACGGTTCTCGCGGAGCTGCCGCAGTGAGGTCGCCGGCGATTCCCCGGCCGGACATGCGGCGGGCGGTCGTCCTCCTCCCCAACGGCTTCACGCTGGGGAATCTCTTCTTCGGCGTCTTCGCCGTGGTCTCGGCGAGCCGGGGCGACTTCACCTGGGCCGGCTGGTGCGTGGTCCTCGCCGGGGTGATGGACACGCTCGACGGACGGGTGGCGCGGATGACGCGCACCGGAAGCCGCTTCGGCGTGGAGCTCGACTCGCTGGTCGACGCGGTGAGCTTCGGAGTCGCGCCGGCGTTCATCATGTATTTCGCGGTGCTCAACCGCGATGGCTGGGCGTGGCTCTTCTGCTTCTTCTACGTGGCGTGCGCGGTGATGCGCCT
>CAZTTY010000042.1:0-35616 GCA_964616815.1 uncultured Gemmatimonadaceae bacterium | reverse complement strand
ACGATGTTCTCCACCACCACGATCGCGTCGTCGATCAGGATGCCGATCGAGAGCGAGAGCGCCATCAGCGTGAGAACGTTGAGCGTGAAGCCCAGCGCCCGCATGATGATGAACGACGAGATCACCGACACCGGCAGCGCCAGAGCGGTGATGAGCGTGGCCTTCCAGTCGTTCAGGAAGATCATGACCACGAGCACCGTGAGGAACGCGCCGAGCATCAGCTCGTCGATCACGTCGTGCACGGACTGGCGGATGACCACCGAGTTGTCCCGCACCACCTGGAGCGAAGTCCCCGCGGGGAGCACGCCGCTCCGCATCTCCTCGATCGCGGTGCGCACGCCGTCGGCCACTTCCACGGTGTTGGCGCCGGACACCTTGAGGATGTCGAGCGAAACGGCGCGCTCGCCGTTCACGAGCGCGAGCGAGCGCTCCTCCTCGTTCCCCTCCTCCACCCGCGCCACGTCCTTCAGGCGGATGGGCTGGCCGCCGCGGTTGGCGACGATCACTTCGCCGAACTGCTTCGGATCGGTGATACGGCCGGTCACGCGCACCAGACGCTCCGCGCTCCCCCTCTCCACGCGTCCCGCCGGGATCTCGAGATTCTGGCTCTGTAGAGCGGCCATCACCTCGCCCACCGACACGCCCACGGCCTGAAGCCGGGATGGGAGGATGAATACGCGCACCTCGCGCTCGAGCCCACCCGCGATCCGCACCTCGCCCACGCCGCGGACGTTCTCCAGCCGGCGGCGGATGGTCTCGTCGGCGAGGCTCGTCAGATCCACCAGCGAGGTGGTGTTGGACGAGAGCGCGAGCGACACGATGGGCAGCGAGGCCGGATCGAACTTCTCGACGATCGGAGGATCTATGTCTTCGGGGAGATCGCGCCTGATGGTCTCGATCTTGGCGCGGATGTCGGCCGCGGCCGCATCCACGTCGCGGTCGAGATCGAACTCCACGATCACCTGCGACACCCCTTCCAGCGAGATGGATGTGATGTCGTCCACCCCCTGCACCGGGTTGAACGCCTCCTCCATCCGGCGCGTGACCTCGCGCTCGATGGTCTCGGCACTCGCGCCCGGATAAGTCGTTTGCACCGTGATCACGGGGATGTCGACGTCCGGGAACTGGTCGATGGCCAGTTGCCGGTAGCCGAAGATCCCTAGCACTATGAGGCCGAGCATGACCATGCTGGCGAATACCGGTCGCCGGATGGCCAGTCCGCTCAGGCCGCTCATACGCGAGCCGCGCTCCTCGGCGCGGGCTTCGCTTTCGTTGTTGTCCCTGTGTTCCACCTCAGCTCCCTCCGCTCGCTCCGCGAGCCGTCTCGCGCGGTGCAACCGGCTCGTCGGAGGCCAGCACTACCTCCGTCCCGGGGGCCAGTTGCACCGCCGGCGTCGCGATAACCTTCTCGCCGCCCTCGAGGCCCTTGGCGACCGCTACCTGCCCCGTCGCCCTGTCGCTCGGACCCACCGTTATCGCCTGCTTCATCACCCGCCCGTTCTCCACCAGCAGCACGTACGTCGAGTCGCCATCGCCGCGCACGGCCAGTTCCGGGATCACGACCGCGTCCTCCACCCTCTCCCCCACGATGCGCCCAGTGGCGAACTGCCCGCCGATGATCTGATGCTTCGCATTGGCGAGCTGCACGTACACGCCCACCTGCCGGGTTCCCGGGTCGGCCACGGGGTCGATGCGCGCCACGCGGCCGCGCAACTCCCTCTCGGGCGTCGCCGTGAGCGTGAACGCCACCGGCGCTCCCACCCGCACGTGCGCCGCGCGATCGACGGGTATCTGACCCGAGAGCTCGAGCGTATCCGAGTTGACCACCGTGAACAGCGGCGCATCCATCCCCACCGCCTCGCCCGCATCCACGGAGCGTTCGCTCACGATCCCGGTGAGAGGCGCCCGGATGGTGCTCCGCGACTCCGCCTCCTCGGCCTGGGCCGCCTGCGCCGCCGCGGCCTCGTACGCAGCCTGTGCCGTGCGGAAATCGATGTTCGACATCGCGCCGGCCTCGTTCAGCGTGCGCGCCGCCTCGAGCTTCTGCTTCGCGAGCGCCAGGTTCGCGCGCGCCGCCTCGGCCTGCGTGCGAACTCCAGCCGCCTCGATCGAGGCCATCACCTCGCCGCGCCGGACCGCGGTGCCGCGATCGACGCGTATGCCGCGCACCGTGCCCGGCACCTGCGCCTTGACGCGCACCACTTTGTATGGCTGAAGCGAGCCGGTGAGCACCACGCCCGCAGCGAGATCGGAGCGCGCGGCCACCGCCACGTCTTCCGGCCCCAGCACCGACCGCTGCTCGGCGGCCGCGGCGGCAGGCGCCGCCTCTTCGCCCGAGGCGTCCCCGCCCTCGCCCCCGCACGCCAGCACGGCCATCAGTGAAGCGATGGCCAGCGTCCAGCGCGCACCTGCGTACCCTGCACGAGCTCGATTGCTCGACATATGTGGAATCCTCCTGGACTTTGTCATCGCCTTCACCGCTCCGGCGCCGTGGTGCCGCCGAGCGCCTTCATCATCTGTGCGTCCGCCACGTAGTAGTCGGAGACCGCCTGCGCGAGGTTGGTCCTGGCCTGGAGCAGGGCGAGCCGCGCGTCGGACGACTCGAGCTGCGTGGCGAGCCCCCTCTCGTAGCGCAGAACGGTGAGATCATAGACCCGCTGCGCCTGGTCCACCGTGCGCCGCCGCGCGGCGATGCTCGACCTGGCGCGCTCCCGCTCCCCGCGCGCCCGCTCGTACTCGAGCTGTACGGCCTCTCTCAACTGCGAGAGCTGCAACTGCGACTGCTGCAGCTCCACCTGCGCCAGCTCCACGTCGGCGCTCCGCTTGAAACCGGAGAAGATCGGCACCGTCACGCCGATGCTCGCCGTGAAATCGGGCCGCCAGTCCACGCCGCTCCAGTCGAACGCGCCCGTGGGCCAGAGCTGCCGGCCGTAGTTGAGCTGCAGACTCACCGAAGGGAGATACGCTCCCTTCGCGATCGAAACCTGCTGCTCCTTGATGGCGACCTGCGTCTCGGCCGAACGCACCGCGGGCCGCGCCTCGACCTTCGCCTCCGCGATCGGTGCGGTTTCCATGCCTCCGACCGGCGGCTCTTCGAGACGGGTCGTGAGCGCGAGCGGTCGCGTCACGGGGATGTTCACAAGCCGCTTGAGATCGAGCGTCGCCAGATCGCTCGCGTTTCTGGCCTCGACGAGCTGCGGACGGAGATTCTCCAGCGACACCTCGGCGCGCAGAACGTCGAGCTCGGCGGAGCTGCCCGACTGAAAGCGGAGCCGCTCCTGATCCAGGAAGCGCTGCGCCTGCTCCACCGCGGCCGCCGCTATTTCCTCCAGCTCCTTCGCCAGCAGCGCGTGGTAGTACGCGATACGCACGTTGAGCTCGATATCCGAGAGCTGCTCGCGGAAACCGAGGCGAGCCTGGGTGCCGTATTGCTTCGCGATCTTCATGGCCGCGCCGGTGCGTCCGCCCGAATAGAGCAGTTGCGATGCGTTCACCGACGCGATGTACGTATGCTCCTGCCCGAAGGGGAGGTCGCCGAACAGCCCGCCCAGCCCCTCTAGCCCCGCATTCTGCGCGTTCTGCTCGAGGTAGCGGATGCGCTCGGCCATGCTCGCGGTGCTGTCCGGTTCGAAGCGGAGCGAGTCGGGAATCTGGAAGCCCCCACCGCTGCCACCGTACGGCGACTGGAAGGTTCGCGTGTAGTTGAGCGAGCCGGAGATCTGCGGGAGCGCCGCCGATCGCGCCGAGGTCACCTGCGTCTCGGCCAGCTCCACCTGGGAGCGCGCGAGGCGCACCTCTTCGCTCTGCCCGAACGCACGGCCCAGCGCGTCCGCGAGGCTGAGCGCGAGCGTGTCGCCGGTCGCCGAGACGGTGTCGCTGTTAGCCGCCGACGCAGACGCGGTCTGCGCGGGCACCACTGGAGCGAGCGCCAGGCCGCACAGTGCGGCGAGTGCCAGTGAAACGATCATCCTCACGGAATGTCCTCTGGATTCGGTACTAGATCAGCGCGCTGTGGACGCACGGTCGGAGCCGGACTCGATGCGCTCCTTCCTCGCTTCGATCTGTGCGGCCTTGCGCCTGTCCCGCTCGGCGTGCCAGCGCTCGAGCTCGCTGGTCGTGGCCTCGACCACGAAGCGCAGCGCCTCGACGGTTTCGTCGAGCCGGTCGCGCACTTCGCGGCTGTCGATCTTCATCTGGCGCCCTTCGTCGAGCACCGAGATGAGACGGTTCATGACCTTGAGACGCCGCTCGAGCGTACGGGTGTAGTGGTCCGGCGCGATTCGGTAGTAGTCGCGCCTGTCCCCCTTGCGGGTGATGCGTTCGACCACACCGCACTCCTCGAGGCGTCGAGCGTCCACGCTCACGCTCGCGCGGCTCACCGAGAGCCGCTCCGCCATCTGATCGAGCGAGCACTCGCCCGGGGTCAGCAGGAGGAGGCCGAGGATGCGAGAGGCGATCCGGGGCATCCGGTCGCTGTCTTCGAACACCAGTCCGAGGCGCTCGATGAGCCGATCCTGTTCGTCCATCGTCTTCTTCACGAGCTCGCCCTTCGTTGCGGGAGTTGCAGGCCTGCCTGCCCGAAAACCGGGCAAGGCCGCAGAATCTAGTTTGTTCAGAACGTTCAGTCAATACCAAACGCTCTGTCTCCCGCTTCGTTCCCGGCGAGGAAGTTAGGTATGCCGGGAAACATGCCGGCACGCCCCCGTGAGCCGATCGGCCGGCTACCAGTACGAGCAGAATTCCGACGGGTTTCAGCGAGTTCCATTCCGGCGCAGACGCCGCGACATGGACCGACGACGGCGGAGCGACGGCGCCCGCTTCGGGTCCCGGGCCGCGGCCGGGGCCGGGTACGGGGCGCAACGCGGCCCCGCGAATCGATTTAGATTACGGGCAGCCTGCCGTCGGCCGTCGCCGCGAGCGGCGCCCGGCGGCAGCGGCTACGTCATTCACGGCGCCCGCCTCACGGGCGCCAACGCCCAAGAGTATCGATGACCTCGCTCAACTCCTTCGGCAGCCGCTCGGTCCTGGAGGTTAACGGGACTTCCTACACGATCTATCGTCTCGACACGCTGGCCAGTCTCCCTGGCGCGACGATCGGCCGTCTCCCATTCACTCTCAAGGTTCTCCTGGAGAACCTCGCGAGAAACGAGGACGGGGGCTTCGTCAAGCACGAGGACATCGAAACGCTGGCCCGCTGGGACACCACCAGGCGAGTCCAGAAGGAAATCGCCTTCCGACCGGCGCGCGTACTCCTCCAGGACTTCACCGGCGTACCCGCCGTGGTGGACCTCGCGGCGATGCGCGACGCGCTCGCGCAGCTTGGCGGCGATCCCACGAAGATCAATCCGCTCCAGCCGGCCGACCTCGTGATCGACCATTCGGTGCAGGTCGACGAATACGGCACCGAGGCGGCGTTCCTGATCAACACGACGCGCGAGTTCGAGCGCAATCAGGAGCGCTACGCGTTTCTCCGCTGGGGCCAGAGCGCCTTCCGCAACTTCAGCGTGGTGCCGCCCGGCACGGGGATCTGTCACCAGGTGAACCTCGAGTATCTGGGGCGCTCGGTCTTCGTTGCCGAGGAAAACGGCGAGCGCAGCGCCTATCCGGACTCGCTGGTCGGCACCGACTCGCACACCACCATGATCAACGGGCTCGGCGTCCTGGGCTGGGGCGTGGGCGGCATCGAGGCGGAAGCAGCCATGCTGGGACAGCCGCTCTCGATGCTCGTTCCCGATGTGGTCGGGTTCAAGCTCCACGGCAGGCTCCCTTCTGGCGCAACCGCCACGGACCTGGTGCTCACGGTCACCGAGATGCTCCGCAAGAAGAAGGTCGTGGGGAAGTTCGTGGAGTTCTACGGACCGGGGCTCTCCTCGCTCGCGCTGGCCGACCGCGCCACCATCGGCAACATGTCGCCGGAGTACGGCGCGACGGTGGGCTTCTTCCCCGTCGATGCGCAAACGCTCGAGTACCTGCGATTCACCGGGCGCGACGAGCAGCAGGTTCGTCTGGTGGAGGAGTACTGCAAGGCGCAGGGGCTCTTCAGAACCGACGACACCCCCGACCCCATCTTCAGCGACACGATCGAGCTCGACCTCGGCAGCGTCGAGCCGAGCATGGCCGGCCCGAAGAGGCCGCAGGACCGCATTCCGCTGCGCTCGTCGAAGACGATGTTCAACGACACGCTGCAGGCGGAGCTCGAGCGCGTGGGCACGCTCGCCGGCCGGGCCGGCGCGGCGAGCGCTTCGGCGAGCAGCGGGAGCGATGCCGGCAGTCCGGCGGCGGCCACGGCCGCAACTGCCGCCGCAACGGCCGAGCCGGATGCGGGAGTCGGAGTCACCATGAACGGCCAGACGTTCGAGCTGCGCCACGGCTCGGTGGTGATAGCGGCGATCACGAGCTGCACCAACACGTCGAATCCCTCCGTGATGCTCGGCGCCGGGCTTCTCGCCCGGAACGCCGTGGCGCGCGGTCTTCGCACCAAACCGTGGGTCAAGACGAGCCTGGCCCCCGGCTCCAAAGTGGTGACCGACTACTACGCCAAGGCCGGCGTGATGGAGCCGCTCGAGCAGCTCGGCTTCTATCTCGCGGGCTACGGCTGCACCACCTGCATCGGCAACTCCGGACCGCTCCCCGCCCCGATCGCGGAGGCGATCGAGGAGAACAAGCTGGTGGTCGCGTCGGCGCTCTCGGGCAACCGCAACTTCGAGGGGCGCATCAATCAGTTCACGCGATTCAACTACCTGATGTCGCCTCCGCTGGTGGTGGCCTACGCGCTCGCCGGGCGGATGGACATCGACCTCGAGACCGAGCCGCTGGGCATCGGCACCGACGGGCCGGTTTTCCTGCGCGACATCTGGCCGACCCCCAAGGACGTCGCCGACACCATCATGAGCTCCGTCAAGAGCGAGATGTTCACGAAGCAGTACGCGAACGTCTTCGAGGGCGACGAGCGGTGGAAGGCGCTGGACGTGCCTACCGGAGATCTGTACACGTGGTCGGACGATTCCACGTACGTGAAGAATCCGCCGTTCTTCCAGGGGATGACCGCGGAAGCGCCCGACGTGCGGCCCATCGAGGGCGCGCGTGTGCTGGCGATGCTCGGCGATTCGATCACCACCGACCACATCTCGCCCGCCGGCTCGATTCCGGCGTCGAGTCCCGCCGGGAAGTGGCTCATCGAGCAGGGCGTGACGACGAGGGATTTCAACTCGTATGGGTCGCGGCGCGGCAACCACGAGGTGATGATGCGCGGAACCTTCGCCAACATCCGCCTGCGCAACGAGCTGGCCCCGGGCACGGAGGGTGGTTGGACCGCCACGACGCAGGGCGGTGAGCCGGTGACGATCTTCGATGCTTCCATGGAGTATCAGAAGGCCGGCACGCCGCTACTCGTGATAGCCGGCAAGGAGTACGGCACTGGCTCCTCGCGCGACTGGGCCGCGAAGGGTACGCTGCTGCTGGGCGCCCGCGCCGTGATCGCCGAGTCGTTCGAGCGTATCCATCGTTCGAACCTGGTGGGAATGGGCGTCCTGCCCCTGGAGTTCGCCGACGGCGCCACCCGTCAGTCGCTCGGCCTCACCGGCTTCGAGACGTACGATATAGAAGGGTTGGACGACACGATGCCTCCGAACGCGCGACTGAAAGTCCGCGCGCGGGATGCCTCGGGGAGCGAGAAGACCTTCGACGTGCTCTCGCGGATCGACACGCCGGAAGAAGCCATGTACTACAAGAACGGCGGCATCCTGCAGTACGTGCTGCGCCAGTTGGCGCGGCGGGAATAGGAGAGAAAGCAGGAAACAGGAAACAGGAAACAGGAAACAGGAAACAGGAACTGCACACGCCTCGCTGTCATCCCCGCGGAAGCGGGGATCCACGTTCGACTGAGTAACATGGATGCCCGCTTACGCGGGCGTGACTATGGAACGTGTGCAGTTCCTGCTTCCTGCTCCCTTCCGCCTGCCCTTTACCCTCGCCGCAGCGCCGTCGCGATGTACCACGTCCGGTAGGCGGCGGTGCCGAGGGCGCCTACGGCGATCAGAGACACGGCGGCGAGCAGCACCGTTCCGGGCCGCCAGCCGAGCGCAGTGGTCACGGCGTCATCCAGCAGCGCGGCGAGGGCGAGAAGCACGAGACGCTCGGCGCGCTGCATCACGCCGCCACGGCAGTCCACCCCCACCACGGCGCCCTTGGCGCGCGCGTAGCTCACCATCAGGGAGGCGCCCAGCGCTAGAGCGGTGGCGAGCACAGCCCACATCGAGGGGGCGAAGTAGACGGCGAGACCCATGAAGGCAAAGGTCTCGGCGAAGCGGTCGAGCATGGAGTCGAGGAACTCGCCATAGCGCGACGAAATGCCGCGCGCGCGCGCGATGCGCCCGTCGAAGATGTCGCAGAGCCCTCCCAGAATGATCATCCAGCCGGCCACCGCCAGCGAGGCGCGCACAAAGGCGATGCCGGCGAGAGCTCCGAAAATCATTCCCGCGAAATTGAAGACGTCGGGCGAGACCCGGAGCGCTACCATCGCGCGTTCGATGGGCGCGATGAGCCACATCAACCAGTCGCGCACCCAGTAGCCCAGAAGGATGGTGGTGGGGCGGCGGGCGACGTCGGCGTCGATCGGCCGCCTGCGCGCCACGATCGCGAAGACCGGCATGGTGAGAACCACCGCGGCCGCAATCGCCAGGGCGATGTAAGTGACAGAGTTCATACGGGATCGCGGCGTTGCGGCCGCGTGCGCAGGTAGCGAATGGCCTTGGGCCAGAGAAAGATCAGCGGCCAGCGGCGTTCGCGCTCGGTGAGCTCCACGTGTACGCCGCTCCGCCGCTCGAGCTTGCGGAGAAGATAATCCTGCCAGTCGTCGTAGAGCGCCATGTACTTGAGCCAGCGGAGCGTCGCGCGGAGCTTGCTTCTCCTGAAGTACAACCCCGTGCGGAGCCGCCCCAGCACACCGGGCGGGTGGCGGTCGGTGTAGACATTCCCTTCGCGCGCAAGTATCCTTTTGTCGGCCAGAGACCGGAGCAGTTCGCCATACATTGGGACCATCGTCTCCCTCTGCGCGGCCAGGAGGGCGCGTATGCGTTCCGGGCCCTCGGGCCTGACCTCAGCCCCGAAAGAGGTCTCGAGGAGGACACGGCAGTAGCTGTCCACGTCGAACCGCGGCGGGAGATAGGCGCGCCCCCAGTGGAAAGTGCGGGCACGCGCTTCCAACAGAGAATCGACGACGATGTCCCGCACCTGGGCGTCGCGCGTCCACACGAGTTGCGCATGCTGGAACAGTCGGCCCTGGGTGAAGTGATCGCGCGCACGCGCGGAACAGGCGTGGCGAAGATCCCTCACGGAAAGTACCGCGCATTTCGCCACGAGCGGCGGAGCGGGGGGCGGAGCCGTTTCGCTGTCGGTTATCGACACCACGTTCGGCGCGAGCACTCTGTTGAGCCGCGCCGCCTTCACGGCAGAGTAGCTGGTGCCCACCGTGGCGGAGAGCGAACCATAGGCCGAGCGGTAGTCGTCCACGATCACGAAGAAATCGTGCGCGCTCTCCGGCCGCGCGCCGGAATGCTGAGCGTGCGAGCCATAGTGTATGATCGCCGCGGTGGCCGGCCCGAAGCCGCGCGCCAGGAAGTCGGCCAGCGCCTCGGTGGTCGATGAGGCTGGCGAATCGAGTCCGGCCGTCAGCGCTTCGCGTAACGCCCGATCAAGCATCGGCGGAGGAAGTCGCGCCAGCACCGCTTTCGAGGGAGGCTTCGGCGTCGAGCTCCGCCAGCATGCCCAGCATGCGTTCGCGCAGCGACTCTATGAATGTGTCCACGTCGCGGTGGTCCGATCCGCGCGCGAAAGAGGGCGGCTCGAGTCGTTCGGAGATCTTCACGCGTATGTCCAGATCGGCGAAGTTCGCCAGGCCGTCGGCGAACGTTCGCGCGTTCACCATCCCGCGCACGGCCACGCAGTACACCGGACGCTCGGCGCGCGAGAGCATGATGCGGAGGCCGCTACGCATGAAGCGCCCGAGCCCTCCATCGCGGCTCCGGTGCCCCTCGGGAAAGATGAGAAGCGAGTTCTCGCCGCGCGCCACGCGTTCGGCGGCGTCGGTGAGCGCATCGAGCTCGCCGCGCGAGAGCACGCGCTTCTGCGAAACAAAAGGGTATCGGGCCAGGCGAGTGAGCGGAGATATTCCCGGTACTCCCCACTGGTACCGGTCGCGGGTAGGGATCAGCGGGTATGGTCCTGGCACCAGCAACAGCCCTATGGGTATATCCAGCACCGACTGGTGGTTCATCACCACTATGCAACTCTCCGGCGGTATCTCCCCTCTGACAGTGAGTCGCACGTTCGCTATGGCGTGCGCCATGCGCAGAGTGGAGCGGCTGTGAAATCGAAGCCAGAAACGTATCATCCGCCGGCGGTGCCGGGGGAAGAGCCAGATGGCCGGCCAGAGCAGGACCCGCTGACCCAGCCCGATGGCCAATACCATGTAGATTGTGTAGGAAAAGAGGTAAGCGCTGCTACGCATCACGCGCACGGCTCGCCCCATTCGGCTGAGTCCGCCGGCGTGCGAGATAGGAAAGTCAGTGCTGTAGGGACTCAATCGGAGGTCACCCCATGGCAACACGAGTCGAAGCGCAGACGAGCATGAGCGTCTCCGACTACGATTACAGTAGTTTCTTTTACTCGTCGAGCGACGACCCGTTCGCGATACTCGATCCGTACAGTGAATGGTATACGCGAGCGCTGCGAACCGGCTACTACCTGTTCCAGCAGCCGATGTCGACGCCGCCCGAGAGCCGGATCGAAGTAACCGAAGGGCTCCACCACGAACACATAAAGCTTCTCAATCTCGCTTCGTACAACTACCTCGGCCTCGCCAACAGGCCGGAGGTGGTCGCGGCGGCCAAGAGGGCGCTGGACCAGTACGGTCTCGGCGCCGCTGGATCGCCGCTCCTCAGCGGCATGATGGATGTGCACGTGCAGCTCGAGGAAGCGCTGGCGAAGTTCAAGAAGAAGGAAGCCGCAATGGTCTTCCCCACCGGCTACAGCACCAACGTGGGGATGATCTCGGGTCTCATGCGCCCCGGCGACTGGATCATCGCGGACCAGAACGCGCATGCGAGCATCGTCGACGGAGCGATCCTCTCGAAGGCGAACGTCCGGTTCTTCCGGCACAACAGCCCTGCCGATCTCGAGAAGAAGCTCAAGCAGACGACCGGAAAGAAGCTCGTGGCCATCGAGGGGGTCTACTCCATGGATGGCGACGTGTGCCCTCTTCCGGAGCTCGTGCAGGTAGCGAAGCGCTACGGCGCTCGCATCCTGCTGGACGAAGCCCATTCCGCTTTCATCTACGGCGAGAACGGACGTGGAGTCGCCGAGATGTACGACCTGGAAGACGAAGTGGACATCCACGTCGGTACCTTCTCGAAGGCGCTGGGTGGCCAGGGCGGCTACGTGGCCGGCTCCAGGAAGTTGTACTACTACCTGAAGGGCTTCGCCCGCGCGCGCGTGTTCTCCTGCTCGCTCGCTCCCGCGGTATCGGCGGGCGTTCTCGAGTCGCTCGAACTGGCCCAGCGGGAGCCGGAGCTCAGGGAGCGGCTGTGGAAGAACGTGCGCTTCATCAGGCAGCGCCTGGAGGAAGAGGGTGTGGACGTCGGCGGCTCCACTTCGCAGATCATACCGATCATGGTGAAGAACGACCGGCGCATCTTCGAGCTGGGTCACAAGCTCTTCCGCGCGGGACTCTATCTGCAACCCGTCATCTATCCGGCGGTAGCCAAGCATCGGTCGCGCTTCCGCGTGTCGATCTCGGCATCGCACACCTGCGAACAGCTCGACGAGGGTGTTCAGATCCTCGTCCGGGTACTCCGTGAAGAGGGGATTCTGGTATGAGCAACAAGAACGAAGGCCTCGTGCAATACCATTACAAAGACGCCATCGGCGGGTTCTTCGAGTTCCCCACCGAGAACGCACGAGCCATCCTTCCCCCCGACCTGCAGCCCGTGGAACCGCGCCACGGCTCCAGCGTGCTGGCGGTCATGGCATTCGATTTCCACACCAGCCCCGTGGGCGCCTACTCGGAGCTGATTCTCGCGGTCTTCGTCGCGCCGCGCGTGGAGCCCGGCGAAGCGTGGCCGCGCGCCGCGTTCTTTCCCTTCCGGCTCGGCACCACCACGCGGGAGTCGCGCGAGCACGCGATCGAGCGCTGGCATCTCCCGCACTACATGCAGGACATCAACATCCGCTGGGAGCGCGGCGACGGGCACATCACCATCCACGCCACCGATCGCGACCAGCCCATCGTGGACATGACGATCACCGAGCACGAATGGTCCACGGTGGACCATCGCTACCAGGCCTTCATGAACGATGAAGAGGGCGCCTACACCGCGAACATCTACCTCGCCGGCCTGTTCAGCGAGAACGAGGAAGAGCGCGGCGGGATCGTCATCCACTCGCAGGCCATGACCGATCTCCTCGAGGACTGGGAGGTGAACGTCACTCCGTTCCGCGAGCTCTGGATGAAGGATGGCGTCCAGACGTTCCATCCGCTGAAGCAACTGGCCTCCTACGCTCCTCGATGAGCTCCGGGGTCTGCGTGATCGTGAACCCCGCCTCCGGAAGGGGGCGGGGCGCGAAGGCCGGGGCGGAGGTGCGGCGAGCCTTCGCCTCGGTGGGGGTGACGGACATCCGTACCACGAACGCGAAGGGCGACGAGAAAAGCGTCGCCCTTCGCGCCATCGAGGACGGCGTGGGAACCATCGTGGCGGTGGGCGGCGATGGCACCTGGGGCAACGTCGCCAACGCGATCATCTCCTCGGGCGCCGATGTGCGTCTCGCTCTGGTCGCGGCCGGCACCGGGAACGACTTCGCCAAGACACTGGGCGTGCCCGCACGGGACTTCGACGCCACGGCGAGGCTCGTGTCGGACGGCGCCGAGCGACTGGTGGATGTGGGACAGATCGAAGGGAGATACTTTCTCAACGTCACCGGCTTCGGCTTCGACATCGCCGTTCTGGAGGACATAGAGAACATCCGCTGGCTGAAGGGCGATGCCGTGTACCTGTACTCGGCGCTCCGCCAGCTCTTCGGCTACGACGGAGTCGATATCGACATCGCCAGCGCCGCGCGCACGCGCGGCAGCGTGCGGCATCTCATGCTCATCATCGCCAACGGGAAGAACTTCGGCGGCTCATTTCGCATCGCGCCCGCGGCGAGCGTGAGCGACGGCCGGCTCGACGCGATCGCGATCGCGATGGCGCCCCCGCTGCGTCGCGCGCGGCTTTTCGGCGCCGCGACGAAGGGCACGCACGTGGCGCACGCCGAGGTGGTGACGGAACAGGCACCGACCTTCACGCTTCAGTTCCCCACCCCACCCGCCTACGAGACGGACGGCGAGTACAACCGCGCCGCGTCCACGCGTCTCGAGGTGCGCTGCGTGCCCGCAGCGCTGCGCGTAGTGGCGCCGCCGGAACAGCCGAGCGCCGCGCCGCTCCGCGAGCGGCACGCGACAGTCTGACGTGCGCGCCATCTCCTTCGCGGCACCGATCCCCACGTATCTCGCCACCCTCGCCGCAGGCAGGATCTCCGAGCGGTTCTATCTGGGGTCGCACGCCTGCACCCGGCTCGGCGACGTGCAACGGCCCAAGCTTCCCGGAGATCGCTGGGTGCGCATCCGTACCCGGATGGGCGGGATCTGCGGCAGCGACCTGAACGTCATCACGCTGAAGGCCAGCCCTTCGACGTCGCCCTTCTCCTCCTTCCCGTTCGTGCTGGGCCACGAGAACGTGGGCGACGTGATCGAAGTCGGAAGCGCGGTGCGCGGCGTGTCGGTGGGCGAGCGGGTGACGGCGAACCCGCTGCTCTGCTGCGAGGCACGCGGCATCGACCCGCGCTGCGGCGCGTGCACCGCGGGCGACCACTCGCGCTGCGCCCACTTCACCGACGGGGACGTGGCGCCGGGCATGCTCATCGGGACCACGCGCGGCACGGGCGGTAGCTGGGGCGAGGAGTTCGTGGCGCACGAGTCGCAGGTGGTTCGCGTACCCGACGCGATGAGCGATGAGGAGGCGGTGCTCGTCGAGCCGTTCGCCTGCTCGGTGCACGCGGTACGCGCGAACCTGCCTGCGGCGCGAGAGCGCGTGCTGGTGATCGGCTCCGGATCGATCGGGCTGCTGACCGTAGCGGCCATCCATGCGCTCGCACCCGAAGCGGACGTGACCGCGCTCGCGCGCCACCCGTTCCAGGGCGCGCACGCCGTGCGACTCGGGGCGGCCCACGTGGTGGCCGCGCGCGGCGACTACCTCGCCGCTCTGGCCGAGGCGGGCGGTACGCGCCTGCTGAAACCGATACTCGGGAAGCCCGTGGGCGTAGGCGGCTTCGACCGCACGTTCGTCTGCATCGGCGGCGCGAGGGGGATGGACGACGCCATGCGCTTCACGCGCGCCGGCGGAACGATCGTGCTGCTCGGCAACTCCGGCACGATGAACGGGCTCGACTGGACGCCGCTCTGGCTCAAGGAGCTCACGGTGCGCGGCAGCCTGTGCTACGGCGCTCACGCACATGCCAGTCCGGAGCGGAGCGCGTTCGACGAGGCGGCGGCGCTCATCGCATCGGGACGGGCCCCGCTGCGGCCGCTCCTCACGCATACGTTCCCCCTGGATGATTATCGGCGCGCGCTCGAGGTGGCGCGCGACAAGGGAGGCGAGGAGAGCGTCAAAGTGGCGTTCCGCTTCCCCGCCGGCTGAGACACGGACAAGAGGATGTGATGGCCAGTGTAACTCTGCGCGATGTTCGCAAGGTGTACGATCAGGGCGGCCGCCAGCAGGTCGCGGTGCACGGAGTGAATCTGGAGATCGCCGACGGCGAGCTCGTGGTGCTGGTAGGTCCGTCCGGCTGCGGCAAGAGCACCACGCTGCGGATGATCGCCGGACTG
Organism: uncultured Gemmatimonadaceae bacterium; assembly: GCA_964616815.1. Taxonomy (GTDB): domain Bacteria; phylum Gemmatimonadota; class Gemmatimonadetes; order Gemmatimonadales; family Gemmatimonadaceae; genus JADGGM01. The sequence goes on along the minus strand of CAZTTY010000042.1, from coordinate 20,699 downwards.
GAGAGCATCACTTCGGGAAAGCTGTCGATCGGCGACCGCGTCGTGAACGACATCCCGCCGCGCGATCGCGACATCGCCATGGTCTTCCAGAACTACGCGCTCTACCCGCACATGACGGCGTACGAGAACATGGCTTTCGCGCTGCGGCTGCGTAAACGTCCCGCGAAGGAGATCGACGAACGGGTGCGGCGCGCGGCCGGGTTGCTGGGGATCGAGGAGCTGCTGCCGCGAACGCCGCGAGCGATGTCCGGAGGCCAACGCCAGAGGGTGGCCGTGGGACGCGCGCTGGTGCGCGAACCGCAGGTCTTCCTGTTCGACGAGCCGCTGTCGAATCTGGACGCCAAGCTGCGCGTGCAGATGCGCCGCGAATTCGCGCGCCTGCACGAGCGACTCGGCGCCACCATGGTTTACGTCACCCACGACCAGGTGGAAGCCATGACGCTCGGCGACCGCATCGTGGTAATGAACGAGGGACGGGTTCAGCAGATCGATACGCCGATGGCACTCTACGAACAACCGAAGAACACCTTCGTGGCCCGGTTCATCGGTACCCCGCCGATGAATCTCATCGAGGGGGTGGTGGTGAACGACGACGCGGTGCGTTTCCGAACTGCCGACGGGTCGCTCACGCTCACGCCCACCGATGAGTGGGCAGACCTTCTCGCGCCGTACGCCGGCAGCGACCGCGGCGTGATCCTCGGCATGCGGCCCGAAGACATTTCGGTCGCGGCGGAAGGCGAGAGCGCCCCCGGCCACGACTCGGTCATCGGCGGAGCCCGCGCGGAGCTCGTCGAGCCCACCGGCAGCGAGGCGCTCATCTATACGAGCGCGGCCGGCCACGATGTGGTTCTCCGCTCCGACCGGCATTCCACCCCCTCCCCGGGCGCGTCGCTCTCGCTCCGACTCGACTCCAGGCGCGCGCACTTCTTCGACGCGGCGGGTTCGGGCCTGTGAAGCGGAGTGGGCCATGCCACTGATCTCGGCAGCGGCATGGCCCACCTCGCTTACCTCGCGCGTAGGTTGCCCTAATCCCTCTCGGGCCCCGGCTCGTTCTCCAAGCCGCCACTGCCGGCGGAGCCGAACTTGGGGGATGTTATGGGGCCGGTAGTGGTATACGGCGGGTTGCGGTCATCGTCGGCCTCGCGCGCCCGCCGTTCGCGCTCCCGGTCCTCGTCGCGACGCGGCTGGTTCTCCTTTTTCCTCTTCGCCATGATTCCTCCAGGCTGCGACCGCATGGATAACGTGGCAGGAGGCATGCCACGGGCCGACGCGAGGCCCGGGGGCGGGAGTGATGCGTGGGCACGTGCGCCACGGTGTCCACACTGTCGGAGAGCGGCGGTACGCACTTGACGCCGTGCTCGACGCAATGAATAGTAGGCGCCCTTCCATGACTCGGTATGGGCGGGGAGTCGCGACACGCGCCTCCCGCCGTACCGCCGCTCACCCGGATCGTGCAGTAACACAATTCTGGAGGAAAGTCCATGCGGCTTCCCAGTTACACCTGCCGGATCGTACTCGCTGTCGCGCTTGCCGCCGTACCGCAGTTCGCGGCAGCGCAGGAGAACGGCGCGATCCGTGGAACGGTTACGGATTCTTCGACCGGGCAACCCATACCGGGGGCCCAGCTCACCGTCACCGGAACTACTCTCGGAACGATCACGGGCGAGGATGGCTCCTACTTCCTCCGCAACGTCCCGGCCCGCACGCTCACGGTGCGCGCCCAGCGGATCGGCTTCGCGCCGACCGAGCGGGACATCACCCTTGCCGCGAACGACACCGCTACGGCGAACTTCGCGCTCGCGCCGGTTGCCGCGCAGCTCTCGGAAATAGTCGTGGTGGGCTACGGCACGGCCACCCGGCGCGGTGTGAGCAGCGCGATCTCATCGGTGGGCGCCGAGCAGTTGGCGAACGCGCCGACTGCCAGCGTGGAGTCGGCGCTGAAGGGGAAGGCGCCCGGCGTTCAGGTGATCGAGAACGCCGGCAACCCCGGCAACGGACTCTCGATCCGGGTACGCGGGCCGGCCTCGCTCAACGCCGGCAACCAGCCGCTCTACGTGGTGGATGGAGTGCCGATCCTCGAAGGCTCCTACGGCCAGTTCGGCACCGGCGGGCAGGAGGTCACCGCGATCTCCGCGCTCAATCCCGATGAGATAGCGTCCATCGACATCCTCAAGGACGCCGCCGCCACGGCGATCTACGGTTCTCGCGGATCCAACGGCGTGGTCATGATCACCACGAAGCGTGGAGAGGCCGGGAAGCCGAAGCTCACCTTCAACGCGTACTACGGCCGGCAGAGCAACCCCAGGCAGTACCCGCTCCTCAACGCACAGCAGTACGTGGAGCTCTACAACGAGAGCGCGAAGAACGACGACTACGATCCGGAAGACTGGCCGTTCGTGCCGGGCGAGACGGACGCGAACAGCTACAACTGGCAGGACGCGATCTTCCGCGATGCCCCCGTGAGCGACATACAGCTCGGCTTCAGCGGCGGTGGCGAGCGGTCCAGGTACTACCTCTCGGCATCCCGCTTCGATCAGGAAGGGATCGTCATCGGTTCGGCCTACAACCGGATCGCCACGAGAGTGAACCTCGATTTCAATCCGCTCGACAGACTCTCGCTCAGCACGTCCATCGGCCTCACGCGCGAAGACCACAAGCGCGTGGAAGGCGATGGGAGCCTCGACGGCGTGGTGACGAATTCGATCGGGATGCAGCCCTTCCGCCCCATCTACTCCACCGACGGGAGCTACGCCGGCGACGACGAGGGGCTGAAGTACTCCAATCCGGTGGCGCTCGCCACGATCAACGGAACGTCGCTCAAATCGCTGCGGGCCATCGGGAACGTCAATGCGACGTACAACCTGACCGACCGCCTCTCGCTCACCGGGCGGCTGGGCATGGACGTGATGGGAATCGACGAGGACGGCTGGGACTCGCCGCTGGTCGACAACACCTACGCGGCGAGCATCGGCGGCGTGGGGCGCAGCGGGCATACCAACGTGACGCGCTACGTGCTCGAGAGCTTCGCAACGATGGAAGCGCTGAACGACGAGAGGAGCAACCTCTCGGTGATCGGCGGAGCGAGCGTGGAGTACAACAAGACCGACCTCAATTTCATACGTGGCGAAACCTTCCCCGATGGTCTGAAGCAGTACGTCCGCAACGCCAGCATCGTGACGTCGTACGACGGCCACGCCACGCGGAACAACCTGGTGTCGTTCTTCACGCGCGCCAACTATTCGCTCCTGGACCGCTACCTCGTCTCGGTAGGGCTGCGCACCGACGGCTCGTCGCGCTTCGGCGCGGACAACCGCTACGGCGTATTCCCGGCCGCGTCGGTGGGATGGGTCGTGAGCGATGAGCCGTTCGCCGAAGGGCTCGGGCGTGTGGCGAGCCTGAAGCTGAGGGCGAGCTACGGCGAGACCGGCAATCAGGGGATCGGGGACTTCGCGGCTCGCGGCCTGGTGTCGGGAGCACCGTATGCCGGCACGCCCGGCACCGCTCCGGTCTCGATCGCCAATCCCGACCTTCGTTGGGAGAGCACGCGCGAGTTCGACGGCGGCATGGACCTCCTGATCTTCGACGGGCGCATCAGCGTGACCGCGGACTACTACATCCGCAAGACATCCAACCTCCTGGTCCAGCGGCCGATCCCCCTGACCACGGGCCAGAGCAGCGTGTGGGACAACGTGGGGAACGTCGAGAACAGAGGCATCGACCTCGGCATCACCACACAGAACTTCCGCCCCTCGAGCGAGGACGGGTTCTCCTGGACCACCACGCTGAACATCACGCACAACGACAACGAGGTTACCGGCCTGTACGACGGCCAGGCATTCACGACCGGCATCAACGGGCGCGAGACGAGCCGCGTCCAGGTGGGCCAGCCGATCGGCTCGTTCTACATGTACAAGTTCGAAGGGGTGGACCCGTTCACGGGCAACGCGATCTTCCGCGACCTGAACGATGATGGCGAGATCACGTCCGAAGACCAGATGATCGTCGGCACCCCCGAGGCGGACTTCTTCGGCGGCCTCACCAACGAGTTCTCGTTGAAGCGCTTCACTCTCCGCACTTTCCTTCAGTTCAGCTACGGCAACGACGTCTTCAACATGATGCGCCTCTTCACCGACGACGGCGGCTGCTCGTGGGACAACCTCACCACGAGCACGCTCGACCGCTGGCAGGCCCCCGGCCAGGTCACGGACGTGCCGCGGATGAGCTACGACTGCAGCTCCGGCGCGGATGTCATATCCAGCCGCTACGTGGAGGATGGCTCGTTCCTGAGGATCGGCGAAGTCACGCTTTCGTACAGCCTGCCCGAGAAGCTGCTCGCCGGACTTCGGATGAGCGATGCACAGATCTTCGTCTCGGGTCACAACCTGCGCACCTTCACGGACTACACGGGCTACAATCCCGACGTGAACAGCGCCGGCGCGGGAGCGAACATCATATCGGGAACCGACTATTTCGCGTACCCGATCGCCCGCACCTTCAGCATCGGCATACGAGGTGGGTTTTGAAGCGCCACCCCGAACCTCATACCAGGACACCCGGAGCCATGAGATTGAGATTCCTGCTGCCGGTGGCGCTCGTCGGACTCGTCGCCGGCTGTGATTCCGTGCTCCAGACGGAGCCCGCCGACCAGCTTCCCAGCGAGGGCGCGATCGTGGATGGGCCGACCGCGAAGTCGGCGCTCATCGGCGCGTACGACGCGCTGCAGGATCTGGAGTACTACGGTAACGACTTCGTGGTACTCGGCGATCTGTCGGCGGACAACGCCGAGCACGTCGGTACGTACCAGTTCCTCGGCGACATCGACCGCAACCAGATCCGTGCGGACAACTCCGCGATCACCGGAGTGTGGCAGGCCATCTACGCCGCGATCGCGCGCGACAACGCCATCATCTCGAAAGTGCCGGAAATCGCGGAGATGGACGAGACGGAGCGCAACGAGATCCTGGGCGAAGCGTACTTCCTGCGGGCGCTGAGCTACCACGATCTGGTGAAGCTCTGGAGCGACGTGCCAATGCCACTGCAGCCCGCAGCCAGTCCCGAGGAGGCGGCTGCCTACACGCGCACGCCGGCGGCACAGGTGTACGATCAGATTCTGGACGATCTCGACAAGGCGGGGAGCCTCATCACCGAGGAATCCCAGACGCGGCAGGCATCGCTTGGCGCCGTCCGGGCGCTGCGGGCACGCGTGGACCTCTACATGGAGAACTGGCAGGGCGCGATCGACAACGCCGACAGCGTCTACGCCATGGGCTACACGCTCGCGCCCAACTTCGCGAGTCTCTTCACGACCGAAGGTACCGATACGCCGGAAGACATCTTCAGGGTGAGCTTCACGGCGGTCGAATACAACCTGGTAGGCTACTACTACCTCTGGGACGGACGCAACGAGGTTGATCCGACCGAAGACCTCTACGAGGCGTTCGAGGAGGGTGACACACGCGGCGACTGGTCGGTGCGGGAGGAAGACGGCTACTACGAGGGCACGAAGTTCCCCACCACCGTGGGCGCCGAGGATCTCCACGTGATCCGGCTCGCCGAGGTGATTCTCATCAAGGCGGAAGCGCTGGCGCGCAGCGATGAGCTGGAGGATGCGGTGGACGAGTACAACAAGCTTCGGGTCCGGGCGCATCTCGACCCACACGAGTTCGGCGTGGATGTGCACGACCAGAACGAAGTGCTCGCGGCGATCGCGCACGAACGGCGCGTGGAGCTGGCCTTCGAGGGCGACCGCTGGCCCGACCTGGTTCGCACGGGCCAGGCGGCGAGCGTCATGGATCTACCCGAAGATCGCACCTATCAGACGCTCTATCCGATCCCCGCCCGCGAGCGAACCGTCGCGCCGGGCCTGACGCAGAACCCGGGGTACTGAGAAGGAGAGCAGGAACTACCGAGGAAACAGGCAACAGGCAACAGGCAACAGGAAACAGGAAACAGGAAACAGGAACTGCACACGCCTCGCAGTCATGCCCGCGTGAGCGGGCATCCATGTTACTCGGTCGAACCCGGATCCCCGCTTTCGCGGGGATGACCATGGAACGTGTGCACTTCCTGTGCACTTCCCTGTTTCCTGTTTCCCGTTTCCTGCTTCCTTCCCCCATCACCCTCCGAGCGACTTCTGGGCGGCGGCGACGCCGCTGCCGAGGATGAGATCCACGCCGACGTTCTTCAGGGTGAGCTCCACGCCAGCGAGGGCGCCGAGGAGCATCAGCTCGTTGAGATCGCCGAGGTGGCCGATGCGGAAGGCCTTGCCGCCGAGCTGGCCGAGGCCGGCGCCGAGGGAAAGGTCGTAGCTGCGGTACGCGGTGGTGATCACGGAGCCGGAATCGATGCCGGCCGGGGTCATCACCGTACTGACCGTATCGGAGCGGCTGGCGGGGTCGGTGGCACAGAGCGATAGTCCCCACGCCTCGACGGCGGCGCGGCACGCAGCGGCGAGGCGATGGTGACGTGCGAAGACATTGGGCAGCCCCTCCTCGAGCAGCATGTCGAGCGACTCGCGGAGGCCGTAGAGAAGCGTTACGGGCGGCGTGTACGGGAAGTAGCCCTGATCGTTCTGCTGAATCATCGGGCCGAAGTCGAAAAATGCGCGCGGGGAACGCGCGTGCTCCCGGGCCGCCAGCGCCCTGTCGCTCGTGGCGAGAATGCCGAGCCCCGCGGGGAGCATGAAACCCTTCTGCGAGCCGGCGATGGCGAGGTCCACTCCCCACTCATCCATGCGGAAGTCCAGACTCGCGACCGAGCTCACACCGTCGACGTACAGGAGCGCGGGATGACCGGCCGCGTCGATGGCGCGGCGAACCGCGGCGATGTCGCTCGTAACGCCGGTGGACGTCTCGTTGTGCACTACCAGCACGCCCTTGATCTCGTGCGCGGCATCCGCCCGCAGCGCCTCCTCGATCGCATCGGGCGGGGCTGCGCTTCCCCACTCCGTCTCGATCACGTCCACCCGATAGCCGAGTCTCCTGGCGCTGTCTATGAAGAGATGGCCGAACTGGCCTCCGCGCACGGCGAGCAGGCGGTCGCCCGTGGAGAGCGTGTTCACGAGCGCCGCCTCCCACATCCCGCTCCCCGTGGCGGGGAAGACGAACGTGCGGGCATTCTCCGTTCCGAAGATCTCGCGCAAACGCGGGAGGATGGCGCGCGTGAGCTCCGGAAAGACCGGCGACCGATGATCGTCGGTGGCGCGGTGCATGGCGCGCTGGATTCTGTCGGGCGTGTTGGATGGACCTGGAACGAAGAGAAAGTTGCGTCCGGGCATGCGGCGCTCCTGGGCTTGCGATTGTCGGTACGTTGCGAACGGCGGCCAGCGGGCTGCCATCGCCTCGCTGGCCCCGTGCGGGATTTCTGCTCAGGAACTATACTGGGCGCGACGCGTCGCGGCACGGTCCACTCGCGCTCGTATCGGGTTCGCCGCCCGCGGAGCGATTCCCGCGCTCCGCGGGCGGCACGCCCGCCCTGGCTCCGTTCGCCATCTCGTCTTCACGACTCCACCCACCCCACCACTCGCCCCACGCGGAGATCGCCGAACCATGATCCTGCCCGTCGCCCTGCTACTGCTTCTGCAGACGTCCGCGGGTATCGCGGTGCCTTCCACCGGGATACAGGACGCCGCGTACGCGCGCGATGGGCGTCTCGCGCTGGCCGTGGACGGTGACATCTGGGTGCAGCGCGCGGCGGGAGACACCGCGCACTGGATCCGCATCACGAGCGGCGATGCCTGGGATCGCGAACCGGTATGGGGTCCGGACGGTGCATCGATCGTCTACGCGTCGAACCGCGCCGGCGCATCGCGACTGTACATCGCCGAAGTGGCGGCCGTACGCCGCAGCAGCCCCGGCGGCGCCGCACCGGTCGCCTGGAAGCGCGTCACGGCTGCCGAAGAGTGGGAGAGCGACCCGGCGCTCTCCACGGACGGCACGCTCGCCTTCGTCCGCGGCCGCGGCCCTGTCGCCCGTATCCACCTCCGCTCCGCCGATGGAACGGAGCGCAGGCTCACGAAGTCCAGCGCCGGCATGGAGCTCTGGCCCGTATTCTCCCCGGACGGAAAGGAGCTCGCCTACGTTCGTGTGACCGAGCGCGGTGCGGAGCTCCGCGTAGCCAGCGCCGACGGCGACTCGAGTCGCACGCTCGTGACCCGCCGCAGCATCGAGCATCCCGTGTGGGCGCCCGACGGCAGCCGCATCGCATTCGGCAGCAGGAGCGGACCCGCGGGTGTGTGGGTGACGAACACGGACGGCGCCTACGTGAACCTCGTGAGCGCACGGCGCGGCGCTCCCGCGTGGTCTCCGGATGGGCGCACGCTCGCCATCGTGGAGCTCCCGCCTGCGCCGCCCTCGTACAACGGCGACCCCGATCGCCTCGGAGATCGCGAGGCTGCCGCGGTGAGCAGGAATGCCGGCGCGCTCTGGTTCGTGCCCGCGCCGGCCGCACCGGACAGCGGCCGCGCGGCGTCGCTGGCGTTCGAGCGGGATCGCCGCGAGCGAAACACTTCCCTATTCGATGCCGCGTGGTCGCGCACCGCACGCCTCTACTTTTCGTCCCGCGCCGCCGCGCCGCGCCTGAAGGAGTGGGAGACGCTGCGCGAGGAGTTTCGCCCGCGCGCCCTCGCCGCACGCTCCGACGAGGCACTGGCCGGCGTGATCCACCAGATGCTCCTCCAGCGGCCGCCGCTTCGCGAGCCGGCCACCGGCAGTGCTGCCGTTTCCAGCGCGAACCCGATCGCCACGGAAGCAGGCATAGAGATCCTTCGCAAGGGCGGCAACGTGGTCGATGCGGCGGTGGCCGTGTCGTTCGCGCTCGGCGTCGTGGAGCCCGACGCCAGCGGCATCGGCGGCTATGGCCAGATGCTCATCCGGCTCGACTCCATGCCCCGACCGTCGCTCATCGAATTCATGACGCGCCTGCCGCAGGATGTGCTCACCAACGAGCAGTCGATCCTCGCCGCCGGCGGCTATCCGGACGACGGCCCGGTGCTGCCGAACGTACCCGGCACCGTGGCGGCGATGTACAGAGCCTGGAAGGAATACGGAAGCCATCGGCTTCCCTGGGCGGAGCTGCTGGCGCCCGCTATCCGCGCAGCGACGCTGGGCTACCCGGTGAGCGACGGACTCGCGACCACGCTCGCCAGAGAGCGCGAGCACTTCCTGAAATACGAGGGAAGTCGGAAGCTCTTCTTCCCCCACGGCGAGCCGCTCGAGGCGGGCGACACACTGCGCAATCCCGATCTCGCGTGGGCACTCACACAGATCGCCGACAGCGGCGCCGATGCGCTCTATCGCGGCACGGTGGGACGGCGGATGGTAGCCGATCTGCGCGGCCACGGCAACGCTATGCGCTCGAGCGACCTCGCGCGCTATTACGCGGCCGAGCGCGAGCCGGTGAGCGGGAGCTATCGCGGATACACGGTCTACTCGAGTGCTCCCCCGGTGTCGGGCGGTGCCACACTCGTGGCACAGTTGAAGATGCTGGAACAGCTCCCGGAGCTGCCGTCGTACACCGACGATCCGGCTACCCTGCACGCGATGATAGAAGCGTGGAAGCTCGTTCCGTCGGCACGCGGCCGGATCGCCGATCCCGGCCTCTGGCCGGTGAACATCACCGCGTTCACGAGCGCGGACAGCGCGCGCGCACGCTGGCTATGCTTCGACCCGTCGCGCGCGCTGCGACCCGCCGATGTGGCGGGCGCGTCGCCGAGCTGTGCCCGCTCCGCGAAACGCGCGGGTGTCATTGAAGGCGACGAGCCCCGTGACTCGACGCATCGCCACAGCACCGGTACCACCGCCTTCACCGTGGCCGACGCCGACGGCAATGTCGTGGCGGTGACTCAGACGCTCGGCACCTGGGGCGGGAGCTTTTACGTCACTCCCGGACTCGGCTTCCTGTACAACGACAAGCTCACGTCGTACTCCAGCGATGCCGATACATTCGGCAGCCGCGCGCCGTACGCGCGCAATGGCAGTACGATCGCTCCGACCATCGTCTTCGGCCGCGACACCAGCGAGCCGCGTCCGGTGCTGGCCGTGGGAGCCGCGGGCAATGCGTGGATCACGTCCGCCGTGTACACGATCGTGACCGGCGTGCTCGACCAGAAGCTCGACGTGCAGAGCGCCATCGAGCTTCCGCGCTTCCTCCTCGGCCGCGACCGCAGCGGCTCGAGCCGCGACTTCGAGATCCAGCTCGAGGACGGCTTCGCCCCGCGCGTGGTGCGCGAGCTCACCGCGCTCGGCCACCATCTCGACTTCATCTCGCTCCCGGGCGAGCTGCGGATGGGTTACGCCGCCGCGATCACGATCGGCGATTCCACGGTGACTGCCGGCGCCGACCCCCGTCGATCCGGAGCCGCGGGAGCGAAATGAACCAGGGAGTCGGAGCGTCGGCGCGGACGGGGAAGAGCCAACCCGGTCAGGGGTCCGACTCCGTCGTCACCGCCGGCTCCCGCAGATGGTCGAGCACGCGCTCTGGAGGGAGGCGCATGCTCGTTGCGAGCCACATGATGAACGCCGAGAAGACGGCCACGACTATGATCGCCCAGCCGAAGCCCAGGATGGCGAGATTGCCGGCGTGGAGCGAAGGATCGGGATAGTCGCCGAGCCAGCTTATCACGGCGAGACCGATGAGCCACGCCACGACCCACGCACCCGAACGGAATTCGAGCGGAGGAGTCGTCTCGCGATTGCGCGCTTCGTGGATCACGAGCACGATGTAGCCGATCAACACGGCGATGAAGAGCTTCCAGTCGGTGGCCCACCCCGACCAGTACACGATCAGGTTGGAGGAGAGGAACCCGAGATAGGCGATGAGGGTGGCGGCGGGGAGTTTGAACGGCCGCTCCTGGCGCGGGATCTGGCGACGCATCGCCACCAGGGCCAACGGTCCCGATCCGAACGAGAGCACCGTGGCCGAGGTGACGAATCCGACCAGCTTCTGCCAGCCCGGAAACGGGAGGAAGAAGATGAGCCCCACCACGAACGTCAGGATCACGCTCACCCACGGCACGCCCCGCTCGCTCACCTTGGCCAGGGCGCGCGGCGCGTTCCCGTTGCGCCCCATCGCGTACGAGATGCGCGCCGTCACGGTGGTGTAGATGAGCCCCGTGTCCGCCGGCGATATGAAGGCATCGATGTACAGGAGCACCGCCAGCCAGCTCAGCCCCATGGCGCCGGCGAGCGCGGCGAGCGGACCGTAGGTGGCGGCGAGCCCGCTCATCCCTCCCGTGAAACTCGTGCCGATGTTCGCCCATCCGTTGCGCAGCGCGTTCGATGGCAGCGCCCCGATGAACGCGGACTGCAGCGCGATGTACAGGACTCCGGTGATCAGTACCGAGCCGATGATGGCGATCGGCACGTTGCGCTGTGGATTGCGCGTTTCGCCCGCGAGCTCCACGCCCTGTCGGAACCCAAGGTACGAGAAGACTATTCCGGCCGTGGCGATGGACGAGAAGACTCCACTCCAGCCGAAGGGCATGAAGCCGCCGGCCAGTTCGTGGCTGAAGTTCACGCCGTGGAACACGGTGAGAATGAACGACACGATCACCACCGCGATTATCGCCAGCTTCCACCATACCATCGCGTTGTTGAGGCGCGCGAACCAGCGAATCCCCACGACGTTGATGAGGCTGAACAGCGCGAGCATTCCCGCGGCCACGGCGAAGCCGGCGCCGGTCAGCACAGGCACACCGCTGTCGAGACGCTGCAGCCAGGGGAGGTAGTTGGTGGCGTACTGCAGCGCGGCCTCTACTTCGATCGAGGTCGTCGATGCGACCGCCAGCCAGGTGATCCAGCCGAGCGTGTAACTGGCGAAGGATCCGAAGGCGTAGTGCGGGAAGCGCACCACGCCGCCGGATACCGGGAACATGGTTCCCAGCTCCGCATAGCAGAGCCCGATGAGGATGATCATGACGCCGCCGATCGCCCAGGCGATCACGGAAGCCGGACCGGCTATCTGCGCCGCGCTCAGCGCGCCGAACAGCCACCCGGATCCGATGATGGATCCGACCGCGGTGAAGAGAAGCCCGATGATTCCTATGTCGCGTCGGAGTCGATGGTCGTCGGCAGCTTCGCGGTGTATGACTGTTTCGGTTTCCGCCATGGTCTCCTCTGGAAGCGGGCGATGGCGCGCCCGAACGCTCCGCGAGACAGGTTCCGGGGCGTACGGCGCACCGATGTCGGGTTGACGGATCATTGCCGCCGTGCACGCCTCGCACAAGGCGATATGCATGGGAGCGCATACATCATACGCATGGGAGCGCATATATTTCTCCGGTCCGGCCGAACGCTTCGCCGGGCTCGCGCGTAGTCGGGGTCGGGTACCGGCACCTTCAACCCGGGTCGTGATCGTGAGACCACTCACCGCCAGCCTCAGGTAATGCACGGCGTGCTCCGCGGCTTCCGCCGCCCACGTTCGCTCCTGCTCGTCCTGACGGCCTGCCTCGCGCTGGCCGCGCAGGGCGTGGCGTCGCTGCTGGCACCGGCCGCCGAGGCACGCGCGTCGCGGAGCGCTCCCGTCCACGTCGAGGCTGGCGGCACCCACCAGCATCACTCGCACGACCCAGCCGACTGTGCGGCGTGCATCGCGCTGCAGCTCACCGGCATCCCGCAACTCCCGCCGGCCGGGGGGAAGGTCGTCGCCGAGAGGCGACTCGTCGTGCCGCCTCCAGCGCCGCGCGTCGCCAGCGCCAACCACCTCGACGAGCGGCACTCCCGAGCGCCACCCGCCCCCTCCTCCACGCCGTCACGGTAGCGCCCGCTCCCTGACGGCGTCCCGCTGCGTGTGCGCCGCGCACGCAGCGCTTCTTCCCGCGCTGCAACACGCGACTGGCGACGACGGCTGACCACGCGCGCTACTCCGCCTCTACGGCTGGTAGCGCCGTGTCCGCCCGGCGCGGTGGTCCATGAGCGCGCGGGTTCACCGTCAATGGTATGGTCAGAGGGGTCCATGCATCCGTACTCGCTCATCGCCGCCGCCGTCCTGTGGAGCGGCCTACCGCTTCACGCGCAGCGGGCGGACACGATACGACGATCGCCGGCCGTGTCCGATGCCGCCCGAGGCGTACTCGTCCTCACGCGCGAACAGGCCGTCGAAAGCGCGCTGGCGCGCAACCCGCAGCTTCGCGCGGCACGCGAACAGATCGCGCAGGCGCGCGCCCGCGTCTCCGAGGCGACCGCACTCCCGGAACCGGAGCTCGGCCTCAGCATGGAGGATGAGTCGCGGCCCTTCACTCGAGGGTCCGAGAGCTCGAAGGAGTTCGGACTCGGCGTCACGATCCCCTTCCCCACCAAGATCCATCTGGCCGGCAGAGTGGCGGGCACGGACGTGGATGCCGTCGCGATGGCGTACGCGCAGTCCCGGCAACTCATCGCTTCGGAGACCGTGCAAAGCTACGACGCGCTGCTGGTGGCGCTCCGCCACGGCGACGATCTCCGTGAGGCCAGGCGTCTCGCGGAGGACTTTCTCGCCGGAACACAGGCGCGCTACGACGCCGGCACCGCCGCGGGCATCGACGTGGTGAAGGCGAGGGTGGAGGCATCACGCGCCGAGAACGATCTGATCGCGAACGAGCGCGACGTCGCCAATGCGCGCGCGGCGCTCAATCGCCTGATGGGGCGCCTGCTCGGCGCGGGAATCGAGATGGCCGACACCCTGGCGCCACCCGCGCCGATCCCACCGCTGGGGGCGCTGGAGCAGCGCGCACTCGCCGCGCGCCCCGAGTTGCGGGGCATCGCCGCGGCCCGGCGCGGCGCGAGCGCCGCCACCTCGCTCGCCGGCCAGTACTGGCTGCCCGACATAAGCGTGACGTTGTCCAGGGATTTCGCCGCCGGCGCCGCGGATGCGCCCTATACCACCGAGATCGGCTTCGGGATTCCGCTCTTCTTCTGGCAGCATCACAAGGGCGAGATCGCCGAATCGCGGCACCACGAACTGGAGCTCGCGGCCGCCAGCCGCGACCTCGCCGCACAGGTCTCGCAGGAAGTGCGCGCCGCGCACGCCGCCGCGAGCACCGCGCTCAGGCAGGTGGCGTACCTGCGCGACGAGCTCCTCCCCGAAGCACGAGAAGCGTACCGCATCGCCTCCACCAGTTACGGGCTGGGTGGCTCGTCGGCCCTCGAGGTGCTCGACGCGCAACGCACGCTCCTCGACGTCGAAAGTCAGTACACCGATGCACTGGGTGCCTCCAACGATGCGCGCGCCCAGCTCGAGCTGGCCGTCGGCGCACCGCTCGATTCGAACTCCAACACCCGAGAGCCATGAGAACCATCGAAAAGGCGGTCACAGCGCTCGCGGCGGGCGTCGCGATCGCGGCGAGCGCCGGATGCGGCTCCCGAGCCGACGCCGACTCGGTGGCGGCACGCGCCGGCTCCGGCCGGAAGGACTCGTCGCTCGCCCTCCCCGCCGAGCAGCGCGAGCGATTCGGAATCGTCGTCGTCGACAGCACGGACTTCCGGCGTGTTGTGCGTACCACCGGAACCGTGGCGTACGACGGCGACCAGTCCACACAGATACTCGCGCCCATATCGGGCCCGGTCACGCGCATACTCGTACAGCCCGGGGTCCACGTGCGAAGGGGCCAGGCGTTGGCCTACGTATCGTCGCCCGACTTCGCGGATGCCGTGGCCGACTATCGAAAGGCGCGCGCCACGTCCGTGAACGCACGACGCGTGGCCGATCTGGACGCCAAGCTCTTCGACAACGACGCCATTGCCCGTCGCGATCTCGAACAAGCGCAGACCGACGCGGTGTCGGCGGCGGCCGATCGAGATGCGGCACTCGAACGGCTGCGGGCGCTCGGGGTGGACGACTCCACGCTGAGCATCCTCGAGGCAGGGAAACCGGCGGAGGCGATACACGGCGTGATACGCTCGCCGCTGGAAGGAACCCTCGTCGAGCGCGCCATCACGCCTGGGGAGCTCCTCGAAGCCGGATCCACCCCATGCTTCACCGTGGCGGACATCTCCGCGATGTGGGTGATGGCCAGCGTGTTCGAGTCCGACCTCGCCTCTGTGCACGTGGGCGATCGGGCGACCGTCACGACCACCGCTTCCGGGACGCCGGTCTCCGGCCGCGTCGACAACGTGGCGGCGTTCGTGGATCCGGGCACCAAGGCCACCGCGGTGAGAATAGCGGTGCCCAATCGGGACCGCCTGTTGAAGAAGGATATGTACGTGAACGTCGCCATACGGTCGCGGCTCGAGAGCCGGGGAATACTCGTCCCGGTATCGGCGGTGCTGCGCGACGAGGACAACCGCCCGTTCGTGTTCATCCAGGACACCGCCGGCCGCTACGAGCGTCGAGCGGTGGAGCTGGGCTCGCGGATCGATGAGCGCTACGATATCGAGAGCGGCCTGAATACGGGCGATCAGGTCATCTCGCGCGGCGGGCTCTTCCTCCAGTTCGCGCAGAGCCAATGAGCGCCATGGAGTCCACCCCGCGTCCCGGCCAGCACGCCGCGGACCCGGCGACGCCAGCGGAGCGACGCCCGTCGCTCATCAATCGCATCGTCGCCGGCTCGCTCTCGCAGCGATTCCTCGTCGCGCTCCTCGCCGTGCTGCTCATCGCGGCAGGAGTATGGAGCTTCACGCGCCTCCCCGTGGATGCGTATCCCGACCTCTCGCCTCCCATCGTGGAGGTGATCACGCAATGGCCGGGGCACGCCGCCGAAGAAGTGGAGCGACTCATAACCGTACCCGTGGAGGTCGAGATGAACGGCCTCCCGAAGCTGCACGTCGTGCGCTCGGTGTCGCTCTACGGACTCTCCGACGTGAGCCTCACGTTCGATGACGGCACAGATCTCTACTTCGCGCGGCAGCAGGTGTTCGAGCGGCTTCCGGATGTGGAGGTGCCGGATGACGCGTCGCCATCGGTCGGGCCGCTGTCGTCGCCGTCCGGGCTCGTCTACCGCTACGTGCTGCAGAGCCCCGACCGGTCGCCGATGGAGCTCAAGAACATCGACGACTGGGTGATAACCAAAGCGTACAAGTCCGTGCCGGGAGTAGCGGAGGACTCGCCGCTCGGCGGCGAGACGATGCAGTACCAGGTGCTGCTCGACCCCACCCGTCTCGCGGGAGAGGGGTTGTCCGTGACGGACGTGGGCGACGCGCTGGGGGCCAACAACGGGAACGCGGGTGGCGGCTTCTACTCCGAGGGCGGACAGTTCTACTACGTCCGCGGGCTCGGACGAGTCCGCACGCTCGAGGACATAGGCAACGTCGTGGTCGCGGTGCACGACGGCACGCCCATCCTGGTGAAGGACCTCGGCCAGGTGGTGATAGGACATGCACCGCGGCTCGGCCAGTTCGGCTTCGACAGCACGGACGACGCGGTCGAAGGGGTGATCATGATGCGCACCGGCGAGCTCGCGCAGACGGTTCTGAAGGGGGTGGAAGCCAGGACCCGGGCGCTCAACGACTCGATCCTCCCGAAGGATGTGAAGATCCACTCGTTCTACGATCGCAGCGATCTCGTGGCACTCACGACCCACACGGTGGAAGACAACCTGCTGCGCGGAATCGTTCTGGTAGTGGTCGTTCTCATCTTCTTCCTCTACGACGTCCGCTCCGGGCTGATCGTGGCGGCCACGATTCCGCTCTCGCTCCTGTTCGCGTTCATCGTCCTCGACCTCCGAAACATCCCGGCGAACCTGCTGTCGATAGGCGCCATAGACTTCGGCATCCTGGTGGATGGGGCCGTGGTCATGGTGGAGAACATCTACCGCCAGCTCGCGCTGCGCCACGGAACCGAGTATCGATTGCGGGACGTGATAGTGGATGCGGCCGCGGAAGTCGACCGGCCGATCTTCTACGCGGTGGCCGTGATCATCGCGGGATTCCTCCCGATCTACGTGCTCTCGGGACCGTCGGGACGGCTGTTCCGACCCATGGCCGACACCACGATCTTCGCGCTGGTGGGCTCGCTGCTCGTCACGCTCACCCTCATCCCGGTCCTCGCATCGTGGCTCTACAGGGGAGGCGTGAAGGAGCGCAGGAACGCGGTCTTCGAATGGATCAGAGATGCGTACGGGCGCGGACTGGATGCCGCGCTCGGCCACCCCTGGCTCACGATCACCGGTTCGGCCGTGGTGTTCGTGATCTCGCTGCTCTTCGTTCCGTTCATAGGCGCCGAGTTCATGCCGCATCTCGACGAGGGCGCGCTCTGGGTGCGGGCTACCATGCCGTATACCATCTCGTTCGACGAATCGTCGAAGATAGTGCCGCAGATACGCGCCATACTGAAATCGTTTCCCGAAATCACCGTGGTGGGCTCGGAGCACGGGCGCCCGGATGACGGCACCGATGCCACCGGGTTCTTCAATGCCGAGTTCTACGTCGGGTTGAAGCCGTACGACCAATGGACGGGGACGATCCACGACAAGGCCGAGCTGATCGATGCGATCGACGATCGGCTGAAGGTGTTTCCCGGAATCATCTTCAACTACACCCAGCCCGCCGAAGACGCGGTCGACGAGGCGGAGACGGGGCTCAAGAGCGCGCTCGCCGTGCAGGTATTCGGGAGCGACCTGCACGTGCTGCAGCGAAGCGGCGTCGCGATCAAGCGCGTGCTCGAGCAGGTGCCGGGCATCACCCACGTTACGGTGGTGCAGGAGCTCGGCCAGCCGGCGCTCACCATCACCCCCGACCGCGCGAAGATCGCGCGCTACGGGGTGAACGTGGCGGACGTGAACGGCCTGATCGAGGCCGCGGTGGGCGGCTCCGCCGCTACGGAGGTAGCGCAGGGCGAGCGACTCTACGATCTCGTGGTGCGATTGCAGCCGCGCTTTCGCCAGACGCCGGAGCAGATCGGGGCGATCCCCGTGGCGACACCGGACGGCCAGCAGGTGCCGCTCGAGGAGCTTGCCGACATCCAGGTGTCGAGCGGCGCGTCGTTCATCTACAGGCAGGACAACTCGCGCTTCATCGGCGTGCAGTTCTCGGTCGAGGGGCGCGACCTCGCCGGTGCGGTACAGGCCGCGCAACGCGCCGTGGCCGCGGCGGTGCCGATTCCCTCCGGCTACCGCGTGGAGTGGGACGGCGAGTACAAGGAATACACGGCGTCGCGGGCACAGCTCAGGATAGTCCTGCCGCTCACGGTGCTGCTGATCTTTCTGCTGCTCTTCGCGCTCTACAGCAACTTCAAGTTCCCTCTGATCACGGTCGTGGGAGTGGCGCTGTCCGCACCCGTGGGCGGGCTCGTGGCGCTGCTGGCCACCGGTACGCCGTTCTCGGTGAGCTCCGGGATCGGGTTCCTGGCGCTGTTCGGAGTGTCTGTACAGACGGCGGTGGTCTACATCTCGTACGCCAACGAGCTTCGTCAGCGAGGGGTGGGAATCGTCGAGGCGACACGCGAGGCGGCGCTCCTGCGACTCAGGCCGATCATGATGACGGCGCTCGTCGCCGCGTTCGGGTTGCTGCCCGCGGCGCTGGCGCACGGGGTCGGCTCCGACTCCCAACGCCCCTTCGCGCTGGTGATCGTGGGCGGAATGTTCTCCCGGCTGCTCATCAGCGTGTTCCTCATGCCGGCGCTCTACGCGGTAGTCGCCCGGCCCGGCGACCGGCTGGAGGTGTGATTCGTGCGACCGTGCCGGCACTGCTATCTTGAGAGTTGCATCCGGCGCGGACCGACTCCGCCGTGCCGCTTCACGATCGCCCCTCCGGGAGCCCTTCATGCCCGCTACGCCGTTCACAGTCGGACTGATTCAGCAAGCCGTGCGAGCGAGCGCGGATGCCACGGTGGATGCCGCCGAGCGCGGCATCCGCGACGCCGCCGCCCGCGGAGCGCAGATCATCTGCCTGCAGGAGCTCTTCAACGCCCCGTATTTCTGCAAGGTGACGGACGCGGAGCGGTTCGATCTCGCCGAACCCATCCCCGGGCCCACGGTGGAGCGGATGCAGCGGCTCGCGGCGGAGCTCGCGGTGGTCATCATCGTGCCGCTCTTCGAGCGGCGTGGCGCCGGACTGTACCACAACTCGGCGGCCGTGATAGATGCCGACGGGTCGATGCTGGGCACGTACCGCAAGATGCACATCCCCGATGATCCACTCTACCACGAGAAGTACTACTTCACGCCGGGCGAGATATACCAGCACGACGAATCGAAGCCGCCGTCGGGCTTCCGCGTCTTCCGCACCCGCTACGCGACGATCGGCGTGCTGATCTGCTGGGACCAGTGGTATCCCGAGGCGGCGCGCATTACCAGCCTCATGGGCGCGGAGATCCTCTTCTATCCCACGGCCATCGGCTGGCATCCGAAGGAGAAGGAGGAATGGGGCGCCGCGCAGGCGGATGCGTGGCGTACCGCTCAGCGCGCGCACGCGATCGCGAACGGCGTGTATGTCGCCGCGGTGAACCGCGTGGGCTTCGAGCCGGAGCCTGGGACCGACGGCATCGAGTTCTTCGGCCATTCGTTCGTATGCGACCCGTTCGGCAGGATCGTGGCCGAAGCCGGCTCCGAGCCGACCGTGCTGACGGTCACGTGTGAGCCCGGTCTCATAGAATACACGCGGCGCAACTGGCCATTCCTCCGCGATCGCAGGATCGACGCGTACGCGCCGATCCTGAACCGCTACATAGGGTGAGCGCCCACGGTTCCGATGCTTCGACGTCGAAGCGTCGGATGCCAGCGGAGTGGGAGCCGCACACGGCCACCTGGCTCGGCTGGCCGCATCACGCTCCCGACTGGCCCGGGAAGTTCGAGCCGATCCCGTGGGTGTACGCCGAGATCGTGCGCGCGCTGCACCGGCACGAGCGCGTCGAGATACTCTGCCACGACGACGACGTCCGGGCCGAGGCGCTGCGGCTCCTCGGGTCGCACTCGGTGGACCTCTCGCGCGTAGGCCTCCACAGAGTGGCGACCGATCGCGTCTGGCTTCGCGATTCCGGCCCCACGGCGGTCGTCTCCCCGGAGGGGCGCGTTCACTGGGTGCGCTGGCGCTTCAATGGCTGGGCGAAATACCCCGATCATGCGCACGACCTGCTCGTACCGGAGCGAGTATCCGAGATCAGCGCTCTGCCGCTGGAAGATGCCGTGCGGCCCGACGACGGCACGCCGCTGGTACTCGAGGGTGGGGGGATCGAGACGGACGGTGGCGGCACGATGCTGGTGACCGAGGAATGGCTCCTCTCCGATGTGCAGGTGCGAAACCCGGGTCTCGATCGTGCCGGCTACGAACGAGCGTTCGCGCGATACCTGGGAATCGAGCGCACGATCTGGCTGGGCGAGGGGTGCGTTGGCGATGATACCCACGGCCACGTAGACGACATCGCGCGCTTCACGGACGCGCACACGGTGGCGCTCGCCTACGAGGCCGACCCGGCCGACGAGAACCACGCCCGTTCGGCCGACAATCTCCACCGGCTCGAGCTCGCCGCACGCACCTTCCCGGGCGGACTGAAATTGGTGAAGCTGCCCTTCCCCCGCCCGGTGGTCATGGACGGGGAGCGCCTTCCTGCCAGCTACGCCAACTTCTACGTCGCCAACGGCATAGTGATCGTACCCACGTTCAACGATCCCAACGATCGCATCGCGCTCAACACGCTGGCCGAGCTCTTCCCCGGCCGCGAGGTCACCGGCATCCACGCCGTGGACCTCGTCTGGGGCCTCGGAACGCTGCACTGCCTGTCTCAGCAGCAGCCGGCGGGGTCGGGCGCTTAATGTAGAGGCCACAGCAGCGACGCTGCTGTGGCCTCTACAT
>CAZTTY010000041.1:0-36189 GCA_964616815.1 uncultured Gemmatimonadaceae bacterium | reverse complement strand
CACTCAACGTAGAGGGCTCGGCAGCATCGCTGCCGAGCCCTCTACGTTGAGTGCCCGCCCCACCGCCGTTCACACCGGGAACAGTATCTCGCGGTACTTCGGAAGCGGCCAGTACTCGTCGCCGACGATCAGCTCGAGCGCATCGCAGCTCTCCCTCACGGCAGTCATCGCGGCCTTCCCGTCGCCCGCGAGCAGACGGCCCTGTGCCTCCGGCTGCAGCTCCCGCGACTCCACGCACTCCGCGATCCTGCCGAGGTGTGCGCGACGCTCGCGCAGCAGTCCGATCGCATCGCCCAGCTCGTTGGCCAGCTCCACCTGCGGGATCACCGTGATCCCCGCGCTGCGCGCCTGCGCCGCGCCGGCCGCGAGCGCGCCGTGGTACGCCATGGCCGCCGGAAGGACGATCGTGTCCACCATCTCCTTCAACGAGTTGATCTCTATCAGCAGGTCCTTCACGTAGCGCTCCACGCGCACGTGGTAGCGCGATTCCAGCTCTTCGGTGCTCAGGATGCCGAGCTTCGAGAACAGCTCGCGCGAGCTCTCCGCGATGAGCTCCTCCAGCGCCTCGGGCGTGTCGCGCAGGTGCGGGAGTCCCCGGCGCTCCGCTTCCTCCACCCAGTCGTCGGAGTAGTTGTTCCCCTCGAAGCGGACGGCCGCCGTCTCGCGGAACGCCTCGCGAACCACGGCGAGCACCGCGGTCGGGATCTCGCTCGTCTTCTCCAGCTCCTGGCGCAGCCGCGCCGTGAGCTCGCCGAGCGCCTCCGCCACCGTGGCGTTGAGGAGCATCACCGGGAGCGCGGTGGACTGCGAAGCACCCACGGCGCGAAACTCGAACTTCGCGCCGGTGAAGGCGAGCGGCGAGGTGCGGTTGCGGTCGGTCACGTCGCGCTGGATCTCCGGCAGCTTCGCCACGCCGAGTCGCAGCATCGCCTGCTCGGCGTTGCGAACCGTGCGGCCGTTGGCGATGTCCTCGATCACGCGCGTGAGCATGTCGCCCATGAACACCGAGATGATCGCCGGCGGCGCCTCGTTCGCGCCCAACCGGTGGTCGTTCCCCGAGTAGGCGATCCCCGCGCGCAGCAGGCCCGCGTGCCGGTGCACCGCCTTCAGCACGGCCGCCAGCAGGAGGAGAAAGCGCATGTTCTGGTGCGGCGTCCTGCCCGGCTTGAATAGATTCACGCCGTCCAGCTCGTTGTCCGCCGCGATCGCCATCGCCCAGTTGCAGTGCTTCCCCGAGCCGTTGATCCCGGCGAAGGGCTTCTCGTGCAGCAGTACCTGCAGCCCGTGTCGCAGCGCGACTTTCCGGAGCGCCGCCATCACGATCTGGTTGTGATCCACCGCGACGTCGCTCTCCTCGTAGATCGGTGCCATCTCGAACTGGCAGGGCGCCACTTCGTTGTGCCGCATCACGATCGGCACGCCGAGCTTGTAGAGCTCGTGCTCCACCTCGGAGATGCACGCCTGCACGCGCTCCGGGATTCCGCCGAAGTAGTGATCCTCGAGCTGCTGTCCACGCGGCGGCGGTGCGCCGACGAGCGTTCGGCCGGCCATCACCAGATCGGGCCGCAGCGCGAAGTGCTCGCGATCTATGAGGAAATATTCCTGCTCGATGCCGAGCGTGGTGTAGACCCGGTACACGCCCTTGTCGCCCAGCAGCTCCAGAAGCTCGATCGTGCGCTGCGAGAGCACGTCGGAGCTGCGGAGCAGCGGCGTCATCTCATCCAGCGCCTCGCCGTTGTAGCCGATGAAGACCGATGGGATGCACAGCGTCCGCGCGCCGGCGTATTCGATGATGAACACCGGGACGGCCGGGTTCCACGCCGTGTACCCGCGCGCTTCCCACGTCGCGCGCAGTCCGCCGGATGGGAAACTCGACGCATCGGGCTCGCTCTGGATGAGCTGCTCGCCCGAGAACGATTCCACGGGCCCGAGGTTCTCGTCGAACGAGAGAAATGCCTCGTGCTTCTCGGCCGTAAGGCCCGTCTGCGGCTGGAACCAGTGCGTGAAGTGCGTGGCGCCGCGCGAGATCGCCCACTCCTTCATCACCTGCGCCACGGTGGGCGCGATCTCCACGTCGAGATTCTTTCCGTGCTTTATGGAAGAGACGAGCTTGGCGTAGACATGGTCGGGGAGCTTGGCGCGCATCTGCGGCGCGCCGAAGGTGTTGATCCCGAAGAACTCGGACACCGGGTGCGCGCGTGCGCCGTCCCCGTTTGTGTTGTTGGTCGGCGCGAGTCGCGCGGGCCTCGACGTGATTGCCTGGATGGCGTGCTCACGAGCTGTTAGGCCGGTCGCGGTCATGGAGTACAGTGCTCCCTGGAGGCTGAGATGTAAGACGGCGCCGACGTACCCTGGTGGCACTCGGCGCTCCCTGGTGTGATATGCGTTTTGCGCATCGGGCAATAATAGCGAGTCGAATCGCAGAAATCCAGCCCCCATATGGCGATTTGTTGTTCGCAAAGTGCAAAATACGCACGAATTGCCGGGCAGCCCTCGGCGGCGTGGACTCCTTCGCCGGCCCGGGGGCCTCCGGCCGCGTTGCAACCAGTCGGGGTGCTTCGTCACTCGAAACGAGCGTGTCGGGCGGGAAACACTCGCTTAGGAACCGCGCCGCCGGACCGACCCGCCCCACGCTCCCGCCTCCGCGCCACCGCCCCGCGCGACGGGCGGAGCCCCCGAAACGTATGATTTTCGGCGGGCCCGAACCTTCACCATCGATCTCGTGCGAACTCGATCGTTCCTGCCGATCCTCTCCTTCCTGGCCGTCGCCTGCAGTGGAAGCTCGGGGGGCACCGTGATGATCGGAGCCGCCGGACCGTATTCCGACCGAACGGGCGACATGACCCGCAAGGGTATCGAACTCGCCGTCGCCGAGATCAACGCGGACGGCGGAGCCGGCGGCCGAAAGATCGAGCTCGTCGAACGCGACGACAGCGGATCCGGAAAGCTCGCCGCCGCGATCGCGCAGGAGTTCGTCGCCAACCCAGCCATCGTGGGCGTGGTGGGCCACGTCACCTCCGGCGCCATGGTCGCGGCGGCCAAGGTCTACGACGGCAATCTCGCCGCCATCGGAACCGCGACCACTTCGCCGCAGCTCACCGGCATCTCTCCGTGGGTCTTCCGGGTCAGCTCCAGCGATTCGATCAACGGCAGCGTGATCGCGGCCTTCGCCAATTCGCTCGGCCGCAGGCGCGCCGCCATCATCTACGAGAACGACAGCTACGGTCGCGGACTCGCCGCGGCGTTTCGCCGGACTTTCGAGGGGCAGATAGTCAGCACCGACCCGATCACCGCCGACCTCCCCGACGCGGAACCGTACATCTCCTACTACAAGGAAGTGGCGCCGGACATCGTCTTCGCCGTGGGACTCGATGCCTCGGGGATGGCGCTGCTCCGCGAAGCGCGGCGGCAGAAGCTGGAAGCCGACATCGTCGGCGCCGACGGCTGGGTGGGGATAGCCGCCGATACCGCACTCTCCGAGGGCGTCTACGTGGGCACCACTTTCACGTCCGACGATCCGCGCCCCGAAGTGCAGAAGTTCGTGGACGCGTTTCGCGAGCGCTACGGAGTGACGCCGGACATGGACGCCGCCACGGGCTACGACGCCATGCACGTGATGGCGCTGGCCGTCGCGGGTGCCGGCAGCGACCGCGATGCGGTGCGACGCCGTCTCGCCTCGTTCACGGCGAGTAACGCCTACCACGGCGTGACCGGTACGGTACGCTTCGGCGCGAACGGCGATCCGGTCGAGGCGCCCTACAAGGTCACGCGCGTGCACGACGGCGCCTTCGTTCTGGCGGAGACCGCGCGATGAGTATGAATCCCGTGCACACCATCCGCGGGCGCCTCTTCCTCGGATTCGGCCTTCTCGTTCTGCTGCTCGTAGCCGCGGGGCTCGTGGGGCGCGCCGCGCTCTCCAGTACCGCCTCCACGGTGGGCGAGGTGCTGCAGGACATGCAGATCGAGAACTCTCTGTCCTCGGAGCTCTCCGCCAACATCGCCCGCTCCATCGATGCCGCCAACGGCTACATCACGTCGTACGATACGGCGGCCGCCAGCGCGTTCCGGCGCTACGGCTGGCAGGCGCACCTGGCGCAGCACGAGATGAACGATCACCCGGGCCAGACGGCCGAGGAGATCGGACTCATCTCGGAGATCGACAGCCGGCTCTCGGATGTGGAGGTGCGCTACAACCTCGCGCACAGGCTCCTCGATCTGGGCAGAGCGCCCGAGGCGCTGGCGCAGGCCGCCGCGGCGCGCCCGAAGGTCGACACGCTCATGGCGCAGATCGACCGGCTCGGCCAGCTCAAGGGGAACCGTCTGGAGCGCACGGCATCGGAGCTCGAGCACGCCGCGTCGCGCCGCGCGCTGATATTCGCGATGCTCGTGGTGGCAGCGCTGGGGATCGCCGCCACTGTCGTGCTCCGCACGGTCCGGTCGATAGACCGGCCGCTGCGCACGCTGGTGGGGCACGCGCGCCTGCTCAGCTCGGGCGACCTCACGGTGCGCACCACGCAGTTCATGCCGGAGGAGTTCCAGCAGCTCGCCGACGCCATGAACCAGACCGGCGAATCGCTCTCCAGAGTGGTGTCGGTCGCCACGGGGACGGCGACGCAGGTGGCCGGCTCCGCTACGGAGCTCGCCGAGGCCTCGGCGCAGATCTCCGATGCCGCGGGCCAGGTTGCCACCGCGATGGCCGACGTGACATCGGGTGCATCCACGCAGGTGCAGCAGATCCACGAGATAGACTCGGCGCTGCGGATCATCAGACAGCACGCGGAGAGCATCCGCAGCGGCGTCGGCGACGTGACCTGCCTCGCGCGCGAGATCGAGGAGTCGTCGGGCGCGAAGCGGTCGGAGCTGGAAGTGGCCTTCGGGATCCTGCTGGACATCAAGACCACGGTGGAGGGGGCGGCGGGCGAGGTGCGCGATCTCAACGAGGCCACCACCACGATCACCACTTTCGTGGACACGGTACGCGGGATCGCCGACCAGACCAATCTGCTGGCGCTGAACGCCGCGATCGAGGCAGCGCGCGCGGGCGAAGCGGGTCGCGGCTTCGCCGTAGTGGCGTCGGAGGTTCGCAAGCTCGCGGAGCAGGCGCGCTCGGCCTCGGGCACGGTGGTGGAGCTGACGCGCTCGATAACGGAGCGTATGGCGCGCACATCGCAGGCGATGGATGAGGGGGTGCGGCACGTGGGCGAGATCGAGCGTGCGGCTCGGGAGGTGGACGGAGCGCTGGCGTCGATCGCGTCGAGCTCGGGCCGCACGCGCGAGGCGGCAAACGGTGTGAGCGCGTCCGCCGAGGAGAATCTGGTCGCGGTGGACCAGGCCGCGGCCGGGATGGCGTCGATCGCGCGCGTGGCGGAGGCGCACGCCTCGGCCGCCGAGGAAGTGACCGCGTCGAGCGAGGAGCAGTCGGCCGCGTGCGAAGAGATGAGCGCGACCGCCACGAGCCTCCATCGCGGCGCGACCGAGCTGACAGAGCTGGTCGCGGGCCTGAGAGTGGCGGAGGGGTAGGGGGGAGGGGGCAGGAACTACCGAGGGGACAGGGGACAGGGAACAGGAAACAGGAACTGCACACGTTCCATGGTCATGCCCGCGTAAGCGGGGGCGACGGTGAGGCGTGTGCAGTTCCTGCTTCCTGCTTCCTTCCTCCCTTGCGCCTCCCGATTGTATTCCTTACAATAGCCGAAATAGTATACAAAAATTCCCACAGCGGATTTCCATCCGCGACCCGATACGGAGGGCATGTGTCTCCCGTCGCGTTCCGCGTCGCCGCAGCCGCGGCGGCACTCGCCCTCTTTGCCGCGCATGCGCCGGCGCAGTCCTCTACCACCGCCGCTCGCACTCGCGCCACCGCCAATCCGCTCGCCGGGCTCGACCAGTACATCGAACGGGCCATGAAGGAATGGCGCGTGCCCGGAGTCGCGGTCGCCATCGTCAAGGACGACTCCGTGGTCTACGCCAGAGGCTTCGGCGTCCGCGAGGTGGGGAAGCCCGGACAGGTCGATGCCCACACGCTCTTCGCCATCGGCTCCAACACCAAGGCATTTACGTCGGCCGCCATCGGCATCATGGTGGATCGGAAGAAGATGCGCTGGGACGACAAGGTCACGCACTTCCTCCCGGACTTCCAGCTCTACGATCCGTGGGTCACGCGCGAGATCACCATCAGCGATATCCTCTCGCACCGCAGCGGTCTCGGAAGGCGCGGCGACATGCTCTGGTACGGCTCCGAGTACGGGCGCGACGAGATCCTCCGGCGGATACGCTTCCTCGAACCCAACTCGAGCTTCCGTACCGAGTTCGGCTACCAGAACATCATGTTCCTCGCCGCGGGTCAGGCGCTGGCGCGGGCCGCGGGGCGTAGCTGGGACGATGTGATCGTATCCGAGATCTTCCAGCCGCTCGGGATGAACGAGAGCAACACCAGCACCGACTCGCTTCGCGGCCGCGACGACGTCGCCACTCCGCACTCCATCGCCGGCGGCGGTGCCGCCCCGATCCCCTGGCGCAACCTCGACAACGCCGCTCCCGCCGGCTCCATCAATTCCAGTGTCGCCGACATGACCCACTGGATTCGGCTGCAGCTCGACTCCGGTGTCTACGCGGGGAAGCAGATCATCAGCGCGCGGTCGCTGAACACGACGCACTCGCCCCAGACTATCACGACATCGCCGCGCGATTCACTATTTCCCTCGAATCACTTCTCTCTGTACGCCATGGGGTGGGTGCTGCAGGACTATCTCGGCCGCGAGCTGGTGTGGCACAATGGCGGTATCGACGGGATGCTTTCCGAGGTGCGCCTGGTTCCCGAGGAGAAACTCGGCTTCGTGATCCTCACCAACGCGGATGGTCACGACATGAACCCGGCGATCTCCTACCGGATAATCGATGCCTACCTCGGCGCGCCCGCTCGCGACTGGAGCGCGATCTTCCTGGCGCGGCAGAAGGAGGGCGAGGCGATGCAGGCCGAGGCCGAGCGAAAGGCCGAGGCGGCGCGCGCGCGCGATTCGAGGCCGTCGCTCCCGCTGGAGCGCTACGCCGGCACCTACGCCGACAGCATGTATGGCAACGCCACGGTGAAGCTCGAGAACGGAAGGCTCGTGCTTCGCTACGGTCCCACCTTCGAGGGCGACCTCGAGCACTGGCAGTACGACACCTTCCGGGCCGTCTGGCGCAACGAGCGGCTCGGAAAGAGCTTCGTCACCTTCGCGCTCGACGCCCGCGGGCGCGTGAGCGACGTGAACGTCGAGGGGTTGGCCGACTTCGGTGCGGTTCGCGATACTACCACTCGATCGGCGTCGGGCGGCGGCCCCGCCGGCGCCGGCGACTCCCGCTCCGCTCCCGCCCCCCACGAAGCCAGCGAATCGACCCCGTCCATCCCCCGGAAGAAATGACAGTGATGCGATTCCCCTCTCCCTTCGGCACCATGGCATATCATCGTTCGTCATCCCCGCGAAAGCGGGGATCCATGGCTTTCGCCGCGCTCACTCTGACCTTCGCCGCGATGGCGCCCGCCGCTGTCGCGCAGGGTACCGCGCCTGCCGCCGGCTACCAGGCGGTGGCCGCGAAGCTCACGCCCTTCATCGAGCACGAGATGCGGAGCAAGAACCTCCCCGCCATCTCGATCGCTCTCGTGGACGACCAGAAGATCGTCTGGTCGCACGGCTTCGGCTTCGCGCACCCCGACGACGGCGTGCGCGCCACCGCGCAGACCATCTACCGGGTGGGGAGCGTCTCCAAGCTCTTCACGGACATCGCGATAATGCAGCTCGTTGAACAGGGGAAGGTCGACCTCGATGCACCGGTCTCCCGCTATCTCCCCGACTTCCACCCCGACAACCCCTTCGGCGGCGATATCACTCTCCGCGAGATGATGTCGCACCGCTCGGGGCTCGTGCGCGAGCCGCCGGTGGGTCACTACTTCGACGATACTTCGCCATCTATCACGCAGACTGTGGCGAGCCTGAACGACACGAAGCTCGTCTACGCTCCCAACACCAAGACCAAGTACTCCAACGCCGCGATCACGGTGGTGGGCGACGTGCTCGCCACTCTGCAGAAACAGCGCTTCGAGAGCTACCTGAAAAAGGCCGTCCTCGATCCAGCCGGGATGTCGAACAGCGCCTTCGCCCGCAACGAGGTTCCCGAGGACAGGATCGCCAGCGCGTTCATGTGGACGCTCGACAAGCGCTCTTTCCCCGCGCCCACCTTCGACCTCGGCACGGCGCCCGCGGGCAGCATGTACACCACTGTCGATGACCTCGGCCGCTTCATGAGCATGCTCTTCGCCGGAGGACGCGGCGCGAAGGGACAGGTGCTGAAGGGCGCCACGCTCGAGGAGATGTGGAAGCCGCAGTTCGCCCGCCCCGGCGAGAAGATGGGCTACGGAATCGGCTTCCGGCTTTCGGAGCTGCGCGGACATCGCGTGGTGGGCCACGGCGGCGCGATCTACGGCTTCGCCACCCAGCTTTCCGCGCTCCCCGACGACAAACTCGGCGTGGTGGTGGTCTCCACCATGGACGGCTCCAACACGGTGGTCGAGCGCATTGCCGATGCGGCGCTCGACATCATGCTCGCCAGCCGCGAGGACCGCACGCTTCCCACTCCGGAAGTCACCGACCCGCTCCCGGCCGGACTCGCGCACCGCCTCGCGGGCCGCTACGGCACGGGTGAGAACGCGGTGGACCTCGTCGCGATCGACGATTCGCTCTACCTCGACCCGGTCCGCGGCGGGATGCGCGCGCCGCTCCGCATGCTCCACGACACGCTGATCGTGGATGGCCGACTCGGCTACGGCACTCGCATCGTGACGCGCGGCGACGCCATCGTGATCGGCGACGCGACGCTCCAGCGCGTGAAGCTCGGCATGCCCGCACCCGCGCAGGAGAAGTACCGCGGCCTGATCGGCGAGTACGGGTGGGACTACAACACTCTCTATATACTGGAGCGCGACGGGAAGCTCGAAGCGCTCATCGAATGGTTCTTCCGCTATCCGCTGGAGGAGGTTTCCAGAGGAGTCTACAAGTTCCCGAACTGGGGGCTCTACGACGGCGAGCAGGTGGTCTTCGACCTCGACGCGAACGGTCGCGCGAAGTCGGTGAAGGCGAGCGGCGTCACCTTTCCGCGTCGCGCCACCGGTCCGGAAGATGGCTCGCAGTTCCGCATCACCCCGGTGCGTCCGGTCGCCGAGCTGCGGAAGGAGGCGCTCGCCGCTCAGCCGCCGAAGGAGAAGGGCGATTTCCGGCCGGCCGATCTCGTGGAGCTGGTGAAGTTCGACTCCACCATCAAGCTCGATGTCCGCTACGCCTCGACCAACAACTTCATGGGCACGCCGATGTATCAGGAAGGGCGCGCCTTCATGCAGCGTCCAGCCGCCGAGGCGGTCGCGCGCGCCAGCGCGTGGCTCCACGAGCGCGGCTACGGGCTGCTCATCCACGATGCCTACCGCCCGTGGTTCGTGACGAAGATGTTCTGGGACGCCACGCCCGTGGACAAGCACATCTTCGTTGCCAACCCCGCCGAGGGCTCGCGCCACAACCGCGGCTGCGCGGTGGACCTCACGCTCTACGATCTCGCCACCGGCGAGCCGATCACCATGGTGGGCGGCTACGACGAGATGACGGGTCGGAGCTATCCCGACTACCCCGGCGGCACGTCGCTGCAGCGCTGGCATCGCGCGCTTCTCCGCCAGGCGATGGAGATGCAGGGTTTCACCGTGTACGAGGCCGAGTGGTGGCACTTCGATTACAAGGATTGGCGCCACTACGGAATCGGGAACCAGACCTTCGAGGAGCTCGAGTCGGGTGCCTCCGCCATGGGCGGCGCGACCGGTGAGATCGTGCGGCCCGGGCGCACCGGTACGGCGCCGAAGGGCTACGACGCCTACGCCGAGAAGGCGCTGCGCGACTGGCGCGCACCCGGTGCGGCGATCGCGGTGGTGAAGAAGGACTCCATAGTCTTCGCCCGCGGCTACGGCGTGCGCGAGCTCGGCAAGGCGGATCCCGTCGACGCCAACACCATCTTCGGCATCGCATCCACCACCAAGGCGTTCACCGCCGGCGCGCTGGGCATCCTGGTGGACGAGAAGAAGATGGCGTGGGACGACAAGGTGACGAAGTACCTGCCGTGGTTCCAGATCGAGGGGCCGTACATCACCCGCGAACTGATGGTGCGCGATCTGCTCACGCACCGAACCGGACTCCCGCGCGGCGATCGGCTCTGGTACGCGTCGGGATTCAGCCGTACCGAGGTGCTCCACCGCGTTCGGCATCTTCAGCCGAACTGGGGCTTCCGTTCGCACTACGGCTACCAGAACATCATGTTCATGGCGGCCGGGGAAGTGGCGGCCGCGGCTGGCGGGATGAGCTGGGACGATCTCGTGCGCACGAAGATCTTCGGCCCGCTCGGCATGACGCGCACCACGACCACCATCCGCGCGCTCCCGGCGATGCAGGACGTGGCCACGCCTCACGAGCTGCGTAACGACTCGGTGTACGTCATCCCCTGGCGCAACATGGACAACCTCGGCCCCGCCGGGTCCATGAACTCGAGCGCCAACGACCTGGCGCAGTGGCTCCGCATGCAACTGCACGACGGTGTCTACGCCGGGAAGCGCATCATGAGCGACTCGGTGGTCGAGGAGATGCATTCGCCTCAGACCGTGATCCGGATGAGCGACGATACGAAGAAGCTCTACCCGGATACCCATCTCATGGCGTACGGCCTCGGCTGGTCGCTTCGCGACTACCACGGGCGCCTGCTCATCACGCACGGCGGAGTGATAGACGGGATGCGCACGGAGATCGGCATGGTGCCGGAGGACAGCCTCGCCATCGTCGTGCTCGCGAACCTGGATGGAACTAACCTCCCGACCGCGCTCCTCTATCGCGCGCTCGATGCCTACATGGGCGCGCCCGCCCGCGATTGGAGCAGGCTTCTCCTCGATGCGCGCGACAAGTCGCGCGCGCGCGGCGACAGCTCGCGAAAGGCCTTCGAAGCGCGGCGCGTGGCGAACAGCCGGCCATCGCTCCCGCTGGAGAGCTACACCGGGGTCTACTCCGACAGCATGTACGAGGACATCGAGGTGAAGCTGGAAGGGAAGTCGCTCGTAGCCACGATGGGTCCGTCGTACACCGGCGACCTCTCGCACTGGCACTTCGACACGTTCAAGGTCACCTGGCGCGACCCATCGCTGGGCAGCAGCTACTTCACCTTCGTGCTCGGCGCGGATGGAAAGGTGAAGGACGTGCGGATGCAGGGGATGGGAGACTTCCGGCGGCTGCCGAGCGACCGCCCGGCCGCCGCGGGCGCGCCCTGATCGCCGCATTCGCCGCACGATGAATCGACCGGCCTCCGGATGAGGCCTTCATACCCACCTGGAGTGAGCCAGATATGAGAGCTCCGATTGCCCTGCTGCTCGCGATGTTCACCGCGGCGTGCGCCGCCAGCTCCGACGGCGCCGCGCGCCTCTCCGCCGATCCGCCATACGATCTCGTCATCGCGAACGGGAAGGTGGTGGACGGGAGCGGCAATCCGTGGTACTACGGCGACGTCGCCGTGAAGGATGGCCGCATCGCCCGCATCGCGCCCGCCGGGCTGCTGAAGGATGCCGAGACCGCGCAGCGCGTCGACGCCAGCGGTCTCGTGGTTGCGCCCGGCTTCATCGACATCCAGGCACAGTCGGTGAACGCGCTCACCAGCGGCGACAGCCGTGTGGTGAGTATGACCACGCAGGGCATTACCACCATGATCATGGGCGAGGGAAGCACGCCGGCTCCGGCCAACGACAAGATCATGGAGCTCTACGGCGCGACCGACAGCGCCGACAAGGCGCTCTTCGAGTCCTTCGAGGGGCAGCATGGTTTCGGCAACTGGCTCTCCGCGATGGAGAAGCATACCACGTCGGTGAACTTCGGTTCGTTCGTGGGGACCGCGACCGTGCGCGCCTACGCCAAGGGCCAGGCGGAGGGCGCGCCGACCGCGGCGGAGCTCGACACGATGCGCGCGGTGGTGAAGAACGCGATGGAAGACGGCGCGTTCGGAATCGCGTCGGCGCTCATCTATCCTCCCGACAACTACTCCTCCACCGAGGACCTGGTGGAGATGGCGAAGGCGATGGCGCCGTACGGCGGCGTGTACATCACGCACATGCGTTCGGAGGGCGACCGGGTCCTGCAGGCGATGGACGAGGCGCTCACGATCGGCCGGGAAGCGCACGTGCCCGTGGAGATCTACCACCTGAAGGCGGCCGGAGTGAGCAACTGGCCCAAGGCGAAGCTCATGGTGGCCAAGATCGACTCGGCGCGCGCCGCCGGGCAGGATGTCACCGCCGACCAGTACGCCTACACCGCGGGCTCCAACGGCTTCTCATCGTGCATCTCCCCGGCCGCTCACGCCGATGGAAAGCTCCTCGAAAGGCTCGCGGACGCCGAGCAGCGCAAGGCGATCAAGGCCGACATGATGAAGCCGAGCGAAGAGTGGGAGAACCTGTGCCTCGCGGCCACTCCGCACGGAGTCGAGGTGGTGGGCTTCACCATCGACTCGCTCAAGTCGAAGTACGAAGGGAAGCGGCTCGACGAGATCGCGAAGGCGCGCGGCACCGACTGGGCCGATGCGATCATCGATCTCACCATCGCCGAGAACGACCGGCTCGGCCAGATACTCTTCATCGCGTCGGACTCCAACATCGCCATGCAGTTCCAGCAGCCGTGGATGAAGTTCGCGACGGATGCGAGCGGAATGGACCCGGACAGCGTGAAGGGCTCCATGACGCACCCTCGCGCGTACGGCAACTACACGCGCCTCCTGGGCCGGTACGTTCGCGACGAGAAGGTGCTCACGCTCGAGGATGCGATCCGGAAGATGACCTGGTCGGTGGCTTCACGTCTCTCGATCCGCGACCGCGGCCTGATCAACGAGGGGATGTACGCCGACATCGTGGTGTTCGACCCGAACACCGTCATCGACAAGGCCACTTACGAAAACCCCAACCAGCTCTCCGTCGGGATGAAGCACGTCTACGTGAACGGCGTCGAGGTGGTCACCGACGGCCAGTCCACCGGCGCCAAGCCCGGCATGCCCGTCCGGGGCCCCGGTTGGACGTCGGGTGCCAGGTAGGGACCGGCAAACTACAAAAGGGAGAACGGCCGAGAGGGGCAAGGAGACAAGGAGAACTGCATTCGATGCAAGCTCCTTGTCTCCTTTGAAGGATCTCTTCGTGGGCTGGTAAAGGTGATTTGGGGGAACTGCTCCCGCGGGTAGAGCTCTACCGGCGGGAGCAGTTCCCCCAATTCACACTTCGCCTTCATTACAGAGATGGTCGAACGGAGAAAAGGAGCCCTCCTGGCGAGCTTTTCTCCTTGTCTCCTTGCTTCTCTCGGCAGTTCTCCCTGTTGTAGTTCCTAATCTCCGGCCGCCTCGCTGACGGTTCGGCGGGAGCGCCAGAAGAGGAAGGCGGGGATGCCGATGAGGACCAGGACGATTCCGACGGCGGCGCGGCCGGGCTGGGTGAAAACCGTGTTGATCACGATCGCGGCGGCCGCGGCCACGAAGAGGATCGGAGTGATGGGGTAGCCGGGCACCCGGTAGGTGGACGGGACCCCGTTGGCCTTCCGATAGAAGAAGATGCTCAGCGCGCCGAGCGCGTAGAAAATCCAGCCTACGAACACCACGTACGTCAGGAGCTGCTCGAACGTGCCGGTCGCAGCGAGGACCATGGCCCAGATCGAACCGGCCACGATCGCGAAAGCCGGCGTCCCGTAGCGCGGATGCACCTCGGCGAGCTTGTTGAAGAAGAGGCCGTCACGCGACATCGCGTAGTACAGCCGTGGCGCGGTGAGCGTGAGCCCGTTCGCCGCGCTGAACATCGAGATCAGGATCACGACGGCGATCAGCTTCGCGGCGCCCGTGCCGAACAGCGCTCCCACCGCGTCGGCCGCGATGCGATCCGATCCGGCCGCAGCCTCGGGACCCAGCGCCGCCACGTAGCCGACGTTCGCCAGGAGGTAGATCCCGATCAGCACGGCCGTCCCGAAGACGATCCCGCGGGGGAAGGTGCGCTGTGGATCCTGCGTCTCGCCGGCGGAGAAAGTGGCGTACTGCCACCCCTCGTACGCCCAGAGCACGCCGATCATCGCGAGACCCAGCGCGGAGAAGAGCGACAGCCCCGACACCCGCACCATGCTCTCCGGGGGCGCCTCGCCGAGGCTGCTCCCCATGACGATGAGCACGATGCTCATCACCACCAGCGCCGTGGCCTTGATTCCGGTGGTCCAGTTCTGGACGTTCGCGCTCTCGCGGGTGCCGCGCACGTTGAGCACCATGATGACGGCGATCATCAGCACCGCCACGATCTTGGCCACTATCGGCGTGACCGGAACGAGCTGGCCGAGATAGCCGGTGAAAGCCACCGCCAGCGTCGCCACCGATCCGCTCCCGATCACGAAGAACGCGGTCCAGCCGTACAGAAAGGCCGGGAGGGGACCGAAGGCGTCGCGTATGTACACGTAGAGGCCGCCGGCCTCGGGGTTCGCGGCGCCGAGCTCTCCATAGGTGAGCGCGCCCAGGAGCGAGAGCACTCCAGCGATGAACCACACCAGCAGCGAGAAGGAGAGGCTCCCGCCGGTCTGCTGCAGTACGGTGGCCGGGACGATGAAGATCCCCGACCCGATGACCGTGCCGATGACGATGAGGACGAGCTCCTTGAGCCCGAGCGTTCGTTCCAGAGTACGTGTCATTGAACCACCGGGTTGGTGACGAAGTAGTCGTAGGCCGCGCGCGAGATCTGCGCGATGGCGCTCTCGCCGCGCTCGCTGTCGTCCTCTCCCTTCACGAACACCACCGTTATCAGGTGTCCCGCGTCGCCGGGCAGCTCGATCACGCCCACGTCGTTCTGCGTGCCGGCTCCGACAGCGTTCCGTCCGCCGAGCGATCCCGTCTTGTGCGCGACCACCGTGTTGGGCGGCAGGATACCCTTGATGCGCGCGTTGCCGGTGAGACAGCGGCGCATTATGTCGATGAGGATGTCGGTGCTGCCGCTGCTCAGCGCCTTCCCCTGCCACACGGCTTGGAGTAGCTGCGCCATCCCTTCCGGTGTGGAGGTGTCGCGCGGATCGTCCTCGAATTTCGTGGCCGCGATCCGGTTGATGCTGTCGGGGACGGCCCTGGAGAGGGCGCGGAACTGCTCCGGCGGGACGTCATCGCTCTGGAGAGTGGGTATCCCGATGTAGTCGGCGATCAGACGCACCGTCGGCCTGTCCACGCGCACGCCCGTGACGCCGAGCGCTTTCAGGCGCGCGTTCACCGCATCGGAGCCGCCGGCCGTGCGCAGCATGAGATCCGCGGCGCTGTTGTCGCTGATCCGGAGCATGAGCTCCATGAGGTTGCGCACCGAGAGCGATACCCCGGGGTGGTTGAAGAGGTTCGTCAACGTCCCGCTCCCGGGATGCAGATCGCCGGGCTTCAGAGTGATCATACTGTCGAGCGTGAAGTCGCCCGCGTCCACCCTGTGCAGCACTTCCACCGCTACGGGAACCTTGAAGGTGCTCGCCATGGGGAATCGCTCGCCCTTGTTGTAGTAGAGCGATCGACCACTCTCCAGGTGCACGAGCGCGACTCCCACGGTGCCGTGCGAGATCGCGGCGAGCCGCTGGATCTCGGTCTCGAGCCTGTCGAGCCCCGCGTCCACGCTCGGCGCCCGACTCTCCACGGCCGCCCGCGGCGCCGCCACCTCCATCGCCGCCTGCGCCCCTCCCGCCGTCGGCAGCGCGACCAGCGCGCCCACGATCATGAACCTTCCGAAGCCGCTCATCGCTACCCCCCTCGGTTGGAGACAGCAGAGGGCAGACGGCAGAAAGCAGCAGGATCTCCGGGGAGCGAGTGCTCGCTCCCGAGGCAGTTCGCTGCCGTCTGCCGTCTGCTCTCTGCTTCCTTACTTCAGTTCCTCGCGCTTCACTGTCAATGCATCCACCCTGTCCATGTCCACCTTCACGCCCATCCCCGGCTCGGTGAGGGGGACGGCGACCATGCCGTCGGCGCCCATCGTCCACTCCGGGGTGACGATGTCGCGCTCCCAGTAGCGTGAGCTGGGAGACAGATCGCCGGGGAGCGTGAAGTTGGGGAGCGAAGCCAGCGCCACGTTGTGTGCGCGCCCCACGCCGCTCTCGAGCATCCCGCCGCACCAGACCGGGATGCCATTCTGCTTGCAGACATCGTGGATCGCCTTCGACTGTGTGAAGCCGCCCACTCGTCCCGGCTTGATGTTGATGATCCGCGCGCTCTTCAGCGCGATCATGTCCTCCGCCCGGTCGACGCTCGTGATCGACTCGTCGAGGCAGAGCGGCGTACGCAGCTCCGCCTGCAGCTTGGCGTGCCGCACCAGGTCGTCGGGCGCCAGCGGCTGTTCGATCATTATGAGCCCGTACTCGTCGATCTGCTTGAAGAGCTCCGCGTCGGCGAGCGTGTAGGCCGAGTTGGCGTCGGCCATGATGTGGGCATCGGGTCCGAGCGCTTCGCGCACCGCGCGCACGAAGGCGAGGTCGGAGCCCGGCGCGATCTTGATCTTCACCTTGCTGTATCCCGCGTCTCTCGCGGCGATGGCGCGGCTCGCCAGAGCCTCCGGATTGGCCTGGATGCCGATGGAGATCCCCGCCGACACACTCTCGCGCGTTCCGCCGAGGAGCTTCGCGAGCGGCACGCCCTGCTGTCGCGCGGCCAGCTCCCACGCACCCATCTCGACCGCTGCCTTGGCCATGCGGTGCCCGCGGAAGTCGTGCTCGAGCGCGGCGTGCACCGCTTCGGGGCCGGAGAAGTCGCGGCCCAGCACGCGAGGCGCCACCCACTCGCGGATGGCCAGCCACGCCGTATCGATAGTCTCGGAGCTGTAGTTGGGATTCTCGCCGGCCACGCACTCCGACCAGCCCGGCGGCCCGCCATCGGCGCCGTACAGCTCGAGCAGAGTGATGCGCCGCTCGCTGACTACTCCGGAAGAGATGCGGAACGGTTCCTTGAGTGGCAGCCGGATCTCACGAAGTACGATTCGATCCATGCGGAGCATCTGGGTCACCTCGGTCTAAGAGAGAGAGAATGGATCCCCGCCTGCGCGGGGATGACGATGAGCGTCCGCCGGAGCGGGGATGGCTTCCCCACCGTCGCTCACGCCGCGTCGCCGCGCTGCGGGAAGCGGATCGTGGAGTTGGCGCGCTCGCGCCTCGCCCGTGGGGCGGTGGTGAGCACGTAGAAACCACTGCCAGCTTCGTCGTCGCGGTAGAAGCCGAGCACGCGATAGCCGTTCTCGAACGCCCACAGAATGGCGTGCCGAGTGCTCTGGCGCCAGCGCGAGGCGAGCGCGATGTCGTTGCGCTGCACCGCTTCGATGTCGAGCGGGATCGCGATGCGGTACGCCGGCTCGGCGGGTATCTCGGAAAACGTAGCCAGCGACGGCACGCCGGCGGCGTCCACTTCGTTGAGGATCCTGGTCCCGCTTCCCACCCCCGCCACCGCGAGCGCACGGTCGCGCTCCACGGGCACGACATCGGGCCCGTGCAGCGTCACCGGCCGCACGACTATGAAACGGTCGCTGCCGAGCCCGCGGTGGAGCGCGCTGTCCGTTTCGCTGCCGTACATGTCGATGACGTACTCGTCGACATCGACGTTCAGCCGGTTGAAGTTCAGATGGGCGTTGCGCGCGACGAGTGGGTCGAACGTCCAGTAGATGCGGGCGACGCCCCGGTCGTGCAGCGCCTGCAACTGGAACTCCTTGAGGACGCGCCCTATCCCCCGGTCGCGGAGATCCACGCGGACGGCGAGCATGTCGGACCAGTGTACGAGATCGCCGTCCTCTACGCCGGTCATGCCGAAGACGAAGCCGACTATGTCGCCATTCTCGTTGAAAGCGCCGGCGGTGACGCCGCCGATGCGCTGGCTGACCTTGAGGATGGCAGCCGGGACTCTTTCGCTGAATCCGGCTCCCCAGATCCGGTGCTGCAGCGCTACGCAGGCAGCGAACTCATCGTGGGTGGCGAGGTGCCGGACTTCGATGCCGGAGTTCGGCCGCGCCTGATTGCTGTCGAGATCCGTGTCGGCAAGGCCGCCGGACGAGTTGCCGTGGGACGTCATATTGGCTCGGCGTTGTGGTTGAGGTCTGGCGCCGTTGCTCTCGGTCAGCGCGATCGGGTCGCGCACGGCCAATATGCCGCCCGCATTAGTATCCGGCAAGGTATACAAAATTGTTGGATCGTTTTCCATACTGGTTGCTGTACAAAGCAGCCGGATGCTACATTGGCCCGATGCTACCCCTGCCCGCCAGTACCCCCGCGCTCGCCGCGAGACTCCCGGCACCGCCAGCACGATGGGGCCCCGCGGCGCTTCGACTGGCGCCGTGACGCCGCGAGGGGAGCTGGATGGTGTCCCCGATCCCCCCGCACCCGCTCGCCGCGCACGCGGCGGCAGCGCCGAGCTGGTCTACCGACGCGTCCGCGAACTCATCGTCTGGGGACGGCTCGCGCCCGGCTCGCGAATCATCGAAACCGATATCGCCGCCCGGCTCGACATCAGCCGCACACCCATCCGCACCGCGCTCCACCGCCTCCAGCAGGAGGGC
Source organism: uncultured Gemmatimonadaceae bacterium (assembly GCA_964616815.1). Classification (GTDB taxonomy): domain Bacteria; phylum Gemmatimonadota; class Gemmatimonadetes; order Gemmatimonadales; family Gemmatimonadaceae; genus JADGGM01. Next base: position 17,582 of record CAZTTY010000041.1, on the reverse strand, counting down.
TACATCATCTCCACCGGCGGGCGGAAGGAGCGCAGACTCATCATCGCCCCGCTCACGCAGAGCGATGCCCGCGAGCTCTTCGACATGGTCGGGGTCATCGAAGGGCTCGCCGCGGCGGCCGCCGCACGCGCATCACCCACCGAGCGCGAGGCCCTCGGCGACGACCTCTCGGCCCTCAACAGCGAGCTCGCCGCCGCGGCGCGCGACGGCGCCTCGGCGCTCGTCTTCGACGCCGACATGAAGCTGCACTACCGCCTCGTGGAAGCGGGCGCCGGAACGCGACTCCGCACTCTCCACGAGGCGATCAAACCGCAGACGGAGCGCTACGTCCACCTGTACACCAGCTCGCTCCCCGGCGAGATCGCCCGCTCCGTCGAGGAACACGAAGTGTTCATCGGACGCATCGTCGCGGGAAGCGCCGACGGCGCGCGCCGCGCCGTTCATCACCACTGGCGCAACGCCGCCGGCCGGCTCGAACGCATCATCGAGATCATGGGCGAACGCGGAAGCTGGTAGCGGGCGCCACTCGCCGGATGCGCCTCGCCCCGCGAGGCGCATCCGGCCCGCTATGCGCCGTCCCGTCCCGACGCGCTCCCTCCCCCCTCCTCCCGCTTCACCGCGCTCCTCCAGCCTTCGACGCCTCATCGCTCCGCTCGAAGTCGCCGAAGCCGGCCGTCCACATCCTGGTCGGCTCGCCGCGGTCGTCGAGACGGAACGTCACCATTCCCCAGCCGCCGGTGGGGTCGCGCCACGTGGCGCGGAAGGTGTCGTAGTGCCAGTGGGACATGTCGCCCACGAAGCGCGGCCCGATCGTGAGGACGAGGTGGTCGCCCTCCTTTGATATGCGCGCCTCGCCGTACGCGTCGCTCACGTAGCTCCCCGTGTAGCGGTCGAGTGCGAGCGACGGCCTCGTGCCCGACACGCGCGAGGCCGCGTAGACGCTGTCGGCACGCGCGCCTCTCGCCGAGTCCTCGCGCGCCACCTTTCTGTACTCGGCGCTCCAGTCGCGCGGCTGCGCGCCCAGCAGCGCGTCGAGCACGCGGTTTCGTACGGCATCGAAGAGAATGTTGCCGCCGCCGCGGTTGGTGAGGATGACGAGTCCGATACCCTCCTCCGGGACGAGCGCCACACGCGAGCGCATCCCGTCGATGGCGCCGCCGTGCTGCACCAGCGTCCGCCCGCGGTAGTCCTGCACCTGCCAGCCCATCGCGTACGCGGAGAAGTGGATGCCGGGGAACATCGAGCTGTCGCGCGCGCCGAGCGGGATCATGGTGACCGGCGTGTGCGTGAGGGCGAGCGACTCGCGCGAGATGAGCCGCTTTCCGCCGAAGGAGCCGTCGCCGAGCTGGAAGCGCAGCCATTGCGACATGTCGGCCACGCTCGAGTTGATGGAGCCGCCGGGCCCCTCGTTGTCGAGATTGAAGTACGGGACCACGCGCAGCCGGCCGTCCACCATCTCGTGCGGCTGCGCCACGTTGTCCATGGAGTCCAGGACGCGCACGGTGGTGTTGCTCCGGCGCATGCCGAGCGGCTCGAAGATGCGCCGGGCGACGAAGTCGTCCCAGCTCATGCCCGAGGCTTCGGTGACGACCATCCCGGCCGTGATGAACATGTTGTTGCTGTAGCCGTAGGCGGTGCGGAAGGGGTGGATCTGGCGCAGGTAGCGGAGGTGGCTCACCACTCCCTTCCGGTCGTAGCTCCCCGTGGCCCAGAGGAGATCGCCGCGCTCGAGTCCCGAGCGGTGATTCAGGAGATCGCGAACGGTGAAGGACTGGTTCGCGATCGGATCGGCGACTTCGAAGTAGGGGAGCCAGTGCCTCACGGGGTCGTCCCAATGGAGCGTACCGGCGTCGGCCAGCATTCCGATCGACGCGGACGTGAACGCCTTGGAAGTGGAGGCGATGGCGAAGATAGTGTTCCGGTCCACCGGCTCCGGGCGGCCGATGTCACGCACACCGTAGCCGCGGGCGATGATGACGGAGTCGTTTCGCACGACTGCGATCGCGAGCCCGGGTACCTGCCAGTCTTCGAGAGCGCGTTCGATGTACTGGTCGAGGCCGGGGAGGGGGGAGCGCGCGGGCGCGGTGCGCTGGGCGGGTGCCGGGGTCCCGGCGGCGAGCAGCAGCGCGGCGAGCGAGAGGGTGAGGGGAGATGCGAGCGACGCCGCTCCGGCGGCTCGGCGGCGCGGGGGGTGATCGATTCTGTTTGTCATTTTGGCGGCGAGCTCGGGTGGGGCGGGTCGATCCATCTGTAGTTATGGCATGGATCGCAGGTCATTGCACAGACTACTCTTGCGGGTTCGGCCACGAAATGGTATAACATAGCGCGGGCAAAGTTATGATACATCATTGTATCCAAATGGAGACACTGCGATGCGACAGGTAGCGTTGTTCGACTGGCGTAGGTGGCGTCGAGGGAACGCCCGAGGTGCCCCGCGCCAACACCTGCTGGCCCTCCTCATTCCACTTGCTCTGGCCGCCGTCCCACTTACTTCGCAGCGACTCCAAGCGCAGGAATCCGGAGTGGTTGCCGGCCAGGTTGTGAGTGAAGCCACCCAGAGACCCCTCCCCGGCGCGCAGGTCATCGTCCAGGGGCAGGCCGGCAAGGGCGCCATGTCCGATGCCGACGGCAACTTCCGTATTACCGGCGTCACGGGCACCGAAGTCGTGCTCAACGCCCGCATGATCGGCTACCAGCCCACTTCTCAGACGGTCAGGGTCGGGACCACCAACGTACGATTCTCCATGGCCGACCGCGCCATCGAGCTCGACCAGATCGTCGTCACCGGCACCGCCGGCGGTCAGACCCAGCGTTCCATCGGTAACTCCGTCACCCAGATCAAGGCCGAGGAGGTCACCGCCTCCGCCGCGATCCCGAGCGTGGATGGGCTGATCAACGGTCGCGCCCCGGGCGTGGTCGTCACTCCCGGCAGCGGCATGATCGGCTCGGGCGCCAACATCCGCATCCGCGGCGTCTCCAGCTTCTCGCTCTCCGGCGACCCGCTGATCTACGTCGACGGTGTCCGCGTCAACAACGAGACGGGCAGCGGCATCTCGGTGCAGGCGTTCGGGTCCGGCGTGGTGTCCCGCATGAACGACTTCGATCCCTCCGAGATCGAATCGATCGAGATCCTCAAGGGCCCCTCCGCCGCCACTCTGTACGGCACCGAAGCGGCTCGCGGCGTGATCAACATCATCACCAAGAAGGGCTCGTCCGAAGGCACCCGCTACAACTTCAACATCAAGCAGGGCGCCAACTGGTTCATGAATCCCGAGGGACGCGTTCCGGTCAACTACTGGAGAGATCCCACCGGACGGATCCAGGAGCTCAACATCGTCGAGCGCGAGAACGAGCGCGGCACCCCGATCTTCCGCACCGGTGAGGTCCAGGACTGGAGCGCCTCCGTGAGCGGCGGCGCCGGTACGCTCCGCTACTTCGCGTCGGGCGGCAAGAGCAAGGCGCAGGGCGCGGAGCCGAACAACTTCCGCGACCAGTTCAACGCCCGCACCAACCTCGGCATCACGCCGAGCGAGAAGGTCAACATCCAGACCTCCCTCGGCTACATCGAGAGCCACACCGCGCTGAGCTGCGAAGGCGGCTGCGGCGGCGCCACGTGGGGCGCCTGGTACTCCACTCCGGAAAACCTCCCCGAGAACTGCGCGCCGGAAGACATGCCCGAGTGCGGCTGGGTGCGCGGCTTCAACGGCGCGCCGCCCGAAGTCGACCGCGCGATGCACGACTGGCAGAACATCAACCGCCTCACGGGAAGCGTCACGGTCAACTACAACCCGTTCGGCTGGTTCTCCAACAGACTGGCGATCGGTACGGACTTCACGCAGGAGAAGAACCAGGAGCTCCTCCCGTACCTCACGAACGACACGCTCCGCTACTTCTGGGGCCAGAACGCCGACGGGTGGAAGTACCAGAACCGCCGCGACGTCGTCTTCAACACCTACGACTACAACGGCACGGCGCGCTTCAACGTTTCGGAAAACCTAGTGTCGGCCACGTCGTTCGGCGTGCAGTACTACCAGAAGCAGTTCTCCGACATCACGGCCGAGGGCGACTACTTCCCCGCGCCGGGCCTGGAGACCGTATCGTCGGCCGCTATCCGGCCGGTCACGTCGGACGGTTATTCCAACAACAACACGCTCGGCTACTACGGGCAGCAGCAGTTCTCGTGGCAGAACCGCCTCTTCTTCACCGCGGCGGTGCGCGTCGACAACAACAGCTCCTTCGGTAAGGACGTGAAGTGGGTGACCTATCCGAAGGCAGAGCTCTCCTGGGTGCTCAACGAGGAGCCCTTCTTCGCTGATCGCATGCCGGGCTGGCTGAGCACCTTCAAGCTCCGCGCTTCGTACGGCGAGTCGGGCACGCAGCCGCAGGCCTTCACGGCGCTCCGTACGTTCAACCCGATCCCCGGTCCCAACGGCACCGCGGCCCTCACCCCGGGACTCCTCGGCAATCCCGATCTCGGTGTGGAGCGCGGGAAGGAGCTCGAGCTCGGCTTCGACGCCAGCCTGCTCGACGACCGGCTCGGCCTCAACGTGACGCTCTACGACACGCACACCAAGAACGCGATCCTTCTGCGCGGCGTGGCTCCCTCCACCGGCTTCGGTGCGAGCAGCCAGTACGTGAACGCCGGCGAGATCATGAACCAGGGTATCGAGACGATGCTGAACGCCCAGGTCATCAAGGGCGACAGCTACGGCTGGGATCTCGGCATCAACTTCTCCGCCAACCGCGGCCGGGTGATCCAGCTCAGCGGCGGCGACACCACGATCGTGAGCGGCTACATCCAGCAACGCATCGGCTACGCTCCGTTCTCCTGGTTCGTGCCGGTCGTGACCAGCGCCGGGTACGATCCGGCCACCGGACGCGCGACCGATCCGATGTGCGCCGACGGTCACGGTGGCGAGATGCTCTGCTACAACGAATCCGGTGCCGTCGTGGCGCCGCGTCTCCCCTGGGGGCGCGCGAATCCGGCGTGGGAGGGTTCGGTCAGCTCCAACATCCGCTTCCTGAACAACTTCCGGCTGAACGCGCTGGTCGACTTCAAGGGCGGCTACAAGAAGGCCGACAACAACATCCGCATCCGCTGCCAGCTCTTCTACACCTGCCTCGAGTCGATCGAGACGGAGAAGACCGATCCGAGGCTGCTCGCGCAGTATCAGAGCCCCGGTACGCTCCGCGACTTCGTGTACAACGACGGCAAGTTCGCCAAGCTGCGCGAGATCTCGCTGAGCTGGGATGCTCCCCGGTCGCTGGCCGAGAAGGTCAGTGCGCGGGCCGTGACGCTGAACGTAGCGGCGCGCAACCTCCACACCTGGACCGGCTATTCCGGCGTCGACCCCGAGAACTACTTCATCTCCGGCGGCGCTGGTGGCGGTACCCAGTACACGGACCAGTCGGAGCTGCCGCAGCTCGCGTCGTTCATCTTCAGCGCCCACCTGAGCTTCTGAGGAGTGCATAAATGACCTGGAATCACAAGAGCGGCCGCACGCCTCGGTCTCCACGCCGGCGGCGCGGGCACTGGTTGGCCATGGCGGCTGCCGCGGTGGCTGTGGTCGCGTCGATCACCGCGTGCAACACTGACCAACTGCTGAACGTCAAGGCTCCGGACCGGGTGCCGGCCGAAACGCTCGATGACCCCAACCAGGCCGCGCTGATGGTGAATGGCGCGGTGGCGGACTTCGAGTGCGCTTTCGGCGCGTACGCGCTCGCTTCGGGGATCATGTCCGACGAGTTTGCCGACGCACAGCTCGGCGCCGCCGGCTGGCCGTACGACCGGCGCACATCGGGCGTGGAAACGAACGGCATCTACGGAGTCAATAGCTGCAGCAGCAATCAGAACCCCGGCATCTACACTCCGCTCTCCACGGCGCGCTGGCAGGCCGACAACGCGCTCACTAAGCTGCAGGGGTGGACCGCCGAAGAAGTCGGATCGGAGCGCGACGAGCTGATCGCTACGTCGGCGCTGTACGCCGGCTTCAGCTACACCGCGCTCGGCATGGCGATGTGCGAGGCAGCGTTCGATCTTAGCGCGCCGATCGGATCGACGGCGATCTTCGCGCTCGCCGAAGATCGCTTCACCACGGCCATGACGGTCGCGGCTACCGTCAGCGGGATGGACAGCGTGGTGAACGCCGCCCTGGTGGGACGCGCTCGCGCGCGGCTCTTCCAGGGGAACACGGGGGGCGCGATAACCGACGCCGAAGCAGTGCCGCCTGGCTTCGTCTATTACGCCACGTATGCCAGCGACCAGGGGCGCCGCTACAACCGCATCTACGCCTCCACGGCGCAGTCGGGGCTGTACACGGTGGCTCCCGAGTCGCGCGACATCCAGACGGAAGGCGCCGTGGATCCGCGCGCGGCAGTTCGGGATGACGACACTAATGCCGCGGATCCCAGCAAGGACATCTGGAGCCCGGCGAAGTACACCAGCGATGCCTCGTCCATCCGTATCGCCTCGTACGACGAAGCGCAGCTCATCGAAGCCGAGGCGAAGGGCGGCAGCGATGCCGTGGGGATCATCAACGACATCCGCAGCCGCTACGGTGTCACCGCGTACACCGGCCCCACGGATGATGCCTCCATACAGGATCTCATCGTACACGAGCGGTACGTGACGCTCTTCGCGGAGGGCTTCCGGCAGTACGACATCACGCGGTTCAGCCTCCCGCAGGTGCCGGCTCCTGGTACGCCGTTCTCCAATGGCGGCTTCTACGGCACCACCACCTGCCTCCCGCTGCCGGACATCGAGCGGTTCAACAACCCGAACGTGCCCTGACGACGGCACCAAGCGGTAGGGTATTCAATGTAGAGGTCCCCGGCAGCTCTGCTGCCGGGGACCTCTACATTGAATACCTTGCTTCTTCGTTCCCCTTTCCATTCCCGACGTAAGACGATACTTTCGCTCGGGTATGCAGATGAGAACAGTTCTCAGATCGGATGCGCTCGCGGTGGACGAGCGCGGCCACACTATCTGGCGCGTGGCGCTCTGGAGCGGCGTGCTGGTGCTGGTAGCGGGACTCGTATGGGCCGCCATAGCCGCGGGCGGGAACCCCGACCCACTCACCACGGCGGGCTCCACGGCGGTGCTCGACATCGGCATCCTCGTCTTTCGCGAGGGGCTCGAGTGCATTCTCGTGCTGGCCGCGATCACCGCGAGTAGGGCGAGCACGGGCAAGCCGTACAAGAAGCCAATCGCGGCGGGCGCCATCGTGGGGTTCGTCGCCACTCTCATCACCTGGCGCGTCGCCGTGGGGATCGTCGACTCCCTGATGGAGAACGTGCCCGCGCTCCACGTGCAGGCGGCCACCGGCCTCCTTGCCGTGATCGTGCTCGTGATCGTCATGAACTGGTTCTTCCACAAGCTGTACTGGACGGGCTGGATCGCGATGCACACCAGGAAGAAGCGCGAGCTGCTGCGCAGCGCCGCCGATCCGGACTCCTCCCGTCTGGGCGTACTCCTCGGTCTCGCCTTCCTCGGCTTCACCTCGTTCTACCGCGAGGGCTTCGAAGTCGTGCTGTTCCTGCAGAACTACCGGATGAAACTCGGCGGTACGCCCGTGCTGTACGGCGTGCTCCTGGGGTCCGCCTTCAGCGCCGTGGTCGCGCTGCTCACCTTCGTGGCCAACCGGCATCTCCCGTACAGGAAGATGCTCGTGCTCACCGGCGTGCTGCTCGGCGTGGTGCTGCTGGTGATGGTGGGCGAGCAGGCGCAGGAGATGCAGCTCGCCAACTGGCTCCCCACCACGGAGCTCCCTTCGCTCGCCCACGTAATCCCCGACTGGATGGGACTCTGGTTCGCCGTGTTCCCCACCGTGGAAACGCTCGCGGCGCAGGCGATCGCCCTCGTGCTGGTACTGGGTTCGTATCTCTTCGTGCGAGTGCGCGTCGCGCACAGCTCGCGACTGGCGAGCGAGGGCAGCGCCGCCTGATTCTCAACGACCGGCGCGCGCGCCGCGTTGTCCAGACATGTACGTGTACGTCTACGTGTAGGCGATGGTCGGCTGGCTCGTCGCGGTCTCCGGCATGCTGGCAGTCACATACGGGATCGCGGCCGGTCAGCAGGAAGATCGGAGCGCCGCTCTCGTGTCGTCATCGCGTGCGGTTGCGGCGCCCGACTCCGTCCTGGTAGCGGCCACCGCCGCCGCCGAAGTCCGGCTCGACGGCGTGCTCGACGAAGCGGTATGGGCGAGTGCAGACTCCATCCACGAGTTTCGCCAGCGAGAGCCGAACTCGGGAGCGCCCGCCAGCGAGCGTACGGTGGTGCGCGTGGCGCGCGATCGCGATGCGCTCTACATCGCCGTGCGCGCCTGGGACGCGCGGCCGGCCGCCATACGCGCCACGCAACTGCGTCGCGACGCCGACCTCGGGTCGGACGACAACATCACCATCCTGATCGACAGCTTCCACGATCGTCGCAGCGGATTCCTCTTCCGCACCAACCCGAACGGCGCCATGTGGGATTCGCAGCTCTCCGGCGGCGACGACAACGACGACTGGAACGGCATCTGGGATGTGGCCACGTCGCGCGACGGCGGCGGATGGACCGCGGAGTTTCGCATCCCGTTCCGCACTCTGCGTTTTCGTTCGGGCGGCTCGCCCTCCTTCGGCTTCAACGTCCGCCGCTTCATCCGCCGCGCCAACGAGGAAGATCTCTGGCGGTCGTACGGCAGGGCGCAGGGGCTGCGCCAGTTGCAGAACGAAGGCGTGCTCGCCGGCCTCGGTGGACTCACCCGCGAGATGGGAATCGCATTCCTTCCGTACGCGCTGGTGCAGGGAGTGGAGAGCGAGCACGATCTGGACGGTACGCGCACCCGTGCAGGGCGTCTCAGCGGGAAAATGGGGCTCGATGCCAAGCTCGCGGTATCGCCCACGCTCACCGCCGACTTCACCGTGAACACCGACTTCGCGCAGGTGGAGGTCGACCGTCAGGTGGTGAACCTCACCCGCTTCCCGACCTTCTTTCCCGAGAAGCGGGAGTTCTTCCTGGAGTCGAGCGGCATTTTCGACCTGGGATCACGGCGCGAGGCGCAACTCTTCTACTCGCGGCGCATCGGACTGAAGAGCGGTGAACCGGTGCCGATCGTGGCGGGCGCGCGGATCTACGGGAAGGTGGGAGCGTGGACGCTCGGCGCGCTCGGCGTGCGCACCGGCGACGGCGATGATGCCAACGATGCGGTGCTGCGCGTGAAGCACGACCTGTTCGAGCGTTCCACCATCGGTGCTATGCTCACCCAGCGCTCGGGTCCCGGAGTGGACGGCGCGGAGCGCGCCGGCGGGATCGACATGGACTTCCCGCTCGTGATGGCGGGTCGCAACGTGGAACCGTCGCTCTGGGTCGCCGGCACGCGAACTCCCGGGGTGCATGGAACGCCGATCGCGTGGTACGCCTCGGTGGACTATCCCAACGATCTCGTGGATGCACACGTGTCGTTCCGGCGTGTGGGCGCCGGCTTCTCACCCACGCTCGGCTTCGTGAGCAGGACGGGGATCCAGAGCACCAGCGGGCACCTGAGCTTCGGTCCCCGTCCGGCGTCGCCCTTCCTCGGCATCCGTCAGTTCGACCTGAAGATTCCCTTTCCGGACTGGGAGATCACGGCGAGAGAGGACGGCTCGTTGGGCCGAGTGGCCGATTGGGAGTCGGCCGAGTTCGAGTGGCGGCCGCTGGGAGTGGACATGGAGTCGGGCGACCACTTCGAGGTGAACATAGAGCGCAACATGGACGCTCCGCGCGAGTCCTTCGAGATCTTCGGCGACGTGCTGGTGCCGGCGGGGAGCTACTGGTGGACGCGCGGCGCGCTCCAGTTCTGGAGCTCGGAAGGGCGCGCGCTGAGCGGTTCCGCGCGCTTCGGCTGGGGCGGCTTCTACGATGGCGGCAGAACGGGGCTGGACCTCTCGCTCGACTGGCGGGGGAACAGCAACGTCAGCTTCGGCGTCGACTACTCGCGCGACGATGTCGATCTCCCGGCCGGCACCTTCTCCGCGGTCGAGACCAGCGGCAACGTAGAGTACGACTTCAGCACCCGCATGTCGCTGCAGGGCTTCGTGCAGTACAACAACGATGCCGACCGCGTAGACTTCAACCTGCGCTTTCACTGGATCCCCGTGATCGGCGATGCAGTCTACGTAGTCTGGAACTCGGGCTACACCACCGATCCGGCGGCCCGCTTCCGCTTCCCCGACACACGCTCCTTGACCCGCCAGCTCGACGGCGCCCTGATAGTGAAGGCCGTGCATCGGATAGAGTTGTAGGGGGAAGGGGGAAGGGAGCAGGAAGCAGGGAAGTGCACACGCCTCGCTGTCGTCCCCGCGAGAGCGGGAATCCATGTTCGACTGAGAAACTTGGCTGCCCGCTTCCGCGGTAGTTCCTGTTTCCTGTTTCCTGTTTCCTGTTTCCTGTTTCCTGTTTCCTGTTTCCTGCTTCCTCCCCCCGCCCCCAAGGCCCGACAGTTGCAGCGATCACGAAGCATCCCCCTGCAAATCACCCGAAGAGGGTCAAACGTATGAAGCATGTGCTCGTTGCCGTGACGGCTGTGGCCGGACTCGTACTCTCGGCGTCCTGCGGCGGTGGGGACAAGGCTGCGACCGCGCCGCCAGATCCGCCGGCCGACACGGGCGACGTCGTGTCGGCGCCGCGCGATACTGTCGAGCTCACGATCGCGGGCACGATCGGAAAGGTGGTCTTCGCCGACGGCAACGCCGCGCGGGGCGGTCAGAGCGAGCCGGTGCACGGCATGCAGTGCGGTGCCATGGAAGGTGACAGCTACCACATCCACGTGCACGTGAGCCTGTACGTGGACGGGGAGCAGATAGCCATCCCGAAATCCATCGGCGTGATCGAGCCGCTCTCGGTGAACGGCTTCGTATACGGCACGGACGGGAGCGGGGGGTGCTTCTACTGGGTGCACACCCACGACGCCACAGGGATCATCCACGTCGAGCCGCCCATGGAGATTCGGGTGACCCTCGGCCAACTCTTCGACCTCTGGGGTCAGCCGCTCTCCAGGAGCGGCGTCGCCGGCTACGATGGCGCCGTCACAGTGTTCCTCGACGGGAAGAAGTACACCGGCGATCCGCGCGAAATCGTCTTCGAACGGCACCAGCAGATCGCTCTCGAAGTGGGGACGCCGGTGGTGACGCCGCCCTACTATATCTTCCCGCCGCCCTACTGATATGGGGGATCGGGCACTCGATGTAGAGGGGGCGATGCCAGCGGCATCGCCCCCTCTACATCGAGTGCCCGATCCCCCCGTCTACTTCGACGAGTCGTCCGCCTTCTTCGCCGCCGCATGCGCGACCGCGAATGCGCGGCTCTCGTCGTGGCCGTACTCCTCGTAGGCGTGGTTGTAGGCTTCGAGGAACACCTTCTTCTGGTGCTGGTCGTACTGGTCTACCTGTGACTTCGGCAGATCCGAGATCTTGTCGTAGGGCATTCGCTCCTCCTGGTCACGAACGGCGGCCCGTGCCGCGCGCGAGCGCGCGCGTGGAACCTGCGAGGTCCTAGAATGTTACAATCCTCGTGCCGGCCGGCCGCGCGGCACGCCGTACTCGACGCACACAATTCACCGGGAGCACAGCGTGCCACTGCCAGCGGAAGAATTGGAAGAGCTCGACCGAAAGCGGAGCCAGGAGTCGCGAGAACGGCGCGGCGACTGGTGAAGGCGCCACTCCCCGCTCGCACTGTCGCCCGCCGGCCCCGCCGTTTAAGCTCCGCATATAGCTACCGTGCCTGCCGGCATGCGCGAGTGCGCTCGCGCGGCGGTCCACGAATATCGTCGAGATGAAGAGGAGAATCGCACGATGGTGACGCGGCGTGAATGGCTGCGAGTGGCGCTCGGCGGTGCCGCTGCCACGATGGCAACTGGAATGTTGACGGTCCCGGCGTTCGCCGCCGCGCCCACGGCGATCACGGTCTACAAGTCGCCCACCTGCGGCTGCTGCACCAAGTGGATAGACCACCTCGAGGCGCATGGGTTCGTAGTGAGCGCCCACGACCTCGACGACATGAGCGAAGTGAAGGCCACCTTCGGCGTGCCGGCCGAACTGGAGAGCTGCCACACCGCCACGGTCGGCAAGTACGTGGTCGAGGGACACGTGCCCGCGGACCTCATCCAGAAGATGCTGAAGGACGCGCCGGCCATCGCCGGCCTCGCCGTCCCCGGGATGCCCATGGGGTCGCCGGGAATGGAGGGGGCGCGCAAGGACGCGTACGACGTGATCGCCTTCGACCGGAAGGGGACGCGAAGCGTCTACGCGAAGCGCTGAGCGGGTGAGGTGTCCGCGCAAGGCGGAGGGAAGGGAGCTCGACGGCGGCGGACCGACCGGAGTCTGCTCATCCAGGACCGCCTCGCCATGGATCTCACCTCGCTCTCGAACGAACGCACGCTGCTCAACTACGTGCGGACCGCGCTCGCCTTCCTCGCGGCCGGCGTAGCGCTCATTCGATTTTTCGAGGAGCCCGGCATGGTGATCATCGGCTGGGTGTTTCTCCCCCTCGGCATCGCCTGCATCATCTTCGGCGTGGCGCGGTTCGTCCACGTTCGCGGCGTGCTGCGACAGCAGTGGCACCTGCGCTCGATGGAGGCCGGCCAGAACGAGGGCGATGAGTAGGAAACCGGTGATCGTGTCGTGGAGCGGCGGCAAGGACTGCGCGCTCGCTCTTCGCGAGATAGCGCTCGGCGACGAGTACGAGCCGGCCGCGCTTCTCACCACGGTGACCGCCGGCTACGACCGGATCAGCATGCACGGCGTCAGACGCTCGCTCCTCCGCGCGCAGGCCGAGGCGCTCGGAGTCCCGCTGCACGAGGTCGTCATCACGGCGAATGCCGATAACGATGAATACGAGCGGAAGATGGCGGCCGCGCTGTCGGCGCTGCGTGCCGAGACGCCGGCCATCGATGCCGTGGTATTCGGAGATCTGTTTCTGCGGGACATCCGCGAGTATCGCGAGAAGAACCTCGCGCGAGCGGGGCTGCGCGCGCTCTTTCCGCTCTGGGGGAGCGACACTCGCGATCTCGCGGCGCGCTTCATCGAACTCGGCTTTCGCGCCGTGGCCGTGTGCGTCGATTCCACCGCGCTCGACGGCTCTTTCGCGGGCCGCGAGCTCGACGCATCGTTCCTCGAGGACCTCCCCGATGGCGTGGATCCGTGTGGCGAAAACGGAGAGTTTCACACCTTCGTGTACGATGGTCCGCTATTCGCGAACCCGGTGGCTCATGCGCGCGGCGAAGTAGTTCTGCGCGACGAGCGCTTCCACTACGCCGACCTGCTCGATGCCGCCGCCGACAAGTCATCACGTACGAACCGGAGCTCGACATGACCTTCCAGCTAACATCGTCGGCGTTCGAGGCCGGCGGACCGATACCGGCACGCTACACCTGCGACTCGGACGATGTGTCGCCGCCGCTGTCGTGGTCCGGCGCGCCCGACGGGACTCGAAGCTTCGCCCTGATAGTCGACGACCCCGACGCTCCCGATCCGAAAGCGCCGAAGATGGTGTACGTCCACTGGGTGCTCTTCGACATCCCGCCGGCCACCGCATCGCTCGCCGAACATACGACATCGAACGATCTTCCGGCCGGCACGAAGGAAGGGCGCAACGACTGGAAGAACCTCGGCTACGGTGGTCCCTGTCCCCCAATCGGCAGGCATCGGTACTTCTTCAAGCTGTACGCCCTCGACGCGACCATTCCCGATCTGAAGGAGCCCACCAAGGCGGAGCTCGAAAGCGCGATGAAGGGACACATACTCGCGCAGGCGGAGCTCATGGGTACCTACGAGCATCCCGCCGGGTCGGGCCATTGAATCGGACGGTTTGGCAAAGTCGCCGCCGAACCGTCTGATTCAATGGCCCGACTACGTTGCCTGCCTCGACCCCGGCGTCCGGGAGCTACCCCGTGAGAGTCGTGATCAACGGCGCCGGCGTGGCCGGCCCCACCCTCGCGTGGTGGCTCGTGCGCTCCGGTCACGAAGTGATTCTCGTGGAACGCGCGTCCGAACCGCGCAGCGGCGGATACGTCATCGATTTCTGGGGCGCCGGATACGACGTCGCCGAGCGTATGGGGCTGCTTCCGCGCATCCTGGAGCAGGGGTATCGCGTGCGGGAGGTGCGCATGGTGGATCGCGCGGGCGAGACCGAGGGGGGCTTCTCCACGGATGTCTTCGTGCGCGCCACCGGTGGCCGCTTCACCAGCATCCGCCGGTCCGATCTCGCACGCACTGTCTTCGACGATCTCGAAGGCAGGGTCGAGACCATCTTCGGTGACTCAGTGGCGGGAATCGCTGACCGCGGCGACCGCGTCCACGTCACCTTCGACCGTGCCGCGTCGCGCGACGCGGATCTCGTGATAGGGGCAGACGGGCTCCACTCCCGCGTTCGCGCACTGGCCTTCGCTCCCGAACGCGACGTCGAAGTACCGCTCGGCTATCACGTGGCGGCGTTCGAGGTCGACGGCTACCGTCCGCGCGACGAGCTGGTGTACGTCAGCTATGCGGCGCCGGGCCGGCAGATGTCGCGCTTCTCCATGCGTGACGACCGCACTCTCTTCCTGGCCGTATTCCGCGATGAATACCGCTCGGTGCCCCACGGCAAATGCGCGGGTGACACGCCGAAAGCGCTGCTGCGCGAGATCTACTCCGGCCTCGGCTGGGAGTGCGCACGCATCGTGGAGGCGATGGACGGGGCGGATGAGGTCTATTACGATCGAGTGAGCCAGATCAGGATGCCGCGCTGGAGCAGCGGCCGCGTGGCGCTCGTGGGCGACGCCGCGGCGTGCGTGTCGCTGCTCGCCGGCGAAGGGACCGGCCTCGCCATGACCGAAGCGTACGTACTCGCCGCGGAGCTGGCCGCGGCCGGGGGCGACCATCGAGCGGCATTCACCGCGTACGAGCGGCGCATGATTCCGTTCCTGGCGAAGAAGCAGCGCTCCGCTGCACGCTTCGCGTCATCGTTCGCGCCGGCCACCGGCCTCGGCATCCGCTTCCGGAACCTGGTGACGAGGCTCCTGCGAATCGGACCGGTCGCCGATTGGTTCATCGTGCGCGACCTGCGTGATGACATCGTGCTGCCACCGCCAGCATGAACGACGGGGTCGGGCACCCAATGTAGAGTGCCTGACCCCACCGTTCGGTTAGATTTCGCGGTTCACTGATCGGCCGGCGGCGTGTCGACCGCCGGGGCGGATCGTGCAAAGGACCCGAAACCCGGATCAGAGACGTGGCACCACAGTTCATCTACGTAATGAAGGACCTGCGAAAAGTCGTACCGCCTTCGCGGGTCATCCTCGATGGTATATGGCTCTCCTTCTACCCGGGCGCGAAGATCGGCGTGCTCGGCCCCAACGGCGCCGGGAAATCGTCGCTGCTGCGCATCATGGCCGGAGTGGACCAGGACTTTCAGGGGGAAGCGTGGGCCGCGGCGGGCACGAAGGTCGGCTACCTCCCGCAGGAGCCCGACCTCGACGAATCGAAGGACGTGCGTGGCAACGTGGAGGAGGCCGTCGCTTCGCAGCGCGCACTGCTGAAGCGCTTCGAGGACATCTCGATGAAGTTCGCCGAGCCCATGGACGACGACGCGATGCAGAAGCTCCTCGACGAGCAGGCGAAAGTGCAGGAGCAGATCGACGCGCACAACCTCTGGGAGCTGGATAGAACCATCGAGATCGCGATGGATGCGCTGCGGCTCCCGCCCGCGGATGCAGACGTCACCACGCTCTCGGGCGGTGAGAGACGTCGCGTGGCGCTCTGCAGAGTGCTGCTCGAGCAGCCCGACATGCTTCTGCTGGACGAGCCCACCAACCATCTGGATGCGGAGAGCGTGGCGTGGCTCGAGCGGCACCTCGCGGAGTTTCCGGGAACGGTGGTGGCGATCACGCACGACCGCTA
The DNA here is from genome assembly GCA_964616815.1 of uncultured Gemmatimonadaceae bacterium. Lineage (GTDB taxonomy): Bacteria > Gemmatimonadota > Gemmatimonadetes > Gemmatimonadales > Gemmatimonadaceae > JADGGM01. The sequence goes on along the minus strand of CAZTTY010000041.1, from coordinate 1,688 downwards.
CTTCCTCGACAACGTGGCGAAGTGGATCCTGGAGCTCGACCGCGGCCGCGGGATACCGTGGGAGGGGAACTACAGCAGTTGGCTGGAGCAGAAGAAGAACCGACTGGCGCAGGAGGAGAGGCAGGAGTCGGCGCGGCAGCGCACGCTGGCGCGGGAGCTCGAGTGGGTGCGCATGGCGCCGCGCGCGCGGCAGGCGAAGAGCAAGGCTCGCGTGACCGCGTACGAAGAGCTGGCCGCGCAGGACACCGGCGAGCGCGTGATGCAGAACGAGATCGTGATCCCGCCGCCGCCGCGGCTGGGGAACGACGTCGTGATCGCGAAGGGACTGCGGAAGGCATTCGGCGACAAGCTGCTCTTCGATGACCTGAGCTTCAGCCTCCCGCGCGGCGGTATCGTCGGAATCATCGGACCCAACGGCGCCGGAAAGACGACCCTGTTCCGCATGATCGCGGGCAGGGACGACCCCGATGACGGAACGCTCACCGTAGGAAGTACGGTGAGCATCGCGTACGTCGACCAGGGCCGCGAGCTGAACGCGGACAACACCGTGTATCAGGAAGTGAGCGAGGGCCGCGACACCATAGATGTGGGGAAGCGCGAGATGAACTCGCGCGCGTATCTGGCGAGCTTCAACTTCCGTGGCGCCGATCAGCAGAAGCGGGTGGGCGATCTGTCGGGTGGAGAGCGGAACCGGCTGCATCTCGCGAAACTCCTCAAGAGCGGCGGCAACCTGCTCCTGCTCGACGAGCCGACCAACGATCTCGATGTCGACACGCTTCGCGCGCTGGAAGAGGCGCTGCTCGACTTCGCCGGCTGCGCCGTAGTGATCTCGCACGACCGCTGGTTCCTGGATCGTATAGCGACTCACATGCTGGCGTTCGAAGGTGACTCCGAGGTGGTGTGGTACGAGGGGAACTACCAGGGGTACATCGAGGATCTCAAGCGGAGGAAGGGAGCGGAGGCCGACCAGCCGCATCGCATCGCGTACAAGAAGCTGGTGCGTGGATAGTTAGGTGACTTTGGCGCGCTGAGTCCAGTGGCGGTCTCGTAGCCCAAGTTGTGTCATGGCCCGGCCACCCTAATCGGGTGGCCGGGCCGTCGTTTGACACAGGATTTGACACAAAATCGGGTGAAGCGGTGGAGTGAGCTAGCCGGTGTCATACCGCCTTTAGCGGTTCTAAGGCTGCCGAAACGAGCCCGCATGAAACCCGGGGTGATCCATGCGGAACAAGGGCCCGGCGTTGGAGCCATCTGGCGGCGTTAGGACTCATAGTGTATTTGTCACTTGGCCTCCCTCTGCCTAACGCTGCTCCGATGGGACTGGAATCGCTACAGCCGGTGCGCATAGCGCAGCCCCGTTGGCTCTATTAGCGCCTCTTCACCATGCACGCTTGATATGCTGGACCTACCTACCATCTGGGCGAACCGCCTAAGGGTTATCGCTGCGAATCTCAAATTTGACGAGCGTGAGTATCGCGAGGTGGCCGCGACCGCACAGCACGTCCGCTGGGACTACAACGGCCGATTCCTCATCGAACTCATTCAAAATGCGGCGGATCAAGCTACGAGGGCGGGGCTGAGCGAGTCCGAGATTGTCATCGTTCGCACGCCCGAGCTTCTGGCCGTGCTGAATCAGCGGTGAGTGTCAAGGTAGTTGTCGCATGATGCTTCATGCTGCGGCGCGCTTC